>QHXN01000031.1 GCA_003222975.1 Acidobacteriota bacterium | reverse complement strand
GACGCCGAAGGTGCGAGACAGCCCGCGCAGGGAACTCCGCTCATCATAAGCGCGAAGGATTTGTTGGCGCTCCTGTTCGGTGTAAGCGTTGCTGCGCGGCTGCTCTCGACTGCGTCGGTGGCAGTCGCGGCACAGATAACGCTGGCGGCCATCAGGAGCCAGGCCGTTACGCACCAGCCGTTCGCTTTGGCAATGCTGACATCGCAGAGTAATAGTGACCATGATTGAACTTTAACGTGTCACCTGCACGTGAGCCACTACCCAATAAGCCTTCAGCCGCTTCTATAAGTGTCAACTCGTCGCCGAGGCGCAGGCCGCGCTTCTCCGAGATATGAGGCGGGATAGTAAGCCTGCCTTCGGCATCAACAACCAGTTTCTCCAAGTGCGAAACGCTCTATCTGAGGGGGTCGCGTGTCCGCGGGGGCGGCTCTTTCAATTCGTCGGCGTCGAGCACTGTGCGAAGCCTCCCGTCGAGCAGGTAGAGGCGCTGCATCTCGGTGAGCGCGAAGGGTCGCGCGCCGCGGCGACCGAAGACAGCGAGTTGGTTGCCGCTCTCGTCAACGGCGCGGTCGCGGTCGAGTCCCTTCGAGACAGCGAGCGCCGGCCCATGAGTGTGGAAGGTCGAGATGAGCCGCGGCTCCGGCGCGGGGCTGAAACCGCCGTAGGTCGCCATCGTTTCGGGCGAAGTAAGTTGCAGTATGCGCAGACCGTTCCTGCCGTCGGCGACGTACGCGAAGAGGCTCGCATTCGTCATGGCGATCTTCACCTGTCGCGTGTCGTTTAGCTCACCGCCCGCGTTGAAGTTCATAAAGAGGCGCGGCGCTTCGGGGCGCGTCACGTCTATGATAGCGACGCCATCGGGGCCGTCGGCGACGTATGCGTAGGTGCGTGCGACGTAAACGTCCTGCGCGTGCGCGAGCGGGACAGTCGCGCCCGTCACGACCTCGCCGCGCGGAAGCGACTTGCAAGTCGCGGACGAAGAATCTTTGCAGGGGCCGGGCGGGATGAGCGTCAGGTCTATGACCTTGAGGCCGTCGTCGTCCGTCAAGAAGCCGTAGCGGAACTGCACGGCGATTGAGCGCGGGTGACGAAGCTGTGGCTCGCCGATTGTCTTCACGACGCGCGGCGAGGTCGGGTTGTCAATGTCAACGATGACGAGACCTTTGGCGGTCGTGACGTATGCGAACGTGCCGGCGATGGTGATGTTGTTCGCGTCCGAGAGCACGCCGCCGGGGTTGAAGTGGTCGGCCTGCCCGCCTTCGACCGTGAGCGCGGCACGCTTCAGGTAGTTGTTGAGCGGGTCGCCGTCGAGGAGCGTCGCGGCGTTGACGAGTATCAAGCCTTCCTCGCGGTCAACGACGTAGAGGTATGCGTACATCGGGTGAATCGGCTGCTCCTCGTTGACGAGCGGCGCGGGTTTCGTCTCGCGCTCCTTCAGAGGAAGCTTCTGCCACTCGTCCCAAATCCTCTTCGCCTCCGCCGGGTCAACCTCGCGCCCGTCACTCGTCAAGCGCCAGCGCGCGGGGTCAACGCCCAGAGTCGTCGGCGAGGCGACGGCGGTGGCATACTTCGTCTTCACCCAGAACTTCTGTCCGAAGCGCGAGACTGGCGCGGTCATGATGCGCTCAGAGAAACCCTTGTGATCTATCTGCGCCACGTCGTAGACGCGAAGGCCGCCCGGCCCGGCGGCGACGTATGCGTACTCGCCTCGAAGCTGAACACCGAGTACTTCGGGGTTGCCCTTGTGCTCGTAGAAGGTTTTAAGTTTTCGTCCGCCCGCGACGAAGTCACGGAAGTCGTCGGGGTAGGCGACTTCCTGAAGCGTGCTGCCGATGACGGCCTGCGGCTCGTCGTGTTCTGTGACGGGGACGACTTCGAGCGCGTCCTCCGAGGCGACATAGACGTAGCGCCCCATGAAGTTGACGAAGTTCGTGCCCTGCATGAATAGCTGCGCCATCCAGGCGTTGTTGTCGCCGCGGTCTGAGACGTGACAGTCGGAGCAGGTCTTCGTCTCCGTCGCCCGCACCGTGTGCGGGACGTGCGTGGCGAAGGACTGGCCGGAAAAGCCCTCGGCGGAGATGGTCTGCTGCTGCGAGTAAATCCACTCGCGGTTCTGGTTCTGCGAACTGACGAGTACAGCCGAGCGCGAGGCGGCGGGCGCGACGCGGTGGCCCGTGACCGTGCCGTCCCTGCCCAGCATAAAGATGTCGTCGCGCAGCACCTGGAAGTTGTAGGTCGTGAAGTTGCGCGATGTCTCGCCCTCGAAATGGCGGTTCGGCATCTTTGCGTTGGCGCGCATCGAGAGGTGGCAGCCGAAGCAACTCGTCATCCAGGAAGAGTGGCACGAGTAGCAGGTCATGTTCTGATTCGTGTGCGCGAGCTTGCTCTCGTCCGAAGGCACTTCGCCCCAGACCTCTTTTTTGTTCTCGTCAATGCGGACGGTCTTGGCGTAGGCCGAGCGCCAGTTGTAGTCGGCCTCGTGCCCCTTCGTCTTCGTCACGGTGTAAGCCGTCTGCTTGACCCTCCACCAGCGCCCCGGCTCAACCATCGAGTTCTGGACGATGTCGCCCGCGTGGAGCTTCACGCTCTTCCCCGTGGAGTCCTGCTTGTCCTGGTCGCTGTTGATGCGCTGGAAGACGGGGATGGCGACCTGCTGCCCGCCGCTCCTGCGCGTGAAGGGCGTCTTGAGGTCGCGGACGAGGTTGCGCCCCTGACCTCTCATGTAGATTCCGTCCTTGACGCTCTGGCCGTCGGCAGGCTCGACCAGATTTATCCCGGCGGCGAAGCTCGAAGTGACGAGCTTCGCCGGCTCTTTGACGGTGCCGTGACAGTCAATGCAGTCAATCTCGACGGCGGCGCGCGGCTCGTTGTAGAGGATGCCGTTGCCGTGCGCGTCCTGCTGGAAGTGGCAGTCAACGCAGTGCATGCCCTTCTCAAGGTGGATGTCTTTGAGGTGGACTGGAAGCCCCGCGGGCGGCGGCGTGGTCGTGTCGCTCGCGTTGTCGCGGTACTCGACCGACTGTTTGAGCTTGTCCGGCGTCACGTCTCGCACGCGCTCGCCGTTCGCGTCGAGCATGAAGCCCTCGCGGTCGCGCTTGAAGACGGCGCGGAACATCCAGCCGTGGCCGTGGAAGTCTGCGAACTGCGTGCGCTCCATGCGCGAGTTGACCTCGTCCGTCCCGGTCTTCTCAAGGAAGGCGGGGTCGGACCAGTTGCCGCGCACCGAAGAGCCTTCGGGATTCGAGTCGAGTTTTCTGTACTCCTCTTCCGAAGAGATGTCGCGCTGCTTCGACGGGTACATCCCTGCGGCGCGCGCGTCAGTCTCGTTGTCCCACCAGAGCAGGCCGAGGTACGTCGCGACCATGTTGTTGCCGGGGTGCATGTGACAGGTCATGCACTGCGAGGTCGGAATCTGATTGGTGAACTGGTGCTTGATGGGGTGGCCCGGCTCGTCCTTTTTGTCTTTGAGCTGCTCGTCGTCGGTGGCGGTCGTGCCGCGGTTGCCGTATCGCGCCCAGACGGGACTCGAATAGACCGGGCTGCGGTCGTTTGCATAGACGACGTGACAGGCCGTGCAGCCCGACGAGCGGTAGTCGCCGGGGTGGTCGTTCGTGCCGAGGAAGTTGAGCGCCGGGTCTAAGAGTCGCGTCTTCTGCAAGCCGAGATAGACGGGGTCTGTGCGGTTCAAGGTTCCGAGTCCGCGCGCGCTTAAGCCCTTGTCGGGCTTGCCGGGGTCGCTCTCGCGTTCGGGCAGGCCCACCTCCTGACGACCGCGACCGCCGCGCTCGAAGACGCGCAGGATGTTGCCCGGCTGCGAAATCTCCCAGCGCGGCAAAGGGTCGAGCCAGGAGAGAACGCCCGTCCACGTGCGCGTCGCGGGCGAGGGCGGCGGGAGTTGAATCATCCTTTCGGGAGCGCCGGCCTCCTCGCTGTAGCTCTCGCCGAAGCGTGTGTCTTTGACGGGGTAGCCGCCGTTGTTGTAGAGGGCCGCGCCCCAGAGCATCGCGCCGTGGCGCATCATGCTGTTGCGCGCGGCGGCGACTTCCGAAGTGTGACAGCCCGTCGAGGCGCACGTGAGTTCGGCGACGCGGAAGTCGCCGGGGTTTACGAAGCGGACGAACTCGCGGCTCTCGGCGGCGAGCAGGGCGTTCGTGCGTTCGGGGTTCGCGCTCGAATATTTGCCGTCACGGCCTGCCCAGCGGTCGGGGTAGCGCGGCGCGACGTGCGCCGACTTCATAACCTTGTCGAACTCCGCGTCGCCGTGGTGTAGCCTGCCGCGCGACGCGTCGTCGAGTTGGGAGACAGGGTTGCCGCCGTGACAAGAGGTGCAGGTGAGATTCTGCCGGTCGGTTCCGTCCTCTTTGAGCTTGCCGTCGCGCGTCTTGTGCATCGGCTCGGTCTGGCCGTGACAACTAATGCAGCCCTCGACCTTCGGCTGCTCGGCCTGCGCGGGCGACGGCGCGGGACTCGGCTTCGCCTGCGCGGGTGTCGGCTTCGCTTGTGCAGGAGTTTGAAGGCGCGCGGCGCGCGTTGGGGCCGGCGGGTGCGAGGCGGTCGGCTTCAGCGCGTCCGTCGCCGCCGGGGCGGGAGCGCCGTTCGTGTCGCCGCGCGAGGCGCGTGCGGGGGCGTGCGCCGTCTTGCCGCCGCGCGCCGAGGAGCGGACGCCGCCGAGCGCGAGCAGGCCAAGCGCGCAGAGCGCCGCGAGCGAGAGAAAGATTTTGAACCCGTCAACCGAACTGTGCCGATGCATGTGCCCTCCGTTGTTCCCGCGGTCGAAATCAGAATGAGAATCTGACCGAGCCGAAGAGCGCGTAGAGCGGCTTCGACGGGTCAATCACGGTGTTGTCCGGCGTGCAGAAGCTGCGCACGTTGGGCGGGCAGTTGCGCGTGCTGTCCGTGAAGATGTCGCGGAAGCCCTTGCCGGGTTTCAGCATCGCCGCGCCGAAGTTGAGCGTGATGTTGTTAATGAGCCGCGGGCGATAGGCGACGCCGACGCTCAAGTCTTCGCCGATGTCGTGGCGGATGTGGTTCTGGAAAAGTAAATATTCGAGCGGCTCAGTTCGATGAAAGCGCAGGTAGTTGAAGTTGAAGACGGCCTTGATGCGCTGCGTCAGTTCCAGATCGTAGCCGAGGTTGCCGATGAGTATGCCGGGGTTGACGAAGTTCGCCTGCCCCTGCGTCTTGCTGCTGCGCAAAGAAGGCAGGAGGCTCAAGGGCTGGACAAGCCCGACGGCAGTTCCCGCGAGCGGGATGCCGACGCGGTTCCAGAAGGAGAACTGACCGCCGACGAAGTTCGGGTCGTCGAGTATGGAGTCGAAGCCCGTCGCCTTGTTGTCGGTCGGGTCCTTGTCTCCCGAAGCGAAGAAGAAGGAGGCGCGGAAGCGCTGGTAGTCCTTGTCCATCGAGGTCTCGGCGGCGGCCATGTGCGCCTTGATACGAGTCTGTCGCCCGGCGATGGGATTGCGCGAGTCCGTGCCGAGCGCGAAGTAGTATGAGTTTGTCAGGTTGAGCTTGCCGATGTGGCCGTCGCCGGAGAAGCCGAGGTATCCGACCTTGATCGAGTGCGGGCGCGCGTCGCCGACGACCGCAGGGCGAACTTGAAATCCGTTGCGGTCGAACTGGATGCTGCGCCGGTCGTCGTTGAAGTGGAAACTGAGTTGCGCCGTGTAGCCCTTCGCGAGAAAGTCCTGCTTGTAGAGGTTTGCGACGTAGACGTTCTGCTGGCGGCGGTCGAAGCGGTTGAGTCCGCTGTTTGTGTCCTTTTCGAGCTGCGCGAAGTATGCGAGGTTGAACTGGTATCGGTTGTTTCGGAACGCGCCGAAGAGGCGAGCGCCGAGGTTATTGTCGGTGAATATGAAGCCGCGGAAGTCGGAGACGAAGGGCTGGATGCCGACGCGCAAAGAGACGGCGTCGTAATTGGCGTTCACGTCTTCGAGCTTGACCTCGGCGAAGGCGTCTTCCAGTGAGAAGTGCCAGTCCGTGCGGCTCGTGCCGCGGCGCGGGTCAATGTTGATGACGCCCTGCTCGCGGGCGCGGACGTAGTTCGGCAGGCTGAAGGTCGGAGAAATCTTGATCGCCCACTGCCGCGGCTTGAAGGTCGAGTCGCCGCCGAACATCTCGAAGGAGAACTGGAGCACCTGGTCGAGGGCGAGCACTTCGGGCTTACCGAAGAACTCGGCGCTGCCGGGCCGCGCGCTGCTCACGTTCGAGGGCGTGGGCGTGCGCTGCTGCTGGACGGCGGTGAAGCTCGTCGCCGAGAGGATCATGAAGAGGTGTTGGCCGAAGACGGGGTAGTCGCCTTTGAGTATGCTCTGGTCGTAGGGGTTGAGCGCGCTCCCGCGGCGGAACATTATGTCGCGCCCGCCCGCGACGCTTCCGTAGCGACTGTATTCGGGGAAGCCTATGCGCCAGCGGTCGCGCACGGGCACGCGGTCGGGTCGCGTCGGCGCTTCCGTCTTCACGCCCGACGCGCCCGCGTAGCCGTTCGGCCTATTTTCGTCGCCCTTGCCCGCGGGCGGCGTAATCTCCTGCGTCGCGCCCTCCTTCTTCGCGAGCGTGATGTCGAGCGTCGTGTCGCGGCTCGGCTCGACATCAACGTTCTCCAACGCCTCGCCGCGCGGTAAGGCGAAGGGGCCGTACTTGCCTTTGCTGTCGAAGCTCGCTTTGAACGGTGCTTCCAGTCGGACGCGGTACGCGCCCGCGGGGAGTTGCAGTGAGTACGTGCCGTCGGGTTTCGTCCGGGCGCGGTAGGACTTGGTGCTGACTTGATTGACGGCGACGACTGTGACGCCGCCCACGCCCGCGGCGGACGTGCCGGCGGAGTCGAGGACGCGGCCCGTCAGGCGCCCGCGCTCCTGCGCCGCGGCGGCTGACGCGGCGGCGAAAAAGAGGAGCACGGCGCACGCGGTCGGAAGGGTTCGGGGAAGAATATGAAACATGGAATGTCTCAGACGGCTTGAAAGCGCCGCCCGTCGTCGGAGTAGAAAACAGAACCGCTGGAGCTTGCCCGAAGACCGCCTTGTTCTTTTCAAGTCTGTTTTTTGAAACCGTGAAGGCCCTCTTTTAGCACGGCGGGCACTCCTGCGACAATAAAATACGTCGCGCCGGGGCGCTGCGACTCGAATAAAGCCCGTCGGGGCGGCGTTCGAGAACCCCCGCGCGCGAACAAAGTATCTTGACTCAGGGCGGAGTAGTGTTAGATTGTGTCCCGTCGAAAAACGCACGCGCCGACTACGAAGATACGCCGCCGCCATTTTCTCTTTATGATGAGGACTCCCACATCGCCGCCCACGAACCGACGGCTGCTGCTCGCGGCACTCTTGCTCGCCGTCGCCGCACTTCTTTCGGCCCCGGCGCGCCTCTCGTCGGCGCAGTCCGCCAGTCCCGTGCTCATCAGCGAGGCCGGCTCGACGCGCGCCGTCGCGCTCGAATCCGTGACGCGCCTGCGCGAGCCTTTCGCGCCGACCTCGCCCTTACCGTTCGGCACCGACGCGCGGACGCGCGTGATGCTCTTCGCGATGAACCTGCACCTCGCGGCGGGCGAAGACGCTTCCGCCGTCACGGCTGACGCCGTGGACGCGGCGGGGCGCACGTACCCGCTCGCGGTCGAGCATGTCGGCCCGGTTCCGGGGCAGGAGTGGATGAGTTCCGTGGTCGTCCGTCTGAACGACGACCTAGGAGATGTCGGCGACGTGCTGGTGCGGATAAGTTACCGCGGCGCGGCGAGCAACCGCGTGCGCGTCGGAGTCGGCCACGTCGGCGGTGGCCCGCCCGACGACATCGGAGCCATACCGACACCCGCGACGGCAGCAGCCGCGCCGACTCCGAACACGAACCCCGTCACGGCGGGCAACCTCAACGTGGCGGATGTGCAGACCGTGATCGCGCAGGCCGTCTCGGCAGCAGCCGTGTTGAACCGCGCGGTGACGGTCGCCGTCACAGACCGCGAAGGAAATGTGCTCGGCGTCTTTCAGATGACGGGCGCGCCCGCGACGACACACATCACGGGCGGCGGTCGCGCGGGTCAGGGGCTTGAGGGACTCGACGTGCCCGCGTCGCTCGCCGCGATTTCAAAAGCGGGCACGGCCAGCGTCTTCAGCACCGAGGGCAACGCCTTCACGACGCGCACCGCGAGCTTCATCATCCAGGAACATTTTCCGCCGGGTGTCTCGTTCCAGCCGGGCGGCCCGCTCTTCGGCGTGCAGTTCTCGCAACTGCCTTGCAGCGACATCAAGCGCCCCGCGCTCCCGCTCGGCCTCTCCGCCGACGCGGGCAGCGCGCCGCTCTACAAGAACGGAGTCGCCGTGGGCGGCGTCGGCATCGAGGGCGACGGACTCTACACTTTAGATAAAGACCCAACGGACTTCGACAAGCCCTTCGAGGAGTTGATAGCCGTCGCCGCGCAACGCGGCTTCCAACCGCCGGACTTGATACGCGGCGACAACATCATCGCGGGCGGCGTGCGCCTCGCCTACCTCAACGTGACAGATGCAGACGCGCCGCGACCCTCGACGATTCCCTTCCCTTCGCTGACCGGCTCACTCACTTCCCCTGTGCTCGCCGCGCAGCCCTCCGAGTTCGTGGCCGCGACCGTGGGAAGCGTGAGCGGCGCTGTTGACACTCGCTTCTTCCCATTCACGGGCAGTTCTTCCGCGTCGTCCAACACCCTGACGGCGGCCGACGTGCAGCGTATCATCAGTCAGGCGGCGCAGCAGGCCGACATCACGCGCGCCGCGATACGACAACCGTTGGGGAGTGCCACGCGCGTCTCGATTACTGTCGTTGACGTTGACGGCAACGTCCTCGGCATCTTCCGCATGACGGACGCGCCCGTCTTCGGCTTCGACGTGTCGGCGCAGAAGGCGCGCACCGCAGCCTTCTACTCGAACCGCAACGCCGCGACGTTGCTCCGCGGCGCGGGGCTCGGCGGTTACGTTGACCGCGCCGCAGCCGACGGACTCAAGCTCGACGGCTCGGTCGCGTTCTCCGACCGCGCGGGCGGATTCCTCTCGCGCCCCTTCTACCCGGACGGGCTGAACCCGAACCCTGCGGGGCCGTTCAGCCGCGAGATCACGGAGTGGAGCGTCTTCAACGACGGCCTGCAACTCGACCTCATCAAAACGAACCTGCTCGCCGCCTTGGGCGGGGCGGACGTGCGCTGCACGACGATTCCAAACATACCGAACGGCATCCAAATCTTTCCGGGCAGCGTCCCACTCTACAAGAACGGCGAGCTTGTGGGCGGCGTCGGCGTCAGCGGCGACGGCGTTGACCAGGACGATATCATCGCCGCCGCCGGCAGCAACGGCTACGAAGCGCCCGCCGCGATCCGCTCCGACCAAATAATCGTCCGCGGCACGCGCCTGCCGTTCGTGAAGTTCCCGCGCAGCCCTAACCTCTAAGAGCTAGACTCAATGACGCCACGTTCTGGAAGGTGCCCGCGACGCGCCTCCCTTTCGAGGACGCCATTTCAGCGTTGGCATCAGAGAGGGACGAAGACTGATGACCGCCAAAACTGCTCACAAGATCGAACGCGACTTCCATATCTGGCTGTCTATGAGACGGAGGTGCGTGCGTGCGCTCCAGCCGGACATGAAGGGGTTGGCTGCGTTGGCCCCGCGCAACGTGATCCTGACTGCTCCGGGCAGCGAAGTGGATTTTGTCTCCCGCTATTTCGCGCCGTCAAGGGGCGTGCCTGAAGACTCTGTCACCGGCTCGGCGCATTGCACACTGATCCGTATTGGTCCAGACGACTGGGCAAGACCAGACTTCGGGCGCGGCAACTCTCCCTGCGCGGCGGCGAACTGTTGTGCGAAGACTGCGGCGCGCGTGTACGGATCGCCGGTCGCGCAGTGCCTTTCCTTGAAGGCAAAATTTTCTTATGAAAGTATTTCGAGAGCGATGATCATTGGCGCAGACCGCGCGGGGCCGGTGAAGAAGTATTCGCTGACATACTAAAGGAGATGTTTCATGCGTCTGGCAGTTTTAGTTCTGCTCGCAAACTCTATTTTGAGCAACCGCTCCAGCGCCTTCGGATGACCCTTACGCCCCGCTGCGGCTCTACGACGGCGTGTGGCAAGTGAGAATTGTTTTCTTGAGTTGCTTTGAGCGCCCCGGCTTGCCCCGGTAATCAGGTGAGAGTAGTCTCCTCATCCTATGAACACTCGACGACAGTTCCTGCTACGCGCGCCCCTTGGCTTTCTCGTCGTTGCAGCCGCGTGTCGCAAAGAGGCGACGCCTGCCAATCCGCAATCAGCGACGGCGGGCGCCCCGCCCACGTTCGGCACAGGCCGTGGCTCCGGCCCAGTCGTGACGCCTGCGACGTTCGCCGAGGCCGAGAAGCTGATGCAGGTCACGATGACGCCCGCCGAGCGCCAGCAGGCCGCCGACTCTTGGCGCGAGTCAATGGCCCCGTACCTTGAGCGTCGCACCGGCCCGAGGAAAGTGGCAATCGAGGCGACTGACGCGCCGGCCACACTCTGGAACCCGATGCTCCCGGGGCTGGTGTTGCCGTCGTCAACGGATCGGTTCGTCCGATCGAAGGACGACGGCGCACCGCTGCCGTCATCGGACGACGACATCGCGTTCGCGCCCGTGACGCAACTGTCGAGGTGGATCGAATCGCGGCAACTCACCTCCGAGCGACTGACGAATATCTACCTCAGTCGCATCGAACGGTTGGACCCAAAGATTCGCTCCGTCATCACGCTGACCAGAGACCACGCGCTCGCGCGCGCGAAGTCGGCGGATGCAGAGATCGCCGCCGGCAAATACCGCGGCCCGCTGCACGGCATCCCTTACGGCGTGAAAGACCTGCTCGATACGAAAGACATTCCGACCACCTACGGCGCTGAGCCGTTCCGCAACCGCGTCCCCTCGGCGGACTCCGCGGTGGTCAGAAGGCTCGACGACGCCGGCGCGGTGATGTTGGCGAAGCTCTCGCTCGGCGCGCTCGCCCTGAACGACATCTGGTTCGGCGGCCAGACGATGAACCCGTGGCTTCTGGAGGAGGGCGCTTCGGGGTCGAGCGCCGGCCCCGGGGCGGCGACCGCCGCGGCGCTGGTGGCATTTTCCGTCGGCAGCGAGACGGGCGGGAGCATCGTCAGCCCCGCGATGCGTTGCGGCGTGACGGGGCTGCGCCCAACGTTCGGGCGCGTGGCACGTACCGGCGCGATGACGCTTTGCTGGTCTCTGGACAAGCTCGGCCCGATGACGCGTTCGGTGGAAGACGCGATGCTCGTGCTCCGGGCCATCAGCGGGCCGGACGCGGGCGACGCGTCGAGCGTGCCGAGCCATCTGGATTTCGACGCCGCGGCTTCGGTTGCGGGATTGAAAGTGGGCTACCTCGCCCAGTGGATGAAAGAGAGTCCCGCGACGGACGTTGACCGTGCGGCGATGGAGACGATCAGAAAGCTGGGGATGGAACTGAAAGAAGTGACGCTCCCCGACTGGCCCTACGGCTCGCTGATGCCGATCCTGTTCGCCGAGGGCGCGGCGTCGTTCGAGGAGTTGGCGCTCAATGGCGGACTCGGGTCGTTGAAGATGCAGGTCAAGGACGCGTGGCCCAACCTTTTCCGCCAAGCGCGATTTCTCTCCGCGGTGGATTTCGTGCAGGCCGACCGGCTCCGGCGCAAGGTGGCCTCGGAGATAGCGCGCGTCTTCCGAGACGTTGACCTGCTGATCGTGCCGTCGCTACGCGACGAGCAGCTCACCATCACGAACTTCACAGGTCATCCGTCGCTCACGCTGCGCGCGGGGTTCGTCGAGGTCTCGGAAGCGCGAAGTGACTGGGCCCCGGACCCGGCCAGTCCGCTGCCGAAGTTCGATCCGCCCCGCCGCGTGCCGCACGGGATCACGATCCTCGGTCGTCTGTTCGACGATGGGTTGGTCGGGCAGGTGGGTCTGGCGCTCGAACGGGAGTTCGGCGTGGCGGGGGAAAGGCCGGAAGGGTTTTAGTCGAATGAGGAATTATTCTTTGTCTGACCATGAGCGGAGGCCGTGAAGCGCAACTCCCGCTATAGAAGGTGGCGAATATGCGTTACATGATCCTGGTAATATTGTGCTGTATGATTGCTTATCCGACCGGCGGGACTCAATCGACGGGAGCGGTTCAGTCCGATGTCGTTTACCTGCTCAAGCCCGGACACGTATTCGACGGCGAATCCGCGCAACTGCGTGACGGCTGGGTGGTGCTGGTGCGCGGCGAGCGCATTGAAGCCGTGGGGCCCGCGGGAGAAGTCCGCGCCCCCGCCGACGCCAAGGTGGTCGAACTGCCGGGGATGACGCTGCTGCCCGGCCTCATCGAAGCGCACTCACACGTCCTGTTGCACCCGTACAGCGAAACGCCGTGGAACGACCAAGTGGCGCGCGAGGCCCTCAGTCTGAGGGTAGCGCGCGCCACCAATCACCTACGCAGCACTTTGTTGGCCGGGTTCACAACGATCCGCGACCTCGGAACTGAAGGCGCAGGCTACGCCGACGTGGGACTCAAGCAGGCGGTTCAGCAGGGAATAATCCCGGGCCCGCGTATGCTCGTGGCGACGCGCGCCATCGTGGCGACCGGCTCCTACGGGCCGAAAGGCTACGCGCCGGAGTGGAACGTCCCGCAGGGCGCGGAGGAGGCCGACGGCCCGGAGGGCCTAGTGCGCGCCGTGCGCGAACAGATCGGCAAAGGCGCCGACTGGGTCAAGCTCTACGCCGATTACCGCTGGGGTAGGAGCGGGGCGGCCCCGACTTTCTCACTCGAGGAGTTGAAGCTCGCGGTCGAGACTGCCAAGAGCGCCGGGATTCCTGTGGCGGCACACGCGACCACCACGGAAGGGATGCGGCGGGCCGTCTTGGCCGGCGTGGAGACCGTAGAGCACGGGGACGGCGGGACGCCGGAGTTGTTCAGGCTGATGAAGGAGCGCGGGACGGCGCTCTGCCCGACGCTCTCCATCGCCGGCGCGAACTCCGCGCACAAGCGCGAGGTCTTCCAAGCAGCCCTCCGGGAGGGCGTGACCATCGCGAGCGGCAGCGACGTAGGCGTTTACGCTCACGGCGACAACGCTCGCGAGATCGAAGCGATGGTGAACTTCGGCATGCCCTTGATAGATGCGCTGCGCTCCGCCACGTCCGTTGACGCGCGCGTCCTCCACATGGAGGATAAGATCGGGCTGGTGAAGGCGGGACTGCTGGCCGACCTGATCGCCGTCGAAGGCGACCCGACGCACGACGTATTGGCCCTGCGGCGCGTCCGTTTCGTGATGAAAGGCGGAGTTGTTTATAAGTCGCCAGCGGGGCATGATTTATCTCCTTGATGAGTGTTTCATCCGGCGGCCTCTTTACGTAAGGATTATTAGCGGACGGCCCGCGGGTCGCACCACGTCCGCCGCTGCCTCCCTTCCGTCTGAGCGCCAAGCGCCTCGCCCGCGGCGGGCACAGTCCAGATGTCGCCCGCATAGACGAAGGCGATCATGTCGCCGTGTATGTCCGGGAAGCGGAGCAGCCGCGCCCCGTCGCCGACACGCGCCGTTTGCCCCAGCGCTGCCGTTGCGCAGACGAGCAGAAGAGCCGCGAGCAAGAGAGACCTGTATATTAATTCGTACCCCTTAACAAGAAAAAGGATGCGCCGAGACATCCGATTGTGCCGGCGATGGAGCATTCGGTCTTATGACGCACGCAGCAAGTGCGGGCGCGCGGCGTACACTTGCAATACTAACTCGCCGAACAGGGTGTTGGCCCACGCGAACCAGGAGCGCGTGAACCTTCTCGGGTCGTCCTTGAAGAACGACTCGTGCATGAAGCCCGTCCCGGCGTGCGTCGTCTTGAGCAGCCTCAGACACATCGCGATCTCAAGCTCGTCATCGCTCGTCAGCCCGCGCATGATAACCCCCAGCGGCCAGATCATGCCCAAGCCGACGTGCGGCCCGCCCACGCCTTCGCCCGCGCGCCCGCGGAAGAAGTAAGGGTTGTCTTCGCTCAGGACGAAGGCGCGCGTGCGTTTGTAAATCGGGTCACCGTGCGCGCAGCAGCCGAGGTAAGGCAGCGACAGAAGGCTCGGCACGTTGGCGTCGTCCATCATGAGCTGGTTGCCGAAGCCGTCAACCTCATAGGCCCAGATCGCGCCGCGCGCCGGGTGGTGCGCGACCGCGTAACGAGCGAGGCCGGCGCTAACCTCATGCGCCAAGTTGCGGCATTCGTCGGCGAATGATTTGTCGGCGAACACCGAGATATGAATCTCCGCCAGTTGGTTGAGCGCAACGACGGCGAAGAAGTTCGAAGGGATGAGGAAAGGATAGACACAGGCGTCGTCCGAAGGTCTAAAGCCCGAATGGATCAGGCCGACGGGGCGCGCCGGGTTGCCGCGCCCGTCGAGCGGCAGCGTGTCGTAGGGGTTGGCGGCCTGCCGCTGGAAGGAGTATGGTCCGGCGTCGCCCTTACGCTGCTGCTCGCGGAACGTTTGTAGGATGAGCCTGCTCGCCTGCCGCCACTCGGCGTGGAAGCAGGAGGTGTCGCCGGTCGTTTTCCAAAAATTATATGACAGGCGCACCGGGTAACAGAGCGAGTCTATCTCCCACTTGCGCTCGCACAGTTCCGGCCTCATGCGCGCCTGGTCGTGCTCGCCCCAGGGGCAGGCTTTCGCGCCGAAGCTGAAGGCGTTGGCGTAAGGGTCTATCAGGATGCAGCGCGTCTGCCGGTTGATGACTCCGGCTATTAGCTCTTGCAGACGCTTATCATCGCGCGCGAGCGGAAGGTATGGCGTGACCTGCGCGGTCGAGTCGCGCAGCCACATGGCGCCGATGTCGCCGGTGATGACCAGCGTGTCGGGCCTGCCGTCGCGGACGCCGAACTCCACGGTCGTGTCGAGTGTGTTCGGGAAGCAGTTCTCGAAGAGCCAGGCGAGTTCCGGGTCGGCGACGGCGCGCTTCAACTCCCGAATCTTCGCCTCGACAGCCGGGCTTGTGAACCGGCGCTCGGCTGCGGGCGGGCGGCGGCTCGTGAGATCAACTTTCGAGGTGAGGGTGGCGGAGCGTGTAGATAGACTGTGGCCGACGGCGAGCGCGCCGAAGGCGGCACAGGTCGTCTTGATCATCTCCCGCCGGGTGAGAACTAAAGAGCTATGGGACGAGTCGTTCGTCATCAATTTAAACGTCCGCAACGGAAAGCTTCAGTGTCCGCGCTCCGCCGCATACGGATACCAGATGCGGCGTTATTGAAGAGGCGCGGGAATGCTTGCGCCGCGCCTGTTCGGTCACAGGTTTGTTTTCGGTTAACGTCTGCCACCGCGGGGCGGAGACGTTATCAGTGCGTGATGTTCCGCCGGGACGTTCCAGCCGCCGACGGCGAGCGACGGTCGCGCGCCGCCCAAATCTTTGGCGCGGTAGGTGGCCGTCAATTCCCTCCTCTCGCCCGGCAGCAGCGAGACGTAGTTGTCCTCCCAGAGGACGGGCAAGATCTCCTCGCCACCGCGCCCGCGTTGAATCTGCAAACGGACGAAGAAGGCAAGGTTGCGGTCAGGATTCTCCAGCGTCACGTGCGCAACCTCTTCGTCGCCGCGGCGCACCGTCCAGCCGAAAGCGCTCAGCGTAACGGGGCGCAGACTCTGAAGCTGCGTGTAGTCCGCGAAAGACTGCGTCGGCGTGTAGTACCAGGTTGATTTGTCCCAGTCGAGCACGTCATCTTTCGTCGAGAGCCAGTAGAAGTTGGAGCTGACGGGCGTGCCGTCCTTCGCTTCGAGCGTTAGGCGGAGAAAGTAGGTCGGCGTTATCCCGTCCGGCTTCGGGACTGTGAAGGCGCGGATATTCGTATCCGCCGGCAGGTCTATGTCTGCGGTCTTCGAGAACTTCTCGGCGAGGTTGATGTCGAAGACTTTCGCCGTCAGCCTCAAGCCCCCGCGCGTCTGGCGCGTGTTGTTGACCGCGACGATTGTTCCGTCGTCGTAAGAGTATTGCACGTGTACCGGCTCGCAAGCCTTCTTCGTGCCGAAGTAGCCGCCGCCGGGGCGTAGGTAGTAGTCGTAGAGGTGCCAGATGAGCGATGGCCAAGCGTTGTTAAGCATCCACTGGACGACGCCGGTCGAGGCGTACTTGTTCTTCGCGTAGGATTCGAACATCGCGCGCTGCCCCTCGTATGTCATCAACTGCGACTTCGCGGCGTAGTCTTCGAGTCCCTTCGCCTCGCCGTAGCGCGCCGTCATCGCGGCGGTGAATACGTCGAGCGTCTTGAACTTACCGCCGCCAGCGTGAAAGCTCCACACGTCGTCGATAGGCCAGAGGTGTTCGGGCGGCAGCATCCTGTGCAGGCTCTCGACGGGCGGCACTGCCGGGCCGGGGCTTATCTCTGTGGCGAAGCCGTGCGCGCCGCCGTGCTTGTTATCTTGAAGCCAGTAGGTAGGCGGCACCCACTCGTAAGGGCCTTCCATCTTCACGCCCGACGCGCCAGTCAGTTCTGTGGGCTGAGCCGTCGCCGACGAGAGCGAAGGGTTGGGCCAGTTCTCCTTTTGCAGGATGTCGTCATACATCTTCTCCACGTCGGCGGGCGGCGGGTTGTCGCTGCCGTTGAGCCAGACGAGCAGACTCGGATGATTCCTCAAGCGTTTGATCTGATCGGTCTGCGAAGCAGCCGCGACCGTGTAGTCCTCCGGCCCCCACACGGGGCCTTCCTGATAATCCTGACGGTGCGTCCAGTGTTCCCAGTGACTGCAACAGCACCAGCCGGCCAGCACGAGGATGCCCTCGCGATCAGCGAGATCGTAGAAGTAATCCGATTCGAGTTTGCCTTCGAGCCGGATCGCGTTCAAGTTCATGTTCTTGACGTAGCGGAACTCTGCTTCGAGTCGCTGCGGGTTGAAGCGCAGGAACATGTCGGGCGCCCAACCGCCGCCGCGGATCAGAACCTTCTGCCCGTTGACCTTGAAGACGCGGTGGGCGTCCGCGTCAACTTCTGAGGTGACTTCCCTGATCCCGAAGCGTGTGGTCTGAGAGTCCGAGACGCGGCCTCCCGTCTCGAACTGCATGGCGAGTTCATAAAGGTTCGGCGCTCCGAGACTCGCAGGCCACCAGAGGCGCGGGTTCGTAAGGTTGAGTTGGCGAAACTCTTCGGGCGTGAAGCTGACAACCTTCGTCTCGCCGGGTTCGAGCCGCACACCCTTTGAAAATTGAATCTTCTCGATCCGCCCTTTGAGCGTGCCTTCGACGGGCCGGTTCGTCGCGTTGTGAAGTTCCGCGTTGACGGTGAGGTGCGCTGCGGCGAGCGAAGGCTGATCGAGTCTGGTGACAACCTGCGGGAAGCGCAGGCTGACCGGCCCGCTCGTCGTCAGGTACACGTCGTGCCAGAGTCCCATCATCTTGTCGGGCGGCGTCGGGTTCCAGTCAACCCAGGTGAGCGCCAGATCGTCCGGCTTCGGCGCGAAGACCTCGACGGCGAGCGCGTTTGTGCCGCCGACGCGCGCCGCGTCGGTCACGTCGAACTCGTAGCGGCGGAATGAGCCGGCAACGTCCGCCGAGTCGGCTATCTTACGCCCGTTGAGCCAGACGTTCGCGCTGTAGTTGATACCGTCGAAATGCAGCCACAGCCTTTGCCCGCGGTCGGCTGCGGGGATTTGAAACTCCGTGCGATACCACCAGGACTTGTCGTAAGGGCTGTCGTCCGGCATCGGCAGGTTCGCGAAGTTACTGCCGACGGGGTAGCTGCAGCCGGGCATCAGACGCAGGTTCATGCCGCGGAACGGGTCGGGATACACCTTGTCCTCGACGAGCGCCCCTACGACCGTCGAAGGGATCGTCGCCTGATACCAACCCGCAGTCTTGTAGCGGGGCGTCGAGAGCGCATCGCCGCCCTCCTTCGCCAGCGCCGACGACTGAATGCGCCAGTTCTCCTTGAGTAACAGACGGCCACCCGCGTTTCTCCCGTTCGTGCTTTGAGCCGCCAGTGATCCGCTCATCGTGATCAGGAGAACGAGTGTGCCCAGGAGAGACATCTTCATACCCGCTTGCACCTCTTTTAAGAGAGAATGAAATCCATGGAGCTTCGTGGTTAGTTGCGACGGCGCGGAGTTGATGTCACACGCTAACGGAGGTCAGCCGCTTACGCCACTATCACCCGTCACAGTGGTAGTACCAAGCTGCTTTTCTTAATCCGCCGCAGCAGTCACCGACTCGGCGAAGGGCCACCGCCGCGTCCGCCACGACCACACAAGGAAAAGGATCACCCCCGCCGCGAGCGTGCCCAGACCGAACAGTATTACCTTCAACTCAGTCGTGGCAAAGACAAATATCCAGCCGACTAATGCCAGAAGGGCCGGCAGCGGGTAGAACAACATGCGGTACGGGCGCGGTCGGTCGGGTTCTCTACGCCTGAGTAATATCACCGCGAAGACCTGCCCGATGAACTGCACTAGTATGCGCGTCGTGATCAGCGCGTCAATGACCATGCCGAGCGAGAAGAGGCTGCACAGGATGGAGATGACGCCGATGGCGAGCAGCGAGACGTGCGGGAACCTCTTCGAAGGGTGGAGCCGACCGAACACCTTGAAGAAATAGCCGTCGAGCGCGGCGGCGTAAGGGATGCGCGAGTAGCCGAGCAGCAGCGCGAAGACCGAGCCGAAGGCCGTCCACAGAACCATCGCCGTGAAGATAGTCGCCACGCCGCGCCCGTAAATCCTCTCCATGAAGATCGAGACGACGAAGTCCGATTCGGGCCGCGCGTCCGCCGGCACGAAGTAGCGCCACGGCACGACGCCGATGATTGAGAGGTTGATCGCGAAGTAGATGACCGCAACGCACAGGACGCTCCAGATGATCGAGCGCGGGATGACGCGACCCGGCTCTTTCACCTCGTCGGCGATGTAGCACACGTCGTAGTAGCCGAGATAGTCATAGACGCCGATGCGCGTCGCCGCGCCGAGTCCGAGCAGGAAGCCGAGGGAGAAGTTGAACGCACCGGGCGGAAAGTCGAACGCAAGCCTCGGGTCGAAGTGGCGCGCGCCGGCGAAGATGACGGCGAGCGTCGTCAGAAGCGTCCCGACCCACAGCGCGACCGTGACCTTGCCGATGAAGGTGATGCGCCGGTAGAGCAGGACGATGTTGACGACGCCGACGCCGGCGGCGATGAGTATCGTCCCCGCCGGCGTCAGCCCGCGCCAGATGTAGCCCGCGTAGTGCGCGAAGCCGATGTAGCCGGAAGCGATCTCGAGCGGCCCGCTCATGATGAACTGCCAGATGAAGAGGAAGGCCATCATCCGCCCTACGCCCGCGCGCCCGTAGGCTTCGCGCAGGTAGAGGTACGAGCCGCCCGAGCCGGGCATCATCGCGCCCAGCTCGCTCCAGATCATCCCGTCGAAGATCGCAATCAGGACGGCGATGACCCAGCCGATCATCGCCTGCGGCCCGCCGAGCGCCGACATCAGCAGCGGGATGGTGATGAACGGCCCGACGCCGATCATGTTCGACATGTTGAGCGCCGTCGCCTGCACCAGCCCGAAGCGCCTCAACAGTCGCCCGCCGTCTTCTCGTGTTGGATTGTTTTCAGTGTTCATCAACACCGCTGAAGCCGCCTTGGACAGATTAAAGCTCATCCTTGAGTCGGCGGCAACAAAAGGACGACGGCGGCAGCCATGAGTGAGTTCCTTCGGCTCAATCGTTACAAGCTCTCCCCCTCGAACGCGGAAACGCCCTGGCTAGTTCTGACGGTCGAAGATGAGGTAGAAAGCTGGCTACGACATCATAAGCACGTTGTGACTTAAGTCGTGGCGGACTATGGCGAGCGCTGGGTCAAATGTCGCGCGTCCGCATCGGAGCCTACAACACCAGACACCGGCGGAGTTCGCGGCCGGGTGCAGCTCTAATCAAGCGGCAGAACTCTCGTTATAGTTGACCTCAGTTGTGGTGGAGGTCACGGTAGCCCACGGCCAGGGAATAGACCACTGCCTCTTGAATGCCGTCGAGTCCGAGGAAGCCGTTAAGCCGGCCGTCGAGGTAGCCGCCCATGCACAGGCTGCCGAGGCCCTGCTCGATGGCGCTGAGGCAAACATTCTGCGCCACATGTCCCGCTTCAAGCGTAATGTAGCGGTAGCCCCGCGGCCCATATTTCTTCTGCGAGCGGGCGAAGATCGCGCTTAGAAACAGTATCAGGTTCGCCCCTTGAACGAGGGGGGCCATCAGCAGGGCGTGGTCAAGCTCCGCGAACCAGCCCCCGGCCTTGAGCAGCTCCAGGCCGTGACGGCGCACGTTATAGTGATACAGGCCGTCCGCCGCGCCCTCGACCTCTCGTGCGAGTGCGTATATTTCGAGCGGGAAGAGGCCGCCGGCTGACGGTGCCGTGCGGAGATAGATGCCGCCGATGCCGTCGAGGTGTTGGGTACGTGTCACGCCGGACGCGCTCGCGAGGATGTTCGAGAGGACTTGCGCGGGCATGGGGCACAGGCGGTAATCGCGGCACGACTCGCGCGCTTGCAGGAGCCGCATGAAAGGCGACGCCGCCGGCGCGGGCAGCTTGAGGGCGTCGCCCGGGCCGGCCATCTCTTTATACTCGACCTCGTAATCCTGCGCCTCCTTATAAGCCTCGGCGTTGTCCCAAGGCTCGGAGTTGATGTGATAGAGCAGAGATAGCGTGCTGGCGTCGTCGGCTGGGATCATCTCGTTCCTCACGCGAGCGGGTGCGGACAAGGGTTGAGGTCGCTCTCGCCGCGCACGCCCGCGGCGTGCCCCATTATATGCGGGACTTCAAAGAGCCTGCGCCCGCCGAGGCGCTCCTCGCCGTAGCCGAAGTGAATCGGTTGCAGCCCCGTGACGATGGTGCGGACAACGCGGAAACCGTAGTCGGCCATGTCCGGCGTCGTCAGGTCTGCGTACAGGACGCGGCAGCCTGCCCGCATCAGTGCGTCCACGCACGTCTGCAAGTCTGCCGCGGCGCTCCCCTGCGAGCGGTTGGGCAACTCTTCGATGGGCTGAACGCGGCCGTTGTCCAGAAGAAAAGAGCACTCGCCGATCCTCTCAGGCACCGTCAGGAATGCGCTATGGTCTTCCAGCGTGCGCACATCCTCGTAAGAGCGCAGACGCTGCGCGGGCGGCTGTTCCCTGTAACGACTGACCTCGCCCGGATGCACTTGACATACCTCCAGCAGCGACTTGGTGAGGGCGACCTGCGGGTCGAGGTGGCAGCCGAGTCCGACGAGGACGGCGGGGCCTTCGCCCGTCTTGTCCAAGGCCACCGCCATCATAACGTAGATGGGAATATCCGTGCTGACGTTGAATACACGAATCTCCGTCCCGTGCTGCACGTAATGCGCCTTGATACTTTGGGCCAGCCCGTTCGCCCCGGAGAAATCAACTCCCGGCGCGGGCAGCTTGTTCATCCAAGTGATTAAGAAGCCGTCGCGCTCGACGGACTCGTACAGGCCGTTGAGAATGGCGAACTCAAGGTTAGGCCCGGCCGCCAGCCCGTTCGAGGTTATCGCCGTGAGAAAGTCTTCCTCTCTCTGGGCGGTAAAATTCAGGTAGACCAGTTGTGCGGGGGCGAACACCTCGCGCTGCGTGGGCAACTCAAGCATCGGCGTCCAAGTGAGCGCGTCTTGCGGCTGCCAGCGATGGTAGGGAAATTTTTGGCGCGCATACTGCGCGTCGGAGTAGAGCACGCACTCGGGCGGGGCGACGGCGTCCGGCAGCTCCTCCCGGCTCGCGAGCTTCGTGGTCTCTTTGTTGATGTGGCTGGCGCAGTAGTGCTCGACGGCCTCGCCGAGGGCGGCGCGAATGGCCTCGCTGTCCGTGCGCCCCTTGCCCGCGGCGGAGCGCTCAACCTGCGGGGCCATGCGGTAGTCGAAGTGCGAGAGGACGGCCTGATACATGACGGGAGGGTTCGGCTCTTCCACTCCGCGCGCGACTTTCGTCAGGCTGCGTATGACGCCGACTTTCGGACTCACCAGTTCGAGCAGGCGTCGGACATCTGGCTCCACATCATTCGTGTTCATGCGCTTTCACCCGCGCCGGTGGAAGAGGTTGCCGCTGCCGCTGCCGCACCGCCGCCCGCCCGCGCCTCCGTCTTGAAGCAGGCTGGGCACCACGGTTTGCGCAACACGACGTGCTTGCTGGAAGTGAGGTCGAGCAGGTTGAGGACGACGATCCTGCCGACGGCAGAGGGCGGGAGAGTGCCGGATAAGATTTTCAGCGCCTCAAGGCTGACGAGGCCGGCGGCAATGTGGACGCCGCAGACCAGATTCTCGTGCCTCGCGCTGTCGTCCTGTTTTCTCTGATCCAGAAAACTCTCGAAGGCGAATTCATCCTCCGGGTTGCCGGCGCACGAGACGGCGCGCATCTTGTAGCAGAGGTAACAGGCCGTCTCGGAAGGGTAGACGGTCGGGCCGACGACGATCTCCGGCCCCGATAAAGCGCAGGAAGTCCACTTGACCCCGGCCCGCAGGCAGACGCGGTTCAGCTTGTAAACGAGCGAAGACTCTCCGGCGTCAAGGCAGTTGACCACGAAGTCGGAGCCGTCAACGAGGGCGAGCACATCGTCGTCGTTCTCCGGCCGCTCCGTGTAGACTGTGACGGAAACTTCAGGGGCCGTGGCCGCTACCTTGCGCGCGACGACCGCGGCGCGCGACTCGCCGCCGTCCTCGGTCGAGAAGACGTTCGAGAGATAACTGTCCGCGCCGCCGACAGGCATGGAATCGATGCAGCGCAGGTGGCCCAGGCGCGCCGCCGCGAGCGCGAGCGCGGCGTCAGCGCCCGCGCCGCCCAGCCCGACGACGGCCACGGTCGCACGCCGCAGGCGCGACTGAATCTCTTCAGGGTTTAAATTCATTTCGTGGAAAAAGTTGAGTTGCGGCGCGAGGAGTTTATCCGACTCCGCCGGGGATGGCTGGCCGTCCGCGTCCGTCAGAAGGTGGTGCTCCGCGAGCAGTCTGAGGCCCGCCGCCAGGTCTTCCGCGTCGAAAACATCTGCGACGCTTTCGGCGATCTCCTGGAACGTGTGCCGGCCGTCGAGCAGAGGGACGACGTACTGCTCGAACTCTCTAAAGGAATGCCCCTTGAGCTTGACCCGGCGCTGCGCGGAGGCGAAGTACAAGACCTCGTCGCCGGACTGATCCGGCGGCTCAGACCAGACGTGATAATGTGTCGGCAGCCGGGGCCTGTTGAATATTGGCGTAGACATGATCTGATCCGAGTTGGGCCGACGCCGGGCGAGTGCGCATCACGGCGAGACTCAGGTACTGCCCATCCATCTCAACCATGAGCTTGGACGCGATTAACCCTTCGAGCGCCTTCAGAACTTCCGCGGCGTCGGCCACCGCGCCGAACTCCCTCTGTAAACTGCTCAGGCTTTGCGCCGAATCACAGCGCAGGTAGAGTTCTGCGGCCAGCCCTTCGAGACGGTGGCTCGGCGCAACCGCTTCCGCGCGCGTGTCGGTGATGTTGACGGCGCGTCCGTCGCAGTAGGCGTCGAGCCGCGGGCGTGCCTCCAGCGGCTGCTTGAACCACACGTTCCACCACTTGCGGTTGACCTCATCGCGCAAGTTATCCACGTAACTGCGCGGCTCACGACCGTCCTCATAGTCGTAGTCGAAGTAGTAGGCCAGCCGCGACAGTTCCCTGCGCCCGAGCGGGTAGACGTAGTAATAGCTGACGGTCGGACGGACGCGCGTCAGACCGAACTCACTCGAACGAGTGAAGAAGGGGCTGAAGCGGTCGAGACGGATGGGAGAGACGACGACCGGCGGTTGCAGGTGGCACATTAGCGGGACCAACTCGGCCATGCGCTCATATTCCGAGGGGGACTCGTTGGGGAAGCCCGTCAGGATGTTGTAGGCCGCGTCTATCCCCAGCTCCGCGCACCAGCGCAGCAGTTGTATATTCTGTAGCCCGGTGCAGCCCTTCCTCATGAGGCGCAGAATCTCGTTGCTGAAGCTTTCGACCCCCGGTTGAATCCCGCGCAGCCCGCCGTCGTACAGGGTCGTCAACTGCTCGTAACGAAGGTTCGACTTGACCTCGTAGAAGAGTTCTACGCCCAGCCCGCTGTCACGCAATTTCGGGAAGAGCGTGTTGACGTACCTCATGTCGAGAATGTTGTCCACGCAGTCGATACGCTTGCGGCCGTAAGTCTGCGATAGAAATTCCAGCTCGGCGAAGGCACGCTCAAGCCCGGCCTTGAGCAGGCTGACGCCGATGGCCGGGCGATTCGCGTCCGCGAAAGGCATGACGGCAAACAGGACATCCATAGTTCTCCCTTTGAGCCTACACAACAAGACGCGCCCGCCGCCCGCCGCTAAGGAACAGGACACTTCGGGTCAAAGACAATTGATTTGACAACCGAGGCGAAAGCGACCGCGGTTTAGGCCCGGTCGTCTTACATGCCGAAGCCGCCGAAACCGCCGCCGAAACCGCCGCCGGCCGCGCCGCCGCCTGCCATCGGTCCCAGGATGCAATCTTGGTAATAGATGGGGCGGTAGTAGCAGTTGAAGTAGTAACAGCGGTAGTAGATGGGGTAGATGGCTTGCTGCTGGCTGGCGATGCAGGGCTGCTGCGGCGCGGCCTGTGACGCCACGCAAGGCTGCTGCTGGGCCGCGACGCAGGGCGAGGCCGTGCATTGCTGGCAGGGAGACGCCCCGAGCTTCGCGGCGACCTTCTGATAAGTCTGCATCTCTTCTTCAGAGATGTGCATTTGCGACAGTTTGTCTTCGAGTTCAGCCACGCGCATCTCAAGCGTCTTCGACTGTCCCGGACCTTTTGATTCTGCCATTAGAGGTATCTCCTTTCGTATGGCCGTGGGCTGGTTAGCACCGGGTTTGGTGCTAAATGACGAGCGAACGGGGGCTTCAAAACCCCGTTAATTTCCCCGCGAAAGTGCCAATCACCTTGAAGACATTTTTCTAATGAGGCAGTCGATATGAAAACACCGCGAGGGCCTATCGAGGAGCAAGAGAAGGTGATGCCGTGCCAATCTATATTCCGGCTCAGAAAACTGCACCTCTTCCCCATTTCTGTCAATAGGGAGATTTTTCTGTCCAGGGTCTATTCATTCTCGATGAGAGGGACGGCATCCTTCAGTAGAATGAGGTGGCCGCAACCGTCGGCGCGGCCTTCCCCGGCGCGCGCTCGTCAACTGACTCAAGCGCCGCCGCCTACGAGTCGCCGATCCCTCAGGAACGAGTCAAACAAGCTGTGACGCCGCGCACGGCGGCGTTCGGTCTGGCCGATGTGCGACTCCTTGAAGGGCCGTTTCGGCAAGCGCAGGAGCGCGACGCGAGGAGAGTACGCGGCAGCGATTGACCTCGCACAAGCCGTCAAGCTGACGTTGAACCTTCGCCACCCTGCTTGGTGTCAGGCCGTGACCGTCACAATCAACGGCCGCCGCTGGTCAACGTCTCGCCAAACTGGAACGTACATCGCAATCAACCGTGTGTGGCACGACGGGGACACCGTCGAAGTTCACCTGCCGATGACGCTTCGGACGGAGCCGTTGTCGGGACACACGGACGTGGTCGCTATCTTGTACGGGCCGATTGTCCTCGCAGGCAGACTCGGACGCAGAGGACTGACATCCGGCGCAGGCATCATCGTCAACGAGCGCACCTACGGCGACCTGCTGAATACGGAAGTGGCCGTGCCCGTACTAATAGGTGACGCACAGGAGATTGTGAGGCAGATCAAGCCCGCCGCAGAATCTGCGCTGACATTTCAGACGGACGGGATCGGCTCTCCTCGTGACGTGAGCCCCATCCCTTTCTATTGCATCGCGCACGAGCGGTACAATCTCTATTGGGTAACTAAAAGACCGGGT
The DNA here is from genome assembly GCA_003222975.1 of Acidobacteriota bacterium. Lineage (GTDB taxonomy): Bacteria > Acidobacteriota > Blastocatellia > Pyrinomonadales > Pyrinomonadaceae > QHXN01. Next base: position 82,204 of record QHXN01000031.1, on the reverse strand, counting down.
GATGCCCTCATCGGCAGTTAACTTGTCGCACTCTCCGCTATAATGCTCTGAAACATCGAGCACGAGAGCGTCGCTTGTGACGGAGAGTTGAACCCAAGACATTCGCCACCCCGGAGCCACGAACATGAAGCTGAAGATCGGCGTTCTGTGTGCCTTGTTGATTATCTCTCTTGCTACGCTTCCCCACACTTCCCTAATCTTTGCGCAGGACGCCGCGCCCTTCAGGGCGGAGTTGACCGTCCGCGCCGACCGGCCCAAGGGGGTCATCAATCGCAACATCTACGGGCAGTTCGCCGAGCACCTTGGGCGCTTGATATACGGGGGCCTCTGGGTGGGCGAAGACTCACCAATCCCGAACACGCGGGGCTTGCGCAACGACGTTGTGGCCGCGCTAAAAGAGCTGCACATACCCGTCTTACGTTGGCCCGGCGGCTGCTTCTCCGACGAGTACCACTGGCGCGACGGCATCGGCCCGCGCGACAAACGCCCGCGCCGACCTAACGCCAGTTGGGGCGGCGTTGACACGAATGCCTTCGGCACGCACGAGTTCATGGACTTGTGTGAGATGTTAGGGGCCGAACCCTACATCAACGGCAACCTCGGCAGCGGCACGCCGCAGGAGATGATGGAGTGGGTCGAATACATGACCTCAGATTCTGATTCCACGTTGGCCCGTCTGCGTCGCCAGAACGGACGCGACAAACCCTGGAAGGTGCCCTACTTCGCGGTCGGCAACGAGAGTTGGGGCTGCGGCGGCGAGATGCGCCCGGAGTATTACGCCGACGAGTACCGCCGCTATGCCACATTCATCAAAGACTATTCCGGCAATCACATTCAAAAGCTGGCGGTCGGGCCGCACGACGATTACTACAACTGGACGGAAGTGCTCATGTCGCAGGCGGCGAGGCAGATGCAGGGCCTGTCTCTGCACTACTACACGCTGCCGACCGGCGACTGGGCACGGAAGGGTTCCGCGACGCAGTTCGGGGAGGGTGAGTGGCACGCGACGCTCGTCCGGACGTTGCGCATCGAGGAGTTCATCGCTAAGCACAGCGCGATCATGGACAAGTATGACCCGCAGAAGCGCGTCGGGCTGATGGTGGACGAGTGGGGCACTTGGTACGACCCTGAGCCGGGCAAAGACATGGGCGCGCTCTACCAGCAGAACACTCTCCGTGACGCCGTCGTCGCAGGGCTAAACCTGAACATCTTCAACAATCACTCCGACCGCGTGAAGATGGCTAACATCGCGCAGATGGTGAACGTTCTACAGGCAATGGTTCTGACCGATAAGGACAAGATGGTTCTGACGCCTACTTACTACGTCTTCAGGATGTACAAGGTACATCAAGGGGCAACGTTGATCCCCGTCGAGCTTAGCGCGCCGGACTACGGGATGGGTCAGGCGTCAATACCCTCGCTGAATGCCTCGGCTTCGCGTGACCAAGATGGGAAACTTCACCTGTCCATCGTCAATCTCGATCCGAATCGGTCGGCAGAGATCACGACGAGGGTCACAGGCTCGACGGTCAGGAGCATTACCGGAGAAGTGCTGACGGCCCCCTTGATGAACGCCATGAACACGTTCGAGCATCCGAACGCCATCAGGCCGACGCAGTTCAGCAGCTACAAGATTCAAGACTCTCAAGTAACCTTGAGCATACCGCCGAAGTCGGTCGTGGTGCTGGAGCTGCAATAATCTGCGCTATCATGGATAAACGATCAGGGCTGTAACAGCAGTTGAAGAAGAGCAGCAGCAAATATGTTACACGAGTCAGGCTGGCCCATGACACCTCAAAGATATTTCGTTCAGATGAGCATCGCCGCTTTAATCTTCTTCGCCGCCGCCGCGCACACGCGTCCGGCGCAGCCGCAGACGCAATATAAAGCAAGCAGCATTGACGCCCCCGGCGAGAAGGCTGTTCAACTCGGGACAGGAGCCGCGCCGGCTGCCGACCAGCCGACGCCACGTGCCGACCCGAACTCTCAGCTCGCCCACGCCCAGCTATTGGAGAAGGCCAGGAAGGGTGGAATTGACATTTATTTTGAGGGCGACTCCATCACCAGACGTTGGGGCACGAGCGACGAGCAGTACAAAGAGTTCCTGGCGAACTGGCGGCGGAATTTCTTCGGCTGGAACGCCGCCGACTTCGGCTGGGGCGGCGACACCACGCAGAACATTCTCTGGCGGCTCGAGAACGGCGAGTTGGATAGCGTCAACCCGAAGATCATCGTCCTGCTTGCCGGCACGAACAACGTCGGCAACAAATCTCCTCAAGGCGGCGAAGACCCGAGGGTCGCGGACATCGCCAAGGGAATCAAGGCCATTCTAGACATCTGCCGGCAGAAGGCCCCCAACGCCACGATTGTGTTGATGGGCATCACCCCCCGCAACGACAACATGGCCGTGATGCCCATCATCAACAAGATCAACGAACGGATCGCGAAATTCGCCGACGGGAAAAAGATCAGGTACGTGAACATCAACGACAAGCTGGCCGACAGAGAAGGCAAGTTTCTTCAAGGGATGGCAAATCGGGATGGACTGCACCTGGACGTGAAGGGGTATCAGGTGTGGGCCGACGCGTTGAAGCCGGTCTTCACCGAACTGCTGGGGCCTCCGGCGAAAGAAGATCACGCACCGCCGCCGACCGGGGACCCGAGCGTAAGAAATCGTTCTGCCTCTCAAGCCATGCCGGGTTGAGGCGTTCCGACAAGACGGCCTCACACGCCTTTAGAGAATTGCCGAGTGGGAGCGCGTTAAACCCGCGTCCTCCGCAATTGATTCCGCCCCTTCGCCCCCGACGTGGCTCTTTGTCGTTCGCTACACAGGGTGCAAGCTCACCTCTGCGGGAGTTCAGTCGCCTTGCCCGTGACCACGAACTTGCCGGAGACCACGCCCGTCGTCGCGGCGTCGGCGTGGCCCTTGAAGCCGGGCTGTTTGCCGCCGACGGTGATTGAAAATTCTCCAGGCTCGGCGACGCGCCGCCCCGCGTCGTCTATGACCGAAAGTTGTTCGGGCGTGAGCGTGAACGAGACGCTTCGTCTCTCTCCGGGCTTGAGGGAGATGCGGCTGACGCCGCCGAGCGACCTTATCGGCACCGGCACAGAGGCGGCGACGTGGGCCACGTAAACTTGGACGACCTCGTCGCCCTCGCGCGCGCCCGTGTTCTGCACCTCCGCGCTGACGCGCAGCCCCTCGCCGGCCTTGACCCTCGTCGCGCTCAGCTTCAGTTTGTCGTATTTGAAGTTCGTGTAGCTCAGCCCGTAGCCGAACGGGTAGAGCGGGTCGCCTTTGAAATAACGGTACGTGCGCCCTTGCATCCGGTAGTCGTCGAACGGCGGCAGTTGAGCGACCGACCTGTAGAACGTGACGGGGAGGCGACCGCCGGGGTTGTAGTCGCCGAAGAGAACGTCGGCTATTGCCGCGCCGCCCTCCTCGCCCGGATACCAAGCCTCGACAATCCCTGCGACGTTCGCGTCCGCCCAATTGACCGAGAGCGCGCTGCCGTTCAAAAGCACGAGCACGACGGGCTTGCCTGTGGCGGCGACCGATTCGAGCAGCGCCTGCTGGCGCGCCGGCAGGCCGATGTCTGTCCGATCTCCGCCGAGGAAGCCCGGCTCGCGCACCGTCATCTCCTCGCCCTCGAGCTGCGACGAGAGGCCGAGGACGAGCACGACCGCATCGGCCTGCTTCGCCACCTTCACCGCTTCGTCGTAAGGCGAGCCAGACGTAGCGGCGGGCGGCTGCCACACGAGCTTCGCCACCGCGCCGAGTTTGCTTTCGTAGTACTCCATCTTCAGGTCGTAGCTCTTGCCCGCTTCGAGCGTGACCTCGCCCGTCACGGTCGTCGGGGCGTGCTCGGTCCAGTCTTCGGCGATCAACTTCCCGTCGAGGAAGACGCGCACGCCGTCGTCGGCGATAGCGCCGAAGCGATACTTGCCCGAAACGGTCGGCACGAGCTTGCCCGTCCAGCGCGCCGAGAAGTCGTCGGCGGGGACGCCGGGCGCTGGCGCAGACATCCCCCAGTCGAAGTTCACCGCCTCGTCGGCGCGCGTCAAGACCGGCGCGCCCTCGAGGTTCCGGTTCGCAAAGAACTCGGCCTTGAGGCCGCGCAACGCGGAGGCCGGCACGGGGACGACCGAGACATCGGTGAGCGTCGTCCCCGTAGCATAGAGCACCTTCGTCTGCGGCGAGACCCGTTGGCGGATGCCCGCGAGCGGTGTGGTGGCACGCGACGGCTGGCCGTTGTAGTTGCCGAGCAGGACCGGCACCTCGTCGGCGTTCGGGCCGATGACGGCAATCGCCTTGAGGTCCTTGCGCAGCGGGAGGGTGTTGTTCTCGTTCTTGAGCAGCACGACTGACTCTCGGGCGGCATCGAGGGCGAGCTGTCGGTGCTCGGGCGAGTCGTTCGCCGAGAACGGTATCTTCGCGTAGGGCACCATCTCAGGCGGGTCGAACATCCCGAGCCGGAAGCGCGCCTCGAAGAGCCGCTTCACGGCGCGGTCGATCTCGGCCTCCGAGACCAGCCCCTGCTTCACGGCGGCGACGAGCGCACGATAGGTGTCGCCGCACTCGATGTCAGTCCCTCTCTTCAAGGCCACGGCAGAGGCTTCCTCGGCGGTCTTCACGAAGTGGTGGCGCTGGTAGATGTCCCCGATTGCGCCGCAGTCGGAGACGACGTAGCCGCCAAAATTCCACTCGCCCCGCAGTATGTCAACGAGCAGATGCGTGTTCGCGCAGCACGGCTCGCCGTTCGTGCGGTTGTAGGCGCACATGACCGAGGCCGCGTGCGCCTCTGTGACCGTGGCGCGGAAGGCCGGAAGATAGGTCTCGCGCAAGTCCCTCTCCGCGGCCTTGGCGTCAAAGCGATGGCGCTCGGGCTCAGGCCCGGAGTGCACGGCGTAGTGCTTGGGCGTCGCGACCACCTTGAGGTAGCGGGGGTCATCGCCCTGCAAGCCTCGGACGAAGGCGACGCCCATCCTCGCCGTCAGGTAAGGGTCTTCGCCGTAGGTCTCCTGGCCGCGCCCCCAGCGCGGGTCGCGGAAGATGTTGATGTTCGGCGACCAGAAGGTGAGGCCGTAGAACCGTGCGCGGTTCCCGCGCCGCTGCGCCTCGTTGTACTTGGCGCGCGCCTCCTCGGAGATCACGGACGCGACGCGGCCCGCGAGCCGCGGGTCGAAGGTCGCGCCGAGTCCGATGGCCTGCGGGAAGACCGTCGCGACGCCGGAGAAGGCGACGCCGTGGAGGCCCTCGTTCCACCAGTCGTACACGGGGATGCCGAGGCGCGGGATGGCGGGCGCGGCGTTCATCATCTGCGAGACCTTCTCTTCGAGCGTCATCCGCGAGACGAGATCGTCAACGCGCCTGGTGACGGGGAGCGACGTGTCTTTGTAAGGGGGCGGAAGCGTCTGCCCGCCGGTGCGAGTCTGCGGCGAAGCGAGCAGGCAGAAGGTGCAAAGCAGCGACGCGCACGCGGCGGCCCGACGATGGTGTTTCATGTGTGGACTTCTCCGACTTTGAACGGACCGAAATCAAGCGGCGGCGTTCACGCCTCTTCCAACTTCGCTGCCCGGAGCCGCGGCACGAGCAGGTGCGTGACCGCCAGCGCGAACAGAGTGGATTCAAGCCCACACCTTGATGTAGCGGCCGGCGAACGCGAGGAACGTCGGCCAGTTCGGGCCTGTGGTGTGCCCGCCGCCGTGCTGGCGGAAAGCGATGTCGCCTTCAATCAACGGAGTCTCCAAAGGAGGAAACTCCGTAGTCCCCAACTCTTTCTTGCCTAAAAGCCTGTACACCGGCCCGGCTGCGACCGCGGCCATGAACATGCCCCTCTGGTCAACCCAACCCCCTTCCACCTTGGGCGAACCGGCGCTGATGAAGACCGGGCGTGGGGCGCAGAGCGCGATTAGTTCGTGAGAATCAACGGGCAGGTCTTGAGGGGTCAGCGGGCCGGCGTACTTGAGAAAGTTGCCGGCCATCCAGTGGTACTCGCCCGTCCCGGCGACGTTCTCCACCAACTCGCCGAAGTTGCGCCGGTGCAGCTTCGCGCCGCCTTCGCCGGAGGAGCCGACGAAGGCTATGCGGAAACGCCGGTCATAGGCAAAAGCGACGAGGGTCGCCTTCCCGTAGCGCGAGAGTCCCTCAAGGCCGACCTGTTTGGCGTCCACCGACTTGTCGGTTTCGAAATAATCGAGCGCGCGGCTCGCGCCCCAGGCCCAGGCGCGCAACGCGCCCCAGTCGTCTGGCTCGCGCGGCTGCCCCTTGTTGCACAATCCGATGATGCCATGCGTCAGTCCAGCGCCATTGTCCGCCTGCACACTCGTCGGAATGATGACGGCGTAGCCCCAGCCCTTGGCGAGAACCTGCTGCTGCCACGTCGGCCCTGTCGCGACCGGCACACCGGGCGGAGGCGCAGGCGGGCGGAAGCCTGGAGGGAAGACGAAGCCGAACTCCATCATCACGGGCACGGGGCCGTTCGCACGAGCCGGCGTGGTCAAAGTCAACTGTATGTCAACGCTGATGAGCGGGTACGAAGAGTTGTCAACGTGGCCGATAAGTTTCTTCGTGACGACAGGCACGTCGCCGTTCAACTCTCTGGTCGTGGCGGTCACTTCCCACTTAACTTTGGGCGTGACTTTTGGGACGCGCCCGTAGATTTCCCTGTCGAAGTCCTCCACGATTTCCGGTCGCCGCCTCGTCCACCAGACCCTTGCCGTCGTGACTCTCTTTCCGTTCTTTGCCACGAGCGGGTCGGGCAGCTTCGGGTAAGGGTTCGCCTTCGACTCGTCGTAGTTGACGGCGTTCGGCGCTTGCGGGTCGTTGGGGTTCGCGCCCGGTCGGAGCAAGGTGATGTGCAGAAGCTCCATCATTCGCTGATGGTCTTGCTCCGCGGTCATCACTACCGGCGGAGTCAGCGGCTTAACCTCCTGCGCCCTTGCAAGGTCAGTCGGGCGCGCCAACAGTGCGAGAGGTAGCGCCGAGAGAATTAAGGCAGCCGACCATCTGATCGAGCGGATTGTGGTAACTGGCATGAACTCTTCCCCGTCTTTTGACGCCCTGGCTCGGTTCGGCCTCAAGAGATTTTTCGACTACAGCTAACCGGCATCTGCGATTTACGCCGAGTCACAAACGGCGCTCACCTCTGGCCCTCCGCGTATATCTTCTGAATAAACTCCGGCGGAGCAGGCGAAGTGAACTTCTTCCCTTCGCTGAACGACCAAAGACTCAACCAGTCAGAGGTGGGCACGTACCTTTCCGGGTATTGATAGACGGGGTCTTTCAACGCTTCCTCTAAAGTTATGAAGCGATAGCCCCTGTCCGTCATCACCTTCACTAAAGCGTCTAAGTTATCCGCGTTAAGCTCGTTGGCGTGTAAGAGAAGAATGTGCTTGACGGGGTGACCGAACAGCTCGTTTGCGACCTTCTCGCTGAAGTCGAATTTCTCTCCGGCGAATTTCAAGTATTCGTCGGAGACTCGTTTCATCATCGAAGTGTCGCCTGCGGCGCGCGCCTTCGAGTACGCGGCGAGAATCATCCAATCCATCGTGTCCACCGTCACGGGCGCGATTCGGTAGCCGCGCTCTGCGATGAAGGTCTCGAAAGATTTTTCAAGCTCAAGTGTCGGCCCCATTTGCAGAAATGGGTGGCGAAAGTATCTGAGCCTCTGCCTCTTCTCTTTCATCAGCATTCGCGTCACCGACTCGCCCCGAATGAAATCATCTTCGTATTGCGCCAGCGACGCGTCCTTGAATCCGAGGTGAGAGAAAGTGTGATTGCCCAACTCGACCCCGGCATCCGCCCAAGCTTTCAGGAGTGCGATCCGCGCGTCCGTCTCGCCGGGAACGTAGAGGAGCGATTCGTTGACGAAGCCGACGACCGGAATTCTGTGGCGCTTGATTCCGTCAAGGAGCTTCCCCGTCGTCGCCCGCAGTCTTTCGATCTCGATTCGCGGGCCGTTCAGCGGCAGGTCGTCAATCGTGACGGCGACCTCTTTCTGCCGCGGCGAAGCATCGCGCGAACTTTGCGCCTGCCCGAAGACCGGAGCGCAAAGCAGCAGGAGAATCACGCCCCGCGCGAAAAGATGAAATATTCGGCTCATCGTTTTCCTCAAAGTAGATGATTTATTGAAGCCCATCGCCAAGAATAGTTGGAGAGTTGACGAGTGCGCGATTGACGACCTGCATCAAGTATATAATCACCCAAAGAAACGGGCCAAAGTAGCTTGGCAGCAACTTTGCACCATGCAGAGTGCGCGCACGAAGTCAGAGACGGCTTTCTGTTGATGCCCGTGTGCGTCGGGCAAAACAAGACTGATATACTCGCCGAGGCGAGTGGTCAGGGAGTGTTGAGTCATCGCAAACCGATGCTCTCACGCGACCGCCTCCGCGGAACTCTTCGTCTCGCCCACGGACCTCGCCAGCGCCCTCAGCCTGGAAGCCGGGGACTCGTACCCGCCCGTCTTTTCGACCTCACGCATGGTCGCGCTGATGGAGATCGCCGCCTCGCGCATCCTGCGCCCGCTTCTTGCTCCCGATGAACAATCTGTGGGCGTGTCCATAGATGTGGCCCACACGGCGGCGACGCCGCGGGGCGTTAAGGTCACGGCGACCGCACGGTATCTGGGGCGCGAGGGGAAGCTCTTCGTCTTCGAGGTCGTCGCGCACGACCGGGGCGGCGAGATCGGGAAGGGAATACACAAGCGTGCGGTCGTCTCTACCGAGCGCCTGCTGGCGGGTGCGGACCGGCGCAACAAAAGTATAAGAATTTGACGAAGCGGCGGGTGTGCGAAAGCACACCCGCAGATCAAATCTCGCCGTGCCTGGCGTCATAAGAACGCATACAACCAGAGCCGCCAAGTCGGCTCTGGATTGATAAGAGAGTCGGAGGCTGAAGCATGATAGTTACTCACGTCGCTAAACGGCCGAACATTCACCCGGCCGCATACGTCGCGCCGAACGCCGTGGTCTGCGGCGATGTTACGGTCGGGGCGGGATGCAGAATCATGTTCGGTGCGTGCGTCGTGGCTGAAGGCGGGGCGATTGAACTGGGCGAGAACTGCATTGTCATGGAGAACGCCGTCGTCAGGAGCACCGCCAAGCACCCGACGAAGGTGGGCGCTTACTGCCTGGTCGGGCCGCACGCGCACTTAGTCGGCTGTCGGCTTGAGGACTGCGTCTTCATCGCCACAGGGGCCTCGGTCTTTCACGGCGCGCTCCTGGGCTACGGCTCGGAGGTACGCGTGGGCGCGGTCGTGCACCTGCGCACGCGTCTCGCGCCGCACACGAGCGTGCCGATAGGTTGGGTGGCCGTCGGCGATCCGGCGCAAATCCTCCCGCCAGACGAGCACGAACGAATCTGGGCGGTCCAGAAGCCACTCGACTTCCCGCGGTTCGTTTACGGCGTCGAGAGAGCGCCGGAAGGTGAGACCAACATGGAGGAGATCACCCGGCGTCTTTCAGAAGCTTTGGGGAGCCACAGGGACGACCTCGTTTCGTAGTCGTAGCCGCGACGTGGAGTCGGAAAGTATGAGAGCAGCCACTTGCAGTTCACTCCCACTTACGGCATCGGCAAGAGGCGGGCTTAGGATTCCGGCTGGCCCTACGCCCGCCTGGACGGCGGCCACTTCCACATGCTCGCGGACCCTAGGGGGTGACGGACGCTCTCATCAAGATGGTCGAGCGGATGAACGTCTCTGTTAAGAGAGGAGCGTTTTGAGCCGGCGCGCGGGTGCCGCCCCGGCGAGCCGCTCTAGCATTACTCTCTTTCGCACCGCATGATTTGGTATTACGGAATGGATTACCCCTATGAAGATTGAAGAAGAGATTGTAACGCTTCGCGTCGGACTCATCGGCGATTACAACCCGGAGGTGAGAGCGCACGTAGCCATACCGAAGGCGCTGGACCTTGCGGAGGGTGTGACGGGATGTAAAAGCGAGGCGACATGGGTTGCGACGGCGAGGATAGGGGGAGATGTCGAAGAGCAACTTCGACCGTTCGACGCGCTGTGGTGCGTCCCGGCGAGCCCCTACGCGAACATGGAGGGCGCGCTCTCCGCCATCCGCTTCGCGCGGGAGCGTGCCCGCCCGTTCCTCGGCACGTGCGGCGGCTTCCAGCACGCGCTGATAGAGTACGCGCGGGACGTGCTCGGCCTCGCGGGCGCGGATCACGCCGAATCTAATCCGACGGCGGAGGTGACTCTGGTCACGCCGCTCACGTGCTCGCTGGTCGGCGCACAGGGCACGATCCGGTTGAAAGAAGGGTCAAGGGCGAGGAGCATCTACGGCAGGGCCGAGGTGGTCGAGCAGTACCACTGCAACTTCGGGTTTAACCCGCGCTACCGATCACTGCTCGAATCGGGAGATTTGAAGGTGACGGGTGTTGATACGGAGGGCGACGTTCGCGTGGTGGAGTTGACCTCGCACCCCTTCTTCGTCGCGACGCTGTTCCAGCCTGAGCTGTCTGCGTTCGAAGCCCTCGCGCACCCGCTCGTCTGCGCTTTCGTGCGGGCGGCCCGCTCATATTCGAAGGTCATGAAGCTGAAGGACGACGACTGACTGAAGACTCGCAATCGGGCGTGTTAATACGCAGACGCGCTTTCTAAATTCGTTGATCGGGCGCGGCCCGGCCGTTGCTTATGTTACCCGGCCAGCGCCTCAGATTAAGAGGGCGAGGAACGAGTGAATGCAGCTTTTATTATCTTTGACCGGATGACGGCACTTGATTTCGTCGGCGTCTATGACCCGGTGACGCGCCTCAAGTCAATGGGGCTGATGCCGGAGTTGAACTGGGACCTCTGCGCTTACACCGAAAAAGTAACTGACGACAGAGGTCTCGTGTTCGCACCCACTAAGGTCGGCGAGCCTTTGCGCGATTACGACCTGTTGATTGTTCCGGGTGGATTCGGGACGAGAACGCTGGTCGGCGACGCAAGTTTTATCGGGTGGCTCAAGACGGCCGCGCCCTGTGAGTTGAAGGCTTCGGTCTGCACGGGTTCGCTCCTCTTGGGCGCGGCGGGATTCCTTGAGGGGCGGCGGGCGACGACGCACCCTAACGCTTTTCAGGAGTTGGAGAGGTTTTGTGCGGAGGTGGTTGACCAAAGGGTCGTGGACGAAGGCGACGTTGTGACGGCGCGCGGCGTGACATCGGCTATTGATCTGGGTCTGCATCTGGTGGAGAGGTTTGTCGGGAAGGAAGGCAGGGAGCGAATCCGCAGGCAGATGGATTATCCCGGCTGACACTGCTCCGACAAAAGTGCAAGAAAGTGCAAGCGGGGTGGCATTGATCTGACACACCATAACTGCGCGGGCGGCGACCCCTGTGTCAGGCTTTGCAAAAACTCTGATCGCTCCTGACTGGCTTCTATTTCGGAAGTAGGTCTTACGTTGCAATCTGCGACGTGACAGACGACGACGGGTCTCGCCCGCCTCTAAAGCTAAGAATGGTAAAGGGAGAACTTCTGTTGATGACTTCAACCCCTTCCGCGAACGCTCAGGCGGGTTCAGGCCCGCGCGGCCTGGCCGCCAACGGCCCCGCCGCAGACCGCGCCGACAAGCTGATGCTCTTCGGGCAGTTCGTCGGCGACTGGGACGTTGATTTCACCGTGCACGGCCCCGACGGCGCGCGGCAGACCGAAAAGGCGGAGTGGCACTTCGGCTGGATTCTTGAGGGGCCCGCTATTCAGGACGTGTGGATCGTCCCGCGCCGAGAGGAGCGTGACAAGTCGAGCCCCGTTAAAAGCGATTACGGCACGACCATACGTTTCTACGATCCGGCGATTGACGCATGGCGGGTAGTTTACGTCAGCCCCTTACACGGCGACCTGCTGACCTTCGTCGCTCGCCAGGTCGGCGACGAGATCGTGCTCGAAGGGCGAGACCCGGACGGCTCGCCCATGCGCTGGATATTCTCGGAGATTACAGGGCAGTCATTTCGCTGGCGGCGCGTCGTCTCCCCGGACGGCGGGAAAACCTGGCGGCTTCATAAGGAGATGTGCGTCCGACGGGCCGAACCGCCGCAGTAGCTTTAATGTAAGAGTTGGTTGCGTGCCGCAAGCGACGGCAGCTCTCCGGACTTCATTCATGGTCGAGGAATCAGACGGTAGAGACGGAGCATGGACAAACATTCGCCTCGCGGCTGCGTCGGACGCGCCCGCGCTGGCCGAGCTTCGTTACGCCTTCCGCTCAAGTGTCGGTGTTGTCAGTGAGGACGAGTCAGAGTTCGCCGAGCGCTGTCGGCACTGGATGGAGGAGCGACTGCGCCAGGAAAGCGGCCCCTGGCGTTGCTGGATGGCCGAGCGCGGTCAGGAGTTGGTCGGCAATCTCTGGGCACAGCTCATCGAAAAAATCCCGAACCCGGCGGTCGAACCCGAGCGCCACGCCTACGTCACCAACTTCTACGTGCGTGAAGGTGAGCGTGGCCGCGGCACTGGCTCACTGCTGCTGTCGGCCGCACTCGACTGGTGCAGAGAAGCGGACGTGCACGCGGTCATTCTGTGGCCCACAGAGCGGAGTCGCTCTCTGTACCTCCGGCACGGCTTCGCCGTCCGTGAAGACCTACTGGAATTGATCATCGGGGAGAAATGAGGCCGGCATTCGCAACGTGCAAGAGTTAAAGCAAAAGATGTCAAAGATGCCGAAGACGCCCGCGTTGAAGCTCGCCTTGCTCGCGCTTCTCGTGGCGAGTGGGGCTTCCCCTGCGGGCGGCCAGAACTCCGAGTCGAAGCGCCTCCCGACGGGCCAACGCCTTGACCCGGCAGGCGAGACTGTCACACTCGGCAGTATGCCGCTGGCGACGTTGCTCGCGCCCGGCGGACCTCAAGAGGCCGCAACGCCTAATGCGCTAGTGCTTTCGCGGAACGGGACGCTTCTCTTCGTCGCCGAGGCAGACAACAACGCGGTCGCAATCTTCAACCTCGCGCCCGCGCGCCCGCGAGGCTCGCTGATCACGGAACGACCAATGGGACGCATCCCTACCGACTGGTATCCGACCTCCGTGCTCGAACGCGCAGGGCAACTTCTCATCGTCTGTGGGAAAGGGCGCGGCACAACACCAAACCCTGGGTGATTATATACTTGATGCAGGTCGTCAATCGCGCACTCGTCAACTCTCCAACTATTCTTGGCGATGGGCTTCAATAAATCATCTACTTTGCGTCAAGTATATAATCACCCAAGCTATCCATCCGGGTTCGCGGTCTTCCGCCCGAGAGCCTCTACGGTAAAGTCCCAACTCAAGGGCGAAAGGTTACCGCCATACTTCCGCCCCGGAGACGGTGGCCGCAATCCAACGACGGTTCAAATATAAGATATTTACTTGACTTGTCAACTATTGACTAATAGGATAACTCCTGTGTCTAAAAAGACAGATGTCCGACGGCATAGAGAGGCGCGCCCCGCACCCCCTCCGGCCCGTTCGGCTTACGCCACTTTGCTGTCTGCGGCTGACAGGGTGAGGGCTTCGTTCGAGATCGTTTGCGCCCCGTTCGACATCACCAGCCAGCAGTATAACGTGCTGCGTATCTTGCGCGGCGCCGAACCCGAAGGACTACCTACCCTGACTATTGCCGAGCGCATGATCGAGCGCACGCCCGGCATCACGCGCATGATTGATCGTCTGGAGGCTAAGGGGTTGGTCGCGCGTGAGGTCCGCCCGCACGACCGCCGCTGCGTTTACTGCCGGGTCACGAAGAAGGGTCTGAGCCTTTTGAAACTGCTCGACGACCCCGTAGAGGAGTTCAACCGCTCGGCGTTTCGCGCATTAAGCAAGGCGGAGCTTAAACAGTTCGTCGGCCTCCTTGAGAAAACGCGGGAAGTACACGGATCGGATTAAGGGACGGCGAAGGATGATGAATAGTAGACCGAAGATTTTGGCTTTCGCGGGGAGTCTGCGCGAACGCTCACTCAATAAGCGAGTCTTGAAGACAGCGATTAGGGGTGCGGAGAAAGCGGGCGCGGAAGTGACCTACATTGACCTGCGCGATTACCCGATGCCCATGTACAACTCGGATGACCACGAGCGAGACGGCTTCGACGAAAAAGCGCTCAAGCTTCAGGGCCTCCTGACCGAGCACGACGGGCTGCTGATCGCCTCGCCGGAGTACAACGGCTCGCTCCCGGCGGCGCTCAAGAACGCGATTGATTGGGCCTCGCGCCCGAGCGACAGGTACGAAAGAAGTAGAATTTTCCAGGGTAAGGTAGCGGCGATGATGACGGCCTCGCCCGGCTCCCTCGGCGGCGTGCGCTCGCTCGCTCACCTGCGCGGCGTGCTGACGAGCGTGGGCGTCGTCGTCCTGCCGCAGGAGGTCGCAGTCACTTTTGCCGAAGATAAGTTTGCGAGCGATGGCTGGGAGATGGCCGACGAAAGGATGAAAGGAAACCTGGAAGCTTTAGGCGCGGCGCTGGTTGAGATGTTGAGAAGGATGCACGCCAGCAACTGAAACTGAAGTCTCGCCGGAGAGAAGCTTTTAAGAGCGAATAGATGCTGGATTGGTCGAAGCTATCTCTATTCATCTCCGTGACCGTGGCTCTCGTCTTCATGCCGGGCCCTAACACGCTTTACATCATCGCCCGCAGCGTCCAGCAGGGGCGCAGGGCGGGCGTTGTTTCCAGCCTCGGGGTGCAGGTCGGCTCGCTCGTCCACATCGCCGCCGCCGCACTCGGCCTGTCGGCCCTGCTTTTGTCGTCCGCGCTGGCGTTCGGCGTCGTGAAGTATGCGGGCGCGGCGTACCTGATCTACCTCGGCATAAAAACTTTGTTAACGAAAGAGAAGACAGGGCCGGCGCAGGAAGTCGAGAGGGCGAGTTTGAGCCGCGTGTTTTACCAGGGCGTGGTCGTTAACCTGCTCAATCCGAAAACGGCCCTCTTCTTTTTCGCGTTCCTGCCGCAGTTCATAGACCCAGCGCGAGGCCGAGTGGCGATGCAGATCATCTCCTTGGGGGCTATCCTAGTCATCCTCGGCACTCTGAGCGATATGACCTACGCGCTCGCGGCGGGGAGCGTCGGCAACTGGCTGCGCGGGAACTTAAAGTTTTTGCGCGCGCAACGCTTTTTCGCCAGCAGCGTCTATCTTGGGTTGGGCGCGGCGACCGCTTTGGGTGGAATTGACAAGAAATAGTTCCGAGGAAAATTCGGGAACAGAGTTAATGGAGCCGCCACTAGCTTGCCTGCGTCGCGGGGCTATCTAATCTGACAGTTTTAGGTTCTCTTCCGAACGCATCTTCGCCAGCATGATGATCTGCCCCGCGTGCATCGCGAAGTGCTCCACCGCGTGATAGACCGCCCACAACACCGTGACCTCCTCCCAAGGCGTCTGCCGCCGCTCAGGTAGCGCCCCGGAGTCGAGGCGGGCTAAGACCTCGTCTGCTTCGGCGAGCGTTCGTTTGAGCCGGGCTATTAACTCGGCGCGCGGAATTCGTTCGCGCTCATCAAATTCCTGCTGCCTGTCCCGCTCGATGTGGGAGCCGCCGGCCACGCTCATGATCCACGTCCGCGTGCTCCCCTCAAGGTGTAGTAACAGGTTGCCGATGCTGTTCGAGCCTTCGTTCGCGCGCCACCACACGTCTGCATCCGTCAGTGCCTCCAGACAACGCTCGATCTTCGGGAGGTAGTCTGAGCTGAGAAACGCGCGCGATTCAGCGATAAAGAGTTTCGCTATGTCGGCCATCGTTTTGAGACCTCTTCGCCGTCGTCAACTGGCAATGAGAACGGAGGAGCAAACGCCAGGATAAGACGGGCGTGATAAGGAAGATCAACCCTCACTGAAACCGTGAATGATGATAACCACTCAACTCGCTCTCGTTGATAAGTGCTTTTGAGCGGCACTCCATCCTGTCCGATCAATACCATAAATTAACACTTCTTGTCCGAACACCTCCGTCCGACCTTGGAGTTTCTCGCCAAGACGCTCCGCCACTTTGATAGACGCTAGATTGTTCGGATGGATGAGGCTTGACCTTCTTCCGCCCCATCTCATGGAACGCATACGCGAGCGCGCGGCGCGCGCGCTCGCCACATCCCAGGCGTTGGGCAGGATCAGGATTTCCGGGCCGCGGTGCATCTCCCGGAAAGCGGCCGCCCGCTCTTGCTGCGCCTTCAGTTCCATCCCGTCAGCTTTACATTCATTTTATTGTCAGCTACCCGCGCGAGCGCGCATCCGTGCAAGGTCTCACATGCCAGCCGTGTCGCGGCCTTCGAGGAACACCTGCACCTCACGATAGACCTGGTAACGGCTCTTCTCCAGGTGCATGACGTGAGTCGCGCGGTTGATGACAACGTCCCGTTTGATCGGCGCGGCGCTGAGCGCTTTGTAGAGCCAGCGTGCGTCTTCATCTCTGGTGATTGTCTCCCACTCGCCCCGGATGATGAGCGTCAGCGATTTGATCTTCGCGGGGTCATACGGGAACTTACCCGCCCACGCGTCCGCGGCATCCGCGTCCGGGCCGTTTGGCACTTGCACGCTCGGCGGCGTTCTCGTGCCGCTTGTGGGGTCGCTGGCGAGATAGGCGGCCCCAAGTAAATCGAAGTGGCGTCTTTCCAGCACGGGCGACTCACCCGCAGGCGTCCAGCCGGAGAACCGCTTCCACTGATCTTCGACCGTGACGTAGCTGTAAGCGGGAAGTTTGCCGTCCGAGGTCGGGGCCTCATGTCTTAGCGTGACCGGGCCGTAGAGTATCAGGCGGTCAAGGCGCGACGGCTCTTCCATCGCGAAGACGCCGGCTACCAGAGTCCCCCACGAGTGCGCGATGATTGAGAGCTTGCCGATTTTCTGCCGCCCGCAGATGAACTCCACGGCGCTGACCACCTGACGACTCGCTTGCGACGCGCGCCCGAGGGGAGGGTTTGCGTCCGCCGGGGCCGACATCTCCGGGTAGCGGTCTGACCCGCCGTAGCCGAGGTAGTCCAACGCCCACACGTCGAACCCGGCTTCCGACAGGTCGTCCATCCACGAGTGGCCGTCGAATTTGAATGCGGAAGAGGCACCCGAAGGCAGCGTCGCCCCGTGCAGGATAAGAACCACCCGGCCTTCTTTGGCGTGGCCGCCGGCGGCGGGAGCGAGGTGGCGTAAAAATAGCGTGAGCTGAGAGCCCCCGGCGGGGATGCGAAACTGCTCCTCCTTCGGCTGGCTTGATGCGGTGAAGGAGGCGAACGCCACCAGCGACAGCACGGCGCAGGCTCTGACGATGAGAAAGATGGAGGCCGGTTCACCATTAATGCTCATGGGATTTGCCCTCTCTGTCCGTAAGATTCTTTTGCCCCGAAAATAGTAACCTCTTGTCTGTCCGAGATGTTTCACTTATCATCGAAATATGATTGCGGAGCCCGACATCTCCGAGATTGCAGCCCTCGTGGGTGAGCCTTCGCGCGCGACCATGCTGGTGGCGCTCTTAGGCAAGGACGCGCTTCCCGCCAGCGAGCTGGCACACAAGGCCAACATCTCGCCCCAGACGGCCAGCTCACACCTGTCGAAACTGGTCGTCGGAAAGCTGCTCGCGGTCGAGCGTCACGGAAGGCACCGGTACTACCGCCTGACGAGCGACGAGGTCGGGCGCTTCATCGAAACCCTCGCGTCGCTTGCGCCGCCCCCTCGCGTTTCTCCTCGCGGGGTGATGGACGAAGAGGCGAAGGCCATCAGGTACGCGCGGACGTGCTACGACCATCTGGCGGGTAAGGTGGCCGTGGAGATCGCCCGCGCGATGGTCAGTGGCGGGTGGTTGAAACGTGAACGACGTGTATGATCCGCTGCTCTTCATCAGGCGGGGCCGAATCGAAGCAGTAACCCGCCGGGGCCAAGAGCCGGATTTCCGCGTCGTCCAGATTCCAGGTGTGGCGCGCCCAGATGACCTCTTGCCCGCTCACGCGTCCCTTCCCTTAGCTGTGCTTCGCCCCGGCTCACGGCGCGAACGATTTTTTCAGCAGGGCGATCTGCCCGGCATGATAGACGTGGTGTCGCACGACGCCGTGGAGCAGAAAGCGGGTTGAATAGTCTTTGCCCGGAACCTTTTCCGGCAACACGGAATCTTCCAACCGGGCGACCGTCTGAAGTAGCCTCTCGTGGCCGCCGTCGAGCCGGCGTAAAGCTTCGGCCCACGCCTCCTCGCTTATGTCTTCGACGGGCGGGAAGTCGCCTTCTTCCGGCTCCGTGGCGGGCTGGCCTTCGAGTCGCAGGCGGAAGACGTTCTCCCAGGCCGTGATGTGCCGGATGAGTTCCCAAATGCTGTGCGCGCCGGCGACGGGACGCGCCGCCGCCTGTTCTGCCGTCACGCCTGAGAGAGATTCTTTCAGCGCCGCGCCGTGCCAAGCGTCCCCCTCGTGAATCCATCTCAGTTCGTCGAGAACATTTGCGACCTCTGACATGCAGCCTCCACTTTACTCATCGATCCTCGGCGGCGTGAGCTCCGGCCATAGTAACCGAAGGCAAAACACCCTATGCGCCCCGTTCACCACCGCCTTCTCTTCCGACACCCAGTCGAAGTAATACAGTCGAATTTGACGACCGTTCTTGTAACTGTCTAAAATGTGGATACAGGTTACTGATGATCTGGTAACCCGTCAAGTTAGTTTTAGCGGTTACAGGCGTTTTAGAATGTGAGACTGTATGACAATGAAGCGGGCCACAGGAAATCTGAAATTAGTCGGCGGGCGGCTCTGCTTAGACTTCGTGAACACCGTTTACGCGCGCGCCGTCGGCGAAGCCCCCGCAAAGCGCGCGCGCGGCGATTATCTCTCAGGGGACGACAAGCTCACCTCTTACCCGGACCTCGTGGCGTGGGGCGCGCGGGCCGGACTTCTGGCCGACAAGGAAGCGCGGCGGCTTCTCCGCGCGGCGGATGACCGGCCGAAGACCGCGGGGGCAGTTCTGAAACGAGCCGTGAAGTTACGGGAGGCGATCTATCGCATTATCAAATCAAGGCTGGGCGGGAAGCGATCCGACGAAGCTGACCTGCGGACGATTAACGAAGAGTTGGCGTTTGCGAAAGATCACCAGAGGTTAATGTCGAAGGCCGACGGCTTCTCTCTTGAGTGGATTGATGACGATTCTCTTGACCGCGTGCTGTGGCCGGTGGCCCGTTCTGCTGCCGAAGTCTTAACTTCTGATGAGCTTAACAGGGTGCGGCAGTGCGGCGGCGAGAACTGCGGCTGGCTGTTCCTCGACGCGAGCCGCAACCGGAGCCGGCAGTGGTGCGACATGCGCGACTGCGGCAACATCGCCAAAGTGCGCCGCTTCCGCCAAAGACGGCAAGAAAAGCAATAGACACGAAGATTCATCTCGGCGGCGCAACAATTTACCAAGAAGGCCGAAGAGCGCTGAATATTAAACCTGGCGCGTTGGTGAAGCAACGGACATATCAGATGTGTCCTCCGGGAGAAGAGGGTGAATACGCCGAACATCAATTTACACCGCAGCGTGATGTGGACGCCCTGGGGGAGCGGGGCTTAGAGCACCTGCGTCTCACGTGCCGGCCCGAAGGGGTACTGGTAGACGGCCTCATCATCCGCGCCAAAGACGGCGCAGCCTTCCGCGCCCGCTACCAGATTCGCTGCGACTCACGCTGGGTGGCTAGGGAGGTGCGTGTTAGCAGCAGGTCACAGTCTTCGAAGACGGCGTGACGGCGGAGAATGCAGCGCAGTTTCTAGACGGACTTGATCTCCTGATCGAAGAGTGTGATAACCCCCAGATCAAGCGCGAAGTGAGACTCCGCCTTTCGGAGCGGACGCGGAAGTCGCTCGTGCGGATCGGCGAAGAATTGTGCGGCTATCCGCAGTTGGCGAGCGAAGTGCGGTACGCCGCCGGGCAGATCGGGCACGTCGCGAGGCGACTCCTCCTGGGCGAGCGGGTTCCGCCGTACTGTAGATACCTGGACCTGGATGACTTCGTGCCCTCAGCACACCTTCCACAATGAGCCGAACGCGCCGCCAGACTATGTGTTCAGCAAGCCTTCGACGCAGGTGACTGCCTGACCGCCCATCCAGATCGAGCCGTCTTCGTCAAACCGAATTTCGACGCGCCCGTCGCGCCCCAGGCGACCGCCCTGCCGGGCGACGTAGGAGTCGCCGGCAAGCAGCCCTTCGCGACGCACGAGTGCCGCCACGCAGCCGTTGCCGCTGCCGCACACTGGGTCTTCCGGCGTCGCGTCGGCGGGCGCAAACGACCGCACCTCGATCTGCGCCTCCGCCCCTTCCCGCTCCAGACCGAACACTGTTACATCTGCGACTCCCTGAGAGGAGAGCGCATCGAATAAAGCCTTCGTCGCTGCCCGCGCAATTTTTATTTCCCCAATCAAGTCATCAATTGTTCGGCTTGCGGCGTTCGCATTTTTAACGTGCAGAGTTTCATCAAACCCTTGCAGCACGGTGGGTCTTTTCGCGCCAGCATCAATGCCTGATAAGACATAATTCTATCCGAGTCGGCAAGGTGCTGAAGAATCTCTTTTACCGTCCACTTTCCGTCCGCGTATCTTTTATCGGCGAGGTTGTTAAGCAGATTTTTGTCTAGCTCGTTTAATTGGCGCACGCTTCCATCAAATGCTTGTTCCAACTCAATATCCGAAACGAGATTGATATACTTGGCGAAGTTCGGGGGCAGCGGGTTGATTGCTGATTTATTCATAATTTGCTCAACCTCGATCATCACGCTAATGAGAAATTATCGGAGAATCTTCTAGAGAGAACCTCTCGGCCCTTATTTTAACAACTGGCCGAGTCGCTTGATGCCCTCTCCGATCCGCTCCGGCGGAGAGTTAGAGAAGTTCAGGCGCATGAAGTTTCGGCGCACGTCACCTGCGAAGAAAGGCGCGCCGGGGACGAAAGCGACCCGCTCTCGAATTGCCCGCTCAAACAACTCCTCCGCGCGTGTGGCTTCGGGCAACTCCACCCAGAGGAATAACCCGCCGTCGGGCCGCGTCCAGCGCGACGCGGGCGGAAAATATTCTTCGAGCGCTCGGAGCATCCGGTCGCGCCTCGCGCCGTAAACCGTCTTGATGCGCTCGACGTGCGCGTCGAAGTCGAACGAGGCGAGCAGTCTTGCCGCCGCGCGCTGCTGGATCGTGTTCGTGTGCAGGTCTGCCGCCTGCTTGGCGCGCACCAGTGCGCCGAAGACTTCTGCGGAAGAGTGCGTCCAGCCGACGCGCATCCCCGGACTCAATGTCTTCGAGAAGGTGCTGAGATAAATCACGAGGCCGTCCTCGTCCAGAGCGGCGAGCGGCGCAAGCGGCGCGCCCCGGTAGCGTAGTTCGCCGTATGGATCATCCTCGACAATGGGCACGCCGAAGCGCCGCGCGACTTCAAGCAGGCGTCGCCTGCGCGCGTGCGAGAGCGTCGTGCCCTTCGGGTTGTGGAACTGCGAGACGATGTAGATGAACTTGGGCCTCTGCGCCGCGCTCTCAATCGCCTGCTCTACTTCGTCAACTTTCATCCCGTCGTCGTCGCTTCCGACGGCGATGAGTTTTGCCTCGAAGCCGTTGAAGACTTGCAGCGCGGCCAAGTAGCATGGGTTTTCGACGACCACCGCGTCGCCCGGATCGAGGAAGATTTTGGCGACGAGATCAATCCCCTGCTGCGAGCCGCTCGTGACGAGCACGCGCTCCGGCGCGGCAGTCCGGATGCCGCGCTTGACCATCCTTTTCGCGACCCACTCTCGCAGCGGCCCGAAGCCCTCGGTCGTGCTGTATTGGCAAGCCTCGGCACCTTCTTCCGCGAAGACTTCGGCGTGCGCCCGCGCGAGCGCCGCGACGGGAAAGACTTCCGGCGCGGGCAAGCCGCCGGCGAACGAGATGACCTCCGGCTGCTCCGTGACTTTCAGAATCTCACGGATTGCCGAAACGCCCATCCCCGCGAGCCGTCGCGCGAACGGGTAATTAACAGGTTCTTTAGCGGTCTCTGTGCTCATCGAAGTTTCTCGATTCATTATTCTGACCTTCTCGGTTCGTCACCTGTCAGAGATGTCGCCGAGCAGCATATACGTCACCTGGGCGACGGCCACGTGCCTGTCCGCCTCGTCGAAGAGATTGACCTCTACGGGGCACAGCGTGCGGCCAAACTTTATGGCCCTCCAGGTCGTTGGACTCTTGGATTCACCGCTTCGGCCCATTCAAATAAAACCTTACCTTATACCGGCACCGCCACAAGTGCCATTTATGCGCGGCGCGTGTGTACCAATTCACCTGTCACACTTGACTGACGCGAACCGTCTGCCGAAGTGGTCTCGTTTGATTTTACGAAAGTGGCTCTTGAACCGGTCCGGATTCCGTCTAACCTGACTGTTGGATCGTGAGGTGATGACGGCAGCGCAGCCTCCAAGACGGGAACGTGGCGACCGCGGCGCAGTGCTTGTCGGGGCAGCATCTGGTCGGCTGGGTCATCGAAAGCCTCGCGGGCGGCGAGCAGGCTAGGAAGGTGCTGAAGTCTGCGGCGGCGCTCGACGACATCAGCGTCACCTGATGAGAGAGACACCATCAACCCGCTGGCGCATTGAACCGGAGGCAGAGGTGCGCGGAAGAATTATTCTGGCTCAAGAGGATCACGAAATACAAAGCTGTTACCCCGTCATGGCGGAGTTGCGTCCGCACGTGCAGGCCGAGGAGTTCCTCGCCAGAGTCAGAAGACAGTCCGGGAGCGCGGGTTACAAATTAGCCTTTCTGACGGACGGCGAGGCGAAAGCGGTGGCCGGATTTAGAGTCGTAGAGTGCTTAGCGTGGGGCAAGTTTCTCTACTTGGACGACCTCGTCGCTAAAAGCAGCGATAGATCGAAAGGCTACGGTGGGGAGCTCTTCGACTGGCTGGTCGAGTACGCGCGGGCGGAGGGCTGCGAAGAGTTTCATCTGAATTCGAGAGTGCAGAGGTTCGATGCACATCGGTTCTACCTGAATAAGAGGATGTTCATCGAGTGCCACCATTTCGCCTTGAAGCTGCGAGCTTGATCGCCCGCACTGTAACGCCCAACAGCTTTGCACAAATTCTTCTGACAGGGTGAATAAATGCGCTGGAATTAGGCGGCTTCTTCTGAGTAAATGTGCGAAGCCAAGCGGCGCGGAGGAGGCGGCTCCATTTAGAGTAAGCGATGGCGACTCAGTTAGAAAGGGCAGCAAAGTTCAAAGCTCTGCACGGGCGCTTGCCTTCTTCGTCACGCCGAGCGGCAGCGGCAGCGATGAATTATAGTGCCCCTCAGAACGACATGAGTGTGGCGCGCGTGGCTGCTTGCGGCAGACTCTGTCCGCCAGTTGTGTGGGGACAGAGTCTGCCACAACAGCTTCACTGTTTGATCCACGCCGCGCCATCCACTTTGATGAAGTCCTTTGTGCCCTCTCTGCCGGTCAGACGCAGCCACAGGGAGCCGCCCTCTCGCTCCAGCCGCACGTCTATGTCGAAGAACGGGCAACACAAACGTTCCTGAATGGCCCACTCCGTCACCAACTGAAATGTTTTCGGGTCGGTGGGGAATTCAAATTCGTACCCGTCGGCCAACTCGCGCACGGACTTCCTGAGCGACCGCAGAGTCGGGCCTAGCTCCTCGAAGTGGCGCTTTCGCTGCTCCGGGGTGAGCGCCATCGTGTCGCACGCGAACGGCGACTCGCGTTTTGTTTGGGCCGAGGCGCTTTGCTGTTGGGCCGTTACCGGGTTCGTGTCGGCCAGACGCGAAAATGCGAACGCCCCCAAGGCCACCACCGCTATTGCGGCTGCAATGATTGATGCTTTCATGGTTTCTCCTATCGTCTTGTTCATGTTCATGCTCACGAAATTTGTCTCCTCTCTTGCGGCTCACAGAGACCCTACAACTTCAAGTCGACTTTAAGTCAAGCACTTTTTTTGGGCGACTCATTGGACAGCAGACAGTGTGCATGATCGTGTGAAATCTCTGTGGCAGATGGAGAGTCGAATGCCTTAGAATGCGGGCATGGCTCAACTGACCATTTCCGAGGTGGCGCGCCAAGTGGGCTTGCGTCCGTCCGCGATTCGCTATTACGAAAAGCTCGGCATCCTTCTCCCGGCGCAACGCAAGAGCGGGCAGAGGCGCTACGACAGCGCAGTGCTCTACCGGCTCGCCGTCATCCAACGTGCGCGGGCTGTCGGCTTCACGCTGGATGAAATCCGTGAACTGTTCTTCGGCTTTCGCCAGGGTACGCCGCCCGGCAAACGCTGGCAGGAGATGTCACAGCGCAAGCTGGCTGAACTCGAAGCGTTAAGCGACCAGATCAAGACGATGCAGCGCTTGCTTGAGCGGATACAACACTGCCGCTGCGATGCACTGGATGAATGTGGTGAGAGGCTGCTCCGGCATGGATGCTCTGAAGTAGGGACGAAAGTTCTTCCGACGAACAAGTACCGCAGACGATAAACCAAACGGCTGACACTATGGGACGATTCACTGGTGAAGTGAACAGTTATGCGGGAAAGTAAACGAAAGAAGAGAGGGAGCCAGTAAGCTCCCTCTCTTCTTTTTACTTACCTCTCGTATGTGCTTGGCACATGCGGCTACTAAATCATATCAGCGGTGATTGTCTGGTTGACACAGGCATTTAATCAAGAGGTCCGAGGGCAGTTTAACCTACTGGACGAAGTCGCTGATAGCCTGTAGCGCCGACCGAATTTGGCCCGGAGTAAAGGCTGTGAACCCGAAGAGCAGGCCCGGCGGGCAAGGCTTGAGAGAGTAGGCTGACAGCGGTGGGACATCGATCCCCGCCTCGGCCAAACGTCTCGAGAGCTCCGCGTCGTCGGCGTCGCGCGCCAGCCAGCCCAACGCGTCCATGCCGGCGTCTATCGGCGGGAAAGTGAGTAGTCCGGAGAGGTACTTCTGTGCCGCCTGAAGAAAGCTGTCCCGCCGCTCGCGGTAGAGCTTTCGCATCCGCCGCACGTGCGCGGCGAAGTAGCCCTCCTCGATGAAAAGAGCGGCGGTCGCCTGCTCGATGCCGGGCGATGTGCCATATTCGACTTCCTTCACTTTGCGAATAGCCCCGACCAGAGACGGCGGCGCCACGACGTACCCCAAGCGCAACGAGCCGAAGAGTACTTTGCTAAACGACCCGACGTAGATCACACGCCCGCCCTCGTCCAATCCTTGCAGGCTCGGCACGGGCCGACCAACATAGCGAAACTCCGAGTCGTAGTCGTCCTCGACGAGCCAGACGCCGTTCGTTCGGGCAAACTCCAGAAGCGCCAGCCGGCGCGGCAGTGACATGGTCGTGCCGAGAGGGAATTGACGCGAGGGCGTGACGTAAATGAGTCGGGGCGTCTGGCGCAACCGCGGGACTGTCAACCCTTCCGCGTCCACAGACACAGGTGTTAACTTCGCGCCCGCCCGAAGAAACGAGGCCCTCGCGCCGAGGTAGCCGGGGTCTTCCATCCAGACAGCGTCTCCCGTTTCGACGAGTGACGCGGATATTAGTGACAAGGCTTCTTGCGCGCCGGCGGTGATGACGATCTGCTCGGCCCCACATTTGACGCCCCGCGCGTCCCGCAAGTACGTCGCCAGCGCGGCGCGGAGGCGCGGAAGGCCGGCCACGTCCCCTTCGCACATGAGTTCTTTTGCTTGCAGTCGGAGGGCGTATGAGCGCGCGCGGTTCCAGCTCCTCAGCGGGAACTCGGCGACCGCGGGCTGGCAGGGGCGGAAAGGCCTGACTTTCAGGGTCGGATACTCAGGATTAACGCTAACTTCAGTCAGGGGCGCGACACGCCGCGCGATGTGAACTCTGTCACTTGAGGCCACGTTAGCGTTAGAGCCGCTGCCGGTTCGTGGTCTTTCGAGTGCCGGGAGGTGGGCCACGAACATACCCGACCCTATACGGCTTTGCAGATAGCCTTCTGCGACCAGCCGCTCGAAGGCGTAAACGATGGTGTTCCGCGAAAGGCCGAGCTGCTCGACAAGGTCACGCGCCGAGGGAAGACGAGCGCCCGAGGCCAGTTCCCCGGATATGATCGCCCGCCGCACTTGCCCGTAGAGCTGAAGCTGTAGAGGCTCACGGCGTCGGCGATCAACCCTGACCATGTTGAGCGTCACGACCAGCATAATCGTCCCCATCATAGCGACACAAATTGGCTCTTGTATAGCTCCAATCCGTCGGGCATGATTGCTGCCCATGACTAGCGCAAACTTCTCCTTCGTACTGGAAACTCCGGCGGCCAGCCCCGAAACCGCGCGGTCGCATTTTCAATCAAAGCTGGCGGTGGAGACCGACGCTTGGGACGTGAAGACCGACATGGAGCGCGGGCGCGCGGATTTCATCGTCATAGACACACGCAGCCGCGAAGACTACGAGGCTCGGCACATCACGGGCGCCGTGAGCCTCCCCCACCGCACGATGAACGCCGAGACGACCGCGCACCTGCCGAAAGATAAGGTGATGGTCACGTACTGCTGGGGGCCGGGCTGCAACTCGTCCACCAAAGGCGCGCTCAGGCTTGCCGCACTGGGCTTCCGCGTCAAAGAACTGATCGGCGGACTCGAATACTGGATAACAGAGGGCGGGCAGGTCGAAGGGAAACTCGAATCGGGAGAGTGATTGGAATGTGCCAGCTACGACGACGAGCCGAGTATTTACCGCAACTCGCAGGCGACCGGGGAGACGGGATGAAAAAGATTTACCTCGCGGCGTTGAGCCTCCTGCTTCTTTCCGCGGCGTGCGTCAGTCCGGCACGCGCGCAGCAGAAATCGCGAGCGCCGCTTTGGGGCGACCTGTCCGCTGGCCCTTATGCCGTGGGCTTCCGCACCATCTACCAGTTCGACCGCACGCGCACCTGGCGTGTGACGCGCGGTTACGAGAAGCCCTTCTCGCCCGACTCGAACGGGCGTCCGATCCGTATCAGCATCTGGTATCCGGCTGTCCTCGGCGCGCGGTCCCGGCAGATGCGGTTCGCAGATTACGTCAGGCCCGCCGGGCCGAAAGAGTTCGCAGAGCTGAACACCATCGTCGAGATGCGCGAGAAAGAAGCGAGCAGTTACCGCGACCGTTGGTCGGACGTGTTGCGGACGCCCGTGAACGCTTATGCCGACGCGGCACCTGCGGGCGGACGTTTCCCGCTCGCCCTCTACGCCGGCGGTCTTGACAGTACGGGGACGACTACCGTTTTCGTCCTCGCAGAATATCTTGCGAGTCATGGGTACGTCGTCGCGACGGTGCCGCTGCTCGGCCCCACGAACGAGGACACGGAGCAGGGACGGACGGCGGCGGACAGGGAGCGAGTCGTGCAAGACCTTGAGTTCGCGTGGTCTGTGTTGCGCGGACAGACGAACGTGGACGAGGCTAAAGTCGGCGTGTTCGGTAAAAGCATCGGCGGCGTCGAGGCGGTCATCCTCGCCATGCGCAACGAGAACGTCTCGGCTGTAGTCGGCCTCGACGCGACCTACGGCTTTAAGGGCAACGAGAAAATCCTGGCGGACATGCCCGACTACGCGCCGCATAAGATGCGCGCCTCGTTCCTCGACATACGCAGGGACTGGGACGACCCGGCCAGCGTGCTGAACCTGAGCGCCGAGCACGCCTTCCATTACTGCGACCGCTCCTTCGTCACCGTCAGAAACATGAACCACTTCGACTTCGACTCGGACGCGATGATCGCCTTCGAGTTTCGCCTGCCAATCGGCCCGACCGAAGCGGTCAACCCTGGACGGACGCGTGAGACGGCGGACCGCGGCTATCAAAACGTCTGCCGAATGGTCTTAGATTTTTTTGACGGCAAGCTTAAAGGCGACCACATCGGCGCTGAGCGCTTGCGGGCCGACGTGGCGCGCGCCGACGGCGGCGCGATCAAGCATGAAGACGCCTTGACGCCGCCGCCGTCCGGCGTCGAGTTCGCAGACTTGATAGTTCGGCACGGCTTTGAGGCCGCCGCCGCGCTCGTTGACCGGTATCGGCGCGAGGTGCCGGGCGAGCCTGTCGTTGACGAGGCCGTCTTCAACGCCGTCGGATACAGGCTGATCGGCGAAGGGCGATTCCCGGAGGCCATCGGGATCATGCGCCTCGTCATTTACGCCTACCCCGACTCGGCCAACGCGCAGGACGGGCTGGCCGACGCCTACATCGCGGCGGGCCAAAAGGAGCCTGCACGCGCGGCGCTTCGGCAGGCACTTGAACTGATAGCAGCGAATTCCAGCCTGAACGCTGCCAACAAAGAATGGATGTCGAAGGTCGAGCAGGAGAAACTCGACCGGTTGCGGCCATGACGCCGCCTGAAGCCGCATCTCCCCGCTGAAGGAAAATTTCAGTCGAATACTTTATAGAAAGGTGAAGACTATTTTGACGCTGCCGTTCGTGCTAGCAGCCTTTTCGCTGTTCACTCTGCCGATGGTGTCACTCTCAGGGCGGTCGCAAAGCACAGCCAACACAGTCTATGAGGTGTATGCGCTTGGCTACGCAATCTACCCCGACTACCCGACATCGTCGTTCGTAGCCGGTGCCGACCAGACGCGGAAAACCGACGCGCAGATGATGTTCTGGCTGATTAAGGGGCCGGGCGGAAGGACCGTCCTCGTGGACGCCGGGTGTTATCACGAGCGGTTTGTAAAAGGGCAGGGCCTTAAGGACTTCATCAAACCTACCGAGGCACTGGCGAAGCTCGGGCTGTCGCCGGGAGACGTAACCGACATCATCATCTCCCACCTGCACTGGGATCACGCCGACGGCGTTGACCTCTTCCCCAACGCGAAAGTCTGGATACAGAAGGACGAGTACGCCTATTACACCGGCGCAGCCTGGCAGACGGGCGGGCGGCACGGAGGTATAGACCCGGAAGACGTGTTGACACTCGTGAGACTCAACACGGAAGGCAAGGTCAACCTGGTTGACGGCGACGACCGCGAAATAATCGACGGCATCAGGGTCTATACCGGCGGGCGGCACACCTTCGCGTCGCAATACGTCGGCGTCCGCACCGCGGGCGGCACCGTCGTCATCGCCTCCGACAACGTGTACCTCTACGAGAACCTGCAAAGACGTGCGCCCATCGCGCAGACCTTCGACGCCGACTCGAATCTCAGGGCGCAGGAACGGATGAGGCGGATCGCCTCACGCCCGGATTTGATCGTGCCCGGCCACGACCCGGAGGTGTTCGTCAAATTTCCGAAACCCGGCAACGGCGTCGCAAGGATTCAGTAGCGACGGGCGAAGCGTCTTGATCTTGAAGCCTTCTCCGGCTGCCGGAGTGCCTCCTCTACGCCCGCATTGACGGAACCGAGGGCGAAGACGGCTTCGTGTTGAACGGCGGATAGCTGCGGACGACCGCGACCGTGCCGCGGCGCGGCCACTCGATGTTGTAGAGGTGGTCTTCGGCGAACACCTGTCGAATGTTCGCGGGAGGCAGCGGCTGGTCGCCCCAGAAGTCTTCGAACGTGATCGGCGGCAGCACGTTCGCCGCCAGCACCTCGGTGTAGCGCCCGTCTGCGGTGAGCGTGTAGAAGTAGTCCTCGGTGTGCTGGTCATACTCCGTATGATTTTCGAGTCCGAGTTGGAGCACGACGAGTTGATCGCGCAGCACGTCCTCAGCCACTTCGGCCTTTCGGCGGACGGCCAGCGGCTCGCCTTCATACGCCAGTACGGGACGCCGGACGAGCGGCAGGCCCTGATCATCTGCGACGCGGAGGGCGGGGACGAGCGCGAGTTGGCGGCGAAGCGCGGCGGCGGCGTCTTCTTCAACGTCTGGGGCGTCGCGCCTTCTTGGTCGCGAGCTTGGTCGGATTCATCGGTTAACGGAAACTGCTAAACGGTCTTTCCCGTCTCAAAGAATTTCTAGCAACACCGCCTCTTCTATATCTC
Source organism: Acidobacteriota bacterium (assembly GCA_003222975.1). GTDB lineage: Bacteria > Acidobacteriota > Blastocatellia > Pyrinomonadales > Pyrinomonadaceae > QHXN01. Next base: position 52,463 of record QHXN01000031.1, on the reverse strand, counting down.
GATCCTGGAGAACCGCCACGCGCCCGCGCTCATCAGCACCATCGCGACGGCTATCAGCACGGCCACGTCCAAGGGGATGCCGAAATGCGTCACGCCGGTCAGCGCCGCGCGCACGCCGTCCACGCCGTAAGTGAGCGGGTCAACCCTCGTCAGCACCGCGAGCGGCTTCGGCAGATTCGTCAGTGGGTAGAGCGCCCCCGACAGGAAGAAGATCGGCATCACCAGGAAGTTCATGACCAACTGGAAGCCTTGCATGTCCTTCAGGCTTGAGCCGATCACCGTGCCCAGCGCCGCGAAGACGACGGCGATTAGCGCCATTATGGAGACGGCGAGCGGCAGCACGAGAAGGCCGACGGGGCGGAAGCCCGCGACGAGACAGAAGACGAAGATCAGCAGCCCCTGTAGCATGGCTACGGTGGCCCCGCCCAGCGTCCGACCCATCATGATCCAGAGGCGCGGCACGGGGGCCACCAGCGTCTCCTTCAGGAACCCGAACTGGCGATCCCACAGCAGGGCGATCCCCGAAAACATGGATGTGAAGAGCACCGTCATTCCGATCACGCCCGGAGCCATGAATTGCAGGTAGCTCCCCTCGCCAGCCTTCTGGAACACAGGCCCCAGCCCGAAGCCGAGCACGCAGAGGTACATTAACGGCGACCCCAAGGACGCGACGACCTGCGTGCGGGAGCGCAGGTACTTCTTCACCTCACGAAGCCAGAGAATGTAGATTACCCTCATCGCCTACCGCCTCCACATCCGCGCGATCTGCCGCATGCCTTCGGCGGCGCTCGCGCTCTCGTCTCGGATCGTCGTGCCGGTCAGCGCGAGGAACGCGTCTTCGAGCGACTCGGTGTTGGTGCGCTCCTTCAACTCGCGCGACGAGCCGATGGCGACGATGCGCCCGTGGTCTATCACGGCGATGCGGTCGGCCACGCGGTCGGCCTCGTCCATGTAATGCGTGGTGAGGAAGACGGTCACCTGATCCGACTCGTTCAGGCGCTTGACGTGCGTCCACATCTGGTTGCGGCTCTGCGGGTCGAGGCCGAGCGTCGGCTCGTCCAGGAACAGCACCTTCGGCGTGTGCAGAAGGCCGCGCGCGATCTCCAGCCGCCGCCGCATCCCGCCAGAGAAGGTCTTCACCAGCGCGCCGCGGCGCTCCCACAACTCGAACAGCTTCAGCAGGGCCTCGGCGCGCTCGCGGCGCTCCTGGCGCGGCACGCCGTAGAGCACGCCGTGGATTTCCATGTTCTCCCACGCCGTCAGGTCCTGGTCGAGGCTGGGGTCTTGAAAGACCACGCCGAACCGCTTGCGCACCTCGTCCCGCTCGACAGCCGGGTCGAGTCCGTCCAACTCGAGCACCCCGCTCGTCGGCTTGAGGAGCGTCGTGAGCATCTTGATCGTCGTGGTCTTCCCCGCGCCGTTGGGGCCGAGGAAGGCGAAGACCTCACCGCGGCGCACCTCGAAGGAGATGTCGTCCACCGCCGTCAGGTCGCCGAATCGCTTGACGAGGTTCTGTACCCGAATCATCTGCCTTCCTTTCACCTGCCGCGCCGCCCGCGTTGACTCATCTCGTCGCGCATCTGTTGGAACCTCAACCACTGCTCGGGCGTGAGCGCCTGGCGCAGGTGTTCGTCCGCCTGACGGCGTATCTCCTGGACGTGTGGCTCGGACTCTTTGCGTAGCGCGTCGAGCTGCGAGCGCGTGTCGTCGAAAATCTTCCGCACCCGCGCCTCCTGCTCCGCGCTCAGTTGCAGGCGCTCGCTCATCTGCCTGAAGCGGTCTTGCTGATTCGGCTGCGCTTCCGTGTGCCGCCAGGCGCGGTAGGTGTTCAAGGCGAGCGCGCCCGCCGCGAAGCCGAGCAGGAAGATGACCGCTGCCGCCGTGCACACCTGCCAACTGCTTTTAGTAACCCTGTCCATCGTCATTTCTCCGCGCCGTCGTCCGTCCCGTAAAGAGTAGCGAGCACCTGATCGTCCGAGACCTGCCCGTCGGTCACGGCACCTTGGCCGAGGATCACGTCCTCCGCCGTGTACGTGCCGTCGGCGGAGGCGATCTGCTGTGTCGTCGCCTGCGGCGCGACGAAGGTCAAGGCCGCGAGCACGGCGACGGTCGCCGCCATTGAGGAGACGAGTAGCCCGGCGGCCTTCCAGAGCCGACCGAGCGACCAGGCCTCGCCCGCCGACTGCCGCTCGCGTAAGGCGGCCAGAACGCGCGTCTGGAAGAAGGGCGATGGATCGAACTCACGGGAGGCCCGCGCCTCAAGCAGGGACGCCGAGACCCGCGCCGCCGCGTAGGCGCGCGAGCACTCGCCGCAGACTTCGGCGTGAGAGTGTATGGCCGCAAGCTCGTCATCGCCGAGGCTCGCGAGCGGCGCGCGGTCGAGCATGTCTTTGATGTGTTCGTCTCTCATCCCCACCCCGCCTAAAAAATCTTGCCGGCCCATCCCCCGCCGCGCGAAAGGAGCTTCTCCACCGCCGCGCGCATCCGACGGCGCGCGCGGAAAGCCTTCACCTTCACGTTCGACTCAGACCAGCCCGTCGCCTCCGACACCTCTTTCACCGAGGCGTCCTCGCCGTCCATCATCATGAGGACGAGTCGGTCGTCCGGCGACATTGTTTCCAACACGCGCCCCGCGAGGTCGGCGGCGACAAGCCCGCGCTCGACTGAACGCTGACGCGCGATGGCCGCGTCGGCCAGTAAGTTTTCAATCAACGCGCCCTCGTCCTCCGACAGGTCGGAGGCCGTCAACTCCGGCCTTCGCTTCGCGCCGCGGATCAGGTTGAGGCACGTGTTGGTGGCGATGCGCGTCAGCCACCCTTCAAAAGAGCCGCGCCCCTCGTAGCTGCCGAGCTGCGTGAACGCTTTCAGGAAGACCTCCTGCGCGGCCTCCTCAGCCTGCTCGCGCCGGCGGAAGAAGCGGCCCGCGACGCGGAAGACGCGCGGGCTGTAGCGGCGCACGATCTCCGCGAAGGCGGACTCGTCGCCGCCGCGCGCAAGACGCGCCAACTCCAAGTCCGCCGCCTTTTCGTAATCGCCCGGCAGAAAGCCCTCTCCGCGTCGGTGTCGGGCGGCGGACTCGAAGGCCCTTTGGGTCCGCGCGCCCGCGCCGGATTATAACTGACCGTGACACACACTCCAGTCATATCAGACGACCTTAGCGACGATAGCGCCATGCGTTGTTGCGGTCGCGCACTTTGTATGTGTAGAGGGCCGAGCCGCCCGCGCCCACGAGCGCGCCGATGGCCGCGCCGCGGCCTCCGCCGACGAGCGCGCCGAGAACAGCACCCACCGCCGTCCCGCCCGCCACGGTCAGCTTGTCGCGGTGCTGATTCACGAAAGAGCGGTCGTCGGAGCGGCGGTCGTAATAAACCCGACGCGAGTTGTCATAACCCCTGTACCGGGAGTTGTCGTACACCCTGTACTGAGACGGGCGCGCGACGTAGCGTCCGCGGCTGGTCTGCGCCCAGGTCGGCATGGCCGCCGATGCCAGTAGAACGAGACTCATGATTGCCACTAAAACCTTTTTCATACTTCACCCCTTGTCCAAAGATTCCATGTTTCAGGAGGCCCTCACTCGCCCTCCTATCCTTCCAGACACCGCGCGCAGGCGGACGGTTACAACACCCACGTCCCGCCGACGGACGCGTGCGCTTCAGCCGCCTTGCGGCGCGGCCTGCGTGGGGCGGGCGCGGCTGGCATGTCCCTTGCGAAGTTAAAGATGTCATCGCTGCGTGTAACCGAATGGACGCCGCCGGTGTCTAGTAAATTGGGGAGAATTACGGGCTTTTCTTTGATTTTGAAGTCAACTTGACGCGCCGCGGGTTGCGTCACAGGGGAATAAAACGATGCAACGGATTAAGCTGATTTGGAACGCCAGGAAACGCCTCGTGATCGTGGTCGCGGCGGTCGCGCTGGCCGCGCTGGCCGGCTTCTACTTCTGGGGCAACAATGCCAACGCCGCGCCTTACATGACCGCGAAGGTCGAAAGGGGAAACCTGCGAAACGCCGTGACGGCGACCGGCACGCTTCAGGCCGTGACGACCGTGCAGGTCGGCAGCCAGGCGTCGGGCACCATCTCGGCCCTGTACGCGGACTTCAACTCGAAGGTCAAGAAGGGCCAGGTCATCGCGCAGCTCGACCCTTCGGTGACGCAGGCGCAGGTCGAGCAGGCGCGCGCCAACCTACAGCAGGCGCAGGCGCAACTTCAGTCGGCGCGCGCCGCCGTCGCGCAGTCGCACGCGGGAGTCGGGGTGACGCGCGCGGGCGTCAGCGACGCGCGGGCGAAGGCTCTGGCCGCCACCTCGACGACGCAGAACCAGCAGGCCGGCGTCACGAGCGCGCAGGCCAACGTCGCCGTGCTGAAGGCGCAGTTGGACGACGCCGCGAGCTACCTGCGGATGGAGCAGACACTCTTGCAGAGCGGCGTCATCGCGCAGCGCGAGTACGACACGGCGCAGACGAGCTACAAGACCGCCGAGGCCAAATACAACCAGGCCGAGGCGCAGTTGAAGATGGCCGAGCTGAGCGCGCAGTCGGCTTCCGTCGCGGGTCAGGCTCAGGCTTCGGCGCAGGTCGAGCAGGCGCAGGCGCAGGCGCAGCAGTCGCAGGGTCAGGTGCAGACCGCCGCGGCGCAGGTGCAGAACGCGCAGGCGCAGGTCGAGCAGGCGACGGCTGCCTTACAACTCGCACAGATCAACCTCCAGCACACGACGATCACGTCGCCGATTGACGGCATCGTCGTCTCGCGCGACGTGAACATCGGTCAGACCGTGGCCGCGAGCCTCCAGGCCCCGACGCTCTTCACCATCGCGCAAGACCTGACGCAGATGCAGGTCATCGCCAACATAGACCAGGCCGACATCGGCCTCGTCGAGCAGGCGAAGGGCGCGAGCTTCACGGTTGACGCCTTTCCGGGGCAGGAGTTCAAGGGGACGATCCAGCAGATGCGACTCAACCCGCAGAACGTTCAGAACGTCGTGACCTACAACGTCGTCATTGACGTGAGCAATCCGGAGCAGAAGTTGAAGCCGGGCATGACCGCCAACCTGACGGTCACGATTGACGAGCGCAACGACGTGCTCAAAGTGCCGAACTCGGCGCTGAGATTCACGCCGCAGTCGTCCGACCTGGGCGGCAACACTTCGCAGGGCGGCGCGGGAAACAGAAACGGCCAAGGCTCCCGGCGCGGCGCGGGCCAGCAGGCGAACGCGGGCGGCGGCGCGCAGTCAGACGGCGGCGCAGCCGACGCGAACAGCGCCGGCGCAAACGGCGCGGGCAACGACGGCTCGGCGCAGCAGGGCGCGCGCGTGCAGTTCGCGCCGTCAACCTCGCCGGTGCTGCCGGGCCAGACGAGGCGCGTCTGGGTGCTCGGCCCCGACGGCAAGCCGCAGGCGCGTCGCATCAAGATCGGTTTGACCGACGGCGCTTCGACCGAAGTCGTCGAAGGCGACCTGCACGAAGGCGACGTAGTCATCACGGGGCAGAACATCACAGCCGCGAGCAAGTCGCAGAGCAGCAACACGCAGTCCGCGCCTCCCGGATTCGGCGGAGCGCCACGCGTGGGCGGAGGCGGTGCGCCTCGCGGCGGCGGCGGCAGATAATCGCCGCCCGTGCGCCAAACGACGGCAGCCGCCGAGGCGACAACGACGCATCGGCGGCTGTCACGCAGCAACGAACACTGTCACGGCGAACCCAAGGGGAGTTTTCAGTCATGCAAGCGACATCAGAGGTTGGCAGACAGGGGCACGAGGCGCGGGCCGCGCTGCTCGCGCGGGAGGAAGAAGCGCGCCCCGTCATCCAGTTGGAAGGGATTCACAAGACCTACACGATGGGCGACGTTGAGGTTCACGCGCTGCGCGGAGTCTCGCTCACCATCCGCGAGGGCGAGTTCGTCGCTATCATGGGAACTTCCGGGTCGGGCAAGTCAACGACGATGAACATCATCGGCTGCCTCGACCGCCCCACGCGCGGCACTTACATCCTCGACGGTCAGGACGTGTCGGAACTCTCGAAGGACGAGCGCGCCGACATACGCAGCCGGAAACTCGGCTTCGTCTTCCAGGGCTTCAACCTGCTGTCGCGCACCTCGGCGCTTGAGAACGTCGAGCTGCCGATGCTCTACGCGGGCGTTGAAGCAGCCGAGCGCCACCGGCGCTCGGTCGAGGCTCTGCATTCGGTCGGCCTCGCGGGGCGCGAGCAGAACAACCCGAACCAGCTTTCGGGCGGCCAGCAGCAGAGAGTCGCCGTGGCGCGCGCGCTCGTCAACAACCCGGCGCTCATCCTCGCCGACGAGCCGACGGGCAATTTGGATTCGCGCACCTCGGTCGAGGTGATGGAGATTTTCCAGCGCCTCAACCGCGAGCGCCGGATCACGCTCGTCCTCGTCACGCACGAGACGGATATCGCCGAGTACGCCGACCGCGTCGTCGTCTTCAAGGACGGCCGTGTCAAGAAGGATTACAAGGTGACTGCGCCGCGCGACGCCGCCGAGGAGTTGAAGAACCTCCCCGCCGTTGATGACGACGATGAAGAGACGGGCGCGGCTGAGTTAGCGGACGCGGCCTGAGAAAGTGTTCTTGGTTCGGACGAAGGTTAAGGCAGTTATGAACTTCTTAATGATTATCCGCATCGCCTTCCGCGCGCTGGCGCGCAACAAGGCGCGCGCCGCCCTGACCATGCTCGGCATCATCATCGGCGTCTCGGCTGTAATCATCATGGTGAGCATCGGGCAGGGCGCGCAGGCGTCCGTGCAGGCGCAGATCGAGAGCATGGGCACGAACCTTCTGTTCGTCAGCGCGGGCGCGCAGAACGTCGGCGGCGTCCGCAGCGGCACGGGCGACAGCGGCACGAACACGCTCACCGTCGAAGACCTCGACGCCATCCGTCGCGAGGTGCCGAGCGTGGCGATGGTCAGCCCGCAGATCAACGCGCGCGCGCAACTCGTCGTCGGCAACCAGAACTGGAGCACTTCAGTCCAGGGCGTGAGCGAGCAGTTCCCCGAAATACGCAAGTGGGCGGTCGGGAGCGGCGACTTCTTCACCGACGCGGACGTGCGCACGGCGGGGCGCGTCATCGTCATCGGCCAGACCATCGCCGACAACCTCTTTCCGGGGCAGGACGCCGTGGGCCAGACCGTGCGCGTCTCGAACATGCCCTTCCGCGTCGTCGGCGTGATGGCGCGCAAAGGCCAAGACCCGCAGGGGCGCGACCAGGACGACACCGCGTTCGCGCCTTACACCTCCGTGCAGAAGAAAATCCTCGGCAGCACGCGCGTCTCCGTCGCATACGTCTCCGCCGTCTCGGCAGAAGCGACCTACACGGCGCAGCAGCAGGTCGGAGACCTCCTGCGCCAGCGCCACAAGCTCGCGGCGGGCGTGCCCGACGACTTCACCGTCCGCAACATGTCGGACGTGGCCGAGGCCGCCAACCAGACCAACAGCATCATGACGATACTTCTGGGGAGCATCGCGGGCGTCTCGCTCCTCGTCGGCGGCATCGGGATTATGAACATCATGCTCGTCTCGGTGACGGAGCGCACGCGCGAGATCGGCATCCGCATGGCTATCGGCGCGCGCTCCTCAGCCGTGCGCTCGCAGTTTCTCATCGAGTCGGTCGTGCTCAGCCTGACGGGCGGCTTCGCAGGCATCCTGCTCGGCATCCTCGTCTCGGTCGTCGTCCCCTGGATGCTCGGCTGGCCGACGCTCGTCTCGACGGCCTCCATCCTCGGCTCGGTCGTCTTCTCCGCAGGCGTAGGAATCTTCTTCGGCTACTACCCGGCGCGCAAGGCCGCGGCGCTCGACCCGATTGACGCGCTGCGCTACGAGTGAGGCGCGCAAAAGAGTCAGCTCACCGCCGGGACGAGAGGCGCAAGGGGGCGTCAATGTTAAGGCGGCAGGGGTCTTCCCGGCCCGCTGCGCCCTTGCGCCTCGCCTCGCGCTCGGCCTGCGTCAGAGTACGCTCGTCAACCTTTACAAGCCCGCACTCGTCTTCGGCGAGGCGGCGCTGTAGCAACTCGACCTCCGTGCGCAGGAGTTCGAGTTCCGTGTCGCGCGCGCTCGCGGTCGAGGACGGGGCGGACGACGGGAGTCTGGACACCTTCACCGTTACGGTGGCTTGCCGTTCAAGCGCCTTTATTTCTTCGGCGGTTTTTCAAAGTGCTGATAGTCTCTGGGACTCGTCCAAGTGCCGCCCCAGGCCCAGCCGAGCCGCAGGAACTCGCGCACGACCGGACTCTCGGCGGTGAAGGTTCCTTCAACCTTCGGGTCGTAGGTCGCCCCGTGGGGGAGAATTATATCCCCCTTGATATAAGGGTTCAGGAACGTGTTGATGTCGACCGCCCTGCCGTAGGCGTGATTCGACAGCCGACCGCCGCCGGTGACCTCCCTGTAATTGAACGCGGAGGTGTTATTGGCCTCCATGGATAGCTCGTCGTCCCAACGATTCTCCTTGCGAAAGCGTTTATCCGAGATCGGAATTACGGAGTAGATGGGGAACCGCTCCAGGAGCGCCAGCGCAAACACCTTCTTGATGTCACTCACCAATTCCTCATCAATGACTAACTGACCTTGGTGGACTCGTCCGTCCGTCGAGTAATATTTGACCGTGACCAGCTTTTGCCTCTTCCGAATCTCGTCCGGGCATTTTGGGTCCAATCCGTCGAAGACTTCCTGGCCGGTCATCCTGCTGTCGATAATCGGGTGCTTCAGAGTCCCCCGGCGCGGAGTCTGGCCGTGGCCGGCGACGACGAGGGCGACCATCAGAACGAGTGAAGCCGAGACCAATGCAGTACGGAACCTACGTGCACTTGTCATCATGGCCTTCATTGTATCCGGTTTTATCGCTCGGCCCGAAGGTAAACTTACCATCAGCTCACGCGGTGGTCGCCGTACAGCGTGCGCGGAGCTTCGATCAGTGGCACGCCGTGTGCTCTCTATAGCAGTGGCAAGCACGGAGGAAGTTAAACCGTGACCCCGCCGCCAACACTTCTCTGAGCGTGGCCTGCCGCTACGCCAGCCGCCCGCCGAGCACCCCTACCAAACAATCATATCTGACGAAGCCCGGTTAATAGCCGGGCTTCTCGCCTTTTATTGGCACTTCTTCTTTACGCCGGCAGAAAAGAGTTCTCCGATGCTGAGTATGTGGGCCGGCGGACAGTCAGCCAGAGGGCAAGGCTGAAGGCCGAAAGTAGAAGGCGGGAAGCGTCAGAGGGACGAATCTTGTCACCCGCGGGGTAACAATTTCTGGAATCAGAAGCCGGGGCTTTCAGAAACTGACGATGATTCCAGAGTCTGGAGCATCGCTCTGGAGATATTGATGTGCCGATGGAAGTTTGGCGTGCGGCGCTCTTGTGTTGAGACCCCTGTTTCCGCCCCTGACAGGTTCTTCCACCTGACCGCGATAGCATTCCTAGCTCACACCGACACCCGCCCGCGAACTAGCCGCGCCCGCCGTCACGCCTGTCCCTCCCAAGGGCCGATCCGTCCCCCCGCAATGTCGCTTGATCACATACTTCAAACCTCAAGACCGGTGGTAGCGTTCAAGCGCAAGAAAGTGGGCTGATGCCATCTCAGGGCCTGGTAAGGAGTACGAACACACTCCCCGCACGGGGCACGAAAGGGAAACATGATGAGGACACATATTCAACGGATTGCTCTCGCCCTCGTAGTATGCGCGCTGCTCGGCGCGACCGCGCTGGCCGACACGAAGAGCAAAAACGTGACCTTCCAAGTCGACGTGACGGTCGGCGACACGCTCGTCAAAAAGGGCAGCTACAAGGTGACTTTCGACGACCAGGCTCAGGAGTTGAAAGTCCTCAAGGACGGCAAGGTCGTCGCGCAGACGACGGCACGTCCCGGCGAGGTGAAGAGCGCGGGTAAATACAGGGCGGTTTACACCACGCTGGAAGCCGCGGACGGCACCACACTCCTGTCGGGCGTTGACATGGGCGGTAAGTACGCCGTCATCAGCAGCGAGAGGGTCGCCGCCGCCCGTTCCGGGCGGGACTCGAACTGACGCGCGCGCTCGGATGTGGCGCGTGCCGGCCACCAAGGCCATGCAGTCGAAGAACGCGCCGGCCCTTCTGTTCTAAAATTGATGATTCCGATGCACACACGACATCAAGAAGGACTTCGTGAGCGCCTGCGGGGGACGCGGGATCGCCAACCTCACCTTCCACGACCTCCGGCACACGTGGCCTTTTAGGGCAGCCGAGATGGGAGTGCCGGAACACGTCCGGCGCGACATTCTCGGACACTCGTCGAAGAGCATGACGGGTGACTACACGCACGCCTCACCCAATGAGATGAAGCGGGCGATGGAGTTGGTCGCTTTCTACGGGGAGCAGGCCATTTCAATCTCGGCAAACCCGGAAACGGCGGCAGGAGAACAGTCCGCCGCCTTGTAAACCGCTGTAGCTTAAGGGAAAGGTTGGTAGCGGGGGCGTGGCTTGAACACGCGACCTTCGGGTTATGAATCCGACGCTCTGACCAGCTGAGCTACCCCGCCACGGGGATGTTTGTCTTGGCGGCGATTATTAGGGATGGGTGGGGACAAGGTCAAGTGGCATGCAGGGGCGGGTTTGCGCGGGCGCGGGCGGGGAACGTATGATGAGGGACGCCGGTAGGTTTGTAGGGGTGTGAGAGTTTCTTGTATGTCTAATCTTGTTCATCGTCCGAGGCGTCTGAGGCAGCGGGAGGGTGTGCGGGCGCTGGTGCGCGAGGCGCGGCTCGCGCGCGAGGATTTGATCCTGCCGCTGTTCGCGTGCCCCGGCGAGGGCGTGCGGCGCGAAGTCTCCTCGATGCCCGGCGTCTTCAACCTCTCGACGGACGAGGCCGCGCGCGAGGCCGCCGCGGCCTTCGACGCAGGAGTCCCGGCAGTCATCCTCTTCGGCCTTCCCGAATCGAAGGACGAGACGGCGTCGGGCGCTTACGCCAGCCGCGGCGTCGTGCAGGAGGCCATCCGTGCGGTGCGCCGCGCCGTCCCGGAGATGGTCGTCATCGCCGACACGTGTCTGTGCGAGTACACCTCGCACGGGCACTGCGGCGTGGTGCGCGAGGGCGAGGTCTTGAACGACGAGTCGCTGGAGTTGCTCGCGCGCACGGCGGTCAGCCAGGCCGAGGCGGGCGCGGACATCGTCGCGCCGTCGGCGATGATGGACGGGCAGGTCGGCGCGATCCGCGAGGCGCTCGACGACGGCGGATTCGAGCACGTGGCCGTCATGTCTTACGCCGTGAAGTACGCGTCGGCCTTCTACGGGCCGTTCCGCGAGGCCGCCGACAGCGCGCCCGCGTTCGGCGACCGCCGCGCCTACCAGATGGACGCGGCCAACGCGCGCGAGGCCATGCGCGAGGCGGAGCTGGACTACGCCGAGGGCGCGGACTTCCTGATGGTCAAGCCCGCGACGCCCTACCTCGACATCCTGCGCATGGTGCGCGAGCGTTTCGACCTGCCGCTCGCCGCCTACCAAGTCTCTGGCGAGTACGCGATGATTAAGGCGGCAGCCGAGCGCGGCTGGATAGACGAGAAGCGCGCGATGATGGAGACGCTGACGAGCATCCGGCGCGCGGGCGCGGACGTGATCCTTACCTACTACGCCGTCGAGGCCGCGCGCGAGTTGAGCCATAGGTGACTTGGGGATTGCGGAATGCGGATTTCAGATTGCGGATTGATGAGAACAATGCTGTTCTCTAATCTGCGATCCGAAATCCGCATTCCGCAATTGTTTTAGTCCCGCGGGGCTGTGAGGCGCATGAAGCCGACGACGGCGCACAGCGCGCCGAGCGCGACGAAGAGGTTGAAGAAGGCGGCCATGCCGACTACGTTCTCTATGTTCCCCTCGTTCATGCCGTAGATGGCGAAGACGAACCACTGCACGTGGTAGAGCAGGAGGCAGACGGCGGAGACTGCGAACCAGCGCGGCGAGTCGCCGAAGGCGCGCGCGCGCGCAAACCCGAGCACGGCGGCGATCAGCCAGCCGAGGCCGCCGAGGCCGAGCAGCCCCAGGGCCACCCAGGGGAAGTAAGCGGGGATGCGCATCGGCTCGGCCTGCAAGAGCGCGTGCGTGAAGGTCAGGGACATCGGGCGAGTCCTTTCCTGAAGGGGTCAGAGTTCCGGCGCGCGTAAAACGAGAGGCGTCGCGCGCGCCCTCGAACGTCGGGTGACGGCGCGCGCGACGCCCGCAAACTCGTCGGCGTGCGTGCGGTGGCCGCGCGGTTCTTCTGAACGCCCCGGCGCGGAGCCTCCGACTCACGAAAGAGAAGCAACCAGGCGGCCCTCGGTCACTGCGTGATGTGAATCTCCTCCTCCGCCCCGGAGTGGCGCAGGAAGATCGCGAGCGCGCAGACGCACATCACGACGAAGCCGATGATCGCTATTATCAGATCGCGCGTGAAGCCCGTGCTCACTCCGGTCACAAAGTTATAGAACCTGATGATCGCGTACACGAGTGCGACCACTCCCACGATCCCAAGCAGAACGTCAACTAGGCTCTTCATCTTGAACCTCCAGCGTTCGTTGAGTTGGTAAAGTATCGGCTAAAGATAAAGCCGGAAAAGCTTGTACCTGAGAATTCACCGGTTGCGGCTTCGTGCAAAACTGCACTGCTCGGATTCGCCGCTATGTTAGCGCCCCCGCACGCTGGAAGCAAGGAAGTTTTTGAAGGGGCGAGGAGCAGGAGGCAGGAGCAGACGGCAGGAGGCAGGAAAAAATCTTCGACGAGCGGTTAAGGTGAAAGCGCGACGCCTGTTGAAGTCAACCACTGCCTCCTGCCGTCTGCTCCTGCCTCCTGCCCCTGCCGTCTGCCTCCTGCCTCACTTCAGAGAATCACCCTCTTGTCCCCGGCGCGGCGCGTGACGCGCTCGCGGTCGAAGTATTCGAGGAGCGGGATGGCGTACTTGCGCGAGACGCCGGAGAGTTCCTTGAAGGCGGCCACGTCAATCAGGCGCTCCGGCCCGCGGCCGGCGGCGTACTCGCGCAAGGCGGCGACCAGCCGGTCGAGCGCGCCGCGGTGGAAGAAGAGGTCTTCGCGGACGCGGACGAGCGCACCCGCGTCAATCAGCAACTGGAGAATCTTGCGCAGGTGCTCGCGGCGCTTGCCGGCGTCGGCGTCGGCGCGCGCGAAAGCCTCTTCGAGCGTCGGGGCTTCGAGCGCGGCTTCGCGATAAACTTTCTCAAGCCGTTCGCGCAGCGCCTCGTCCGCGGGCGAGAGTTCGAGGCTGTGGCCGCGCGAGCGCACAAGCTCGCGCTCCGAGACGAGTGCGCCTTCGGCCTCGGCGCGCTGCAAGGCCGAGCGGAAGAGTTCCGGCGCGGCGCGCGCGAACACGCGCTCGCGCAAAGTCTCGCGCGCGAGGCCGCGCGACAGAGGCTCGCGCACGTGATGAGCCTCGACCTCCGCGACCGCCGCGCGCAAAAGCCGCTCGAAGACCTCGCGGCTCGCGAGCACGCCCTCGGCCTCGACGACCGCGCCGCGCCCGCGCGCCTCGGCGAGCGCGGCGTCGAGCACGTCGTCGCGCCAGCCCGTGCGCGACGCGGCCTCGGCGCGACGCAGGCCGCGCTCGCCCGTTGACTCGACGAAGAAGGCGAGCCGCGCCGCCGCGTCCGCGCCCGCGAGCGATGCGAGCCGCGCACGCGCCGCCGCGCGCTCGCGACCGCGGTGCTTCGGCGCGTGCGCGTCCAGAACCTCGCCGCCCGCGACCGTCTGCTGCGGCGAGTATGTACGCAGGATGAAGCGGTCGCCGGGAAGCGCGACTATCGGAGATTCGAGTCGGAGTTGGACTAACCCCGCCGCGCCCGGCACGGTCTCACTTGGCTCGCCCGGCCCTTCGAGCACGACGACGCGCGCGAGGACTTCCGCCGTGCCGTGGTGCACGCGCACGCGCTGTCTGGTCTTCAGAGGGCGCGGCACGTCTTTCAAAACTGAGACGCGCGCGTCCATGATCTGCGTCGCGGCGAGGCGGCCCGCCGGCGCGAGCACCATCCCGCGCACGACCCCCGACGCCTCGACGCCGCCGAGGTTGACCGCCGTGCGCTGCCCTGCCGTCGCGGTCTTCACGGTCGAGCCGTGAACCTGCACGCCGCGCACGCGGACGCGCGCGCCCGCCGGCAGTAGCTCCAACTCCTGCCACTCCGCGATCTCGCCCGCGACGAGCGTGCCCGTCACCACCGCGCCGAAGCCGCGCATCGTGAACGAGCGGTCAACGGGCAAACGCGTCACCGTATCGGAGTCGCGCGCGGGCGCGGCGAGCGCGGCCTCGCGCAGCTTCGCCTTCAACTCTTCAATCCCCTCCCCCGTGCGCGCGCTCACGGCGACGACCGGCGCGTCTTCGAGGAACGACCCCGCGACCAACTCCTCGGCCTCCGCGCGGACGAGTTCGAGCAGCTCCTCGTCAACCGTGTCGGTCTTCGTGAGGACGACGAGGCCCGCAGCGACGGCGAGCAGGCGGCAGATGTCGAAGTGCTCGCGCGTCTGCGGCATCACGCCCTCGTCCGCGGCGATGACGAGCGCCGCGAGGTCAATGCCGTGCGCGCCCGCCAGCATGTTCTTCACGAAACGCTCGTGGCCGGGCACGTCCACGAAGCCAACGCGCACCTCGCCCAGATCAAGCTCCGCGAAGCCGAGGTCAATCGTGATGCCGCGCCGCTTTTCCTCCGGCAGGCGGTCAGCGTCCACGCCCGTCAGCGCGCGCACCAAGCTCGTCTTCCCGTGGTCAATGTGCCCCGCCGTGCCGACGATTACAGATCGCATAAAAGCCGTGAACCGTAAACCGTGACGAGATAAAAGCTGTGAGCCGGAAACCGCGAACCGTGCCAATGCAAAAACCACTTGTCACGGTTTACGGTTCACGGCCTTTTCACAGCCACTTGAAGACGCCGACGACGTTGGAGAAGTCGTCGCGCCAGACTTCGAGCTTGTGCTGGCGCTCGTCGAGCGGCTGCCAGCGCGCGTCCGCTGAGAGAGCGCCGAGGTCTGTGTCGGCGCGCGCGACGACGACCCAGGTCGAGATGTCCTTGCCGATCTCCGGCTTGTATTCTCTATCAGCGAAGACGCGCGAGACAAGCCCCGCGTCGGCTGCTATGCCGCAGACGACGCGTTCGAGTTCGAGGGTGCGGTTCGACGTGTGGAAGGCGAGCAGCCCGCCCGGCGCGAGCTTCGAGAGGTAGAGCGCCAGCGCCTCGCGCGTCAGGAGGTGTGCGGGCACGGCGTCGGAGCTGAAGGCGTCGAGGACGATGAGGCCGTATCCGGCGTCGGGCGCTTCGCGCAGACGCAGGCGCGCGTCGCCGAGGGCGACCGAGACCGGCGCGGCGGCGCACTTCGACAGGTATGTGAAGAGGCGCGGGTCGCGCGCCACCTGCACGACCGCCGGGTCAATCTCGTAGAACGTCCACGACTGGCCGGCGCGCGAGTAGGCCGCGGTCGTGCCCGCGCCGAGGCCGACGACGGCGACCGACTGCGCGGCGTCCGGCTTCGAGTCGAAGGCGTCGAAGACCGAGCCGAGCGGCCCCTCGCGGTGGTAGTAGGAGAGCGGCTGGCACTGGCGCGCGGGGTCTGTGTACTGCCTGCCGTGCAGTGTGCTCCCGTGGCGCAGCCAGTGCGCCCCGCCCGACGCCTCGGCGTTGACCCTCAGCGCTCCGAAGAAGTTTCGCGACGCGCGCAGGGTCTCTCCCGAAGACTGCGAGAAAAGGGCGCTTGCGAGCATGATCGCGCCGAAGCCGAGCGCGAAGTGCAGCGGTCGCGGCGCGAAGAAGTAGTTGAGCAGGAACAGCGGCATGCCCAACGAGACCGCGACGCGCTCGACCGCCACGTGCTCGTCGGTGTTCACTCCAATGTGCGGCGCGACGAGCACGAGCACAGCCGCGAGCGCGCCGACGCCCAAGGGCAGCAGCAGGTCGAGTCGGTTCGCCCGCGGCTCGCCCGCGACAACGCCACTTTCGTTCCCGACAGCGCCGCCCTCATCCTCAACTCTTCCTTCAACACCGTTTCCTCTTTCGACCTTCCCGGCTCCGCCCTCTGCCCTCTTCGCGCCGAGCCGCAGTCCGAGCAACTGACCGCGCGTGCGCCGGAAGGCCGGGCGCAGGTAGCACGCCAGCACGACGACGAGCGGGTACTCGACGACCGTGTTGAAAAGAAGCGGCGCGCCGAGCGCATTGAAGAGTCCTCCGAGCGCGCCGCCCGCCGCGAGCCAGAGGTAGAACTCCGCGAGGTGTCGCGCCGCCGGGCGCTCGTCGGCGAGTTGGCCGTGGCAGACCAACGACGCGACGAAGAGGAAGGCGAGATGAAAGAGTATGAGGAACCAGGCCGGCTGCGTCGCGCCCGAAAGGTAAACGAGTGCGAGCAGTACCGCCGCGCCCGGCAGCAGACGCGCCGGCAGAGAACGCGGGACGAGCTGCCTTCGCGCGAAGACGAGCACGAAGCTCAGAAGGTAGAGCGACAGCGGGATGACCCACAGCAGCGGCACGGCGGCCACGTCGGTCGTGATGTAAGTCGTCACGCCGAGCACGAGGCTCGAAGGCACGAACGCTAGCATCACCCAGCGCAGGCGCTGCCGAAGTGTCAAACGTCCCGCCCCCGCATTCTCATCGGCTCGTGCCGTCTCGTCTCGCGCCGTCTCGTCTCGCGTGGGCTTGCGCGTGCGCCACGCAATGGCCGCGCACGCGAGGACGAGGGCGGCGAGTGCGAAGTACAGAAGCGCCCAGGCACGCGACTGCTGGCGGAGCGCGAGGTTCGGTTCGAGGAGCAGGGGGAATGCGAGGAGCGCGAGGAGACTCCCGGCGTTGCTCGCGGCGTAGAGGAAGTAGGGGTCGGGGGCCGACGCGGCGCGCGTCCGGGAGAACCACTTTTGCAGCAGCGGCGCGCTGGCCGAGAGCGCGAAGAACGGAAGGCCGACGCTCAACGTAAGCGTCTTCAGAAGCCACGCGACGGGGCTTGCCGTCGGCACGATGCCCGCCGCCGCGCCGACGACGACTACGGGGAACGAGAGCGCAGCGGCACAAAGCAGCGCGGCGTGCAGGAGGACTTGCGCGCGCGTCGAGAGCCAGCGCGTCGAGGCGAGGACGTAGGCGTAGCCCGCGAGCAGCACGCCCTGGAAGAAGAGCATGCAGGTGTTCCACACCGCGGGCGTCCCGCCCAGAACGGGGAGCACCATCTTGCCCGCGAGCGGCTGAACCCAGAAGAGCAGCAGCGCGCTCAGAAAGAGCGTGACGGCGAAAAGCAGAGGCATAGAGTTCAAAGTTTAAAGTTCAAAGTTCAAAGTTGGAAGCCCGCCTTCGACTTTGAACTTTGAACCTTGAACTTTGAACTATTTGACTATCTCGAAGTCAGTCCACTGCGTCACGGTGCGCTGCTTTTCGGGCGCGAGCAGGTCTGTGACGATGACCTGAAGGACGTACTCGCCGGGCGCGAGTCCGCCGAGGCGGATGCGCGTGCCTGAGTGCAGGTTCTTCATGTCGGTCTGCTTGCTCGCGTCGAAGGTAGTTGGCTGTCCGGCATAGACCTGCTGGTTGTCGCGGAAGAGGCGGAGCTGCGTCTGCAACTGCGGGCGGCCCGCGGGGCTGGGCCGAGCGTTGTAGATGTTGAAGTAGTAGTCAATCTCTTCGCCCAGGCGGAAGCGGCGCAGGGCGGGGCTGCCCTGCGCGAGGGCTTCGTCCTGCTCCTTCTGCTGCCCCTCGCCGACCGCGCCCGCCGCCGACTGCGCCGCGCTGTAGCTGGCCGACTGCATGAGGACGCCTGAGAGCGCGAGGCGGTCTTTCTTGAGGTTCGGGACTTCGATGAACTGGCTGGCCGAGCCGAGCTTCTCGGTCGCGGCGTCGCGCACGGCGACGCGCAGTTGGTACGCGCCCGGCTTCTTGATGGGAACCTGCATCGTATAGACGAGGCCGTCGCGGCGGACGTTGTCGAACGCCTCTTTGCGCACGCGCACGGTCTCGGTGCGGTCTATCTGGTCAACGACCTGCCCTTCCTCGCCGAAGGTGAGCGCGATCACGTCGAAGACGGCCTTGTGCCAGCCGTCGGGTTCGTCCGTGAAGTTGACCTTGCTCATGTCTATGTGCGTGAGCGAGCTGACGAACGAGCCGCCCGCCGTGTCGCCGCCGAAGAGCGAGGTCAGGCGCAGCGCCAAGTCGCCCGAAGCGATGGGCGACGCGAGCGCGCCGACGAGCTGCTCGCCGCGCGTGCGGCGCACGGGCCTGGCCTCGGCGTCCGTGACGCCGATGAAGCCGGAGCGCGTGCGCACACGCAGGCCCGGTCGCTTCAGCTTCACCTGGAGGCTGTTGTATTGCCTGCGTCCCCTGATCGTGTCGAAGACGCTCCGGTCGGGGCGGAAGCCGATGAGGTAGTAGCCCCTCTGGTCTTCGAGCACGCGGCGGACTGCGCCGCTGAGGTCGTTGTTGTCGTGGACGAGGAAGCCGCCTGTCTGCGCGGCGAGGAAGTCCGGGCCGGACTGCGTGTCCAGGTAGCTCGTCCTGCGGTCGTCCAACGCTTGCTGAACCTGCTGCATCGAGCGCCCGGCGGTGTTGTCCGCCGCCGTCAGGCACAGGCAGGGCAGGCCGCGCGCGTCCACCGCGTAGATGACTACGGAGGCGCGGTTGGCGAGGTCAACTAGGCGGCGGAGTTTGTCTATCACGCGCGTCCCCTTGGAAGGGTCTTTGCGGTTGTAGATTCCGAAGCCGTCGGAGAACATGACGACAGACTTTCTGCCGGGCAGCTCCATCATCCCGCGCACGATGAAGTTCACCGCGCCGAGCGTGCCGACCGAGAAAATCTCGTCGCGGAACTCGTCCATATCAGCGGAGGCGTCGGCAGCTCCGCCGAAGCTGCTGCCGTCGCTGTCGCCACCGCCGCCGCTTTTACTATCGCCGACGTTCATGCTGCCGGCGTCGTTACTACTCGGCGGCAGGCCCTCCATCGGCGCGAAGGCGCTCGTGCCGGAGCGCCCTTGCGGATACCAGCGCACGCGCTCGATGGCGCGGTAGAGCATCCGCTTGTCGTTGGTGAACTGCTGCAAAGCGCCCATCCCGGCGCTCGTCCGCATGATGGCGACGAGGTCGCCCGGCTGCATCTGCTCGTCAACGAACTTCTTGAGCGCCTGCCGAACGAAGTGCAGGCTCTCGAACGAGGTGCCGAGGTCGTCCACGACGAGCGCGACCGTGCGGCGCACCTGTCCGGGCCGGAGGCGCGCGGGCGGGACGGGCGGGGCCGTCTTGTCGGCGCGTCGCGACGGCGCGGCGGGCTGGGCGGCGGCGGGCGCGCCCGCCTCGGTCGAGATGTAAGAGAAGTTCGTGACCTCCTGCTTCCTGCCGTTGGCATAGACTTCGAAGTCTTCGGGCCGGAGGTCGGTCACCGGACGGCCCTGCTTGTCCGTGACGACGGCGTCGAACTGCACGAGGTTCGTCGTGATGCGCACAACGTCCTCGTCCGACTCCTCCTGCGGCGTCGGCGTGGGCGTGGCCGCCGGAACGGGCTGCTGCGCCGCGGCGCTCGGCTGTGGGGTTTGCGGCGCGGGCGTCCTCTGCGGCGTCTGGCTGAAGGCCGGCGCGAGCAGCGAAAGGACGAGAAGCGGCGTGACTAAAGAGGGCTGTCTTTTCATCTTCGGCTCCCCGTAAGTTCGCGTGCGCGTTGCCGCGCTCCGGCGGGCGTGCGCGCGACACAGTCTATTCTAAAACTTCGGCGTTAATCCACCGCAGAAGCGGCGCGCGTTCGGGCGCGGACGCTCCCGTGGTCGTGGCTGGCTTTTGCCAAACGGATGTGCCATGCTTCCCGAAAAATCGGGCGGGCGGAGGACATTTATGACAGAGCCGGCGAAAGACGGCGACCGCGTGCGCGTGCACTACACGGGCCGTCTCGAAGACGGTCAGGTCTTCGACTCCTCGCGCGAGGGCGAGGGCGAGCCGCTGGAGTTCACGGTCGGCGCGGGCGAAGTCATCCCAGGCTTCGATGAAGGCGTGCGCGGCATGCAGGTCGGCGAGTCGAAGACAATCGAGATCGAGCCGGAGGACGCCTACGGGCCGCGACGCGACGGCCTCGTCACCTCGGTCTCGCGCGAGATGGCGCAGTTCCCCGTCGAGCCGCAGGTCGGCATGCGCTTCGGATTGCCGCTCCAGGACGGCAACCAGATCGAAGTCGTCGTCACCGAAGTCACCGACGAGCAGGTCACCATTGACGGCAACCACCCGCTCGCGGGCGAGAAGCTGATCTTCGACGTGGAACTTATTGGGAACAAATCAAAGAGCTAAAAGCACCTTCCTGATTCCTTCGCTTCCCTTGCGTTGAGGTAAGGCGTAGAGGTAGGCCCGAAGGCCGAAAAGAAAAACGGGAGCAGTGTCCGGCCTTCTGTCACGGCGTCGTCGCCTCCCGGCAACTCCGCCCCGGCCACAGACTCATTCTCCCCCCTCTGCTTCATCCCCTAGCGCTTCTTCTTACTCCGCCGCTTCCGCGCTCCCGCGTCACTCTTAGGCTGCGTCTGGTCGTCGTCGGGCGAGACGCCGAAGTAGTACATCCACTCGGCAAGCTCCGACTCTTTCACGCCCGCGCGCGCTTCCTGTTCTGATTCTTCCGTGCCCGCCGCCACGGCGTCGAGCCGGCGGCGGAACTCGCCCGACCTGATGACCTCGACGCCGCAACGCCTGACGTAGTCGGCGAGCGCGCGATCCGAAGTGACGACCTTCAGCGTCCGCCGCTCGCGCGACGCCTCGACCAACTGCTTGATGCGTGTGTCTGCGTCCGACCCGCGCGCCGCGTAGAAGACGCGCACGCCCATGAAGCGTGAGCCGTCGGGGAAAAACTCGTCCGGCGCTCCGTCGAACACCACCTCCGCCGTCACGCCCGCCGCGCGTGCGAACCGCGCCACCTCCTCCAGCAGACGCCGCCGCGCGCCCGCCTTGTCCTTGTGCCACCCCACGCGCTGCCCCATCACGTTGTTGCCGTCAATTAAGTAAGACATAGAAGAAAATGATGAATGCGGAATGATGAATGATGAATTGAAAGGTGAGAGCCTCCGGGCATTCATCATTCATCATTCCGCATTTCATTTCAAATCCTTTCCCGCCCGTAGTCGCAGTATTCGACGACGGGGCAGCGCCCGCACAGGGGTTCGCGGGGGCGGCAGAGCTTGCGCCCGTGGCGTATGAGGTTGACGTGGAGGGAGTAGAACTTGCCGGCGGGCACGAGGCGGTTCATGACTTCGTGCGCGAACTCGTCGGAGCACTTCGGGGGGATGAGGCCGACGCGTCGGAGGACGCGGAAGATGTGCGTGTCGAGCGGGAACACGTCTTGGCCGCAGGCGAACAGGAGCGTGCAGGCGGCGGTCTTCGGGCCGACGCCGCGGAACGCCGACAGATAACGCACGGCCTCGCCGGTCGGCATCCCGCGGACGAAGGAGAGGTCGAGCGACCCGTGGCGCTCTTTGATCTGGCGGAGCAGGGCGCGGATGACTGCGGCCTTCTGGTTGGCGAGTCCGCCGAGGCGTATGGTGTCGGCGAGCGTCTGTTCGCGCGCGCGGAGCACGGCGTCCCAGGTGGGGAAGCGTTGCTTGAGCGCGTCGTAGGTGCGGTCGCTGTTGGCGTCGCTCGTCGCCTGCGAGAGGATGACCGAGACGAGCATGTCGAGCACGTCCCAGCCAGTCCACTTGTTTTCGGGGACTCCGTAGGCGCGCTCCAGATTCTGGATGAAGTAGCCGACCGGCTTCTCTTCGAGGACGCAGGCCGCCCACTCGACCGCGTCGGGCGTGCGGCGCGGGGCGCTTCGCGATGGCCCCTCTGCGACGCGCCGCGTCGGCACTCATCTTCTCGATGTCGCCGACTTCGGCGAGGCAGCCCGTCACACCGTCGTCAACGACTTCGGGGATGCCGCCTACGCGCGAGGCGATGACGGGCACTTCGCAGGCGAGGGCTTCGAGCGCGGCGAGGCCGAAAGACTCCTGCTCCGACGGCAGGAGCAGAACGTCCGACACCGAGAGGTAGTCTCTGATGCGCGGCTGCTTGCCGACGAAAGAGCAGTGACGCTCGACGCTCAGGCAGCGCGCTCGGTGCTCCGCACGCGGGCGCTCGCTGCCGTCGCCGACCATCACGAGCCGCGCGCCCACTCCCTTCTCGCGCACGCGCGCCAGAATCTCCACGCAGTCAACGGGCCGCTTCACGGGGCGGAAGTTCGAGACGTGCACGAGCAGAGACTCGCCGCCGGGCGCGAGTTCACCGCGCAGCTCCGTGCGCGGGCGGCGCTGATAGTCCGTCGCGCAGATGAAGTTCGGGATGACGGCGATGTGGTCGAACTGGAAAAGCTCCGTGGTCGCCTGCTTCAGGTAGTTCGAGACCGCGGTGACTCCGTCCGACTGCGCGATGCCGTAGCGCGTGATCGGCAGGTAGGAGCGGTCGGCCCCGACGAGCGTGATGTCCGTGCCGTGCAGCGTCGTGATGACGGGGAGCGTCCGGTGCGGCTTCAGAGACTCGCGCGCCAGAATCGCGCTGATCGAGTGCGGGATGGCGTAGTGGACGTGCAGGAGGTCGAGGTTTTCGGTCTCGGCCACGTCGGCCATCTTCGTCGCCAGCGCGAGCGTGTAGGGCTGGTGCTCGAAGAGCGGGTACGACATCATCTCGACCTCGTGGAAGCGCACGCGCTCGCTCAACTGCGTGAGCCGCGTCGGCAGGCTGGAAGAGATGAAGTGAACCGTGTGCCCGCGCTCCGCAAGCTCCTTGCCCAGTTCCGAGCCGACGATGCCGCTGCCGCCGTAAGTCGGATAGACGGTGATGCCGATGTTCATAAAAAGAAGCTAATAGCTGTTAGGCTATTAGCCGTTAGCTAAGACAAATGATGGTTAACCATTTCTGGCTAACAGCTAACAGCTAATAGCTAACAGCTAAAATAGCAAGAGGCAGCCGGCCCTCGCTACCGTCTGCCTCTCGTCTCAACTTGTCTCACCTGCAAAGGGGGACAAGCGAGGGCTTTGAATATACGCCTACTTTCCCCTTTTGACAATCAAATTTCATCGGTTTCCCGAATTAAATTGGTACTATCCGGGACTTCGCCCGCCGGCACGAGAAGCCTAAACGCCGCACGACTTAGCACCTCCCGCGGGCGACCCCGGCGGTGCTCGCCGTGCCGCCGGGGCTGGCGTCTTTGCCGGGTGATTCGTCGGGCGGCTGCCCGAAATGCGCCTTCCGGCGAAAGTAAGGTATAATGTGTTCAGACGACTGTCTGATGAGCGAAATTTTCGACCGGGCGCAAAGTCCGCATGGATTTTTGTACGACTTGATTGATGCCGGAGAAGTGAGAGAATGCCGAAGATTGACAACATCGAAGAAACGCCGAACCCGAACGCCGTCAAGTTCATTTTAAAGGAGCCGGTCACGTCGGGCACGACCCGCTCTTTTCACAGCGCGGAGGAGGCGTCGGCAGACCCGCTCGGCGGGGCGCTGTTCGCCGTGGGCGACGTGGCCTCGGTCTTCTACATGGACAAGATGGTCACGGTCGAGAAGACTGCCGAAGCCGACTGGGACGACCTCCTGCCGCGACTGGCCGTGCCGATCCGCGCCGCCGAGTCGGCGTCGTCGAACGGCGGCGCGCATGCGGCGGCAGCGGCGGCGGGCAGCGGCGGCGCGCTCGGCGCATTGATGAGCGACGACCCGCGCCTGCCGCGCATCAACGAGATGCTGGACGAGCGCATACGCCCGTACCTCGCCTCGGACGGCGGCTGGCTCGAAGTGCTCTCGCTCGAAGACAAGACGCTGACCATCCACTACCAGGGTGCGTGCGGCAGTTGCCCCAGTTCGCTTTCGGGGACGCTGATGGCAATCGAGAACATGATCCGGCAGGAGATTGACCCCGACATCGAAGTCGTCGCGGTTTAAGTCTGCTCCGGCGCGCTCGCTCGTCTCAACGCCGTTCGTAGTTCAATCAGACCGTCGGTAGTTTTTTTGAAACCCGCCCACCTCGACGGGCGTTAACACCTCCAACTCAAGTGAGCGCGGGCCGTGCTCTATCCGTTGCCCGCGCTCGTCCGGCAAACCTTCGACAGAAATCCCAAGACGCGACCGCGCCCCTGCGCGTCCGCGTTCGCGGATTGAGGACGAAAAATGGTTCGACCCGCCCGCCTACTCTCCTTCACGCTCTGCCTGTCGGCGCTCGCGCCGGCGGTCGTGGCGCAGCAGTCGTCCGGCCCGCCGAAGAAGACCGCCCCGAAGAAAACTGCCGCCGAGATAGACCCGATGGCCGAGATGCGGCGCGCGACCGCCGTCTCGCTCGTCAACACGCTGGCCGACGACGCGCGCATGTTCCGCGACCCCGTGCTGCGCGCGCGCGTGCAGGCCCGCGCGGCGGACGCCCTTTGGGACACCGACCGCGAGCGTGCGCGCATGCTCTTCCGACGCGCGTGGGACGAGGCTGAGACCGCCGACGCCGAGGCCGACAAGCGCGTGGCCGAGGAGCGGCAACGCCAGACGCGCGAGCGCGGGAGCTTCTCACTTCAGTTGCCGCCGAGCCTGCGCACCGAAGTCCTGCGGCTCGTGGCGAAGCACGACCGCGCGCTCGGCGAAGAGTTCCTCGCGAAGTTGGACGAGTCGCGCAAGCGCGAGACGGAGAACGCCGTCACCTCTGGCGACCGCCAGCCCGACGCTGCGCCGGGGGGCGAACAGCGCCGGCCCGACCCGCTCGACACGCCGCCCGCGATTGCTAAGCGTCTGAGGCTCGCCATACAACTCCTCCAGGACGGCGACGCGGAGCGCGCGCTACAGTTCGCCGAACCCGCACTCGGCGCGGTCACCACGCCCGCGCTCGAATTCCTCACGCGCCTGCGGCAGAAGAACGCGCAGGCGGCTGACGAGCGCTACGCGGCGCTCGTGGGCCGCGCCGCTCTCGACCCTTCGTCCGACGCCAACACCGGGTCGCTGCTCGCCTCTTACCTCTTCACGCCCACGCTCTACATGACCTTCACCCCCGACGGGGGTTCGAGCGCGAACTCCTGGGGGCGCGACTTCCCCGCCCCGACCGACATCGCGCCGCCGCTGCGCGCGGCCTACTTCCGCACGGCGGCCTCGATCCTTCTACGCCCCACGCCGCCGCCCGAACAGGATCGCACCTCGACGGGCCGCGCCGGCTGGTACATGGTCATCGCGCGGCTGATGCCACTCTTCGACCAGTTCGCGCCGGACAGCTCCCCGGCACTGCACGCAAAGATGGCATCGCTCAAGCCCGACATGCCCTACGAGATGAAGCTGACCGACGGCAGCGACGTGGCGACGCGCGGCATCGTTCCCGAAGACCCGAACCACGACCACGTGCAGGACGCCCTGAACCGCCTCGACCACGCGAAGAACTCGGACGAGCGCGACGCCATCTACGTTGACGCCATCTTCAGCGCCCTCCAAAAGAAAGACCCGCGCGTCGAGGAGTTCCTGGACAAGATCGAAGACACAGACCTGCGCCAGCGCGTGCGCGCTTACGTTGACTTTCGGGCGACGCGCGCCGCCGTTGACGACAAGGACGTGAACGAAGTTCTGCGGCTCGCGCGCGGCAGCGGCCTGACCTCGATCCAGCGCGCGTGGGCGCTGACGGAGGCCGCGCGCCTGCTCGCGAAGTCCGATTCGCCCCGCGCCGTCGCACTGCTCGACGAGGCGCTCAAGGAGGCGAAGGAGCACATTGACGACTCCTCGCCCGAACGCGTGAGCGCGCTCGTCGCCGTCGCCACGCAGTTGGTCGAACTCGACCGCCCGCGCGCCTGGGACGTGATGCTCCAGGTCGTCAAGGCGTCGAACGCCGCGAAGGACTACACGGGCGAGGACGGCAGGATTAACACGCGCCTCGAGACGAAGAACATGACGATGAGGTCGAGCGACGGTGCGCAGTCGTTCGACCTCAACGATATCTTCGCCCGGCTCGCGCGCGAAGACCTGCAACGCGCCATAGACCTCGCCCACGGCTTCGACGGCGAGTCGCCGCGTGCCATCGCCACGCTCGCCATCGCCCGCACGGTGCTCGAAAAGGGCGAGAAGAAACAGGTGCGCGCCGCGTCGAACTGAGGCTCGCCGTCCGCGCCTTCGCCTCGCCCGACGATTTCAGGGAGCGCGGGTCGGACTGCGTGAATCTCATGAGCGGCGTCAAGTAAGGTCGGCTAGAACTTCTCGCACGCCGACGGCGTAAGAAAGGGCAGCTTAGTCGGCTGCCCTTTTTACTTCGGATCTGTTTTCCGCGAGGAGATTTTTACAATGAGAAGGACAAAGTGGTTCGAGCGAGAGTTTGACTTCAGTCTGCCCGTGGGCGTCTTCCCCTGCGTCGTCGAGCGGCTGCGCGGGACTCCGGCGCGGCTCGAAGAGTTGGTGCGCTCTCTTCCGCCCCGCGTCCTCACCGCGCGGCGCGGCAACAGTTGGTCAATCCAGGAGCACGTCGGCCACCTGATAGACCTCGACGAGCTGCACGAGGGCCGCCTCGAAGACTACGCGCGACGGCTCGACACCTTACGCCCCGCCGATTTGACCAACCGAAAGACCTACGAGGCCGGCCACAACTCCGCGGCGCTCGAAGACCTGCTCGCGCGCTTTCGCGCCGCGCGCGAGAGCTTCGTCCGCCGCCTCGAAGCCTTGAGCGAGGCGGCGGTCGCCGCCTCCGCGCTCCACCCGCGCCTCGGAAAGCAGATGCGCGTCATAGACATGGCCCTCTTCGTCGCCGAGCACGACGACCACCACCTCGCCACCATCACCGAACTCGGCAGGAACTTTACGATTGCGGATTTCGGATTGCGGAATGCGGATTAATACAGCAGTTTTCGTATGAGTGCGACCGGTTCAGAGTTCACGCTTTAGCGTGCCCGCGGGGCAGCCTGAAGGCCGCAACTCTTAGCTCAGGTCGCATCCAATAGAGAATCTCAGAGCCATGCTCTTCTTCAATCGGCAATCCGAAATCCGCCGCTCCGCAAATGAAAAAGCCGCCCGGCGCGTTGTCCCCACGCCGGGCGGAAACCACAGGAGAACCATCCACTTTACCCCTTGGCCGCGTTCCCCGCCGCGGCCATGAAGGGTAACTGCTATGCTGTCTCTTCGGATGCGATGACGCCGACGCCGCGTTGCTCAGAAAAAGCCGTGAACCGTAAACCGTGAACCGTGACAAGAGAAAACCTGCTTTTCTCTTGTCACGGTTCACGGTTTACGGTTCACGGCTTTTATCTCTCGTACCGCAAGACCAGCCCGTCGCCGCCGACGGCCCAGCCCGCCTTCTTGTCGAAGAAGAGCGCGTAGAGGTTCTGCCGCGTGCTCGTCTCCTGCTGCAACCAGGTCTGCCCGCCGTCGTCGGAGCGCAGGATGACGCCGCCGCGACCGGCGACCCAGCCCTCCTCTTTGTTGACGAACCAGACGCTCAAAAGCGTCGAGCGCACGGGCGCGCCCGCCACGCGCCACGTTGCGCCGCCGTCCTCCGTGTGCAGGATCGTCCCCCTCTCGCCGACGGCCCAGCCGTGGTCGCCATCTTGAAAGTCAACGTGGTAGAGCGTCGCGTTCGTGCCCGAAGTTTGCAACGCCCACGTCTCGCCGCCGTCAGACGTGTGAAGTATGCGGCCCGCGCTCCCGACGATCCAGCCGCGCTTGTCGCCGTCGAAGTCGAGGTGGATCAGCTCGTCGGCGACGGGCACGCGCTGGCGCTGCCAGGATGCGCCGCCGTCCGTAGTGTGCAGGACGAGGCTGTCAACGACCGTGTCGCCGCGGCTCAGAGAGCCGACGATCCAGCCGCGCTTCTTGCCCGTGAAGCGCACGCTGTAGAGTTCGGGCTGCGCGCCGCCGAAGGTCTCGGCGAGGAAGCGCGCCGACAGCTTCCAGGTCTGGCCGCCGTCCTCGGTCGTGAAAATCTGGTTGACGGCGAGAAGATAGCCGTCCTCACGGTCGCGGAAGTAGATGTCGTCAACGTTCTCGTCCGTCCCGATGTTCTGCCGCGTCCAGGTGCGCCCGCCGTCTTCGGTGTGCAGGACGAGGCCGCCGTCGCCCGCCACCCAGCCGCGCTTCGAGTCGGCGAAGTAGATCGCGTTCAAGTCCTTGCCCGCCCGTCCCTGCCGCCCGCCGACCCAGCCCGCGCCCTGCGCCCGTGCCCCCGCAGCGCACACGACCGACAATAGCAAAGCCGCGCACGTCACGCGCGCGGCCCCGCAAATTTCTTTCGACCTCATTTCAGAATCTTCTCCGCCCGAAGGAGTTCACGAACAAGCTCTCGAACGTCTCGACCCTTCCCAGCGCCCGCCCTCTTTGTACATGAACGCGCGGCACGGAGACAAGTGCTGCCGATTGCGGAGCGGCGGATTTCGGATTACGGATTGAAGACTGCTTGCTTCCAATCCGCAATCCGAAATCCGCCGCTCCGCATTCCGTGGCCCGCTCGCGGTTCTGTCTCTGGTTCTGCCTATGGCTTACCGCTCACCCTGTAAACGCGCCCCTTATAGACGACCACCACTCGCTCGCCGAGCGAGAAGAAGCGTGCGAGCTGCGGCTCGCGCTTGAGCAGGTCGAAGTATTCGTCGCTGCCGAAGGCGAGCGCCGTCTCAGGCAGCTTCGCCTCCGCCTTAAACTCCGAGTCAACCCAGACGCCTTCGCGCAGGTAGAAGGTCTTGTCGCCGACCTTCTGCGCGCCCGTCCGCGCCCTCAAGACCTCGTCGTCTTCGACGCGCACGGCCTCCTGCTGCGCGCGCTCGCGCTTGCTCTGCTGGACGGCGAGCGCGCCGGTGGTCGCCCTCGCGGCCTCCTTCGGCGGGGGCGCTGGACTGTCGCGGTTGAAGCCGACGCCGCCGTTGACGGCGGGGCGGCTGTTCATCGGGAGATTACTCAAGGCCCGCACGTCCGACTCGCTGCGGACGGTCACGGTCTCGGCTGCGCCCGACTCGACGGCGAGGTAGGAAGTGTACGGCGTGACGATGCCGTAGCGCGTGCCGAGGTCAACGATCTCGTCGGTCAACTCCTTCTGCTCGCCGTTCGTGCGTATCTGCTCCATCAGCCAGCCGACGCGTCGCGTCGCCCAGAGCCGCGGCAGGAAGTCGTTGCGCTCCTCGGTCAAGGGAAAGTCCACATCGCTGTACGTGAACGTGCGCTCGCTCGCGCCCATCCGCCCTTTCAGCCGGAGCACGGCGCTGCGAATGTCGTAAGCATTCCCGTAGCGACCGATGAGCGTGACCTGCGTGCCGCGGAAGAGGTCGGGCATCTCGCGCGGGTAGAGAAGGTCTGTCTCGACGCCGCCCATGTCGAGCGCGAGGTTTGTCAGCACGGGATGATTTATCTTCGTGAAGAAGTTCGAGACTTTGACCTCAAGGTCTTCCTTCGGCTCGACGTACTCGGCGACGCCGCCGTTTTCAGCCGCGAGCTTGTCCAGGAGCGCCGTGTTCACGTCGTAGCCGACGCCGAACGTGAAGAGCCGCGTGCCGGGCACGCGCTCGCGCCGCGCGTTCTCGATGATGCGCGCGACGTTCGTCTCGCCGACCGTGGGCAGCCCGTCCGTCACGAAGACGAGCAGACGTGGGCGGTCGTTGCGCTCGAACAGTTTCAAGGCGGCGAGGAGCGCGCCGTCTATGTTCGTGCCGCCGACGGGCCGAAGCTGGTTGATGAACTCCACGCCGCGCGCCTTGCCCGCCGCGTCGGCCTGGACGAGTTCGGCGGACATCAGGTGCTCTTCGCCCGCGAAGTTGATGACGTTGAAGCGGTCTTCCGCACGGAGCGAGCGCACACCGAAGAGGAGCGCCGCGCGCGCCTTCTCCATCTTGCCATCCTCGGCCATCGAGCCGGAGGTGTCGAGCACGAAGACGATGTCTTTGGCCGCGTACTCCTGCTCCGCGAGTTCATCTTTGGGAGAGATGGTCAGGAGGAAGTAGCCCTGCCTGCCCGGCTCGCGGTGCGTCAGGAGCGTCATGCCGAAGTCGGCGTCCGAGAGCGTGTAGAAGAGTTGGAAGTCCTGCGGCTCCGCGCCCGGCTTCGACTCGAAGGAGACGCGCGCGCTGTGCCCGCCCTTGTGGGCCACTTCAATCTCGTGGCTCGGCGAATAGACGTTGCGCACCGACTCGCGCCCCTCGATCTCGACGCGGCCTGAGACCAGGCCGACGGAGGGCACGATTTGGTGGCCCGTGCCGAGCGGGTAGCGGTAGGCAACCGTGCCGCCTTCGGCCTTCAAAACCTGCGTGTAGGTCAGCTCAAGCTTCTTGTCCGAGTGCGGCGGGATCGGGAAGATGCTGGCCTGGAAGAGATTGAGTCCGGCGTATTCCAGGAGGCCGGGGTCGCGCTGGCGTCGGACGATCTCGTCGTAGATGCGTCGGGCCTCGGCGCGCGAGCGCACCTCGCCGACGAGCCTGCGGTCGCCGTCCCAGATGGCGAACTCCGCGACCGAGGCCGACTCCGGGATGGGGAAGAGGTACGTGCCTTCGAGCGTGGCGTCGGTGTCGTTGCGGAAGACCTGCTCGACGTGGGTGGTCGCCACCTGCGCGTTGATTTTGGTGTCAATCGTGATTGACTTGACGGGCAAGGCGCGGGGCATTGTGACGGGGCGCTCCGCTGCGGGGCAGCGCGTGCAGGGGCCTGGGACGATGACGCCCTGCGCGTCGGCGGTCGCCGTCAGGAGGGCCAGCAGCACGAGGCCGAAGACGAGGCACGTTAAGTCTCTGAAGGTTCGCATTCGTTTCACTCCTCAAAAAGCTCTTCGCAGTTTCACACGAACTGGCCGGGCCTCGTTTTCAAAACCCGACTCTCTGCCGGTAGAACGTCCGCCCCTACTTTTCTTGCGGCCTGCGCGGGGCCGGGGTTATAAAGGAACAAAGTGAGGGCGGCGGCGTCTAAGACCACGACCCGGAGTTTAGGAAGTCCGAACCGTCCCGACTTATCGCGCGAACGGAGGGGCAATGCATAACCCTTTCCAAGCCAACCTGCGGAAGCCCTGGCTGTTGCTGTGCACGACGGCGCTCGTCACGTACACCATCATGCCTGCACGCCACGAGACGCTGTTCTACTTCGACGCCCCAAGCTCCGTGCTCGAAGCCTTAATGTTCCTGCTCTCCTTCCCGCTCGGCGACTCTCTTATGTTCCTCTTCCACTCGGCGGCGCACGGCGTCACGGAGCGCTTCGTCTTCTGGGCGCTGGCGATGGGGATAGGCTACGCGCAGTGGTTCCACCTCTTCCCCGCCCTGCTCCGCCGCCGACAGTCCCGCGCCACAACTCTGAATCTCTCCGAGGGCCGCGGCGTTGCCCCGGCCTCGGAGAACCCGCTCGGCCTCAACGAGCCGGCGGCCAGGGCCGCCCTCGAAGCGGAGCGCCCGCCAGTCCCGCAGTTCAACGAACGCGGCCTCACTCCCCTCGAACGAGTTTTCCGAGACGACAACCCGGAGCGCTGACGCCCCGCGAGCCACACGCCCCGCGCCCGCCCGGCCATTAGGAACGGCCTCGCCGTTGACATCAGCCGCGCGCGGGCATATCTTTACCCGCACATCGCTGCCGGGTTTCAGCCGGCTTCACGCCGACGGATGGGATTCGGCGGCTCACGCCCCGTTGAAGGCGGTAAAGCCCGGACTTCCTGTGCATGAAAAATCTGTCTCGCGCATTCGGCCTGCTGCGCGCCTACGCTGACCTACTCTCCGAAAGGGAAAGGAAACCGAAATGAGATTACATCCCCCGTCTTTACGTCATCCGACAATGCCGAGGCTCAGTCCGCGCCGTCGGACATACCGCTGGGCCGCGCTCGCTCTGGCGCTGCTGACCGCCATGTTGGTGTGGGCGGGCGCGGCGGCGGCCTCCTGCAATTTACTCCTGAAGTGGGGGAGCACTGGTCCGGCCAACGGGCAGTTCCAAACCCCGAGGGGCATAGCGGTCGACAGCGCCGGCAACGTCTACGTCACAGAGTCGAACGGCAACCGCGTACAGAAGTTTGATTCCGCCGGCAACTTCCTATCGAAGTTCGGTTCTCTCGGGGAGACGAACGGCGGTTTCGTCAACGCTTACAAAATTGCCTTCGACTCATCAGGCAATATCTATGTGACCGACTCGTCTCCCGACCGGACCACCGGTCTGGTGCAGAAATTTAACTCAAGTGGCGTGTTCCAACATTCGTGGGGCTCTCAAGGCGGCGGCAATGGCCAGTTCTTCGGCGCCAGCGGGGTGGCGGTGGACTCCGCCGGCAACGTGTATGTCGCGGATCAGAACAACTTCCGGATACAGAAGTTCACCTCCGCGGGGGTGTTCATAACCAAGTGGGGAAGCAACGGCACCGCAGACGGGCAGTTCAAAGGGCCTCAAGGGGTGGCGGTCGACGCGTCCGACAACATCTACGTGGCCGACACGGGCAACGACCGGATACAGAAGTTCGACACGAACGGCACATTCCTCGCAAAGTTTGGGACCAGCGGCACCGCAGACGGACAGTTCACCTCGCCTCAAGGGGTGGCGGTGGATAGTGCAGGTACCGTCTATGTGGCCGATACGGGCAATAACCGCATACAAACGTTCTCGTCCAGCGGCACCTTCATCGAAGCCTGCGGCAGCTCGGGCAGTGGCGACGGCCAGTTCAGCAGTCCCGAAGATGTGGCGGTGGACGCAGCCGGCAATTACTACGTCGCCGACACTTTCAACGACCGCGTCGAGAAGTTCGGCGCTGCCACGTCGCCCGTGGCGAACGCCGGGGCCGACCAGACCTTGGAGTGCGCGGGCGCGACGACTTCCGTCACGCTCGACGGCTCGGCCTCGACCGCCGGCAGCGGCACGATCAACTCCTACTCCTGGAGCGAGGGCGCGAACGCGCTCGGCACAGGCTCGCCGCTCAACGTCTCGCTGCCCACGGGGTCGCACACCATCACGCTGACCGTCACCGACACGGGCGGAGGCTCGGCCACCGACGACTTGGTAGTAAACATCGTGGACACCACCGCGCCCGTCATCAACGTCACCGGCGCGAACCCCATGACGGTCGAGTGCCACACGTCGTTCACCGACCCGGGCGCGACGGCCACAGACGCCTGCGCCGGGAGTCTTACCGTGAACACGTCGGGCACGGTTGACCCGAACACGCCGGGGACTTACACGATCCACTACACGGCCTCCGACGGCTTTAACTCCGCCTCGGCCACGCGCACCGTCAACGTGGTGGACACCACGCCGCCCTCGATCTCCTGCCCGGCGGACATCGTCGTCACGCTGCCCCCGAATTCGACGGCCACCTCAATGGTCGTGAGCTACCCGGCGGTGTCGGCCACCGATAGCTGCTCGTCCAGCGTGACGGTCGCGAGCAGCCCGGCCTCCGGCTCCGTCTTCCCCGTGGGCACGACCACGGTCAACGCCACGGCGACGGACGCTGCACACCTAACTAGCACGTGCAGCTTCCACGTGACGGTGCTCTACAACTTCGCGGGCTTCTTCCAGCCGATTGCCAACCCGCCGGTCTTCAACGTGGTGCAGGCCGGCAGGGCCATCCCCGCCAAATTCAGCCTGAGCGGGAACAAGGGCCTGGGCATCTTCGCCCCCAACTCGCCCGCTTCGGGGCCGGTCGCGTGCAGCTCGAACGATCCCGCGAGCAACTTAGAGGATACCGTGACGGCGGGCAACAGCAGCCTCAGTTACGATCCAGGGGCCGACCAGTACATCTACGTCTGGAAGACTGACCCGGCGTGGGCCGGGACGTGTCGCCAACTGGTAGTCCAGTTGAACGACGGCAGCATCCACCACGCGAACTTTAGATTCAGGTGAGGCCGCCTGGCCGAGCCTTTTAACGGAGGGGCCGCCCGCGCCACAAGCGTTGGGCGGCCCCTTCCCTTTTCAGATTTCCCGCAGGCGCGGGTAGCGAGCGGCGACGATGAGGGCGAAGAGGAAGATGACGAGGCCGCAGGCGGCGCGCGTGTGGCTGGGGCCGAAGTAGTCTGCCGCCCTCCCCGAAACGAGACTGCCCAGCGGCATCGTGCCGATGAAGCTCAGCAGCCACATGCTCATCACGCGCCCGCGCATCTGGTCGGTCACGAGTTGTTGAAGTAGAGTGTTGCCGACGGCGAAGAAGCAGACCATCGAGAACCCAGCGCCGAAGAGTATCGGGAGCGCCGCCGCGGGCCGGGCGACCGACGCGAAGGCCGTGATGCACGCGCCGCCCGAAAAGAGCGTGCCCAGAAGGAGCAGGCCCTTGCGCCGGAAGTCGCCGAGGTACGCGAGAAAGACAGCGCCCGCGAGCGCGCCCGCGCCCGCCGTGCCCATCAGCAGAGACAGCCCCGCCCCGCCCCAGCCGTAAACGTTGTGCGCGAACATCGGCATGAGCACGAGGTAAGGCGTGCCGAACAGGCTCACCACGGTCGAGCACAGGAGCACCACGCCCACGCGCGGGCGACCGCGCACGTAATGGAAGCCTTCGAGCAGGTCGCGCCAGATCGCGCGCTCGCGCCCCGCGCCGTCCCTCTTCGGCAGGCGCACCTGCGAGAGCGCCGCGACGATGGCCGCGTATGAGAGTCCGTTGGCGAGGAAGCACCCGGCGAGGCCGAGCAGTTGCATCGTCACGCCCGCGAGCGTCGGGCCGATGACGCGCGCCAGTTGGAACTGCGACGAGTTGAGCGCGATGGCGTTGGCGAGGTCTTCGCGCTCGACCAGCTCGACCGTGATCGCCTGGTACGAGGGGCCGGAGATGGCCCAGCAACAGCCGGTCGCGAACGAGAGCGCCAGAATCATCCAGACCTTCACCACGCCCGCGAAGACTAACGCTGACAGAACCAGCGCTGACAGCCCGGCGCACGCCTGCGTGAAGATGAGCAGGCGCTTGCGGTCAACCGTGTCGGCGATGACGCCGCCGACCAGGGTCAAAAGCAGGCCCGGCACGGTCGCCATGAAGCTGTCCGCGCCGAGCCACGTCCCCGACCGGGTCAACTGAAAGACGAGCAGGCTCTGCGCGACCGTCTGCATCCACGTGCCCACGTTCGAGAGGAACGCGCCCGTCCAGAACAGGCGGTAGTTGCGGTGGGCGAGCGCACGGAACATCCCCGCGGCGCGGGTCGTCTGTGGTGGTCGGGTTTCAGTCCGCGCCGTCTCCATGGCTCTTGCTAGAAGTGCTCGGAAAAAGAAATAATGCTCGCCGCCGTCACACGCGAGTCGAAGCAGCGTACCCCTTTTAACGTGACGGCGGCGGCGCACTCTAAAATGCCTGCGGCCCGCCGAAACCGCAAGGAGCGACGATGATCCGCGAGACGTTGATGAAGAGGGAGGCCGAGGTGCAGAACGGTTTCCGGCTGCGGGGGCTGGGCGAGGTCTCGCGCATCGAGGCTCTGAGCGACGCCGTCATTGCCTTCGCCGTCACGCTGCTC
Organism: Acidobacteriota bacterium; assembly: GCA_003222975.1. Classification (GTDB taxonomy): domain Bacteria; phylum Acidobacteriota; class Blastocatellia; order Pyrinomonadales; family Pyrinomonadaceae; genus QHXN01. The sequence goes on along the minus strand of QHXN01000031.1, from coordinate 17,214 downwards.
GTCGTCTCGCTCGAAGTGCCGAAGACCTTCGACGAGTTGCTGGTGACGATGCGCGGCTTCCTCCCCTTCGCCATCACCTTCGGCATGCTCTTCCACGTCTGGTTCATCCAGTACAGGTTCTTCCGCCGCTATGGTCTCAACGACAACTTCACAATCTGGATGAACGCGTGCCTGCTCTTCGTCGTGCTCTTCTACGTCTATCCGCTCAAGTTCGTCTGGACGCTCCTCGTGGGCGCGCTGCTCGGCTTCGGCACGACATCCCAGACCGCGGGCGGCGCGGTCGAGCCGGTCGTCCGCAACGAGCAGGTGCCGACAATGCTGGCCGTCTATGGCATAGGCTTCGCCGCCGTCTTCCTCATCTTCGCGCTGCTCTACCTGCACGCCTACCGCAAGCGGCGCGCGCTCGACCTGAGCGAGCTTGAGACCTTCGACACGCGCATCTCGCTGCAAGAGAACGCGCTGACGATGCTCATCGGCCTGCTCTCGGTCGCCGTCGCGGTCTTCGGCGGCTCGCGCTACGCGTTCTTCTCAGGCATGACCTACTGGCTCATCGCCCCCCTGCTGTTCGTCCACGGCACGCTGATGGGCGGGCGGCGCAGGAGGATCGAAGGGCGCGCCGACGCGAGCGCCGCCGGCCTGAACACCCTGAACGACTGAACGTGAGACTCGTACTGCGACCCTTACCCGCCGCCGTCTTCACCTACGTCCTCGGCACGCTCGTGCGCGTCCGCACCGAAGAGCGTCTGCTGCACGAGACCTTCGGCCCGCAGTTCGACGACTACGCGCGCCGCGTCGCCGCATTCATTCCCGGACTGTTTTAAGAAAGCAAAAGGAAAAAGGCAGCGGGCAAAAGAAAGGGACAAGTGGGCCGAGTCGTCTCTCATCATTAGCGGTTGACGAGAGTGGCGCTGCCCGTCTTTCCCTCTTTTGCCTTTTGCCTTTTTACTTCTGCCTTCTCCACTCGGAGAGTGGCCGGCCCGTGCCGCCGCGCCGTTGGGCGACGATCTCGGCGAGGACGGAGAGCGCGACCTCTTCGGGCGAGACCGCGCCGAGGTCGAGGCCGATGGGCGCGCGCACCTGGCTCAACAGCTCTTCGTCGAAGCCCGACTCGCGCAGGCGCGCGAGGACGATGTTCGTGCGGCGGCGGCTGCCGATCATACCGACGTAGTCGGGGCGCGCCGCGAGCACGGCCCTCATGCACTCCTCGTCCTCGTTGTGCCCGCGCGTGACGACCGCGACCGAGACGCCTCGGCCCGCGCCGATCAATTCTCTGAGCGGGTCAGTCCAGTTCGGCGCGGCGACCAGCTCGATGCCCGTTTCGGGGAAGCGCTCGCGCGCGACGAAGGTTTCGCGGTCGTCTATGAGCGTGACGCGGTAGCCGACCACGCGGGCGAGCCGCGCCAGCGCCGCGCCGACGTGCCCCGCGCCGCAGACGACGACGCGCGGCTCCGGCTCGATGCGCTCGAAGAGGACGCGCGCGTCGCGCCACTCTCCGAGCGCGGGCGCGAACTCGCCGACGCGTAGCGTCCGCGCCTCGGCGTGCGAAGCGAGGAACGCGCGCGCGTGTTCCGCCAGCGCGTCGTCGAGCGCCGCGTCGCCGGTCGTCCCCGTGCGCCCGCCCACTTCTTCGAGCAGGACTTTCGCGCCGACGCCTCGTGGGGCTTCCACGATTGTGGCAAGCACCGCCGACGCGCCGTCGCCGAGCGCGCGCGCGACCGCGCGTGTCAGTTGTGCGGAAAGGTTCGTGTCGCCCGCGCCGCTCATCTCGTCCGCGGCGCACGCTTGTCGAGCGTCTTCTGCGAGTCTCTGAGGACGCCGACGGCTGTGAGAGCGCGGCGCACGAGCCAGACGGGGCCGACGATCAGGTAGAGCGGGTTGCTGAAGAAGGCGGGGCTGTTGCCCTCAATCCGGTGGCCGACGAACTGGAAGACCCAGCCCACGACGAAGAGCGCCAGCGCCCAGCGCCAGTTCCAGAAGAAGAGCGGCAGGCTGACGACGATCATCGGGATGCCGATTGAATGCGACAGGCGGTTCAGCGGGTGCTGATGCTTCGCCTTGTAGTTCTCAACGAAAGAAGTCGGCATAGATACCTCCGAAAGACGTAAACCGTAAACCGTGAACCGTGACGAGAAGAAGCCGTCATAAGTTAGCAGCAAACCGTATCAGGGCGGAAGCCACTTGTCACGGTTTACGATTCACGGTTTACGGTTTACGGTTTACGGTTTACGGTTTACGGTTTACGGTTCACGTCTTTTGCGCGTTCCACACGTCGAGGAAAATCTCCATCGTCCCGCCGCAGACCATGCCCTCCTCGCTGGCCTCATCGGCGGTGAGGCTGAAGCGGTGGAGCGCCGGGCGTCCCGTGCGCAAGGCTACGCGCGCCTCGGCCCAGACCTCGGCCTCGACGCAGCCGCCGCCCACCGTGCCCGCCACCGCGCCGCCCTCGAAGAAGAGCATCTTCGCGCCGCGCCGCTGCGGGGTCGAGCCGCGCGTGTGCGCGACCGTCGCCACGACGACGCGCTCGCCGCGCTCGCCCGCCTCTTCGATCAGGTGGTAAAGCTCAAGCTGCGGGATGGTAGCCATATACGAAATGATGAGTGATGAATGCGGAATGATGAATTAAAAAGCGGGAGCCGCCTGTCATTCATCACTCATCATTCCGCATTCATCACTTCTTATTCCGGTGGTTGCGCCGGGGTCGGCGTCGGGCTGGGCTGGGGCGTCGCGTTCGTGTTTGTATTCACGCCGTTTGTCGTCTCCGGGCCAGTGCCGGAGTTGGCCTGCTGCTGATCGGCGGCCTCGGCGCGCTGTCGCAGCCGTTCGACCTGTGCGTCGGCGTTGGCGACGGCGGTTTCGAGGTGCGTGCGGCTGCCCGCGAGCAAATCCAACTGCTTATGGATGCGGTCGCGCTCGCGCTCCAGGCTCTTCTGGATCGCGTCGCGCACGGCGGACGGGTTGAGCGAGCCGATCCCCGCGGCGCGGAGTTGGATGGCATCGGGCTGCAACTCGTACTCGATCTCGGACAGGCGCTCCTGTAGCTGCGACTCCCTGTCGGTCACTTCGCGCAACTGTGTGCGTAGTCCTTCGGCGAACTGCTCGGCGCGCGTCAGACGCTCCAGGTCGTACATGGCGCGCTGATCCGTCTTCATCTGGTTCAACTCGCCGTTGAGTTTTTCGACCTGCGACGAGAGGTCTTTGACCGTCCCGCGCAACTGCTCGTTCTCGGCCTGCACGTTCGTGCCTTGCCGCGCGCCGCCGGAAGTCCGGCGCGGCGACGCCTGCTGCTCGTCGGCGGTGCTGACGACGCTCGGCTCGCCGGGGAGCGCGGGCGTCTCGACGGGCTGCGGGCGCGCGGGGTGCGTCACGCGCCGCGACGTGCGCTTGCGCCGCTGCTGCGACTGCGCGACCGGCAAAAATAAGAACACGGCGGCCAACAATGCCAGCGCCGCCCGGACGACTGAGTTCTTCATCGCTTCCCCCTTTACGACAGGCCGCCGCCGAAACGGCTTCGCACAAAACTCTTACACGCCGCGCGCCGCCCGTTGTTCCCCGCTCACGACGGCTGAATCTTGAAACTGATGTCGAGCGCGCGCGCCGAGTGCGTGAGCGCGCCGACGCTGATGAGGTCAACGCCCGCCTCGGCGTAGGCGCGCACGTTCTCAAGCGTGATACCGCCCGACGATTCGAGCAGCACGTTCGGCGCGAGCGAGCGTGCCACTTCGACGAGGCGGCGCGTCTCCTCCGGCGTCTGATTGTCCAGGAGGAGTATGTCCGCGCCCGCCTCGACGGCGTCGCGCAGGTCGCGCTCTTTGGAGACCTCAACCTCGATCTTGTGCAGGTGGCCGACCGATTTGCGCGCGCGCCCGACCGCCGTCGCCACTCCGCCCGCGAGCGCGACGTGGTTGTCCTTGATGAGCACTCCGTCGTCGAGTCCGAAGCGGTGGTTGCGCCCGCCGCCCGTCAAGACCGCGTACTTCTCAAGCATGCGCAGGCCCGGAGTGGTCTTGCGCGTGTCGACGATCTGAGCGCGCGTGCCCTCGACGGCGCGGACGAACTGCCGCGTCAGCGTCGCGACGCCGGAGAGTCGCTGCATCAGGTTCAAGGCGAGCCGCTCGCCCGCGAGCAGAACGTCTGCGAACCCGCTGGTGCGCGCGATGACCTTGCCCGACTCGATCTCGTCGCCGTCCGAGACGAACGCCTCGATCTGCTGCTGCGTGTCGAGCGTGGAGAAGACGGCCTCGGCGGCTTCGAGGCCGCAGACGACCATCGCCTCCTTGGCGATGAAGCGCCCCTTGGCGCTCTGGCTGCGCATCACGGTTGACTGCGTCGTGATGTCGCCTCGCCCCAAGTCCTCTTGCAGAAAGTTTCCGATCTGCGAGAAGAGCGCACCCTCGTCGAGCCAGCTCATTCGCCGAGCGCCTCCAGCATCTGTTTGAGCGCAACAGTTCGTTGCCTGATGTCCGCGGCGCGTTGCCGTAGCTCTTCGACCTTCTCGGCGGGCGCGCGCTCGACGAACTGCGGGTTCGCGAGCTGCGCCTCCAGCTTCTGCAACTCCTTCTCCGACTTCTCGATCTCGCGCGTGATGCGCGCGCGCTCCTGCGCGAAGTCAATCAAGCCTTCGAGCGGCACGGCCACTGCTCTACCACCCGACAGAACCGCGACAGCGGACGCACGCGGCCATTGCTCTCTGCTTTTTTCCCACACGTTTTCGGCCCCTGCTAGGCGCTGAATTTGCTTCTTTGTCTCGAAAGCGAGTAGTTGTCCGTCAGTGGTTTCAACTAACAGGTCTACCCTCTGATTCGGTCTAATCATTACTTCGGTGCGGATGTTCCGCACGCGCGAGATCAGCTCGATGAGCGACCGCATCTCGGCCTCTGCCCGCTCGTCAATCAGCGACTCATCCGCGCGCGGGAAGGCGGCGAGCATGACGGTCGGCGTCACGTCCGCCTGACGGTAGGCGGAATGCAGCAAGTCCGTGCCGACGCCGGGCAGACGCTGCCAGAGTTCCTCCGTGATGAAAGGCATGAACGGGTGGAGCAGGCGCAAAGCTTGTTCGAGAACCGTCAACACGCGGCTGCGCGCGGCGTCACGCGCGGGCGAAGAGTCAGGAGCCGTCACCTCGGACTTTGAAAGCTCGATGTACCAGTCGCAGAAGTCGTCCCAGAAAAAGTGATAGAGCGCATAGACGGCCTCGTGGAACTGGTACTCTTCGACCGCGCGGCCCACGTCGCGCGCCGTCCTGTTCAGGCGCGACACGATCCAGCGGTCGTGCAGCGCCCACGTCTTCGAGTCGCCCTCGAAGCCTCGGCCCACTTGCGCGCCCTCGGAATTCAGCAGGCAGAAGCGCGCGGCGTTCCAGATTTTGTTGGCGAAGTTGCGGTACGACTCGACCTGGTTATCGTTCCAGCGCGTGTCCGTCGAGCCGATTGAGGCGAGGACGAGGCGCGTTGCGTCAACGCCGTACTTGTCGAACACGTCGAGCGGGTCAACGCCGTTGCCCTTCGTCTTCGACATCCTCTGCCCGGCACGGTCGAAGATCGTGCCCGTGATGAAGACATCATCAAAAGCCTTTTCGCCGGTGAACTTCATACCCGTCATCATCATCCGCGAGACCCAGAGGAAGATGATGTCGCGCGCCGTGACGAGAACGGATGTCGGATAGAAAGTCTTCAGATCGGGCGAGTCCTCGTCGGGCCAGCCGAGCGTCGAGATCGGCCAGAGCGCCGAAGAGAACCACGTGTCGAGCACGTCCGGGTCTTGCCTGAGATTGTCGGTTCCGGCCTTCGCGCGCGCCTCTTCCTCGGTGCGCGCGACGAAGACGCGCCCCGCCTCGTCGTACCAGGCGGGGATGCGGTGGCCCCACCAGAGTTGGCGCGACAGAGTCCAGTCGTAAAGTTTTTCGAGCCAGTCCGTGTACACCTTCTCGTAAGGCGCTTCGGGCACGAAGCGCGGCTCGTGTTTCTCGCGTATGAGTTCGAGCGGCGCGCGTCCCAACTCAGCCTGCTTCAGAAACCACTGCGTCGAGACCAGCGGCTCGATGACCGTGCGGCAGCGCCCGCATTTCGTGATCGCGAACTCGTAGTCAACAACTTTCTCCAACAACCCCAGCTCCTCGAATTTTTGGACGACACGCTCGCGCGCCTCGTAGCGGTCGAGGCCATCGAACTCCGCGCCGGCCTCGGCGGTCATGCGCGCGTTCTGGTCAATGACCTTGACCATCGGCAGGTTGTGGCGCTGGCCCATCGCGTAGTCTGCGGGGTCGTGCGCGGGCGTGACCTTGACCGCGCCCGTGCCGAACTCCGGGTCAACGAAGTCGTCGGCGACGACCGGAATCTCGCGGTTGACGATGGGCAGTAGAAGAGTCTGGCCGACGAGGTCTGCGTAACGCTCGTCCGAAGGGTTCACCGCCACCGCCGTGTCGCCGAGCATCGTTTCGGGCCGCGTCGTCGCGACCGTCACGCGGCGTTCCCCGCCCTTCGACGGATATTGCAGGTAGTAGAGCTTGCCCGCCTGCGACTCCTTGTCAACTTCGAGGTCGGAGAGGGCCGTCTGATCCTTCGGGCACCAGCTAATCATGCCGGGGCCGCGGTAGATTAAGCCTTCGTCGTAGCAGCGCACGAAGAATTCGCGCACGGCGCGCGACAGATGCTCGTCCATCGTGAAGCGCTCGCGCGACCAGTCAACGCTCGCGCCCTCGCGCCGCATCTGTTTGAGAATCTGTCCGCCGTACTGCTCCTTCCAACGCCAGACGCGCTCGACGAATTTTTCTCTTCCGAGGTCGTGGCGCGACGCGCCCTCCTTCTTCAACTGCCGCTCGACCATGATCTGCGTCGAAATCCCAGCGTGATCCATGCCCGGCAGCCAGAGCGTGCGGTGGCCTTTCATGCGGTGGTAGCGCGTGAGCACGTCCATGATCGTGTGCTGGAGCGCGTGGCCCATGTGCAGCGAGCCGGTGACGTTCGGCGGCGGGATAACGATGGAGTAAACCGGCGCGTTCGGGTCTTCGTTGATTTCGGGCGCGAAGCACCCTTCCCGCTCCCAGCGCGCGTAGTGTCGCTCCTCGGCCTGCTTCGGGTCGTAGGTCTTCGGAATCTCCATGAGGGACAATGGTAACAAGACCGCGCGCCCGGCACAAAGCAGGGGCAAAAGGGTAAAAGGGCAAGAGGGGAAAAGGAGACCTCCTCAGCCCCTCAGCCCCTCTTGCCCTTTTACCCTTTTGCCCCTTTTACTTCTGCCCTTCCTCTTCCAGCTTGCGCTTGATGAGCAGCTCGGCGAGTTCGGGAACGACCTCCCAGGCGATCTCGCGGATGACTTTGTCCGACATCATCTCGACGACGCGGCGGGCGATTGCGTCAATCGCCTCGCGCGAGAGATGGTCGGCGCGCAGGGCTTCTTCGACCCCGGCGCGCGCGCCGCCAACCGAGTAACCCTCGGTCGGCGGCTCAGGCGGCGCGGAGGTTTCGGGCGCGGCGCTCGCTTCATGCGCGGCGGCGGTCGCTGCTCTTTCGACCGGCTGCGTGGCAAAGCCGACCGGCGCTTTCGGCACGTCGCCCTCGACGCTGCCGTCAGTGTATTCGCTCTCGACCGTGGCCGGCACAGGCTCTTCGGCGGGCACGACCGACGGCTCGACGAAGCTCCGCGGCGCGGAGCCGGCTTCGTGCGCGACGGAAGGCGATGCGAAGAACTGCGGCCCGTCGAAGGAAGATACAGACTCGTCGGAAGACGATGCCGCCGCGCCGTGCGACGCCTCGGCGAAGGCGCTCGGCATGTCGGACTGCGCGAAGACGTTCTGTGCGTCGGGCTGCGCGGCGGTCGCGCCTGCGGACTCCGCGTGAGTGGCCGCAGCGGGCTGCTCGTCGAAGGCATAGGCGTCGAGCACGTCCTCGTCGCGCTTGGCGGACTGAGGCGGCGCGTACAGGTCTTCTTCGAGATCGAGGACGAAGTCGTCCGCCTCCGCCGCGACGTTGGCCGCATGCGACTCGAACTGCCCGAGGTCTAAGAGCGCGTCGTCCGCCGCGGCTGCGCCGGCGGCGCGGGCGGCGAAAGAGCCGTGCGCGACCCGGCGGATGTCTGCCAACGCTCCGGCGAGCGGGCTTCGCGTGCCGCGCCGCCGAACGACTCGGCAGGCTTCGCCTCGATCAGCTCGTCGTCGGCTCCGAGGTCTGCGAACGGCGGCGCGTGGTCATAGTCGAACGTCTCGCCCTGCTCGTCGGACGACTCGCTGACCGGCGTGGCGCTCCCGGCGTGCCGTGCGGGAGACTCCGCGCGCATGGCCGACGCCTCGCCCGCGGGCTGCTCGCTCCGCGGCTGCTCGGCGGGCGGCTCTTCCTGCTTCTGCTCGCCGCCGCCGAGGAGTGAGCCGACCTTGCTGACCAGATCGCGAATTGATTGGAAGGGTTTCGTCAAGACTGTGTCCGCGCCAACTCTGCGCGCCTCCGCTTCGTTGAATGGTTCGAACGCGCCGACGAGAAGGACGACGGGCGTGTGCCGCAGTCGCTCGTCAGCACGGACGCGCTCGCACAATTCGTAGCCGTTCGCACCCGGCATCCAAACGTCCGCGAGCAGGATGTCGGGCCTCTGCTCTTCGAGAATGCGCAGCGCCTCGTCGCCGTCCGAGACCGCGACGACCTCCATCCCTTCGTCCTCGAAGGTGAGGCTGATGACCTTCTGAATCGTCGGCGAGTCGTCCGCGAGGAGCAGTTTCCGGCGTCCCGAAAGCAAAATCCGAGTCTCCTTGTCCGAAGGGGCCGTCCGTCCGGGGGGCATAAAGGACGCGCCCGAAAGCGCGGGGACGAGACGGCGGGGCATGCGTCGGCTTTCGGCGTAAAACCCTCTACGAAAGCCGCAAATCAAACCTAACACCCGCGCCGACGACCCGTCAAGCTGATTTTCCGTGGAGATAACCGAGGCAATAAAGGTGTGGCTGCGGCTAGCGGCTGAGCGTCACGTCGTCAGCCGTGCCGGGCTTGCCGTCCGCGCCGTCGGAGGCGAGCGTGTAGCTGGCGGTCGTGCCTGCGTAGCGGTAGGGGTTGTGCCAGGGGTCGAGGCGGATGATCTGTTTGATGTAGCGCGGGCTGAGGTGATCCATGAGGACGGCGGAGTCCTCGGCGGCGACGTAGAAGCCGCGCTCACTCCGAAATGCTTCGAGCGCCGCGCGGACAACCTCAAGGTCTGCGCGCGCGCGCGCGGCCTTCTGCGCGTCCACCGACTGCCAGAGCGCCGCGAGGTCTCCGCTCGACTCGTCGGCGACGGAGACCTCCGAGACGCGCCACTTCCCCGAAGCGTCCTTCGCAAGACGAAACGTCGCCTCGACGACGACCTCCGCCACAGCCGACGAGACCAACGCGTTGAGCTGCTTGATCGTGAGCGGCCCGCGCGTCAGCGGCTCGCCGCTCTTGCCCTTACTCTTGTTCTTGTTCTTGCCCTTGCCCTCGCGTTTGCTCTCGTCCTTGCCCTTAGCGTCGCCGTCTTGCTTCCCTTCGTTCTCGCCGTCGTCCTTGCCTTTGTTTGCATTCTGCTGCGCCTCGAACTCCGTGACGAGTTCTTCGAGCGCGTGCCGCGCGGCCTCAAGTCGCTCCGCGCCGAGCGGGGCGGCGAGGAAGTCGAACTCTTCCCAGCTACGGTCGCCCGTGCGAAACTCGACCGCGCGCCAGCGCTTCTGCTTGAAGACGCCAGTCGTCTGCGGCGCGCTCTCGTCTTCGACCCGCGCGAAGCGCAGCGCCTCCGTCACCTCGGCCACGACGCTCACGGGCGTCGCGCCCGCCGCGCTGACCTCTTTGACCTTGACCGCGCTGTTCTTCAGCTTGAAACCCGGCGTCGCCGCGACCACGCGCTTCGCCTCGCCCTTCTTCAGGGCCGGCCTCGGCTTCTTCTGCGCCTGCGCCAAAACATAAGGCAAGAGTAAAAAGGCAAAAGGCAAAAGAAAGAGCGCGAGCCGCGGCCCATGTCTTCCACTCTTCTCTTTTGCCTTTTGCCTTTTTACTTTTGCCTTCAACGTTGCCTTCATCCTTCAGTTGTCCGGCGGGAGGATGACGCTGAAGCGCGACATGAGGCGGTCGGCGGCGTCGCGCGCGGCCTGCTCTAACTGGAGTTGCGACGGGTACTGCTCGATGCGGCGCGTGGGCACGGGGAGGGGAATGCCGCCGATCCTCGCCGTCTCGCGGTAGGGGCGCTGGTAGATGGTGTCGGTGAACTTGAGGTCGCCCGTCTTCGGCGCATAGACGTAGGTCTTGATGACGAGCGAGCGCGGGTCGGCCTGCCCGATGCCGGCGCTGCCCGCCCCCACGTCCGCGTCCAGCTCGAAGAGGACGACGTAATCATCCCTCTGCGCCTTCGCGCGGTCGCGCGCCTCCTTGCGGTTGCCGTGCCCCTGATTCGGGCGTCGGCGTCGCCGCCGGCTTCGGCGAGTGACGCCCCGACTGCGCGCGTGCGGCCTGCCGCGCACACAAAGCGAACGACACGAGCGCCGCGAAGACGACCAGCCACAGGCCCGCGCGGCGGCGCGGCGGCGAATGCCGTTGAAGCTCTAACATCTCTCTTACCTCCACACGCGTTTGACGCCGGGAGTGCGTCGGCGCGCTGCCCGCCCCGCGGCGGACTTCACTGCCCGCCCTGCGACTTGCTGATGAGCATGCGCAGCATGACCTGGAGTTGGGAGGTCGTGAACGGCTTCGGCAGGAAGACGACCGCGCCCGCGGCGAAGCTGTCGGAGGAGAGCTTCGGGTTCTGCTCGGCGGTCATCATCATCACCGGAATCCTCATCAGCTTCTTCTCCGTCTTCATGTAGCGGACGAGTTCCGGCCCCTGTATGTGCGGCATCACCACGTCGAAGACGCACGCGGCGAACTCCCCGTCCGTCTGCAAGAGCCTGTACGCCTCGCGCCCATCGCGCGCCGGCACGACCTCGTACCCCTCCTTCTCCACAATCGCCGTCACCAGGCGCAGGATCGCCGGGTCGTCGTCGGCCACGAGTATGCGTCGTGAGGGTTCGTTATTCGCAGACAACTTCGGAAACCTCCGGTTTTCAGAAATGATGAATGCGGAATGATGAGTGATGAATCAGACGAACGTTCCTGCTTTCAATTCATCATTCATCATTCCGCATTCATCACTAGACTCCCGCTCTCGTCGGTGCGCGCCAGGCGCGCGGCCAGAGTGATGGCGGCGACCATGCTCGAATGCTCGGCCACGCCGCGGCCCGCGATGTCGAAGGCCGTGCCGTGGTCAACCGAGGTGCGTATGAACGGCAGGCCCAGGGTGACGTTGACCGCCTCGCCGAACGAAAGTCATTTGACGGGGATCATCGCCTGGTCATGGTAGCACGAAACCACCGCGTCGAACTCGCCGCGCGAGGCGCGCAGGAAGACCGTGTCCGCCGAGTGCGGCCCCGACACTGTAAGCCCCTCGGCGCGGCAAGCCTCGACCGCCGGCATGATTTCCGCCGACTCCTCGATGCCGAACAGGCCGCCCTCTGCGCCGTGCGGGTTCAGGGCCGCCACCGCGATGCGCGGGCGCGCGATGCCCCAGCGTCGCAGCTCGCGCTCGGTCAGACGGACGACCCCGACGATGCGATCTTTCTCCACGAGGCGGATGGCCTCGGCCAGGGGCACGTGCGTTGAGATGAGGACGACGCGCAGGTTCGATGCCACGAAAGCCATCGCGCACTCGGTCGTCCCCGTGAGGTGCGCGAGGAATTCCGTGTGGCCGGGGAAGCCGTAGCCGCCTAAGAAAAGGGCGCGCTTGTTGATCGGCGCGGTCGCGATGGCCTCGACCGCGCCCGCGCCGCAGAGCGCGACCGCGGCCTCGATGTACTCGGCGGCGGCCCGGCCCGCGGCAGCCGACTCGACGCCCGGCTCGACCGACACGCCGATGTTGTCGAGGTGATAAATGACGGGATCGTCCGTGTCGGCGGGGAGCGGCTCGCCGCGGCGCACAATCTGGTAGCCGCAGCGCAGGCCGAGCGTGCGCGCGGTGTGCGCCAGGAGTTGCGCGTCGCCGACGATGACGGGCGCGCAAGCCGAGAGCACTTCGCGCTCGGCGACGGCCTTGAGGACGACTTCGGGGCCGATGCCGGCGGGGTCGCCCATCGTGATGCCGACGCGCGGGCGACGCCCGGCGATTTCGCGCTCGGCTGGCTTTGGTGAAGCGTCACTCATCGCTCGAAGCCCGAACCGGGTGGGGTTTGATGAGGGGATTCCCGCCGCGCCCCAAGCCGAGGTCGCCGGGCGGGGGTTCAGAGTTCAGGCTTGAGCTTGCTGTTCTCGGCGGAAGAAGCAAGCTCCAGCTTGAACTCTGAATCCTGAACCCTTCCAGAGGCGTCAGCCGCCGGACTCCTCGCCGCCGCCGCCGCCATCGCGGTCTTCGGCCTTGAACATGTACTTGATGTTGTGCTTGAGGAGCATGACGTTCGGCGCGCCCCTGCGGTTGATCTTCAAGGCGCTGCGGTCGTACCACTCGATGGTGCCCTCGACCTCCTCGCCGTCCACGAGCACGATGACCATCTGTGTGTGCGAGTCCATCTGCTTCTTGTAGTAGAAAATCTCCGCGTTCGTCTCGGCCTGCGGAATCTTCTTGCGGCCCATGGCCGCGGCTGACGCGGCTGCCGAAGACGACTCGCGCGCCTGCGAAGGGCCTCCGCCCATGCGGTGCTGCGGCGGGCGCGGCGCTCCCCCCTCGGAGCGCTCCCGCGGGTGGGTGGTCTCGCGGCCCTTGACCTCTGCCAGTGTCGTGCGAATGAGTTTGCGGTTCACCTTAGTTTCCTCACCTCCAGTAATGCCAAAAAGCTTGCATGAATTGGGCGCGTCGGCTGTCCTCAAGGGAACAGGATCGAACGGAAGACAATACACGGCGACGCGTGCGCGTTGGCGTCTTCACACACTCTGCGGTCTGAATTAGACAGACGAGAAACGGTCTTTACCCGTAGATGATTTCAATCCTGTCAGGTTTTGCGCGACATGCTACATGACCGGAGTTCAAAGTTCAAGGTTGCAGGTTCAAAGTTCAAACTCCCGGCAAAAAAAGTTCAAGGTTCAAAGTCGCCGCACCGGGCTTTGAACCTTGAACTTTAAACTTTTAACTTTGAACTGACTTTCAGTCCGCCTTCTTGCGGATGAAGGTCGGAACGTCGAGGTCGTCGGAGCGCGCGGGCGTGCCGGGGCGCGGCGGGAGGTCTGCGGGCTGCGTGTAGCGCTGCGCCTGAGCGGTCGCGCCCGCCTGCGTCGTCCTCCCCGCGTCCGCCGACTCCTTGTCGAAGCCCGTGGCGATGACGGTGATCTTCATCTCGTCGCGCAGCGTCTCGTCAATGACCGCGCCGAAGATGATGTTGGCGTCGTCGTCCGCCGACTCGCGGATGATCGAGCTGGCCTCGTTGACCTCGTACAGGGTCAGGTCGGGGCCGCCGGTGATGTTGATGAGCACGCCCTTCGCGCCCTGAATCGTCGCCTCTTCCAGGAGCGGGCTGGATATGGCCTGCTGCGTCGCCTCGACGGCGCGGTTCTCGCCCGACGCGCGCCCCGCGCCCATCAGGGCCAGTCCCATCCCCTGCATGATCGTCTTCACGTCGGCGAAGTCGAGGTTGATGAGGCCGGGCACGATGATGAGGTCTGAGATGCCCTGCACGGCCTGGCGCAGAACGTCGTCGGCCATCTTGAAGGCGTCGGTCAGAGAGACGGTCTTGTCAACCGTGTGGAGCAGCCGCTCATTCGGGATCGTAATCACCGTGTCCACGCACTCGCGAAGCTCTCTCAGGCCCACCTCGGCCTGCGTCATGCGCCGCTTGCCCTCGAAGTGGAAGGGCTTGGTGACGACCGCGACGGTCAAGGCGTTCAGCTCCGTGGCGAGCGAGGCGATGATGGGGGCCGCGCCCGTGCCAGTGCCGCCGCCCAGTCCCGTGGTGACGAAGACCATGTCCGCGCCTTCCAGAGCCTCGATGATCTTTTCGGTGTCTTCGAGCGCGGCGTTGCGACCGATGTCGGGGTTCGCGCCCGCGCCCAGGCCCTTCGTGAGCTTGCCGCCGAGCTGGATTTTGATCGGCGCGCGCGAGCGCTTCAGGGCCTGGAGGTCTGTGTTGGCGACGAGGAACTCGATGCCCTCTATTCCGGCCTCGATCATGCGGTTGACGGCGTTGCCGCCCCCGCCGCCGACGCCGATGACTTTGATGCGCGCACCCGTGATGGGCGGGTCGTCATCAATGAAAATATTGATCCCGCTGCCCGGACGGCCTTCCGGTGTCATAGTCTGCAAGTTCCTCTCTCCTTCTGAAGCATCCGCGGCCTCGAAAGGGTTCATGCGGTTATCTTGGGCTGTGCGCGCCGACGACGACAATATATTGAGGACTACATCTTGTGCCGGCTGGCGCGGCAGCATACAACATCTTCTCAGAAAATACCACCGAAACGATTGCGAAATTTCGAGACGAGCGCGCCCAAACTCCCGCCCGCCTGCGCGCGCGCCATGGAAGCCCGCATTTCTGCTGATTTCGCGCGCTGCGCCATCAGGCACAGCCCCGAGGCAGCGGCCCACGCGGGATTCTGTATGTCTTCGACCAGTCCGCCGAAGCGGTCGCGCTCCGGGTAGCCGAGCCGGACGGGCGCGTCGAAGACCTGCTCGGCGATCTCGACCATGCCGTCGAGGAGCGAGCCGCCGCCCGTTAAAACGACGCCGCTCGAAAGCTGGCCCTCCCAGCCTGCCTCGCGTATCTCGTCGGCGACGTGGGAGAGAACCTCTTCGGCGCGCGGCTGGAGGATGTCGCAGAGAATCTGGCGCGAGAGCTGCCGCGGCGGTCGGCCTCCGACCGAAGGCACTTCGACCAGCTCGCTTCGCTCGGCCTCCGACAGACTCAGGCCGCACGCGCAGCCCACGTTGCGCTTGATCTTGTCGGCTTCGGGGATGGGCGTGCGCAGCCCGAACGCGATGTCGTTGGTGAAGTGCGAGCCGCCGAGGGCGAAGACGGCGGTGTGCTGCACGGCCCCGCGCTGGTAGATGATTAACCCCGTAGTCTCCGCGCCGATGTCCACGAGCGCCGCGCCGAACTCCTTGTCGTCGTCGGTGAGCGTTGCTTCAGCGGCGGCCAGTTGTTCCAAGACCATCTCGCCGACGACGAGGCCGGCGCGGTTGACCGAGTTGATGACGTTCTGGCGCGCGGTCACGGGGCTGGTGACGATGTGGACTTTGACGGCTAATCTAGCGCCGATCATGCCGACGGGGTCGTTGATGCCGTCCTGGTCGTCAACGATGAACTCCTGCGGCAGACGGTCAACAATCTCTCGCCCTGCGGGGAGCTGGATGGCCGAGGCCGACTCGATGGCGCGGCGCACGTCGTCCTGCGTGATCTCGCGGTCGCGTCCGGCGACGACGACGTGCGCGGGCGGACCGTAGAACGAGCGGCGACCGTGGCCGTTCTCGTGCGAAGGCTCGCGCTCGCGGCCCGAAACGGCGACGATGGCCTGGCCGTTGAAGCTCATGATGTGCGAGCCGGAGAGGTTGATGGCGACCTCCTCGGCTTCGAGGCCGCTCATCCGCTCGGCCTCTTCGACGGCGCGCGTGATCGCTTCGACCGCCGCCTCCGGGTCAACGACGACCCCTTTGCGAAGGCCGCGCGCCTCCGACTCGCCGATGCCGACCACATCCACCAGTCCGCCGTCGCCCGGCTCGCCGATGATGCAGGTGATGCGGCTCGTCCCGATGTCGAGGCCGACGGTGTGCGACACTTGTTTAGCCATTCGGGTTTCGCTCCTCCGCAAACAGGGGGTTCATCTCGCACGGCGCGAAAACGGGACTCGCTGCTTCAGACAATCGAGACTCGCTCCTTCCACAAAAGCGACTGACCTTTCGCACAGGCAACCGATCCGCGACTCAATTGACTCGGCGCGGGCGCAGCGCCACGTCCGGCGGGCGCGCGTCGTCGTTCTTCTTTTCGACCGGCTTCGGCTGCCGCGCCTCCTTCTTCCCTTCCTTCGGCGCGGCGCTCGACGCGTGCGCGCCCGTCTGAGTCGCGGCCCGCGCGCCCGTGTCCGGCTGTGGCTGCGGCCCGCCCGACTCGGCGTCGCCGCGCTCGTTCAACTGGAAGCGCGCGTTCGCGCCCGTGCCGATGATGGCGCGCTTGCCCTGCGACACGTCAACGTAGGTGATGAAGGGGCCGCGCGGCGTCTGGCGCTGCGCGTCGAGGACTTCGAGCGCCTGGCGGAAGCGCTTGGCGAGGTCTTCGCGGCCCAGGCGCACTTCGACGCCTGAGTCCTCGCCCGCGAGCTGCACGCGCACGTCGCGCGAGTCTTCGAGGTTAACCTCGCTCACGCGGCGCGAGAGTCCCGCGCCTCCCCACTCGGACGAAAGGTCGAGCGCGGCCTTCACGCGCTCGCGGTTATCCTTGAGCGCCTCGTCGGTGCGGGCCTCTTCGAGGCCGCGCACGAAGAAATCCTGCTCGCCGGGCGAGGCCGCGCCGAGCATCACGCCGTCGTCGTCAACCCAGACGAGCCGGCCTGCGGCAGTGCGCGCGATGATGCGCGGCACGCGCTCCGTGACGCGCACGCGCAAACCCGACGGCAGCACGCGCGAGACGACCGCCTCGCGCACCCACGGCAGGCCGCGCAACTCGGCGGCGATTGTGTCGAGGTCGGCCTGCCACACGCCCGCGTTCGACAGGCGCAGCACGTCGGCGCGAATCTCTTCGCGCGAGGCGCGCGCCGCGCCGTCAACGTCCACCGCCCTGACCTTGAAGAAGGAGGCCGAGACGGCGGCGCGGTAGCCGACGAAGGCGAGCACGCCCAGGGAGACGGCCAGCGCGATCTTGAGGACGGCGGGGACGTATGCGAGCGCCGACTTCCACGGGAAGCTCCTCTGTCGCGGGGCGCGCGCGGCGGCGGGGCTAGTGCGGCGCGCGGCGGGCCGCTGCACAGACACGCCCGCGCGCCCCTTCGACGCCGCGCCGACTCGTCCCGCCCGCGTAGTTACTACCTGTTCCCTCACTGCCACACCTCCGACGAAGGACGGGGCGACGGGGAGACGGGGCGACGGGGCGAAAGAGCTACGGCGTGAAGGCCGCTCGACTCTCCCGCTCTACTCAACATGTCTCTCAGTCTCCCCGTCATCCCGTCTCCCCTTCTCCCCGTCTGTCTTCATCCTTCATCCTTCTGCCTTCATCCTTAAATTCAGCGTCCGCGCCCCACAGCTCGACTTCGTACTCCAGCTCGACGCCGTGCTCGCGCCGGAAGCGCTCTC
>QHXN01000030.1 GCA_003222975.1 Acidobacteriota bacterium | reverse complement strand
GTCACCTACCGGCCAAATCTTGAACCGAACGAGACAATCGTCGCGGGGAAGTTCTGGGACGCTGGCGTAGCGGGCGAGCCGGAAGTCTCAATCGAGGAGGACATGCGCGGCACGGCGGGCCTCGACCTCGGCTCGACAATCACGTTCGACATACAGGGTCGCAAGATAACTGCGCGCGTGTCGAGCGTCCGACGCGTTGACTGGCGCAACTCGCGGACGGGCTTCCTCATAGTCTTCCGGCCCGGCGCGCTCGAAGGTGCGCCGCAGATGTTCGTCGGGGCGATAGACGGGCCGACCGAGGAGCCGGAGCGCTCGCGCTTCCAGCGCGCGATTGTTGACCGCTTCCCGAACGTCTCCGTCATAGACGTGGCCGACATCGTGCGCAACGTCAGCCGGATACTTTCTAACATCACGCTCGGCGTCACCTTCATCGGCGGCTTCGTCCTCCTGAGCGGCGTGCTGATACTGATCGGCTCGATTGCGATGACGAAGTTCCAGCGCGTCTATGAAGCCGCGGTCTTGAAGACTCTCGGCGCGCGACGGCGCGTGCTGCTCACCATCATGCTCGCGGAGTACGGCCTGCTCGGTCTGGTCGCCGGAATCGTCGGCGCGCTCGCCGCCGACGCGCTCTCCTACGCGGTCGCGCGCTACGTCTTCGAGATAGACTGGACGCTCGCGCCCGCCGTCAACCTCCTGGGCGTCGCCGCCACAGTCCTTCTGGTCGGCGCGGTCGGCGCGCTCTCCAGCCTCGACGTGCTTACGCGCAAGCCGCTGGCGATTCTGCGCGCGCAGTGAGACGACGCTAGAGCGGCTTCAGGTCAGGCTCGACCCAGCCGGCGCGCGCCTCCGCCGAGAACAGGCGCTCGCGCGTGTAGTGTTCGAGCGGCAGGTTCTTGTCGGCGGAGGCTGTGAGTTCGTTGGCGAGGGCGACGAGCGAGCGGGCCTCGTTGCGCCCGTCTTCGAGGAACGAGCGGACGCGGCGCAGCCAGAAGAGCGTCAGCGTCTCGTGGTAGCCGCCCGTAGGCGTCGTGGCGATGCCGTGCGCGGCGTTGTAGCGCTTGATGCCGAGGCGGACGCGCGCGAACGCCTCCGGCCAGTCGTATTGCAGGAGGTTCCAGAGCGCGACCGTCAGGTGCGCCGCGTGTGTCCAGCGCTCGCGCGGCAGCGTACAGTCGTCGAAGCCGCGCACGAGCGCGAGAATCTCTTCGGTCGTGCGAAACGTCGCGGTCTCAAGCGTCAGGGTGGTCATCACTAGAACTCCTGCCTGAAAATCTCCGACTAAAAAACGAGTGGGCGGCGACAAGAGTCGGCGAAACGTTCGCTGCTCTACCATTGAGCTATGACCGCGTCAGTGGTCGCGGCCACCGGGACTCGAACCCGGAACCTGCGGCGTGAAAGGCATGTAGTTCCGCCAGCATTCGCCGCCCGCCCGAAGCGTGAAGGGGTGACAAGGTTTGGAAAGACCGTCGGGCGCGGTCGAGAGACCGCCGGGGTTATCACTCCCCACGAGGCCCTTTGAAGATGTAGTCCTTCCGGCATTCACCCCGGAAAGCTGTCAGCAATCAGCACTCAGCTTTCAGCTAAAGACAAAAAGCTGAAAGCTGATCGCTGAACGCTGACAGCTCTTTTGTGGCGACAAGATCGGTGAGAGAACCCTGCCGTCGAAGACGGCGGGGACAGGAGTCGAACCTGTGTTAACCATGTACTCACACCAGCATTCGCCACGTTCAAAGAGCAGAGGCTGACAAGAAATGCCGAGACGACGTTTTCACGTTTCAGGTGATGTAGTCACGGCTGCATTCGGCCCCGGTCAAGTTCAAAGTTTCAAGTTCAAAGCTCCAAGTTCAAGGCCGCAAACTTTGAACCTTGAACTTGGAACTTTGAACTCATTCTCAAAGAGCGACCTGCTCGATCACTCCGACCCAGTGGTCGGGGTTGAGGCGGCCCGCGGCGAAGTCCGCGACCACGTCGAAGACCTGATCCGAGAAGCCGCCGACGTTGAGGATGTCGTCGCGTTCCGCCGCCTGCACCGTGCCGTATGGCTGCACGTCAACGCAGGCCAGACGCGCGCCGGGGTTGCGGCGCTTGAACGACGACCATTCGCGCATTGTCGCCGTGCCGCGGCCCGCGCCCGCGTCCATCCACGACTCGTTGTCCGAGACGTAGAGGACGAGGTCGCCCACGGCCTTGCGCTCGTTGAGCAGGCGCAGAGGTGCGCTGCAATTCGTGCCGCCGCCGCCGACCGCGGCGAGCTTCTGCGCGTTCGTCATCACGCTGTCGCGCGGGTTCAACCTCAAACCCTTCACGACCTCGTGCTCGAACGGCAGGACTTCCGCGCGCGGGTTGCGGCGCACGACCGACGCGGCCACGAGCGCCGCCACGTCAACGCAACGCACGGCGGTCGTCGCGCCCTTGCGCAGGCCCGTCACGGGCGAGCGCATCGAACCCGAAACGTCAGGACAGACGTAAATCTTGCCCTCGACGCGCGGCACGTTCGAGATGGCGACCTCCATCGCGTCCTGGAGCGCGTCGCGCACGAAGCCGGGTACGCGTGCGTCGGCGTTCGCGTAAGCGACCATGAGCTGGTACGGGAAGACACGCGCCTTCCTGACCTGCTCCGGGTCGGCGAGGCGGCGCGCGATCAGCTCGGCGAGGCCGGGCTGAGTGAAGACGCCGTGGCGCGCGAACGTGTTCAGGTTCATGCGCGTCATCTGCCACGGCGCGCGGCGCGCGACCGCCGTCCACTCCGCCGTCGCGAGGTCGAGAGCCGAAAGCATCTGGAACGGCACGTCCGGCACGACCGAACGGTCGCCCGCCTTGAACGCCTCGAAGCGGCGCACGAGCGCGGGGAGAGCTTCCGGGTTGAAGTCGCGACCGACGAGGTAGCCGAAGAGCGCCTCGCGCGAAGGGTCGCGCGGCTTCGGGTGCACCATCTTGAGGATGTCGGCGAACGAGGGCGACTGGCCCACGCTCGCGCGGAAGAGCGCCGCGTCGTCGCGCGCTTCGAGCCACTCGCGCACGAGGCGCTTCGGGGCCGAGCCGAGCGACTTGCGCCCCGCCGCGCCCGAACGGACGATCTGCACGAAGTTGCGAAGCATCCTGCCGTTGTCCGCGACGCGCGGGAAGACCGCGGCGAGCAGCGCCGTGTCCTTCTTCGCGAGCACGGCGAGCAGGAGCGCCGGCACGTCCTTCATTAGCCCGCGCTCGCGCGCATAGACAGCCGTCTTCGCGACGAACAACGGCTCGACACGCTCGCACAGTTCAAGCACCTTCGCGAGCTGCTCCTCCGCGCCGGCGTAGAACGTGGCGCTGAGGCAGCCCGTCGCCGCGTACTGAGCGAGCGCCTGCTTCGGCGTGAGCGCGTAGGCCGGCGCGCGCTCCTCGTTGCGCGCGTCCGCCGCCGGGACGAGCCTGCCCACGAGCGACTTGAAAAGTGCCTTGTTTGCCATCTTCCTTCTCTCCTCTCGAATGAATGGAGCACTCCGACTTCGCAGAGGCCGTACATGCAAGCCGGACTGTCGGAAACCGAAGTATCTTGAGGGTGTGAAAGATAAGCGCGGCGAAGCGGTCGTCACTTCGGACGGCGACTGCGGAGGGAGGACTCGAACCCCCTTGACCTGCTTCAGAGACAGGCAGCCTGCCGTTTAGCTGACTCCGCAAAGGAAGTCGGCGCGGGAGGGGTCGAACCTCCTGCCTCTCGGTTATCAGCCGAGCGCTCTCGCCTGCCATGAGCTACGCGCCGTTAGTTGAAGCGTGCGTCTGATGTTGAAAGACGCCGCGTGAATTTCAGGATAGTCCGAGACGGGGTGATTTAAAGTTGGTGGGGTCGGAGAGACTTGAACTCTCACCTCATGGATTAAAAGTCCACCGCTCTGCCGCTAGAGCTTCGACCCCGCAGGCTGCTCGCCTACTAGCCTTCGTCGTGATGTGCGAAACTCCGGCGGGAGGACTCGAACCTCCATCCATCGCATTAACAATGCGACGCCTTACCTCTCGGCCACACCGGATTGCAGAGATGGACTGGGAGAGACTCGAACTCTCACGAGAAGTTTGCAAGACTTCTATGCAGCCTTTACATCACCAGCCCTGAAGGGCCGTGAACCGTAAACCGTAAACCGTGACAAGTGGAAGACGAATTATCTCGTCACGGTTTACGGTTTACGGTTCACGGCTTTTCAATTGCGAGAGCGGGATTTGAACCCGCGACCTTCGGTTTATGAGACCGCTGCTCTTTCCGCCTGAGCTATCCCGCAGCGAAAGATTGGCGGGCCTGGCAGGACTCGAACCTGCGACCATCTGTTTGAAGACGGACGCTCTTGATCCGTCTGAGCTACAGGCCCGTGTTGTGCGAAGGCGATGGCGAGAGTCGAACTCGCGCGCTGTCGTTTACGGGACGACCGCTCTGCCGTCTGAGCTACATCGCCGTTAGGGGTTTGGTCGGGGCGGGCCGAGACAGTGCGGCCTCGCGCTCCACAGTCCCGCGCGTTCGCGTTCCGCGCGGGATGAAGCCTCGCCCCGTCGAAGTCTGGTAGCCGGTGAAGGATTTGAACCTTCGACATCCAGTTTGTAAGACTGGCGCTCTGGCCTGACTGAGCTAACCGGCTGTGTTCAGATGGTCGGGGTTGGAATCGCATAAGTCTCTTAATTGATTGGTGGAGGCAGTTGGAGTCGAACCAACCTCTCTGGCTCTTCAGACCGGTGCTTGCTCCGCGTCAGCTATGCCTCCCCAGTGCTCTTCGGCGTGACAGTTGGCACAGAGCAAGATGCACTTGTCCAATTCCTTAACAATCTTCTCCCATGCCATCGTTATTCCCCGATTTATCCCGAAGGACTTTTCTCCGAAATGATGAAATTGCAAGGCGGCGGGGCATTTCGAATACCCACATCTCAGGCACTTTCCACCAAGATACTCAATTGCACGAAGCTTCCTTCGGGTTCGAAGCTCATCCACCTTGTCAATGTTTTTGCACCGCGTTGAGCAATACTCAGGTGTGTGTCCCCGATAAGGGTTCAACCGAGCCTCGCGCATACAGGACTTTCTCTTACAGATAGGCATGGAGACGATATAGCACAAAAAGCTAATCTGTCTCAGCTACCCGACCGTTGAGACTACGGGGCGACGGATTTCGGATTGCGGAATGAAAGCGAGCTGTCTTCTAATCCGCAATCAGAAATCCGCCGCTCCGCAATCAAGCAAGCTCTCGCCGCTCGTCTTCCGCCGCGTCTCCGAGGAACAGGTACTTGCGCCATTCGGGGCGCGACTCGGCGTAGTGGCAGAGCAGTACGCGCTCCAGCCCGACGCCGAGGGCCGTCTGCGGCGTGAGCAAAGGCATGCGCGCCTCTTCGGGCGTGCGGTCGCCCTTGCGCGTGTTGCACCGGACGCAGGCCGTCGCGAGGTTTTCGGGCGTCGAGCCGCCCCGCCGCGAGCGGGGCGTGATGTGGTCGAGCGTCAGTTCGTGCGCCGCCTTCTTGCCTCCGCAGTACTGGCAGCGGAACCGGTCGCGCACGAAGATGCGAAAGCGGCGCATCCCTGCGGTCTGGCGGCGTCGCCGCACGTTGACGTAGCGGCGCAGGCGGACGACGCTCGGCACGCGGAACTCGGCGCGCGGCGAGCGCAGAACGCGCTGGCCGTCGAACTCTTCGACGAAGACCACGCCCCGGATGACGAGGCACATCGCCCTCGCAACTCCCACCGTGCCGAGCGGCTCGTAGGAGAAGTTGAGGAGCAGAACTCTTCCGTTCAAACTTGCCATCTCGGCACCTCCTTTCAAAGTTTTTCTCCGCTCGCCAGAGAGGTGAAGACCTGATAGCTCGTGATGATTCTTCGCGACCTTCGCGAAGGTTTCTATTACAAAAGGAATTGCGGGCGGCGGTGAGGAGTCGCGCGGGAGCGAGACACGCCCGCAAAGTCGGGCGGCGCGGCGGTGCGCCTTCGGAAAGCACGCGGTCGGAGTCGAACCGACGTTGGACGGCTTTGCAGGCCGCCGCCTTGCCGCTTGGCTACGCGTGCGTGTGTGTAGGGAGAGATGCCCGCGCCGGTGTGCGCTTCTCAGCCGTAGTCTTATCTTTTGAGCGCTGCGGCAAGAGGGCGCGGGCGATGCGGGAGAAGGGAATCGAACCCTCGAAGCGAGTTTGGAAGACTCGAATGTTGCCGACTACATCACTCCCGCAGGGAATGAAAGATTGGAAGGGCGGTGCGGGAATCGAACTCGCATCTCCATCGTTCGAAGCGATGTGCTTTTGTTCCGTTAAGCTAACCGCCCGTGTTTGTGTGTAAGTGAACGGCGGGATTTGAACCCGCGTCCCCGGCGTGGCGGGCCGGTGCTTTCGTCCGGGCTAAGCTACGTCCACGTGTGTTGGTCGGGGTGCAGGGAATTGAACCCTGCCCTCAAGTTCCCAGGACTTGGATGCTCGCGTTACACCACACCCCGCTTGAGAAACAGATGCGCCGCGCGGGACTCGAACCCGCTGCCCCCCGCTTAAGGGGCGGGTGCTCGTGCCTGTTGAGCTTGCGGCGCGTGAGGGAAGCGGAACGGGCGAGAATTGAACTCGCGTCGTCTGAATTGACAATCCAGTGCCTAATCCACTCGGCCACCGTTCCGAAGTCTGGCAGGGCGTGCGGGATCGAGAACCCGCGCGTGCGCGGCTGAGAACCGCGTGCCTTCGTCCGGGCTTGGCTAACGCCCCGCGTGTTGAAGGTCGGTCGGCGGGACTCGAACCCGCAACGTCCGCGTTCACGGCGCGGCGCTCTGCCCGTTGAGCTACGACCAACGTGAAAGTTTCTGGCGGGGGTGGCGGGATTCGAACCCGCAAAGCCTCCTGGGCGCTTGATTGAAGGTCAAGCCGCGTTCTCCGTTTTGCATACACCCCCGCGTGAGAACTGATGCGCGTGGAGAGATTCGAACTCTCACCGAGCGGGATTTAAGACCGCCGCCTCTGCCGAGTTGGGCGACACGCGCCTGCAAGTGCGCGCGGCGGGATTTGAACCCGCACCGGGACTCTGTTTGAGAGAGCCACCTCTGCCCGTTTGGGCTGCGGCGCGCGGCCACAAAAGCTGGTGCGGGAGGTGAGATTCGAACTCACATGAGCCGCCTTCTGAGGACGGCGTGTCTGCCGCGTTGCACCACTCCCGCCGGAGGATGCTGGAGGAGGGACTCGAACCCTCAAAGGGCCTTCGCGCCCGACGGCGACCTCAGCGCCGCGCGTTTGCCTGTTACGCCACTCCAGCTCAAATTCTACAAAGACTGACTCCGGGAGAAGGTCTCGAACCCTCATCGCCCGTTTCAAAGACAGGCGTCCTCCCCTTAGACGACCCCGGACTGTGAACGAACCCGGCACGACTCGAACGTGCGACCTCAGGCTCCGCAAGCCTGCGCTCTGATCCGTCTGAGCTACGGGTTCAAGGAGGAATGCTGAATGCGGAATGATGAGTGATGAATGGAAAGCACAGCTTGAATCTTTTCATTCATCATTCCGCATTCAGCACTCCAAGGCGGAGGCGGTGCGAGTCGAACGCACAGGGGCCGCAAGGCCCGGCGGCTTAGCACGCCGCTGCACTACCATTCGTGCGACGCCTCCGAAGAAAGGGTGAAAGATGAAGGCGAAGGTGAAATCAGAAGCCATGACAGCCGCGCTTTCATCCTTCATCCTTCGCTTGTGGCGGAAGGTGTGGGAGTCGAACCCACAGGAGCGTTCAAGCTCCGACAGTTTTCGGGACTGCTCGGCGTGCCCGTGCCCAACCTTCCTTGAATGGCGGGGGCGCTCGGATTTGAACCGAGAAAGGCGAGTTTGGAATCCACCAGTTTGACGTTTAGCTTACGCCCCCAAGATGCATCAGGGAGGAGTCGAACCTCCACGCTCGCGTTCGAGCCGCAGCTTTACAGGCTGCTGCCGAGCCTTTTCGGCCTCTGATGCGCGAACCTTTTTGATCTGCCGGGATGAAGGACTCGGAAACTGAAAAAAACTGACGAAGGCAGAGGGCGCTGCCGCCGAGTCGCACGCGAGCGTGGCGTCGGGCGTCATCGAACGAGCCGCACAACTGCTCTAAAACGTCTGCGCGCACGCGTTGCGAAGACCCGCTGCCTTCGTCCCCTCAAGTTACTTCGGTTGTCAAACAACAAAAAGAGCGGGCCTGCTGGCTTCCCCACAGGAAGCAGGCCCGCTCCGAACAAGTCTCTACGAATTTTTTAGAGATTTGGGAGCGGGAGGCCGCCCCCGCTGAATTAAATCTGATTCCGGCGACGATCCTGTCGCGCGACGCCTTCGAGTCTGAAAGCGTGTCCTTGAAGGAGTCCGCCGCCGAGGCCGGAGGGTGACGAACTCAGACAAAGCGCGCGCCGCACAGCCGCGCCCTGATAGCGGGCGGACGGCTGCCAGACGACCGGCCCGGCGGTCGTCATCGCGCGTTTGGCTATGCTCAAGTTCGTCATCATCTGAAGTCTCTCTTCTCCCAAGTGGTCGGCCCGTGGCGCGGGCGACGAGTGTATATACAACAGACTACTTTATGATGTCAAGCACTTTTTTCAGTTGCCTCCCCGACGATGATTCTCGCCCTCCTCTTTCGCCGTCTCTTTGCCGGCGCTCGCGGGCGGCGCGCCGGGGCTTGCGCGCGCGTGCCTGCCGTCGCCGCGCCCCGGCGGTTGTCCCGAAGGGGCGGAAGGGTTGATACTGAGCCGGCGCGGTCGGCCACGCCTTTCGCGGAGTCGCTTCGAGAAGTTTTCACGCCACGGCTCTTGAACTACAAAGATGGACGGACGAATCTTCCAGCTCAACTGCTCAAGCGGCGGCGTGCCCAAGCTCGCCGTGCGTGAGGCGTTTCTGACGCCGACGGGACTCGAAGGCGACAGGCAGCGCGACCTTCGCATCCACGGCGGGCCGGAGCGCGCGCTGTGTCTGTTCGCGCTTGAACGCATACTCGAACTCCAACATGAAGGCCACCCCATCTTCCCCGGCTCGGTCGGCGAGAACGTGACGGTCGTCGGCCTCGACTGGCAGCGGCTCGAACCCGGCGCGCGCCTCTCGCTCGGCGACGAAGCGCTCGTCGAGGTCACGCGCTACACGTCGCCCTGCAAAACAATCGCCGGCTCGTTCGTCGGTCGCGACTTCAAACGCATCTCGCAGGAAGACCACCCCGGCCACTCGCGCGTCTATGCGCGCGTCATCCAGACGGGCAGGCTCGCGGTCGGACAACTTGTGAGGCTTTTGGACGGGCATCTTGTTTGAGAAGCGTGGCGGGCGGTGCGACCGGTGGGTGCATAAAGTTAGAGGGCGGCAATTGCCGCCCTCTAACTTTATGCACCCGGCCCGACTCGAACGGGCGACCTGCGGATTCGAAGTCCGACGCTCTATCCAACTGAGCTACGGGTGCGAGCGCGCGGCGCGAATGATAGCACGAGCGCGCCTTCGACGTTTAGTGAGAGGGCGAGGGCGAAGCGCCGCCGCCTGAGGCCGTCTGGCCCTGAAAGTCGTGGCGTATGAGGCGGACGAGCGCGTTGATCTTCTGCTGGTCGAGTCTGTCCTTGAAGCGGGGCATGCCGTCGCCGCCGTTCTGAATCTTTGCGGTGAGCTGTTCGTCCGTGCGCTTGACGGCGTGGGCGTCGTGCAGGTTCGGGACTTTCAGCGCGGTGCCGTCTTCGAGCTTGACGGGGCCGCCCGTGCCGTCTTCCTTGTGGCAGCGGGCGCAGGTGTTTTTGAAAGTCGCGCGCGCGTCGGCCAGCTCGTCGGGCGTGGCGGCGGGCGAGGGCGCGGCGGCAGTGTTGGTCGCGGGGCGTGCTGCGTTAGTGTTGGCCGTCTGGTTGGTCTCCGTGCCGCTGTTGCAGGCGGCGACGAAGGAGAGAAGCGCCAGGGCGACGAGCGTCAGCTTGAAGAGTTTCATGTCCTCGAAGACTCCGGTTCGCAAAAAATAATTTTGTCGGAATGAAAAAGCGGCGCGAGTATAACTTAACGGAGCGGGAGTTTGAAAGTCGCCGCGCGACACTGAGATTCCTGCATGCGCTGCTGAAATCCCCGCTCATTTCAGGGAGACGACCCACTCGGCGACGGCGCGCTTCTCGTCGTCGGTGAGCTTCTTGGCGAACGAGGGCATGCGCGATTCGAGACCGTAGCTGCGCGGGTCGTTGAGGATGGCGACGATGTCTTCAACAGTGCGGCGCGGGCGGGCGGAGATGCCGACGAGCGAGGGATAGATTGACTTGCCTTCGGCGTGCGGGCCGTGGCACTTGGAGCAGTTTCGCGTGAAGGCTTCGGGCGGCTGCGCGGCCTGCGACGCGTCGGAGGGTGCGGCGGAGTTTGAAGACGAAGGAGTCGCCGTGTCAGTCCCGCCCGCCGTCTGCGCGCCGCCCGTGTGCAAGGGGACGAAGGGTGCCTGGCGGAACTCTGCCTCCTTTTCGGCCTGCTTCGCGAGCTGTTCGCGGACGCGCGGGTCGCGCGCATCTTGCAGGCGCGCGACGGTGGTCAGCCCGGCGACTAGAAGCGCCGAGGCCGCGAAGACGGCGAGGCCGAGCCGGCGGCGCGTGTGCGTCAACGTCGCCGCGTGCGCGACTCTTCCTTTGCGCGTGAAGGGAAGCAGCGCGAGCGCGGCGAGGAGTAGCGCGGGCAGGAGGAAGGCGACGAGGGAGGCGACCGGCCTGGGGAAGAATTTCAGAAGCTGGAAGAGCCAGAGGAACTGTGCGCCTGGGCGCGGGAGGTAGCCGGGCGGGGCGGCCTCTGCGGCGGGGCCGAGCGGGGCCGTGTACTTCGAGGCGTAGAGCGCGAGCGCCGCGAAGACGACTCCGGCGACGAAGGCGTTGCGCGCGAGCTGCGCGAGCGTCCAAACGCATTGCTGTGTGTTCAAGTCGCCGCCCGTTGTCCGCCGGGCCGCTTCCTGTCTCGACGAGTGGCCTGCCTCTTCTCCTTTTGAAGAGCGTCTTACTCCCTCCCACGTCCGGCTCGGCTCTTTGAAGAAGAAGAGTCGCGCGCAGACGACGGCGAGCAGGAGCGCGGGCACGACGAGGGCGTGCAGGGCGAAGAAGCGCGAGAGCGTGAGCGTCGAAATCTCCGCGCCGCCGACGAGCCACGCGTGCGCCGACGAACCTACGAGGGGCAGGCCGCCCGCGACGTTTTCGGCGACGCGCGTGCTGAAGAAGGCGCGCGCGTCCCAAGGCAAAGAGTAGCCGGTCGCGCCGTTCGCCATCACGAGCGCGAGCAGCAGGACGCCGGCGACCCACCCGACGGGTTTTCGCCTGTAAGCGCCGCGCCAGAGCATCTGCAAGAGGTGCAGGAAGAGTGCGAGCGGGAGAAGCTGCGACCCATAGAAGTGGAGCGCGCGCAGCCATGAGCCGGCGGGCAAGACCTTCTCGACGTAAGAGACTGTTGCATGCGCGGCGTCCGCCGAAGGGACGTAGTAGAAAGACAGGAGCAGGCCCGTGACGAGTTGCAGCGCGAGAAGGAGTGCGACGACGCCCGCCGTCGTTCGTGCCCAGGCCCAGGCTCCGCGCGGCGGCTCATCCGTGAGGTTTTCGAGGACGAGGCCGAGAGTCGTCCGGCACGCCGGCGCGTCTCCGTCAAATCGTTCGTTACTGCTCGAAGAGTGTTGCTCGCTCATCCGTTGGCCGGCGATCCGGGTTGCGTCGGCGGCTGCGCCGCGTCGCTGTATTCGATTTCGAGCGTGTCGCCGCTCGTGCGCGTCGGCAGTCGCGCGAGGTCGCTCTGCGCGGGGCCTGCGAGCCGCGCGCCGTCGGCGTCGAAGACGCTGTCGTGGCAGGGGCAGAGGAACTTCCGCTGGCCGCCGTCCCACTCGACCTCGCAGCCCTCGTGCGGGCAGACGGCGGAGACGACGCGCCTGTCCGCGCCGGGCAGGACGAAGACCGCATGATCTCGCGGCGTCACGCTCCAGCCCGCGCGGTGCTCGATTGTGACCTCGCGCATCAACGGCTCCGCGCCTCCGAGTTCGGAGACTTTAGCGACGGGGAACCAGTTGCCCGACGCGCCGCCCGACGCGCCGACCTCGCCCGCGCGCGGGCGCAGGAAGCGGAAGGCCGCCGCGGCGACCGAGCCGAAGACGGAGGCGAAGACGCTTGCGGGAATCCAGAGGAGTAGCTTCCGGCGTAGATGCACGGGAGCGCGTTCGCCCCCGCCGCGTTCTGTTTGGGTCGGTGTCTCTTCCGGCATCGCCATAATTACGTCGCGCGGGCGCGCGGCGGTTTGCAATCCGCCGCCGTCCGAAGCAAAATACGCCCTGTCAGAACAGGCGCTCATTCTAACCGATTCCGACGCAGCCTGCGAAAACCTTCAACCCCTTGATGACCGTTGAGGAAGTAAGACCATGAGCACGGAAACAGAGCAGGCCGGTGGTCGCCCGACGCTGCGCCTGGCCGACAAGGCCCCGCGCGAGACCGAGCAGACCGACAAGGCCAAACTCCCACGCCAGTTCGTCACCTTCACCTTCTACAAGGCCCGCGCCGACTGGCGCGCGCTCGACCCGTCAGCGAAGCTCGACGCCAAGCGCGAGTTCGTCGAGGTCTTCGACTCGTACCGCCGCGGGCTGCTGATGCACACCTACTCCATCGTCGGCCTCCGCTCGAACGTGGACTTCATGCTCTGGCGCATCGGCTACTCGCTCGACCCTTTTCAGGAGATGTCCGCGCGCCTGAACGCGACGGCGCTCGGTCGCCACCTCGACGTGACGCAGTCGTTCCTCTCGATGACCAAGCGCTCGATGTACATAGACAAGGATAACCCCGAACACGTCGAAGACCGCCTCCACATCGTGCCGGGGCAGTCGAAGTACCTGTTCGTCTATCCGTTCGTCAAGACGCGCGAGTGGTACGCGCTGCCCGTCGAGCAGCGGCAGGAGATGATGGACGAGCACATCAGGGTCGGCACGAAGTACCGCTCGGTGAAACTGCACACGACCTACTCGTTCGGCCTCGACGACCAGGAGTTCGTCGTTGCCTTCGAGACCGACTACCCCTCGGACTTCCTCGACCTCGTGCAGGAGTTGCGCGAGGCGAAGGCGAGCCGCTACACACTGCGCGACACGCCGATGTTCACCTGCCGCCTGCTCCCGCTCGCCGAGTGTTTGGACGAACTCGGCTGATGAGCAAGTGACAATTAACTATACGCAGGGGCGAGGAAATTTATTCCCAACGCCCCTGCGTTTTTCTGTTCGGAGAACTAGGTTCTGTTGACATCATCTCCTGACAGTTGCCACTAGCTTCAGCTAGTGGGTTGAGGAGGGTTGTAAGTGATCGGCTTTAGCCGAATCCTGAAAGCCTTTAGGCTGAAGCCGCAGGAAAAGCTTGATTCTAAGTTCGGCTAAAGCCTCCCCTTTCTGCCTGACCCCTGCCCACTAGCTGAAGCTAGTGGCAACTAAAACGTCAACAGTGCCTAGACAGCCGACGATGCCGACCTACCCTAAAGCCGCCTTCTTAGTCATCGCGTGCCTCGGCCTGTTCGCGCGTGTCGCGTTGGCGCAAGTCCCACCATCGCCGGCGACAAGCCCGACGGCTTCCCGGCATTTTGAATACCTCTGGTACGAGGCCGAGAACATGCAGGGCATCTCGGTGGACGCGCGCAACGAGCCGCGCGCGAACCCTTCGTGGATGGAGTTGACGCGCGCGCAAGCGCCGGGCTTCGCGTTGAACGGGCCGGGCGTCTCCGCCGAGTGGTCGCAGGGCGGCGAGAGCGAGTGGGACTCGGTCGCCGCCGCCGCCGACGAGACGCACGCAGTAATTTATCAAGACATCGAAGTGCCGCGCGACGGCGAGTACCGCGTCTGGGCGCGCTACGCCGACTGGGCGAACCGGACGGAGAACTTCGTCGTGCGCATTACGCAGCAGGGAAGCGAAGTCTCCCGCCGTGAGTTCGGAGCGCGCGACCGCGTTGACCCACACGACGAGTTTGAGATGTACTGGGGCTGGGCCTTCACCTGGGACGGCTCGCCCGCGGTCTCTTTGAAGAAGGGCGCGGCGCGCCTCTCGGTTGAAGTCGAGAAGTCCGCCGAGGCGCGACGCCACGTTGACTGTGTGCTCGTCACGAACGACCTCGGCTTCGAGCCGGAAGGCCGACGCAAGCCTCCGTTCGCCGCTCAGCGCGTCTTGAAAGAGTGGGCCGAGAAGAAGCCGCCGCTCGCGCCGCTCATCGAAAAAGAGTCGCCGAACGCAAACGTGCCCGCGCTCTGGCGCAGACCTGCGCTGGCAGGGCGCGACTTCCTTATGCCCTGGAACATCTCGGAGAAGTTCTGGGAGCTTTATGACCAGCCGCCGGCCTCGCGCCCGCTCTACCCTTTCAACGCCGAGCCGCTCGACGCCTTCATCGAAAAATACAAAGGCGCGCGCGACGTGCCCATCTTCTCCTCGCCGCTCGTCATGCCCGTCGTCTATATCAACGACCTGCCGAAGCACCTCAAAGAGGGCAGCGCCTTCCTGCGCTTCCTTCGCGAGACGCACGCGCCCTTCGCCGTCCTCATCAACTACGGCGCTGCCACTTTCTCAGACGCCGACGGCCAGGCCGCCTTAAAGCTTCTGACGGGTGAACTGCGCGGGCAGTTCCTCGGCTGGATTTCCGGTGAGAGCATCGGGCACGTGTGGTCGCAGGTCGCGGCGGGTCTCACGCTCACGCCGGAGATGTCGCGCGCGCAGATGCTCGACGGCTACCGCGCGGCCTACACACACGCGCTCGAAGAGAAGTGGTCGGCCACGTTCCACGCGCCTGCGGGCGCGATGTGGAGCGACCTCATTCCGGCGCAGTCAACTTCGAGCACGGCCTACGCGCACGCGCTCGCTTCGTGGGGCGTGCGGACGCTCGGCATGGAGACTTCCGCCGTGCAACCCGTCGCGGCGATGCGCATCGCCTTCACGCGCGGCGCGGCGCGGCAGTTCGGCGGCACGTTCCTCTACTACCACGCCCCCAACTTCGGCGACACAGCCAGCACATTCACCAACTCTCAGAACTTCGCCGGCCCGGATCATTTCTTCCACACGCGCTACGGCGCGACGACGGGGCCTTCGCTTTCGTGGTATCGGAAAAGCTACTACCTCTACTACATGTCCGGCGCATCGGCCATCTACCTCGAACAGGGCTTCGACCAGTTCTTCAAGCCCGGCCCCGGCGAGCACCCGTTCCAGCTCAACCCGCTGGGCCGCATCACCGGCGAGTTCATACGCTTCGCCGAGAAGCACACGGATCGCGGCACGCCCTACACGCCCGTCGCCTTCCTGCTCGACCCCGCGCACGGCTGGGACATGACCGACTGGCCGCATTTCCCGCTCGGCGTCTCACACATCAACCGCTCCGACCGTGCGCTGCGCGAACTCTTCCTCGCCGCCTACTACCCGGCGGCACGGGACGAGGGCGAGCCGGCGACGGCAGACCGGCAAGCTTTCACAAACGCCGCCTTCGGTGACAT
Organism: Acidobacteriota bacterium; assembly: GCA_003222975.1. Taxonomy (GTDB): domain Bacteria; phylum Acidobacteriota; class Blastocatellia; order Pyrinomonadales; family Pyrinomonadaceae; genus QHXN01. The sequence goes on along the minus strand of QHXN01000030.1, from coordinate 21,313 downwards.
CGCAGATGTGCTCGTCGCTTCCGACAAGAACGCCGAAGCGATTGACGCATATCGCGCGCTCGTCGTCGTCGGTCGCGTCGAGTGGACGCCCGCGTGGGGGCAGCGTCTGAAGAGCTACGTTCAGAAGGGCGGCACGGTCGTCCTCAATGCGGCGCAGGTCAAGGGGCTGCCCGCCGAACTGCTCGGCGTCCGACCGCTCGGCTCGACCGCCGAGGCCGACGATGCACACTGCCTCGCGCCCGGCGAGCCGCCGACAGACCTCGCCGGACAGGTCTATCGCTACGAGCGCGTCGAGCCGCGCGGGGCCGAAGTGTTGATGAAGACGCCTTCGGGAGACGCGGTCGTCACCGTCAACAGCTTGGGCCGCGGGCGCCTGGTCTTCTGCGCCGTCCCCGACCTGCTCGGACTCGACGAGCGACTCGTGCCCGCCGCCGCGCACCTGCTCGCGCACCTCCTCGCCGACGCGACGCCAGTCCGCGTTGAAGGGGACATCGAGTACCTAATTAACCGCAACGAGCGCGGCTGGGTCGTGACGCTCTTCAACAACCGCGGCGTCAACAAGCCGCAGCAGGGGATGGCCCAGGTTGATCGAAGTAAGCTCGAAGGGGTTGATATTTTATTTCGCTCCGGGGAGCTGAAAAGCGCGAGCGAGTGGACGACTGACGCGCCTTTGAAGATAAACCGCGAGGGCCAGGACTCCCGGCTTTCGGTCGAAGTGCCGCCGGGCGGCGTCCGCATAGTCGAACTCGTCCCGAAGCCTTGAATTGCAATTCGACGGAAGTTTCTTTTAGGATAACGCGTCCCACGTCGGCGGTAATCTCGACGGTCGGAGCGTGAAAAGAGCATGAGGGTCGCGCGGCATTACATAATCAGCGGCGACGTGCAGGGCGTGGGCTACCGCTTCTTCGCGCAACGCGTCGCCGCGAGCCACCAGGTCGTCGGCTACGTGCGCAACCTCGCCGACGGTCGCGTCGAAGTCCACGCCGAGGGGACGCCCGAAGGCGTCGAGGGCTTTAAGCACGATATCGCCGCGGGGCCGCAGTTCGCGCGCGTCGAGCAGGTCGAAGAGGTCAGCGTCGAGCCGACCGGCCAGTATCCGACTTTCAGAATCGAAAGGTGAAAAGGCAGTAGACAGTAGACAGTAGACAGTAGCCAGTAGAAAACGTCATTTATCGAGGTGTCGGCGAGTAAGCGCAACGCCCGCGCAACGAACCTACTGACCACTGGCTACTGGCTACTGACTACTGGCTACTGGCTACTGAATCATGGATTATCTCAAATCGCTCATCCGCGGAGTGCCCGATTTCCCGAAGCCGGGCATCAACTTCTACGACATCACGACGCTGCTCAAGCACCCCGAAGGCTTCCGCCAGGTCATTGACGCGCTCTCTTCGGAGTTCAAGAGCGAGGGCGTTGACGCCGTCATCGGCATCGAGGCGCGCGGCTTCATCTTCGCCCCGGCGATGGCCTACCAACTCGGCGCGGGCTTCGTCCCCGCGCGTAAGCCCGGCAAGCTCCCTTCCGAATGCGCCACCGTCTCCTACGACCTCGAATACGGTCAGGACGCGCTCCAGATGCACCGCGACGCCGTCGGCGCGGGCCACCGCGTCGTCATCGCCGACGACCTCCTGGCGACGGGCGGCACGGCCAGCGCGGTCGTCCGCCTGGTCGAACAGCTCGGCGGCCAGGTGGTCGGCCTCGCCTTCGTCGTCGAGCTGGAATTTTTGTCTGGCCGCGGAAAGCTCGCGGGCTACGACGTGCGCTCGCTCATCAAGTACCAGTCGTGATGAGTCGAGAGGGCAGGTGCGTGCGTGGAAGGAAGTGAATGAGCCTGGCAGGACTTGAACCTGCAACCTACGCCTTAGGAGGGCGTCGCTCTATCCCTTGAGCTACAGGCCCGGACTGGAGGATTATTGCAAACGCTCTGAAACTCTGGCAAGTGCCCTCGCCTTGGAGGTGGAGATGAACAGGGAAGACTGCCTCACCGGCCTCACGCTTTATAAAGGCAATTCGTCCGAGGCCGTAGCCCTCACCGCTTATGTTCAGGCGGGATTTCTTGTGAGCCTGCCTTTCGGCGGTGGTGCGGCATACGATCTTATTGTTGACACTGGAAAACGACTCGTCAGGGTTCAGGTCAAGACAGGGAAGCTCCAAGAAGGATGCATAGTTTACAACTCCCGAAGACATAGAGGTAGCAAGTATGACACGTTCAGCCGCTACCGCGATGACGAGGTAGACATCTTCACCGTGTGGTGTCCCGAAAATCAGCAACTCTATGCCGTGCCTGCCGTACATCCTCTGACCGTCGAAGGCAGACTGCGACTTGCAGAAACCAGGAATTTTCAGGAAAAGAAGATTAAGTGGGCACGTGAGTTCTCCTAGGAGAAACACATTAACCAGCTCAAAGCTGAAAGACTCTGAGCAACACCCCTCGTTGAACTTCCGCCATCGTTATCATTCTTCGTCTCTGACTTAGCATTGGCCCGCTCTGAGCTTTGAGTAATAATTTATCTTCGCCTTGAAAATGAATGTTGACACGCGCGGCGGCCTTGCATAAGAATTCCACCAACGACCCCCGTCGGCCCCCGCCAAACAACCCAGAGATGGAGGAAACGGCATGGGACTCATTCTGCTCATCATCCTGATCCTTTTGCTCATCGGGGCCGCGCCAGCTTGGCCGTACAGCCGCGGCTGGGGCTACTACCCGAGCGGGGGCCTCGGCCTCGTCCTGCTCATCGTGATAATCCTGCTCCTGCTGGGCCGCATCTAGCGCCGGGACTCGGACGCGGGGCCGTGCAGACGGATTCTCGCAATCACGCGCCCGATCTCTGTTACGAGCATGGGGCCGCGCGCTGAACTGTTCGGACGCGCAGCCGGAGGTTCGTTCGCAATAACCGGTCGCCACATGCCGCACTAAATTCTGCCCGTGTCCCCGCGCGCCGTAAAATTTTCTTATCTCCGCAACAAAAGTATTGTCATCTTTGCGTCACCCGTGTAGAATCCCGCCGATTGAACATCCTTTCGCGGGTGAAACAAAGCCATGTTCTCATACTCGAACGTAGAAGCGGTGCTGCGTCCCGATAGCTCGACCCGTTGGGCGCGCCCTCTATTTATGACTTCAGTCTCCGCCGGGTTTCCGTCGCCCGCCGAGAGCTACATCGAGGGCCACCTCGACCTCAACCGCTACCTCATCAAGCACCCCGTGGCGACCTTCTACGTGAGAGTCTCCGGCGACTCGATGATGGGCGCAGGGATTCAGCCTGGTTCCATACTCGTCGTTGACCGCTTGGTCGAGGCCGACGACGGCGACATCGTCATCGCGCGCATAGGCGACGAACTGTGCGTCAAGCGCCTGAGAGTCCGCGGCGGTCGCATCTGGCTGATGCCCGAAAGCGACAAGTACCAACCCATCGAAGTCATCGAGAGCATGGACTTCGAGGTCTGGGGCCGCGTCATGCACGCGATCCGCTCTTACTAAAGGATGAAGGCGGAAGGCGGAAGGATGAAGTGAAAGCAAGCAGCATTTCCTTCATCCTTCCGCCTTCATCCTTTTCTTCGGAGGCGGACGACCTCGTCGAGGATGCGCCCTGCGGCGTCGAGTTTGGACATGAGGGGCAGCGTCGTGGGCTGTTCGCGGTCGCGCGTGAGCAGGGTGATGATGTTAGTTTCGGCGTCGAAGCCCGCGCCGGCTTGCGTCAGGTCGTTGGCAACGACGGCGTCGAGGTCCTTGGCGTGAAGTTTGGCGCGCGCGTTCGAGACGACTTCGTCGGTCTCCGCGGCGAAGCCGAAGACGAGCAGGCCGTTGCGCCGCGAGCGGGAGACTTCGGCGAGGATGTCGGGCGTCGGTTCAAGCGCGAGGGTGAGCGTGAACTTTGATTTCTTGATCTTGCTTTCGGCGCGAGCGGCGGGGCGGTAGTCGGCGACCGCGGCGGCGGCGATGAAGACGGTCGCGCCGTTCACCTCGCGAATCACGGCGTCGCGCATCTCCTCGGCGGACGACGTGCGCAGCAAGCGGACGCCCGCGGGCACGGGCGCGTTCGTCACTCCGGCCACGACCGTCACCTCCGCGCCGCGCGCGCGCGCGGCCTCGGCGAGCGCGAAGCCCATGCGCCCCGACGAGTGGTTCGAGATGAAGCGGACGGGGTCTATCTCCTCGCGCGTCGCGCCCGCCGTGATGAGGACGCGCTCGCCCGCGAGGTCTGACGCGCGCCTTTCTCGCTCCCGCAAAATTTCGAGCGCCGCAGAGACGATCAACTGCGGGTCGGGGAGCCTGCCGGGGCCGATTGTGCCGCAGGCCATCTCGCCCGCTTCGGGTTCGACTATGCGCACGCCGTCGGCGCGCAGACGCGCCAGGTTTCGCCGCGTCGCCGGGTGCATGAGCATCGTCGTATTCATCGCGGGGGCGACGAGGACGGGCGCGTTCGAGGCGAGGTAGGTCGAGGTGAGAAAGTCGTCGGCTATGCCGCCGGCGAACTTGGCGATGATGTTGGCGGTGGCCGGGGCGACGACGAAGAGTTCGACCGTCTGCGAGAAGGTGATGTGCGCGATGGGGTCGGGGTTGTCGGGCGCGTAGTCGTCAACGACGACGTGCGCGCCGGAGAGCGCGCGGAACGTGAGCGGCGTGACGAACTCGCAGGCCCGGCGAGTCATCCCGACGCGCACGGTGCAGCCCGCGCGCTGCAAGCCCCGCAGGACTTCCACGGCCTTGTAGGCCGCGATCCCGCCCGACACGCCGAGCGCCACGCACTTGCCCTCGAACTCAAGGCCGGAATCGTTCGCCCGCTCAGACGACATAAAGAGCCTTCCTCACGCACCGCGAATGTATCACCCGACGAACGACACGCGCAATTCCTGCTGCTCCTGAGTGCTTACCACTTCCGTGGAGCGGTCAGGGATAATTGTTGTTGACATTAGCCACAGATATAAATATCCTAGCGCCCACTTGCTCTTTAGCTTACTCATTTTACTTTCAATAACTGCTAGCGAATTTATCTTCGTTAGCCTCACGAACCAGGGTTGTAAAATCAGTGCTGCTCGACACGAGGCCGTGTGAGCCGGGCGTCCGGTTCGGTCGGATGAGGTGAAGAAAGAGGAGTTCGGAAGAGCCGGCGGTCGTTTATCAGTGACCGCTCGCGATTCTTGATCCCGCCCGTCTTCAACGTTATCCCTGACGGAAGCTCTCCGAAGGTCGCCAGCGGGCGATTATTAGTCCGGCGGATGCGGCATTAGAGTTTTCGGCGTAGACCCGATTAGTCGCGGTCGGCATTCTTGCTTCTGACGAGTCCGTGTACGGACTGACCCAGAGAGCGTCGGTTTGCGCTCGCAATCGCTTGGTGAACACGGTGAGGTAAATCCTTGCATCACCCGGCTGTAGTATGCAGTAACACCACCCTCATGAAAGGAGTCTCGTTATGCCATCGAAAAAGAATGGGCCGTCCCAAAAGGGGCGAGCCTCGAAAAAAGCGCCCGCGTCAGACGAGCAGAAGACGGGCAAAGAGGCGGCGGGCAGTTCTGCGGTTGAACAAGGGGGGAGCGGTGAGGAGCGGCTCGAAGAACTGCGGCAAACGGGTGAAGCAATCGGGAAGCTCGCCCAGAATCCGGACGCCTTTGAACGCGCCGTCAACGCATTCCGCGCGCAAGACGCGGAGCGGTTTCAAGCGGAACTGGCGAAGTTGGACTTGTTGCGTTTCTGCGTCTTGATTTGCAGATGGCTGTGCAGCAAGCACTGCGTCTTCATCTGCTTCAGACTCTGCCGCGGGCCTGTTAAGGTGGATACGGACCAACTCCCCGTCGCCGAGATGCGCGAGTTCGCTCTGGCGACGGCACAGTTGGCGAGGCAAGATGCCCTGCTCAGGCGCTTCCTGGACGCGGTGGACAGAGAGGACGCGGCGGCCTTTAACCGGTTGCTCGTCGAGATGAAGTGGGAGCGCTTCTGTCATCAACTTTGCCACTACCTCTGCGTCGTTCGCTGTCGTCTCGTTTGCAGGCTGATGTGCCCTCCCCCGCCACTAATCACGGAGGTGGGTTATATCCCTACGTCCCAGATCGACCCGACGGGCCGCGCCTCGGGACCCAGCTTACCTCCGGGGACGACACCACCTGACAACAAGCCGGCTGGAGTCGGCGACCACCCTTTCGGGGGGCTGGAGAACATTAGGGGAGTGTTCAACGTCGCCAATCCTTTCCAGTATAAGGTCGAGTTTGGACCAGCTCCGGGAGGGCCTTGGACGCCGATCACCCAGCCCATTACCGACATTTACCCCGATCCTCTGTTCCCCCTGCCAGGGCACCCCTCCCCCATCACGACCCACCCGCGCCTGCCGCTGGCGGGAGGTTGGTATAACGTCAGCGAGATGGGGTTGCTCGGGCCTGACTACCTGACCGACTGGCCGACGCCGCCCGACCGCGACAAGCTTTACTACCTCAAGCTGACTGTGCGCAACGCGGCCCTCACGGAATTCCAGAGTCCCGTCACTCCTGCGCGGGTGGATAACGGCAGCCCCAACCCCGCGCCTCGCCCCATAATCGATCTTCAACTCCAAACTCCGGACGGCCAGCGGCGGACATTGGGTTGTTGCGAGAAGGTCGAACGCGGTAAGGGGAATCTGGTCGTCATTACCATCACGGCCTGGGACGAAAACTTCAGCAGCATTAACGTGGCGCTGCTGGGCGGCTGTGGATGGAGCTTCCCGATTGTTGACACGGGCGGCACATCTCTATCCAAGACCTACAACGGGAACATCGCCGACACGGGGTATCCGGTGGCGACGGAATTTTTGTGGGACCCTTGGGCAGCAAAGATCGATCCTTGCTGTTACCTCATTGATGTCCGCATCAACGACCGGGCCATCATCAACAATTCCTGGTCGGGCGGACATCCGAACGAGAATTGGCGCTCAATCACTATCGCTTGATATGCGGGCGAGCGTCGGTACCGAACACAGTGGTCGAGCTTCCGCAGCCGGGGACTAGAATTTCATCATGCGGCAACCAGCCCGCTTGAAATTCCAGCCCCCGTGCGGGGCCGTCGGTCATTTCTGGCGCGCGAGGCGTAGGCTCCGGCTCGTCGTGAGCGAGCATGAAGGTTGTAACCCCGCGGACGGAGCTGCCAGTGCTAAATTAGTTTCATTCCCCTTTTGCAGAAGCCCCTCTTCTTCTTCAGGTAGAATCTTCTCCCGCTGCCACGTATGAGAGCGTTCAATGAGATTTCAAATCTCAAATCGTCTGCGTGAACTCTGCGCCGCAGGCGCAGAGTTCGCCGCTCCCGCCGGAGTCGAGAATGGACGGAAGCTGCCGGCGGCGCTTTACGGCTCAGGCCCTCGCGCCGAGTTGTGCTAAGATTCCGCCGTCCCGAAACCCCCGAATCCCCGACGAGGCTGAGGTACGAGTCGAGTTTCGCCGCCGTCCGGCCTAGAGGGAAGAGAAAAGCAATGAGAGCAGAGAGGGGCTTGTTTAGGCTTGTCCTGTTGGCCTTCGTGTTGTGTGCGGCGTCCGCTGTTGTAGCCGCGCAGCAGCGTTCGCACCGCCCGCGCGAGAACGACGCCGAATTCGGGCCGAACGTGCGCGCGTACCTCGGATACCTGCACGACGAGCAGGAGGTGGTTGACGACCGCGTGAGCCGTCGCGAGATAAACCGCAACTACTACCTGCACAACTCGAACCGCATCTACGCGCTCCGCCAGATGGCCGTCCGCCTCGCGCGCGAGAATAAAAACGACTACCTCCCGGAGCTTGAGGCCGTCTCGGAGTCTGAGTTCGATCAGCTCTTCGACGGGCCGCTGCCGAAGCCCGTCTCTTTGCAGGCCGGGGAAGTGCTCGAATACAAGTTGAAGTACCTCGGCGCGGTCGCATCCAGGGGCGAGCGCTTCTACCTGTTCGCGCGCCTCAACCCATACGAGCAGGCCGAGCTGCGTAAGCAGGCCGGGGAAGCGAAGCCGGAGACGAACGCGCGCGCGGCAGCGCCGCAACCCGCGGCGGCGCAGCACCAGCAGCCCGCGGCCACGGACGCGCGCGTCCGCCCGCGCCGCGCAAGCGCCCCCTGAAGACAAGCCCGCGCGAATTACCCGATGCGCCAGCCGACTTTTTTCGATAAAGAAAGCACGACGCGCGGAGCCGACGCCGAGCGCGTCGTGCTCTACGCCCTCGGAGATTTTCAGGCGCGCGGCAAAGTCCTGGCCGGGCGCGACCTGCCGTTCGACCGCCTGCGCGGGGCGCTCAGGCGCGCGGCGGAAGCCTTCGGCGTCGAAGAACTCGGAGACGAGCAGGCCGCCGCCGCCCTCGGCGCGCTCGGCGCGAACGTCCGACGCGTCCCGACCTTTTTCGCCAAGCACCCCTTCCGCGTCAACGTCCCCGTCGCGCTGGCCGAGCGCGCGCGGCAATATTTAGAAGGTCTCCGGCAGTCCGAAGGGTGATGATATTGCGCGCGTGCGGGCCGTCTGTTAACATGCGCCGCAGGTTTCATCCAACAAAAAAATCGTCGGGAGCTTCGCGCGGGCGGGGTGTCAGATCAGTTCATGGTCGCTGACAAGAGCCGTCGGAGGTTTATCGGGAGCGCTGGCGCAGCCGCGCTCGCGTCGTGCCTGCCCGCGAACGCCGGAGCGCCTGTGTCGGGGCAGAAAGACAAAGACCGCGGCCCGCAAAAGAACACGGCCCTCGGCCAGTTCGGGTTCGTGATGCACGGCGGCGCGGGGACGATTGAGCGCAGCAAGATGACGCCCGAGCGCGAGAAGGCTTACAGGGATAAGCTGACCGAGGCGCTCGTCGCCGGCTTCGACGTGCTCAAAAAGGGCGGCCAGTGCCTCGACGCGGTCGTCGCCGCCATCACTCTGCTCGAAGACTCGCCGCTCTTCAACGCGGGCAAGGGCGCGGTCTTCACCAGCGCCGGGACGAACGAGCTGGACTCCTCGATCATGGAGGGCAAGACGCTCAAGGCCGGCTCGGTCGCGGGCCTGAAGCGCGTCAAGAACCCGATCCTTCTGGCGCGGCTCGTGATGGAGCAGTCGCCGCACGTGATGATGGTCGGCGAGGGCGCGGAGGCCTTCGCCGCGTCGAAGGGCGTCGAGCTGGTTGACCCGAAATATTTCTACACCGAGGAGCGCTGGCAGCAGCTTCAAAAACAGAAGGAGGCCGAGAAGACGACGCCGCCGAAACGGTCGCGGCTCGAAAAGGCGGGGCCGTCCTTCGAGGATCACAAGTTCGGGACGGTCGGCGTCGTCTGCCTCGACCGCGCCGGGAACTTGGCCGCGGGGACTTCGACCGGCGGCATCTCCAACAAGAGGTTCGGCAGGGTCGGCGACTCGCCCATCATCGGCGCGGGCACATACGCCAACAACGAGACCTGCGCCGTCTCCTGCACGGGCGACGGCGAGTATTTCATACGCTCGGTCGTCGCCCACGACATCTCGGCGTTGATGCAGTACGGCGGGCGTTCGGTCGAGGCGGCGGCCCGTGAGGTGCTGGAAAAGGTCGGGAAAATAGGCGGGACGGGCGGCCTGATCGCGATTGACCGCCGCGGCAACTTCGCCACGCCCTTCAACACGTCGGGGATGTACCGCGGCTGGGTCGGCGCGGACGGCCAGCCTGTAGTGCTGATCTACAAAGATTAGGCGCGCGGCGAAATTCGGGCGGTTTCGGCGGCGGGCCAGTAGGGGGAAGCAAAAAAGGGTTGACAAACAACGCGCTCTGCCGCAAATTGTTGAAAAATCGTTGAATTCGCTCAAATGTTTATTGACATGCGAGGCGGTTTCGTGTAAATAAGGCGAGGTCTTTTGAAGCCCTTAGTGGCTCTCATGCCTGCTTTTTATGAGATACCGCGCGGGCTGTTTCTGAGACGGGTTGGCGAGATAAATAAAAACAACCTTCTCAAGAGAGTCTTTGAACAGAAGGCTTGCAACGCGCTTTCTCTAAAATTGACAGTTTCACCTACGGGAGGAGAAGTAATGACTAGCAGAACTTGGAGCCGTAAGCCCATCACACTGGCCCTGGCGCTCGCCATCCTATGCACCTACTCGATGGTCGCGCTGGCCTCCCCGCAACAGGGGCCGACGGGCGACCTGTCGGTGGTCGGTGAGGTTTCCGTCAACGGCACGAGCGCCATCTCGGGCGCGACTGTGTTCTCCGACAGCACCATTACGACGGGGCAGAACTCCAGCGCCGTCGTCAGCCTCGGCAAGCTCGGTCGCGTAGAGCTGCTGCCGAACTCCAGCCTCAAACTCAGCTTCACCGACAAGGGCCTCAGCGGTATGCTCGAGTCGGGCCGCGTGCGCGTCTCGTCCTCTTCGGGCGTCGCCGCAAGCGTCACCACGAAGGACGGCGTGGCCCTCGCCGACGCCAACCAGCCGAACGTCTTCATGGTTGATATCGAGTGCGGCAACACGGTCGTCTCCACGCAGTCGGGCCGCGTCGAGCTGCGCGCCGGGAACACGGTGAAGCAGATCGCCGCCGGCGGCCAGGACACCGCCGGGCAGGCCACGCCGGGCACGCGCTGCACGCGCTTCCAGCAGCCGGCGATGCACGGCCTTTCGAGCGGCGCTCTGGCCGCGCTCCTGCTCGCGGCTGGCGGCGCTATCGCGGCGGCCATCATCGCCGCGACCCGCAACAACAACTTCAACTTCGGCGGCACCCCGATCGTCGTCAGCCCCACGCGCTAAGCGTTCGGCTTGAGGTTTGGCTTCGGTTCGCGCCTGTGTAGTAGGGCCTCGTCAGTTTCGACCCCACATTTTTTGCGGGTCACGCGCCACGCGCGCGCGTGACCCGCAGCCTTTTGTCTGAGATAATCACCGTCTTAAAGTTTTATCCCACCGTCTAAGAGGTCATTCAAGTTCAGATGAACATCGCGGTAATCGGTGCGGGCTACGTCGGTCTGGTGACGGGCGCGTGCTTCGCAGAGTTCGGAGTCAACGTCACGTGCGTTGACGTGGACGCCGGGAAGATCGCCCGCCTGAACGACGGGCAAATCCCCATCTACGAGCCGGGGCTAGACCAGATCGTCGTCAAGAACAAGCAGGCCGGGCGACTATCTTTCACGACGGACACGCGCGCGGCGGTCGAGCAGAGTCTAGTCATTTTTCTCGCCGTCGGGACTCCGCCCCGCGAGGACGGCTCGGCAGACCTGCGCCACGTCGAGGAGGCGGCCCGCGACATCGCGCGCTACATGAACGGCTACAAGGTAGTCGTCACCAAGTCCACAGTCCCTGTGGGCACGGGCGAGCACCTGCGCCGTCTCATCAGTGAGCACCAGAAGGGGAAGTTCAACTTCGGGATCGTCTCCAACCCGGAGTTCCTCCGCGAGGGCGCGGCGATTGACGACTTCATGCGCCCGGACAGGGTGGTCATCGGCTCGCGCGACGAGGCGGCCATCGCCATTATGCGCGACCTCTATCGCCCGCTCTACCTCATCGAGACGCCCGTGGTCATCACCTCGCTCGAAGCGGCGGAGTTGACCAAGTACGCGTCGAACGCCTTCCTCGCCACCAAGATTTCCTTCATCAACGAGGTGGCGAACCTCTGCGACCGGATAGGCTGCGACGTGCACGACGTGGCGCGCGCCATGGGGATGGACAACCGTATCGGTCGCTACTTCCTGCACCCCGGCCCAGGCTACGGCGGCAGTTGCTTCCCCAAGGACACGACGGCGCTTCTCTCGGTCGCCAAGGAGTACGGCTCGGAGTGCCTGATCGTCGGGGCCGCCGTGGAGGTCAACCTGCGGCAGAGGCAGAGGATGGTGGAGAAGATAGAGGGCTTGGCGGGCGGACTCAAGGGCAAGAAGGTGGCCGTGCTCGGCCTCTCGTTCAAGCCAGAGACGGACGACATGCGGGAGGCCCCCAGCGTGGACATCATCCGCGCCTTGCTTGAGAGGGGCGCGGAGGTCAGGGCCTACGATCCCGTGGCGTCGGAGCAGGCGGGGAAGGCCCTGCCGGAGATCGAGTACGCCTTGGACGAGTACGCCGCCGCCGAGGGGGCCGACTGCCTCGTCTTCATGACGGAATGGAACCAGTTCCGCGCGCTCGACATGGGCCGCGTCAAAGGGCTGATGCGGCAGCCGAAGGTCGCAGACCTGCGCAACATCTACGACCCCGAAAGGATGCGGGAACTGGGCTTCGAGTACGTCGGCGTGGGTAGATGACGAACGAGTGATGAGTGATGAGTGATGAGTTAAAGGCAAGCTGTTTTAACTTATCACTCATCACTCATCACTCATCACTATTCACTCGGCTATGAATTTAACCGGCACTTATCTGGTCACGGGCGGCGCGGGGTTCGTCGGCTCTCACATCGCGTCGGCGCTCGACGCGTCGGGGGCGCGCGTGCGCGTCATTGACGACCTTTCAACGGGCTACGCCGAGAACCTTGAAGAGATCGGCGGGCGGGTCGAATTCGTCCGCGGGAGCCTGCTAGACCCGGAGGCGCTACGGCGCGCGCTCGACGGCGTGGAGGTCGTGTTCCACGAGGCCGCGATCCCTTCGGTGCCGCGCTCGGTCGAAGACCCCGCAGAGACGCACCGCGCCTGCGCCGAGGCGACCTTCGCGCTGCTCCTGGCGGCGCGCGAGTCGAGCGTGCGCCGCATGATCTACGCGGCCTCGTCCTCCGCCTACGGAGATCAGCCGACGCTGCCGAAGGTCGAGGGCATGGCCCCGCAGCCACTCAGCCCCTACGCCGCGGCGAAGCTCGTCGGCGAGTATTACTGCCAGGTCTGGTCGCGCACCTACAGCTTCGAGACCGTCAGCTTACGCTACTTCAACGTCTTCGGCCCGCGCCAAGACCCCGGCTCGCAGTATTCGGGCGTCATCTCGCGCTTCATTGACGCACTGATGTCGGGCGCGCGTCCCGTCATCTACGGCGACGGCGAGCAGTCGCGCGACTTCACATACGTCTCGAACGTGGTGGACGCGAACCTGCGCGCTGCCGAGACGACGCGCGGCGTGGGCGAGGTCATCAACGTTGCCAACGGCGAGCGCATCACGCTCAACGAACTGCTCGACACGCTGAAGCGCGTCACCGGCAAGACGGACGCCGAGGCCGAGTACCGCGAGCCGCGCGTCGGCGACGTGCACCACAGCCACGCCGACATCACGCTCGCGCGCGAGTTTTTAGGATATGAGCCGCGGGTCGGGCTGGAAGAGGGCTTGCGGAAGACGATTGAGTGGTGGAAGCAGAGCCGTTACGCGAGGCAGTAGCCGCGCCACTTCAAGGGCGGAGATTTAAACGCAAAGGGCGCAAAGAAAAACGCAAAGCATGCCGAGATGTCTCCGCGGCCTTTGCGGGTTCTTTGCGCCCTTTGCGTTTAAATTGTTCTTCTAACCTTCAACTATCCGTCGCAAACTTTCAGTATAAGGCGGGCGCGCGACGCCGCGGTCGGTGATGATGGCGGCGACGAGTTCGTTGGGCGTCACGTCGAAGGCGGGGTTCTGGACGGCGACGCCTTCGGGGGCGAGGCGCTGCTCGCGTATGTGCGTGACCTCGCGCGCGTCGCGCTCCTCGATGGGAATCTGCTCGCCCGTGGGGAGCGAGAGGTCAACGGTCGAGACGGGCGCGGCGACGTAGAAGGGAATGTCGTGTTGTTTGGCGAGGACGGCGACCATGTAGGTTCCGATCTTGTTGGCCGTGTCGCCGTTGGCGGCGATGCGGTCTGCGCCGACGACGACGCAGTCAATCTTGCCCTGCTTCATCACGTGACCGGCCATGTTGTCGGTGATGATTGTGACGGGTATCTCGTCCTTCTGAAGCTCCCAGGCCGTGAGGCGCGCACCCTGTAGAAACGGTCGAGTCTCGTCGGCGATGACGGCGACGCGCTTGCCCGCGTCGCGCGCGCCGCGGACGACGCCGAGCGCCGTGCCGTAGTCGCCCGCGGTGGCGAGCGCGCCGGCGTTGCAGTGCGTGAGCACGGTCGCGCCGTCGGGTATCAGCTCCCCGCCGAAGCGGCCCAGCGCGCGGTTCGACTCGATGTCTTCGCGGAAGATGGTGCGCGCCTCCTCGATGAGCTGGCCTTTGATGCTTTCGGCGTCCGCGCCCGCGGCCTTCGCGCGGCGGAAGCGCTCGCGCATGCGCTCGATGGCCCAGAAGAGGTTGACGGCGGTCGGGCGCGTCTGACTCATCAGGTCGCAGAAGTAGTCGAAGTCGTCTTCGAGGTCGGGAACGGAAGTGCCGACTGCCTGCATCGAGCCGAGGGCAATGCCCATCGCGGCGGAGACGCCGATAGCCGGTGCGCCGCGCACGACCATCTGCTTGACGGCGTCGGCCACCTCCTCACACGAGCGCAGCGTCAGGTACTTTTCTTCTGTGGGTAGCAGGCGCTGGTCAATCATGCGCACGCCCTCGTCCGTCCACTCGACGGTCTTGATCATGGCAAAAAGTCTCCGTGCAGCTATTAGTCGGGGCTGGCCGACCGAAAGCCACAGCTTTCGTCAGCCGCCAGAACGCGTTTTACGGACGGGGTATCTTACGGGAGTGTTCGGCTGGCGAGCAACCGGAGGCAAGGATGAGGGATGAAGGCGGAAGGATGAAGTGAGAGCAGTTTTGCCTTCACTTCATCCTTCCGCCTTCATCCTTCAGTCCTAGTCGGTCGTCAAATCGGCCCGCGTCAGGAAGCCGCCGATGAGGAAGACGATGCCGAGCAGGATGTGGACGACGTGATCCATCGTGCCGAGCATGAGCAGGTCGTCAATCGGGAGTATCCGGTCGGGGCCGGTGCCGAGCAGGAAGCCGCAGACGCCGAGCAGCGCGTACACGATGCCGAAGATGATGCAGAAGAGGCGCGCCGCCGAGAGCGTGCCCGCGAGGCCGAAGTAGAGGGCAATCGCGCCGGAGATGATGTGGACGAGGTTGTGGGTCGTATTCAGGTGCGTGCCCATGAGAGTGTGGTCAAAGAACCCGACGAGCCCGACCAGGATGAACACCACGCCTAAAATCGTTGCAATTGTTTTCGCCATAACTCAGTTTCTCCTCCCAGGGAAGAATGGTGGACAAACGAGCGGGGCGGCAACGCGACCCGGACGGGGGTTGCTGCCTCGCTTTCGATAACGACGGTTCGAGCGAGCGGGCGCATTGTATAACAGAAACCGGGAATTTGATGCAGCAAATTTTCGGCGGCGCGTGCCTGAAAACGGCGTTTGTTGAGGCGGCAGTTTAGCGGGTGCTATACTCGCCGCGCATCCGCCGACGCATCCGCCAAAGCGGCCCGCGCCGAACGAAGGACGCGGCGCGGGAGTTTACGACGCGTGTGCGGTCGGCGACTTCGTGGGGTCGGAAGAGACGCATGCCGCTGCCTGTTGAACCGAAGAGAATCACGCCGGATGAAGCCTGGGCGCTCGTCGAGGAAGGGCGCGAGCCGGTTTTCATAGACACGCGCAACCCCGCGCACTGGGAAAAGAGCGAGCACCAAATCCCCGGCTCGCTTCGCATCTGGCGCATGGAGCTTGAAGAGAGGGTCGGGGAAGTCCCGCGGGGCCGACCGCTCGTCACTTACTGCGCGTGCCACTACGAGCACTCCAGCACGCGCGCGGCGCTCATCCTCGAAGAGTACGACTTCCGGGAAATACACATCCTCGTCGGCGGCTTCAAAGCCTGGTGCGACCGAGGGCTGCCGCTCGAAAAGAAGCACTCAGCACTCAGCAGTCAGCTTAGAATTCCGGCGGCGCATGAAGTGTCGCCGCCGAGTTGATTGCTCAGTGTTGAAGGAGGCTTTAAGCTGAACGCTGACTGCTGACCGTTGAAAGCTTATGAAGAAGGGTTGGGAGGCCGTCATCGGCCTTGAGATTCACGCGCAACTGAGCACCGAGTCGAAAATCTTCTGCGGCTGCTCGACGCGCTTCGGCGACGAGCCGAACTCGAACACGTGCCCAGTCTGCCTGGGTCTGCCCGGCTCTCTGCCCGTCCTGAACTGGCGCGCGGTCGAGTTGGGCGCACGCGCGGCGCTCGCGCTCGGCCTGAGAGTCAACGAGGTCTCGATCTTCGCGCGCAAGAACTATTTCTACCCGGACTTGCCGAAGGGCTACCAGATTTCGCAGTACGACCGCCCGTTCTCTTCGGACGGCCATCTTGAGATCGTGACCGCCGAGCGCGACGAGGGCGGCCACGCGCGCGAGTGGCGCCCGTTTGAGGTTCGCATCACGCGGCTGCACCTCGAAGAGGACGCGGGCAAGAACGTGCACGAGGGCCTGCCCCGCACAGACCTCTACTCTTACATTGATCTGAACCGCGCGGGCACGCCGCTCGCCGAGATCGTCACCGAGCCGGACTTCCGCACCTCCTGGGAGGCTTACGACTACGTCAACCACGTGCGCCGCGCCTTGCAGTGGGTCGGGGCGAGCGAGGCCGACATGGAGAAGGGGAACCTCCGTTGCGAGGCGAACGTCTCCGTGCGTCGCGTGGGCGAAGAGAAGTTCGGCACGAAGGTCGAGTTGAAGAACCTGAACTCCGTGCGCTTCATGCAGCGCGCCATCGAGTTCGAGATCGAGCGGCAGATAGAGTTGATCGAGTCGGGCGGGCGTGTCGCGCAGGAGACGCGCCTCTGGGACGAGCGCGAAGCCTGCACGCGCGTGATGCGCTCGAAGGAGGAGGCGCACGACTACCGCTACTTCCCCGAACCCGACTTGCAGCCGCTCGCCGTCAACGCCGACTGGATCGAGCAGGTGCGCCGTGCGATGCCCGAACTGCCCGACGCGCGCCGCAAGCGATTCATGGGGCAGTACCGGCTCTCCTTCGACGACGCCTCGCTTTTCACGCGCGACCACGCCCTCGCGGATTTCTACGAGCGCGCGGCGGCGGCCTCGAACCCGCGGGGCGCTGCCAACTGGCTCAAAGGCGAGCTGCTGCGCGAGCTGGACGCCGCCGGCCTGGCCGCGGACGCATCGCCCGTCTCGCCCGAAGAACTCGGCGCGCTCGTCCGCGCGATAGACGAAGGGCGCATCAGCGGCAAGCAGGGCAAGGACGTGCTCGTCGAGATGTTCAGGACGGGCAAGGGCGCTTCGCAGGTCATCGAGGAGCAGGGGCTGGCGCAGGTGAGCGACGCCGCCGAGATAGAAAAGATCGTGACGGACGTTCTCGCCGCCAACCCGCAGCAACTAGCGTCGTACCGCGCGGGCAAGGAGGCGCTCTTCGGCTTCTTCGTCGGCCAGGTGATGAAGGCGTCGAAGGGCAAGGCGAACCCGAAGGTCGTCAACGAACTGCTGAAAGAAAAACTGAAGGCCGAGTAAGAGCAGTGAACTATCAAGGGAAGACGGCGATTGTCACGGGCGGGACGCGCGGCATCGGGCGCGCGATTGCCGAGGCACTTGTGCGCGAGGGGATGAACGTGTGCATTGGTGCACGCAACGCCGATGAGATTAAGGAAGCGGCCAATGCTTTAACTTTCGACAGTGAAGAAGACTCAGGCGTTGGATGCGTGACGGGCGCTACATGCGACGTGCGCGTTTATGAAGAGTGCGAGGCGCTCGTTGCGCACGCGGTCGAGGAGTTCGGCGGCGTGGACGTGCTGGTCAATAATGCGGGCATCGGCCTCTTCAAGCCGGTCGAGGAGATGACGGCGGAAGAGTTCCGCGCGGTTTTGGAGACGA
Organism: Acidobacteriota bacterium; assembly: GCA_003222975.1. Taxonomy (GTDB): domain Bacteria; phylum Acidobacteriota; class Blastocatellia; order Pyrinomonadales; family Pyrinomonadaceae; genus QHXN01. Next base: position 3,761 of record QHXN01000030.1, on the reverse strand, counting down.
ACCTGTTCGGCGTCTTCCACTGCTGCCGCGCGGCCATCCCCGTTATGAAGCGGCGCGGCGGCGGCTACATCGTCAACATCTCGTCGCTCGCGGGCGCGAATCCGCACCCACGCATGGCCGCCTACAACGCCTCGAAGTTCGGTCTCAACGGCTTCAGCGAGGCGCTCATGCAGGAGGTCAGGCACGACCGAATCAAGGTCAGCTACATCATGCCCGGCTCGGTCAACACGGAGTTCGGCGGCGACTCGGTGAGCGAAGAGAAGAGCTGGCAGCTCCAGCCCGAAGACATCGCGCGCGTCGTCGTTGATCTGCTGCGACACGACGAGCGGAGTCTTCCGAGCCGTGTCGAGATCAGGCCGAGCAGGCCGCCGAAGAAGTGACGCACGCCGACATCCAGCCTGATGACATAAGCCGGATGCGATTCTGATGAGAGCCGTGCTGCAACGCGTGACGCGTGCGTGTGTGAGGGTCGGGGGCGAGACGGTCGGGGAGACGGGGCCGGGCCTCGTCGTGCTGCTCGGCATCGCGCGCGACGACACGGAGGCGGACGCGCGATACATGGTCGAGAAGACGGTTGCGCTGCGCGTCTTCGACGACGAGGAGGGGCGCATGAACCGCTCGGTCGTCGAGGTGGGGGGCGGTCTGCTCGTCGTCTCGCAGTTCACGCTCTACGGCGACGTGCGCCGCGGTCGGCGTCCGTCTTGGATTGATGCCGCGCCGCCCGAAGTGGCCGAGCCTTTGTACGAGTTCTTCGTCGCGGAGGCGAGGCGGAGCGTCGCGTGCGTCGAGACGGGCAGCTTCCGCCGCATGATGGAAGTCGAACTCATCAACGACGGCCCGGTGACAATCCTCCTGGACAGCAGGAAGCTTTTTTAAACGGCGAGACGGAGGGGACAGGTGTTCTGTTCGATTGTGCGAAGCGTGTTCGTGTTCTTCCCGGCGGGGGCGGGGCGTCTGCCGGCGGCGTGCCTTTGTCTGGCGCTGGCGTTGTGCGTCGCGTCGTGCGGCGGCGGCCAGCAGCAGTCGAGGGTTTCCGACGACCTGGAGGGCGCGGGCGGCGCGCCCGTCAAGCGCGGCGTGAAGCCGGAGCCGGACGCTGAGGCCGCGGTCATCGAGGCGACAAGTTCTGATGGAAAGATTGACTACGGCAAGATCGTCGTCGAGCTTTACCCGAACGTCGCGCCGCAGATGGTCGAGCGCTTCAAGACTCTAACCCGGCAGGGCTTCTACAACGGCACGACCTTCCACCGCGTCAACCCCGAAGTCGTGCAGGGCGGCGACCCTCTGTCGAAAGGTGAAGACCAGTCGAGGGCCGGCATGGGCGACTCGCCTCTGCCGAACGTGCCCGCGGAGTTCAGCGACGTTCCCTTCGACCGCGGCGTCGTCGGCGCTGCACGCAAGGGCAACGACGTGAACTCGGCCAACTGCCAGTTCTACATCACGCTCCGCCGCGTGCCGCAGTGGGACGCGCAGTACACGGCCTTCGGCAAGGTCGTCGAAGGCATGAACAACGCGCAGGTCATCGCCGGCGCGCCCACGCGACCCGGCACCGAAAACCCCTACGACAAGATCGTCATCAAGAGCATCACGCTCCAACCGCGCGCGAATTTCAAATAGGGGAAAAGGGTAAAAGGGGAAGAGGGCAAAAGGGAGCACTCAAGCAATCCCTTTGCCCTCTTCCCCTTTTACCCTTTTCGCCCGCTCTCCTAAATCGTGTCGTCTTCCGTCTTCGAGCGCGGGTCTAGCTCGAAGCGGCGTTTGTCGCGGCGCTCGATCTTGTCAATCACTTCGAGTTCTTCGTTGTCCTCGAAGTTGACGCCGACGGCGTGCGCGTTCTCCTCAACGTCGGACTGGTCGGGCGTGGGGTTGTCGCCCGCGACCGTCTCGGAGCCGTCGTCGTTGACATCTTCCCAAGAGGCGTCGAGGTCGCCGCCCGCGTCTTCGGGCGAGGCGGCGGTGTTGTTGCGCAGTCGCTGCGCGAGGAGTTCCGGGTCTTTGGGCGCGCGCGCGATCTCCTCCTCCATGAACTCCTCTATGTCGGGATCGGGCACGAAGTCTGGATCGTTACTCAAGTATGTAAACTCCTCCGGTCGCTTCTTTGGCATCTCCCAACCTCCAAAGTCCCCGCGCTGTTTCCGCCCGAAAACATCAATCCCAGGCCCGCGAAAACTTCAACTGTCGGCTGCTTCTCTGAATTGCGCCCAATATAACACAAGTGCTTCGGAAATTGGGAAACCGCCCGCCCGCAGCATGCGGCGTGAAAAACACTTGCCTGGAAATTCGATTGAGTATATAAGGCATGTTGCTTGCGGCGGGTGCCGTATGCACCCGCCCTCGCGCCCGGCGGTTTGGGACGCCGAGCCTGCCTCACGAAGTGCAAAGATTCGTGAGAGTAAAAGGGCGACGCCGGTTCTTGCCATGACGGCGTCGCCCTCTTTTTCCCTGCCGCCTTCCAAGGATTCAATCTCAAGTGCTGATGCGCGACCTGAAGGCAGAGGCGAGCCGTTAATTTGGATTATACTTGTTTGCAGCCAGCGCGCACATGGGGACAAGTCAGTACCGCCTGCTGCAAGCGGGCGGGTGATGTCGCTACTACCCGCCCGCTTGCAGCAGGCGGTACAAACCTGCTCATGCAATCAAGTCTCTGCGCCCCCTCCGCGTCCTCTGCGCCTGCGGCGATGAATCTCATCTTCCGGTTAACTCAAGAATGAGTAAACCCTGACCGCGCGGGGCTGTTGCTTGACGATTGCGGGGCGCGAACTTAAACTGAAGAGTAATCTTTGTCAGTCCAAATAAATCAATCGGACATACCCCGTCGGCGGGGGAACAGTGCGCGCAAATTTCGACCGGACGCGCCCCATTCGGGAACCCATCATGGCACATAATCTCTTCAACACTCTGCAAACATTCACGACGGAAAAAGAGAAGACGGGGCAGTTCTATTCGCTGCCGCAGCTTGAGCGGGAGGGCGTCGGCCCCGTCTCGCGTCTGCCCGTCTCGATACGCATCGTGCTCGAATCCGTCCTCAGGAACTACGACGAGAAAGTAGTCGAAGAGTCGGACGTGCGCGCGCTCGCCAACTGGGGGGCGAGCGCCGAGCGGACGGAGGAGATTCCTTTCAACGTGGCGCGCGTGCTCTTGCAGGACTTCACGGGCGTACCGCTTTTGGTTGACCTCGCGGCGATGCGCTCGGCGGTGGCGCGCATGGGGCGCGATCCCAAAATCATCGAGCCGCTCGTGCCCGTTGACTTGGTCATAGACCACTCGGTTCAGGTTGACTTCTGGTCGAGTCCCGACGCGCTCCGGCTGAATATGGAGACGGAGTTCCGGCGCAACCGCTCGCGCTACCAGTTTTTGAAGTGGGGCATGCAGGCGTTCAAGAGCTTCAACGTCGTGCCGCCCGGCATCGGAATCGTCCACCAGGTCAATCTTGAATACCTGGCGCGCGGCGTGATGGAGCGCGACGGCGTTTATTACCCCGACACGCTCGTCGGGACGGACTCGCACACGACGATGATTAACGGCCTTGGCATCGTGGGCTGGGGCGTCGGCGGCATCGAGGCCGAGGCGGCGATGTTGGGTCAGCCCGTCTATATCCTGACGCCCGACGTTATCGGCGTGAACCTGACGGGGAGCTTGCGCGAGGGCGTGACGGCGACAGACCTCGTCCTGCGCGTGACCGAGATGCTCAGGAAGGCGAAGGTCGTCGGCAAGTTCGTAGAGTTCCACGGCGAGGGCGCGACCAGCATCCCCGTCGCCGA
>QHXN01000115.1 GCA_003222975.1 Acidobacteriota bacterium | reverse complement strand
GCCATGACGAGCGACCGCGTTTACCGGCGCGGTCGCGGCTACGACGCCGCCGCAGCCGAGCTTGAGGCGTTCGGCGGGCGGCAGTTCGACCCCGAAGTGGTCGCGGCCTTCGGGCGCGTGCCGCGCGAGGAGTGGGACGAGATTCGCCGCCGATCCCAGGAAGAAGGGGAGTTGAAGGCCGCGGCGGGCCGCCTTGAACGGACGGCAGGCGCTGTCCTGATCGAGGCCGGCGCGTCGGTGAACTAAGACGGAAGACGCATCGCGGAAGCCCCGGAGGGACGGAAGAACTTCGAGACACGATGGCTCGAAGTTCTTCCGTCCCTCCGGGGCTTCAAAACAGGTTTCTCTGACCGATACCCGCGGCCCATCGCCGCGGGCTACATTCTTCCGCCGCCAACGCGGCTGCCGACAATTTAAACCTCACGCCGCGCGTCCGAAGTTGTCTTCATATTCTACTGCCCCTGCGGCGTCGGCTCCGGCTGGCGCATCGAGCCGACGACGTAGCCGCGGCGCGCGCGCAAGTTGAGGCCGACGCGGCGCGCGCCGACGTAAATCTTGCGGTACTCGCTGGCGGGCGCTTTGCGAAGCGGGCGCTTCGGGCGGTAGGTGACGACGTACTGCGAGTCAATCTCGCGCGCGACGCCAGCGCCCTCGGCGATCATCTCGTCGGTCGTGTCGGGCGTCAGAATCCGACCGCCGGTCTCGTCCGTCAGGGACTTCAGGCGCGTCTCGCCGCGCTTCATCTCGCGCTCGGCCTCCTTGCGCCGTCGGCTGAGCGCCGGGTCGAAGGTGATGCCGGAGTTAACGTCGTGCGGGTTGACGCCGGGGCCGCGCATGCCGGGCGGTCGCGTCGGGTCTATGCCGACCGTGGCCTGATCCGCGGTGCTCTGCGTCATGCCGGGCTTCTCCGGCGGCGTCTTCCACCAGGGCTGCTTAACTTGCGCGCGCGTGACAGCCGCGTAGCTGAGGACGTGGAGCGTCGCCTGTGCGGCGATCAGCTTCTTCACGGCGTCCTGGTATTCAGAGGAGCTGGCCGTGTCTATGCCGTCGGCGATGAGGACGAGGTGGCGGTTGCCGACGGGCTGCGTCTGGAGCAGCTCGACGGCGCGCTTGACGGCGCGCGAGAGGTTCGACCCCTGCCCGGAGGCGAGCTTACTTTTGAGGGCGCGCGCGGCCTGCACGCGGTCGCCCGTCCAGTCTTGCAGAAGAGTGGTGCGGTCGTTGAACTGGAGCGCGGCGACGCGGTCGCCCTCGCGCAAATCCTTCAGGACGCCGAGCGCGATGTCGCGCGTCGTGTTGGCGCGAAGCGCCGGGTCTAAATCCCAGCCCGTGCCGAGCACGAGGAGGACGCTCGCCGGTGTGCGCCGCACGCTCTTGACCTGCTGCGGCACGCCGTCCTCGACGACGAGCACGTCGTCCACTTCGAGACGCGGGTCGAAGTGCCCCTGCTCGTCGAAGGCGAAGACGGGGATGCGCACCTCCTCCGTGTAGATGCTCTCGGCCTCCTCCGGCGTCGGCGTCGGCTTGGGGTGGATGCCGCTCTGCGCGCGCAGCGGCGCGGCAGAGAGAATGATGAAGGCCGTGCTGATGAAAGCCAGTGCCGGGCGGCGCAAAAACATTAGGACTCCCCTGCCGTCGAAATTTTATGACCTCACGACTCTGATGCTCCGCGAGCGCTGCGACGTTCGCCCGCCGCCTGCTGTCGTCACCCATTCTTCCGCGCCTGCGCCTGCACCGCCGTGATGGCGACGGCGTCAACGATGTCTTCGGCCTTGCAGCCGCGCGAAAGATCGTTGGCGGGCTTGTCGAGTCCTTGCAGGATGGGGCCGATGGCCGTCGCGCCGGCGAGGCGTTCGGTCAGCTTGTAGGCGATGTTGCCGGCTTGCAGGTCTGGGAAGATGAGCACGTTCGCCCGGCCCGCGACCGCAGAGCCGGGCGCTTTGGATTCGCCGACGCGCGGCACGAGCGCGGCGTCGGCCTGTAGCTCGCCGTCTATTTCGAGTTCGGGCTGGCGGGCGCGCACGGTGCGCGTCGCCTCGACGACCTTGTCCACGAGCCTGTGCTGCGCGCTGCCCTTCGTCGAGAACGAGAGCATGGCGACGCGCGGCTCCGCTTCCAAGAGGGTGCGGCAGGAGTCGGCGGAGGCGATGGCGATCTCGGCGAGTTCGGGCGCGGTGGGTTCGATGACGACGCCGCAGTCGGCGTAGATGAGTGCGCCGCCCGCGCCGAAGGCGGGGTTTGGCAGAACCATCACGAAGAAGCTGGAGACGACACGGAACCCGGGGCGGATGCCGATGCAGTGGAGCGCAGCGCGCACCGTGTGGGCGGTCGTATTGGTCGCGCCCGCGACCGAGCCGTCGGCCTTGCCCCCGCGGACGAGCAGGTTTCCATAGTAGAGCGGGTCGCGGACGGCGATGCGCGCCTCGTCGGGCATCAGTCCCTTCGCGCGCCGAAGCTCGTGGTAGAGCGCGGCCACACGCTCGAAGTCGGGCGCGTGGCGGTGGTCAATGACTGCGACGCCGCCCAAGTCGGCGCTCGATTCGCGCGCGACGGCGCGAATCTTCTCCTCGTCGCCGAGCACGGTGACGCGCGCCAAGCGGTCGCGCACGACCATTGACGCGGCGACCACGGTGCGCGGGTCTTCGCCTTCGGGGAGGACGATGTGCTGCGGGTCGGCGGCGGCGCGGCGGCGTATGCGTTCGAGTATGGACATAAGGAAACGATGAACGATGAATGCGGAATGATGAATGAAGAGAAGCGCGCTGCCTCTCATTCATCATTCATCACTCATCATTCCGCGTTTCGGTTTGTTGGGCGGCTGTAAATTTAGCACGAAGCGTTCGGGCGTGGGAAACGTGCGGCTCGTTGAGGACGGAGAGTCAGGCGCGGAACGAGTCGTCAATCAGACTCTCGGCAGCGGCGGCGAGAGACTGGACGAGCGCGGGGTCGTGCGTCTTGAGGGCGCTGAAGGTGCGCTCTTCGAGGACGGGCACGGAGAAGCCGTCCTCGTCAACGCCGACGAGCGCGACGCCGAGCGACGGCGAGTCGGCGACGACGAACCACTCGCGCGCGAGGCGGAGGCCGCCGTCGAGTTTGACGACGCGCAGGTTGGGGTGGCGCGGCGGCTTCCAGTCCGGCTCGCCGAAGACATAGACGCGCTCGGAGATGTCGGCGATCCTCATGTAGCGGTCAACGACCGGCTCCATGCGCGAGAGCTTCTCGAAGCCGACGTAGAGCCGCCCGCCGCGGTGTGTCCGCAGGAGCAGCGCGTTCTCGATGAGTAGGCTGAAGTATTCAAGGCAGGGGACGCGCGCGCGGAAGCGGAAGGTCACTCGCTCGTCGAAGTCCCGGCGGGAGATGAGCGCGACCGTCCCTAAGTCTTCGACCCTTTCGCTGGCAGACGCCAGGGCGTGGTCGAACATCGAGAACTCTTTCATGGCAGGTTAATTCCCGGCGCTCCGGGGCCGAGCAGCGCCATGCCCACTTGTATTCGCTCAAATCTTCGCCGTCGTCGCGAATGTTTAGTGAAATTGTGAAGGAAGTAGCCAGTAGCCGGTAGCCAGTAGCCAGTAGGTTTAACGTTCACTCAGTTGAGCGTTGATTCTAATACGCAACGGAGGGAGGAGAGGGTTTTCTACTGGCTACCGGCTACTGACTACTGACTACCGACTCTGAGCGCGTCGAGCAACTTCTCGTGGATTCGGTCGAAGCCGCCGTTGGACATGACGGCGACCACGTCGCCTTCGCGAAGGACGGGCGCGAGGTGTGCGACGATTGCGTCCGCGCCGTCGAGGCAGAAGGCGGGGCGTCCCCGCGCGGCTATTTCGCGGACGAGCGCGTCGGTGTCGAGGAGCTGGCCGTAGGCGCTGCCGCGCTCGCGCGCAAACACCGTGGAGATGACGACGTGGTCGGCGGGGCGGAAGGCTTCGGCGTACTCCCGCTGGAAGACTGCGAGGCGCGAGGTGGCCGAGCGCGGCTCGAAGACGGCGATGATTCGCCCGCCCGTGTACTTGTCGCGCAACGCTCGCAGCGTCTCGCGGACGGCGGTCGGGTGGTGCGCGAAGTCGTCAATGACCGTGACGCCGCGCTCGCGCCCGCGCACCTGCATGCGCCGCTTGACGCTCTGGAACGTGGCGAGCGCGTCCTTGATCTCCGCGCGCGAGACGCCCCACGCTTCGGCGGCGACGATGACCGAGAGGCAGTTGCGCACGTTGAAGTCGCCGATGAGCGGCATCTCGAACTCACCCCACTCCGCGCCGTCGCGGAAGACCCGGAAGCGCGTCATCTCGCCCGAAGTGTAATCAATGTCGCGCGCCTGCCAGCGCGCGTCGTCGCACGTGCCGAAGGTTTCAAGTTGCGTGTGAAGCCTGTCGCCCATCTCCCCGACGACCTCGCGGACGGCTGCGCTGTCCCAGCCCGCGACGAGGCGACCGTTCGAGGGGACGAGGTTCATCAGTCGCCGGAAGGCGAGCTTGACCGCGTCGAGGTTCGGGTAGATGTCCGCGTGGTCGAACTCGATGTTGCCGACGACGGCGACTTCGGGGAGGTAGTGCATGAACTTCGGCCCCTTGTCGAAGTAGGCCGTGTCGTACTCGTCGCCCTCGATGACGAAGTAGTCGCTGTCCGTCACTCGAAAACTCGTCCCGAAGTTCTGCACGACGCCGCCGACGAGGAAACCGGGGTTCAGGCCGCCCCGCTCCAACACCCACGTCGCGATGCTCGTCGTGGTGGTCTTGCCGTGCGTGCCCGCGACGACGAGCGAGCGGCGGCCCCTGATGAACTCCTCCTTGACGACCTCGGCCTGCGAGCGATAGACGAGCCGCCGGTTCAGAGTCTCCTCGACCTCGGCGTTCCCGCGCGAGAGTGCGTTGCCGACGACGACGCAGTCGGGCGCAGGGCTTAGGTGCTCAGGCTTGTAGCCTTCACGGACTGGAATGCCCAGCGCTTCGAGCATCGTGGACATCGGCGGATAGACGTTCTCGTCCGAGCCGGTGACTCTGTGCCCGCGCGCCTGGAGCATTCCCGCGAGCGACGCCATCGCCGTCCCGCAGATTCCGATAAGATGGTAGTGCATAAGAGCAGTAAACCGTGAACCGTGAACCGTGACAAGTTGTTTTCGTCTCGTCACGATTTACGGTTCACTTGTCACGAAGCGATTGGGATTGTGAAAGAGAACGTCGAGCCTTTGCCTACCTCGGACTGCACCTCGATCTTGCCGCCGTGGAGTTCGACGAGCTGGCGCGTGATGTAGAGGCCGAGGCCCGTGCCCTTCTCGCTGCGCGTGGCGCGCGAGCGGGCCTGCGCGTACTTGTCGAAGATGTCTTTAAGGTCGTCTTCGGGGATGCCGACGCCCGTGTCGGCGACCGAGACGCGCACCATGCCGCCTTCGCGCGCGGCGCTCACGCGGACGCGCCCGCCCTTGGGCGTGAACTTCAAAGCGTTCGAGACGAGGTTGACGAGGACGCGGCGGAGCTTCGCGCGGTCGGCCCGCAAGTCGGGCAGCTCTTCGGGTATCTCATCTTCGAGCGCGATCTCCTTCTCGGCGGCGAGCGGCTGCATCTGCTCGCGCAGCTCCTCGATGAGGCCGCGCAAGCCTATCGAGGCCGCGTCGAGGCGCATCGTGCCGGATTCGAGCTTGGAGGCGTCGAGGAGGTCGTTCACGAGCTCGATGAGGTTCTGCGTGTTGCGCTCCATCATCTCGACCATGTTCTTCTGTTCGGACGTGAGGTCGCCGAGGCGGCCCGAAGTGAAGAAGTTGATGACGCCGCTGATGACCGCCAGGGGCGAGCGCAGGTCGTGTGTGGTGAGCGCGAGGAACTCCTCCTTCATCGCCGACAGCTCGCGCAGCTTGGCGTTGGCCTCGTTCAGCTCGCGGTTCGACTCTTCGAGCCGGCGGTTGACCTGCTCCAACTGCTCGCGCTTCTCCTCCAGCTCGCCCAAGACCTGCACGAGGTCGCGGTTCTGCCGCGACAACTCTTCGAGCGCCGAGTCGTCCTCGTCGGTGGCGAGGTAGTCGCGCAGCTCGTCGGCGCGGCTGCGCGCCTCCTCGGCCTCTGTCGGCGGCAGCCACTTGACGACCGTGACGCGCGTGCCCTCGCCGGCGCGCGACTGGATGTCGAACTCATCCATCAGGCGGCGCGTGCCGATGAGTCCGACGCCGAGGCCCGAAGGCGAGCGGTAGCTGCCGCGCACGATGGAGCGCAAGCGCGCCTCTTCGATGCCGGGGCCGTCGTCGCGCGCGATGATCTGAAGGCCCGCGGCGGCGTGGCCGCGCTGCGCCAAGGAGAGCGTGATCGCGCCCGCGCGCGCGTACTCGTAGATGTTGCGCGTGAGTTCGGAGACGGCGGTCGTAATCTTGATCTGGGTCGTCGCGTCGAATCCCATCTCGCGGGCGAGGCGGCGGACGCGCTCGCGCACCTTCACGATGTCAGCCTCGCGCCGGACGTAGATGTCGCCGAGCCGTGTCGAGGTGATGCCCTGCATACGAGTTCAAAGTTTAAGGTTCAAAGTTCAAAGTTCAAAGTTCGGAACTCAACTCGGCGAAGGGAATCCGTCCCCAATGACACGACCTTGAGCTTCATCGGTAAACGAGCACGGTGGCGTCGTCGGAGTTGCGGCTGAAGTCGCGCAGCAGGATGCCCGCGATGAGTTGGGGGCTTCTGCCGAGGAGTCCCGGATAGGCGCCCAAGTCCCAGGTCGTGCTCAGGCCGTCGGTGGCGAGGATGAGCGTCGAGCCTTCGGCCCAGCGGTGCGGCGAGACGCGCACTTGCGACAGACGCGCGCCGAGCGTGCCGTTTGAGGGGATGGGTCGCGCGGGTTCATGCGAGCCGAGCACGCGCACATCCACGTTGCCGACGCCGGCGTAAGTGAACGACCCGCGCTCGCGGTCGACGACGACCGCGCCCATCACGGCCCCGCGCGTGACGCGCAGCGCGTCGTGGACGGCCAGGACGACTTCGTCGAGCGCCTCGCCCTGCCACGCTTCGAGCGTGTCGAGCGCGGCCTGCGCGGCCTCCTGCGCGCCGCGCCCGTGGCCCAGGCCGTCAATGACGGCGACGAGCGTCTCGCCTTCGTGCTCGGCGATGAAGTAGGCATCGCCGTTCGTATCCTCGCCGGGGTGGGGTCGGCTCCACACGCCGACGCGCCTCGGCATCAGCCGCGTGCTCTCCTCCTCTCTTTCGTCGCGCGGCGCGGCGACCCACTTGCGGCCCAGGAGCGCCGTGCCGTGCGTCGGGCGGCGCGCGGGGGCGAGGCGGCGCGTCGTGCCTTTGACGGAGGAGTAGGCGTCGAACTCGTCGAGCAGGCGGCGCATCGCGCCGAAGCCCGCGCCGAGGCTCCCACCCGAAGAGACGCCGTCGTGGGCGGCGCGTTCGAGGTCGTAGATGCCCGGCCCCTTGTCGCAGTAGAAAAGCTCAAGGCCCGGCTCGTCGCCGAGCGCCGTCGTCCAGTGCAGGCAGCCGCCGCCCGTCGTGTAGCGCGCGGCGTTCGTCCCCATCTCCTGCACGACGATGTCAATCTCGCAGAGCCGGTCGGCGTCGAACCCCAGGCGCGAGGCGTAGCGGTGGACTGAGCGCCGCGCCGCGCCCACCTGCGCCTCGTCCTTGATCTCCTGGGAGTGAAAGACTCTCACAAAAAAAGATGCTAGATGTTAGATGTCAGATGTCGGTTGAAAATCTTTGACTAACATCTAACATCTGACATCTAACATCCGCCTTCAGAGCCACCGCACGACCGTTACGCGCGTGCCGCGCCCGACTTCGGATTCGATCTCGAACTCGTCCACGAGCCGCTTCGAGCCGGGCAGGCCCTTGCCGAGGCCGCGGCCCGTGGAGAAGCCGTCGCGCATGGCGGCGGCGATGTCGGGGATGCCTGGGCCGCTGTCCTCGAAGATGAGCCGGAGGCCCGCCCGGCCCCCGGCGGCGGCGAGGGGCTGCGCGATCATGCGCCCGCGGCTCGCGTACTTGACGACGTTGCGCGCCAGCTCTGAGGCGACCGTGGCGAGCCGCGTCTGGTCTATCAGGCGGAAGCCGAGCGAGGCGGCGACGGCGCGCACCTCGCCGCGCGCGACGGCGATGTCGTGCTCGCCCTCAAGGGCGATTGACCTGCTCTGCAAACGCCCCCCCGTGAGGCCCCGCGCCCTCTTCGTCCTCGTCTATGCCGAACTCACTGCGCAGGAGCCTGATGCCTTCGTCCACGTTCAGCACGGTGTCCACGCCGCGCAGCTCCAGCCCCAGCTCGACGAGCGTGATGGCGACCGCGGGCTGCATGCCGACGACCACGGTGCGCGCGTCCATGATGCGCGCCATCGCCGCCACGTCCGAGAGCACGCGCCCGATGAAGGAGTCAACCATCTCCAGAAGCGAGATGTCTATCAAGACGCCGCGCGCGCCCGTCCGCTCCAGCTCCGTCAGGATGCGTTCCTGGAGGTGGATCACCGTCTGGTCGTCCATGTCCACCTGGATCGGCACGATCAGGACGCGCCCGACCTTCAGGATGGGGATGCGTTGCTGTCCGTCCATCTTTCTCCTCGAAAGACGTAAACCGTGAACCGTAAATCGTGACGAGACGGAAGGCAGGTTTTATCTCGTCACGGTTTACGGTTCACGGTTTACGTCTCTTGCTGTTTCTTCTCGCCGCCGCTCGTGATGATCTGCTCGGTCTGCTTGAGTGTGGTTTGGAGGCCGTCGCCGTTGCCGTTCTGGAGCCGGGCGAGCGCGCGGGTCGGGACGACGGTGCGACCGATCATCTCCAGCGCGAGCTTGATGCCGTCCGACATCTGGGCGCGGGTGGTGATCTGGGTGAGGTCAATGCCGAGCTGCACCATCGTCTGCGCGATTGCCGGGCTGACGCCAGTGAGGATGCAGCGCGCGCCCATCAGCCGGGCCGCCGTCACGGTCTTGATGAGGTGGTTGGCGACGAGCGTGTCCATCGTGCGCACGCCCGTGATGTCGAGGATGGCGATGGTCGAGCCGGTCTCGACGACCTTTTGCAGCAGCGCCTCCATCATCATCTGCGCGCGGCGCGAATCCAACGTGCCGATGATCGGGAGCGTCAGGATTTTGTCCCAGACTTTGATGACGGGCGTCGAGAGTTCGAGCATGTCGGCGCGCTGCTGGCGGATGATCTCCTCGCGCGAGCGGATGAAGTTCTCGACCATGACGAGGCCCAACTTGTCCAGGAGACGCGTGAAGTAGTTCATCTCGCGCGCGAGCGCCTCGGCGCTGCCTTCCAGTTCTTCGGTGAGCAGCGGGCTGACGACGTTGCGCAAGGAGAGGATGTAGGTCGCGTTCTCCATCGGCGTGTAGCCCTTGACGGCGCGCATGTGGGAAATCTCGTTCAGGTAGGCGCGCAGGTCGTCGAACGCCGGGTGCTCGAAGTCCTCCCCGCCGGAGTCCTGGATGGCCTGCACGAGCATGTCTATGACTTGGCGCGACTGCTGGCGCAAGTCCTTCTTCGAGATCAACTCGTCGCGGAACTCGTCGGCTTCGAGCCGCTCCTTGATCCAGAGGTTGAGAATTTCGTCGCGGCGGTCGGCGAGCAGGGCGGTGATGCGCCGCTCTTCGGGCCGCGGTGAAGCGTTCTGATCCGCCATCTTCGTCCTCGGTCGTCCGGCGCGGGCCTGAAGACAGTCCGGCGCGCCGGGCGCGTGCAAGTCTCCCGGAAGGGAGGAGAAGTCCAGGTCGTGCGAAATTGATAAGGGGCTATTTAGACGACGCGCTTATCTTAGCATCGCGGTGGGGAAAAGCAACCGCGCGCCGCGCGTGCCGGGCGCGCGCGTGCCGAAACGCGTTTCGGGCCGAGTCCGGTCGGGGGAGATGCGGCGGGAGTGAATGCGGCGCGCGCCAAACTCCCCCGGCGACAGGGAGTAGCCGCGGGAGTTTGGCGGAGTGTCGCCCTGCAAGGCGGAGCGGCCTACTGTATCTTCTGCATTGCGATGATGGTCATCGGCGCGTCGCCCGCGGTGCGCGTGTACGAGACCCAGTAGCCGGCCTTGGGGAAGCGGACGAGCTTGTAGAGCGAGCCGTCCTGCTTGGCCTCCGCTTCAGCGCCGAGGATGTTCTTGGCCGCCGGGATAGCTTTGCCGCCGAGGTATGTGATCGAGACGGCGAAGACCTTCTTCGCGTCGTCGTAGTAGACCTGGCAGGTCTCGTTGTCGTTGACCGAGTAGACCTCCTGCTTGTCGTCCTTGTCGGTCGGGTTGCCGAGCTTCTTGCGAGCCTCTTCGGCGGTCATGCCGATACGCACGCCCTTGTACTCGTGGAAGGGCGGCTCCTCTTTATCCTTGTCGGGGCCGTTCTGCGCGCGCGCCTGCGCGGCAGCGAAGGCGAGTGCGGCGACGAGCAGGGAAAGGAGCGGGAGCGTCGCGGAGCGTCTGGAAACGTGGAACATGGGACATCCCTCCTCATAAGAATGCGTCTGGCGCTGCGGTAAAGGAAAATTGAAACGCGGCTGGGCGGGGTAGAGAGACGAGGCCGCCTCCAGAACTCCCCGGCCCAGCCTCGGTTGCCTGTTACTTGCGACGATATGCCAAACGCGGCGGCCAAGTCAACCTCATTTTGTGCGCGCCAGTGGACGCATCGGGGCAGGCGCGTGGGAGGCCGCGCTCGCTCGGCGCGACGCCACGCGGCTCGCGGGCCGTAATTCCTCTTCCGCGCCATGCGGAAAGGCGTATAATGCGGGCCGTAGAAACAGAGCCGGTGCGTCGGCGGCGCGTGCCCGGTGCGCGCCCGCAAGTCCAAGGCTTCCGAGAAGCCGAGGGCCGCCGCAGCCCGCCGGAACGCACGCCCCGCCCGACCGAGCGCCTCGGCTCGCCGCTTCAAACGACTACAGCGAATCACTGTGCACAACTTCAAGGCTGGAGGTTTGGCTATGAAAAGTATGACGGACACCCTGCTCTGGGTTGTGGGTTTGCTCGCCTTCGCACTCGGCCTCTGGCAGCTCATTCTGTTCCTGGGGGCCACGGACGCGAGAGGCAACCCTGACATGTGGTCGGGCACGAACCACCTCTGGGCGGCGATAGTCGCGGCCATCGTGGCCTGCGTCTGCGTCGCCTGGGCCTTCGTCCGCCGACCGCACGTCCAAGAGGAAATCCACATTACCGAATAAGCCACCGCGGCGGCGCTAGCGACCACCCCGGCGGGCCGACCGCGCCGCGCGTGAAAGAAAAGGGGAAGAGGGGAAAAGGGCAAAGGGTTAAAAGGAGGAGACACGAGCCGCGTCCCTTCCTTCCCCTTTCGCCCTTTCCCTTCTTCCCCTTTTTTACTTCCTCAACCTCGCGGGCAAGTCCATCTCATCATCCGCGAGCACCTCCATGTGAATGCCCGCGACGCGAGAGTATTCCAGAAGTGTCAGCAACGACGGCTCACGCTGCCCCGTCTCGTACTCCGATATTCTCGCATACTTCATGTCCTCTTCCAGCCCCAGACGCTTGAGCATTTCCGTCTGAGAAAGTCCGAGAGCCAGCCGAATCTGCCGCAGCTTTTCGGCCAAACGTTTCGGCTTGGGGCGTGCGCTGCCCATCAGGATTGACCTCCTGACGGGGCGACGGACTCACGAAATAGCTTGCGTCTATCCGCTGTACCGGATACAATGCGCTCGCTCAACAGAGTCGCCGTGAGAATCCTTTTCTTCTCAACGGCGATGCTCATCACTCGCTTGAGGGTGAGCCGCGCATCAGACCCGTTGCCTTAGTTTTCAAAGACTAGACCGCGCCGAAATATATCACAGGAGCCTCATGGATAAAGGCATTCTTGTTTGCGACTAAATGCTGGCACGTCTCCTGGGGAAAGACTGTGCCGCTGCCCCGGCTCGTCGGGCCGGGGCGAGAGGCCGCGCGCGCGTGGGCATGTGCGCGGCCTCGCCGTCTATGAGTCAGCGCATGAACTTGCGCCGGATGGCGAGCGCGAGCAGCGCGGCCTGCACGGGGCCGAGGATGGTTTCGAGCATGACGAGCGACTGCGCGGCGTTCGTCGCCGGGTGCGGCTCCGGCTTTTGCAGCGTCATCACGCCCAGGCTGTACGTGAGCGCGCGCGACGGGCGCAAAGGCTCGCCCACCTCGTCGCGCCTCGCCGCCGCCGCCTCCTTCTCCGTCGCAATCCTCGGCTCCCAGCGCGCGAATCCGACCTGCGTGTAGAGCGCGGCGGCGAGCAGCCATATTCCAAGCAACATTAAAAATGCCTGTCCAACGCGCTCGCCGTAGCCGCTCGCTAACAAGTACCCCCAGTTGAGCATCCAAGAAGCGAAATTACGCCAGCCTTGCCAGCCTTCTAAACGCCGCACCTCCATCGCCATGTAGCGAAATCTCGACGCCCTCTCGTAGCGATGATTCTCTTCAGCATTGAGCGCGAGACTCCGGCAGGCTAGTTCCAGCAGATGATGCGCAGGCGAGATGTTTTTGCTTTGTAAGCTTTTGATTTCTTGCTTGATCTTGACGTTATGCCAGTTCCACTCTACAGCAATGAACTCAAATTTGCGCGAGTCCACATTCACGAACCAGTGAGGACGGAGCGTTAGTGTGTGGAAAGAGAATCGTTCAGGTTTTTCGATTCTGGCGAACTGGAGAT
>QHXN01000114.1 GCA_003222975.1 Acidobacteriota bacterium | reverse complement strand
AACAGATTGAAGGTGCTCAGGAGACTGCTAAGAACCTGATTAGCGAGAGCCTTGTGATATTTGAGGAACTGCGCGATACGGAAAAGATCGCTGAGGCACAAATCCACTTGGCTTATTGTTATTGGCGTCAAGGTGAGTTTGACGAAGCACGTGCGCTGATACGGGAAGGTCTAAGTCATTTACCCGAAGTTGAAAGGGAAACCAAGGCATTAGCTCTGATTCGTAGCGCGATCATTGAGCGATCTGTAGGAAGATTTAGCGAAGCCTTACGCATCCACATTGAGGCAGCGCCCCTGTTCGAGAAAGTGGACAGTCACGCCCTCAAGGGAATGTTCCACTTAGGGCTGGCGAAGACGTTGAAGGAGTTAGGTGCGATTGAGAATCGGGAGGATTACGCTGACCGAACACTAATCGAGTACACCGCTGCGAGTTTCCACTTTGAGCAGGCTGGACACGAACGCCATCGCGCGCGCGTCGAAAATAATATCGGTCTT
The DNA here is from genome assembly GCA_003222975.1 of Acidobacteriota bacterium. Classification (GTDB taxonomy): domain Bacteria; phylum Acidobacteriota; class Blastocatellia; order Pyrinomonadales; family Pyrinomonadaceae; genus QHXN01. The sequence goes on along the minus strand of QHXN01000114.1, from coordinate 12,579 downwards.
TTCCTTTCTTCCTTAGGGCGGTTCGCGGAGGCGCATGAGCATGTCGGGAGGGCGCGGAGGATTTTCGCGGGGTTGAAGGATGCGGGCAGCGTGGCGCAGGTGGACGATACACGTGCGCGGGTGCTGCTTGCTGAGGGGAAGCGCGCGGAGGCCGAGAGGTCTGCGCGCGCAGCCGTGCGTGCGCTCGAAAAGGGGGACGGGCAGGCCCTCTTGGCCGAAGCCCTCACGACGCACGGCGTGGCGCTGGCGCGCACGGGGCAGTACGCACGTGCGCGCCGCGCACTGGAACGCGCGCTCGCGGTCGCCGAACGGGTAGGCGACCGCGAGGGCGCGGGGAGGGCGGCGCTCACCGTCGTCGAGGAGCTGGGTGGGCAACTCGACTTCGGGGAACTGAGCGCCGCCTACGAACGAGCCGCCGAATTGCTCGCCGGCTCGCAGCAGCCGGGCGTCAGGGAACGTCTGCTCTCCTGCTCACTCTTTGTGCTGCAGAGGCGCGTCCCCGAAGCGCCCGGCCCCACAGAGTTCGTCCCGCCGCGCGAGTGGAAGGGCTTCTCGCTCCCGCGCGAGGTGCGCCGCTACGAGCGGCTCATCATCGAGCGGGCCTTGAAGGACGCGGGCGGCGTCGTGACGCGCGCCGCGCAGCTCCTCGGCTTCAAACACCACAACAGCCTCATCTCGCGCATCAACAAGCGCCACACGAATCTGCTCCAGGCCCGCTCGCCCGTCCTGCCGCGCAAGCGCAGTATCATACGCGACCCCGACAGCCAAGCTCAACGACCGGAGTTAGACGAGACGCGCTCGGTGACCATCCTGCACGTCGAAGACGACCGGCACGTCGCGGACATGATGAGGGACACGCTCGAGGGCGAGGGCTGGCGGGTCGAGACGTGCGCCGACGGCGCGACCGCGCTGAAGAGGCTCGCGGGCGACGCACACTACGACCTTTTGCTCTTCGACCAAGACCTGCCCGGCGTCAGCGGGCTGGAACTCGTGCGGGCGACCAGAAAGCTCCCTCAACGCCGCCGCACGCCCGTCGTCATGCTCTCGGCCAGCGACTGCGAGGCCGAGGCCTGGCGCGCCGGCGTTGACGCCTTCCTGCGCAAGCCCGACGACATCCGTTCCGTTACCGCGATGATCTCACGCCTCCTCTCCGACCCCGAAGAGCTTTGAGGCCGTCCGAGCGACACGGTTTTTTTAAATGACGGTCTGACGCCCCTCACCAACATTGGCCCCGAGTAGCGGCCACCCACGCGACTCTTACAAAGGAGACGCACCATGCACAAACGTTTGGCGACGCTTATCACGTTTACTCTATCCCTCTCCCTCCTCCTCGGCGGCGTGCCGTTCAAAAGCGCGTCCGCGCTCACGAACCCTCCGACCCCGAACAAAGGTAAGACGTCCTGCGCAGCCTGTCCCCTCAGACCAGGCGGCGCGCAGGCTGACGGAATCGGTGCCGACCTGTCAACGCTCGGTCGTCGCACGCAAGTACAATCTCTCCTTCCGGTTCAAGTCTCCATCCTCGACGGCGCGCGCTTGAACTTCGTCAGCACATCGAACGGCAGCCTCGCCTTCGCCGTCAACGACCTGGAAATCTCCGGCCTCATGCCGCTCTTCTTCCAGCGCGTCTATACGAGCGACCGTGATGAAGACGCGGGGCTGGGTGTCGGCTGGTCTTTCGTCTTCGATGACCGCATCAAGGTTGAGGGCGAGACGGCCACGCTGACGACGGGCACGGGCGAGGTTATAGCTTTTCGGCGCGGCGGCGACGGCAAGCACTTCGTCCCGAAGGCGGGCGGGCCGGGCCTGCACCAGTCGTTCGACATGGCAGACGCCGACACCATCAACGAACAGGCCGCCGGTCTGGCACGGACGTACAAAAAACTCGGCGGCGCTTACCGCCTCGCCCGGATCGCCGACCCCAACGATAACTCCATCGACATTCATTTCGACGACCGCGGGAACGTCGTCCGCATCGCCAACGGCGGCGGCTCGCTCTCCCTCAATTGGAAGGAGGGTAAATACCCTGAGCTGCTCTACGTCGCCGACAACACCGGGCGGCGCGTCAGCTTCAGGCAGGACGGTCAACGCCTGCGCGCCGTCACAGACCCTGCGGGCGCGCAGTGGTCTTATGACTACGCTGGCGGACAACTGACCAAGGCCGCCGACCCGCTTGGCCGCGTGCTCCTGCGCGTGCGCTACGACAAGGCGGGGCGTGCCGTCGAAGCGGGCGGCGCGGCGGGCGCATACCTCTTCGATTACGACTCCACCTCGGACGCCGTATCACGGCGCACGATAATCACCGACCCGGTCGGCGCAAAGACCGTTTTCACGCACAATGAACACGGCGCGCTGACTGCCATCGGCGACGAAGAAGGGCAGTTGGCCGGCATCGAATACAACGATGCGAACCGCCCCGTGCGCGTTTCTGACTCGCTCGGCAACGAGACAAGGCTCACCTACGATTCGCAGAATCGCTTGCTGCGCCAGTCGTCCGGTGACGGTGTGGAGAAGTCTTACACCTACGACGAGCGCGGGCGGATTTCTTCGATCACCGACGGGAACACACGCACCGAGTACACTCTCGACGCGCGCGGCAATACGATGGCGGTTCGTGGCGGCGACCCCGCGGCCAGCTACGACGCGACGCGGAACGCCCGCGGGCAGTTGACCGCCCTCGCCTCGAAAGGCGGGCGCGCGGTCTCTTTCGAGTACGACGCGAGCGGCAACGAGACGGCGCTCACCTATTCCGACGCGGGGCGCTTCGAGAAGGAGTACGATGCAGCAGGGCGCAAAGTCGCCGAGCGCCTACCGTCCGGTCTGTCTTACGCCTATGGGTACGACGCGCGAGGACAGCTCACGAAACAGAGTGACAACAGAGGCCGCTCGGTGACTCTGGAGCGGGACGCGAGCGGCGCGCTGGTCGGCGTCGCCGCCGCCGACGGCAGGTGGGTTCGCGCCACGCGCGACGAGGCCGGGCGCATCGTCGCGCTCGCCAAATCGTCGGGCAAGTCGCGCCACTTCACCTACGACGCTCGCGGCGCGCTCGTCGGCTACACGGACGCGCGGGGCAAGCATCGCACGCTCACCTACGACCGCAGGGGGCGCTTGCGCGGCATCTTCGACTCGGACGGCGCAAGCATCCGCTACGACTACGACCGCGCGGGTAGGCTCATCACCGCCGCGCGGGAGCCGGGGGCCGACCCGGCTCGGTTAATCCCGGCGACGTATCAACCGTCCGCGCCGTCTTCGCCCGTGCACGCTCAGGTCGGTTGCATGTTCGGCGGCGACGGCTGGTTTGACGACGGCTGGTTCAGCGGCTGGTCTGACGGCGGCGCTTTCAATTTCGAACTCGATCCCTTCGACCAGAACTCCGGGATGGGCTGCGACGACCCCTTCGGCGGCTTCGGCGACCCGGGTGGAGGGGGATTTGGCCTGTCCTCTGACTCGTGTAATTTCTGTCAAGCGCGCCAAAAAACTATCTGTGAGAAGGAATGGCGGGCAAAATATGTAAGGGCGGTGGGGTCGGATGTCGTGGCGACGGCGGGTTGTGCGGCTGTCACTGCTGGCACGCTGGCTATAATCTGCGCCATAGCGGCCGGGATATACGGTGTGTCACAGGTCATAGCCGCAAACGACGAGTACGATGTCTGCATCCTCACAATCCCTGACAAATGTGCGATAGCCTGTGCAGTGAGATGAGAGCTTCCCGCACGGCGCAGGGAGGTAAGCGAGGGCGCGCCTCCCTGCGCTTACGAGCGTGGTCTTAAATTTAAGCTGAAGAGGAGGTAGCTATGAGCCTCAAAAAAGAAGTGGCGCACAGATTCTTAATTTGGCTTGTAATGTTTTTATCCTTTGCGGGCGTCTCGTTTGTTATCGGAAATCCACTCGATCACTTTCGCCCCGCTGAACTTCTGATCTTCTTTCTTCAGGTTCTGATTATAGGGTCGCTCATATCGTTGAGCTTCGGCTATTTCTCCGTCAAGCTGAATGACCAAAAAATCTCACGCAAGATAGCAGGATGCTGTTTGCTGGCGATCCTCTTCTTCCCGGATTTTGGGCAGGGCATCTTCGGGATTGATCCTGTCATCTTGGTCTTGTTAATAGTCCTGGCGATATCAGTCGCGCTTAACATTGCCCTCTACATAGCCAACAGAAACCCGTCATCCGACCTTCACTAACTTTAGGCGGGAGGGCGTGTATTTTAGACGACAGCCCCGGCCTCATACCGGAGATTCGTTCATGAAAAAGTTACTCCACGTCGTTCTGTTGCTTGCCGCGGGCCTGAGCGCGTGCGATGTGTTGGATCAGTTCAGCCCGGCGCGGCGCTTGGCTAAGGCCGAGGAGGAGATGCGCGCTGCCAAGGACGATTACTGGAGGCTATGGCCTCTCGGCGAGGCGGCGATGGCGAGCGTGGATGTCGGAGATTATGAAAAGGCCAAACGGTATGCCGACGAGTTGCTGCGCCTCTCTCACGGTTTGTTCCCGAAGGAGAGGCCCGACGCCGACGGGATACACAAGGGCAATCTCGTGCTTGGCCGTCTGGCGCTGCGCGCCGGTAATGCCGAGGAGTCGAAAGCGTACCTGCTGGAGTCCGCGAGAGTTGAGGGTTCCCCTGCGCTCGACAGCTTCGGGCCAAATATGACGCTGGCGAGAGAGTTGCTCGACCGAGGTGAGCGTGAGGCGGTGCTTGAATATTTCGACTTGTGCGAGAAATTCTGGGAGCACGGGCGCGACAAACTTGCAACGTGGAGAAAGCAAGTCGAGGCGGGTGAAGTTCCCGACTTCGGGGCTAATATGATCTCCTGAATGTTGGTCGGTCGCCAGCCGGCAAAGACGCCGGGGTGGGCGCGTGTAGCAAGAGGCTGGCAGTTCTGCCCTTCGGACGTGGCGTCCATCGCGTCCATTTCAGGAGGCGCTGGCGCGCGGCTCAAGCGTCTCGTATCTTTCGGGCGCGACGATGAGGAGGAGCGCGCCGCCGTCGGTGATCAACTCGTTGTGGATGCTGCCGGGGAGCGAGCAGTTGAAGTCGCCCGCCGCCATCTCGATGCCGCCGGAGCGCACGTCGCCTTCGAGGACGAGACACTGTTCGAGGCCGAGGTGCCGGTGCGCACGGATGCGCGCGCCCGGCTCCATCCGAACGAGCGTCGTGACCGTCGCGCGCTCGCGGTCTGCGAAGAGAAGCTTGAAGCTGACGCCGGGGTCTGCGGTCGCGCGCCACTCGCCCTCGCCAGCGCGCACGACGAGGAAGTCGCGCGCGCCGCCCGTCTGAGGCGCGGCGACGTTCGGCCCGTCGCCGCTCGACTCACCGCCCGACTCGCCGCCCGACGACGGCAGCGTTTCCTCTCCCTTTGTCGTGTGGCCTGGCCCCTCTGAGACGAGCGCGAGCAGGCGCGAGCGCACGCCCGCGGGAGGCTCAGCCGCGTGCGCGGCGAAGGCGAGGTCAGAGACGACCGACTCGAACTCGCGCAGCTCTGCCTCGCACGCCGCGCAGCCTTCGGCGAGGTGCGACTCGAAGGCGCGCGCCTCCTCCGCGTCGAGCGCGCCCAGGGCGTAGAGCGCCGCCTGCCCCTCCAACTCTTCGTCCGCCGTCGTGTGTGTCATCTCGTCCCTTCGTACACGGGCCTCAACATCTCGCGCAGGCGCATCATGCCGAGCCGCGTGCGCGTCTTCACGGTGCCGAGCGGAAGATTGCGCGCGGCGGCGATCTCGCTGTGGCTCATCCCGCCGTAGTAGGCCAACTCGATCACCTCGCGCTGCTCCGGCGCGAGCGAGTCGAGCGCCGCGCGCACGAACGCGCCCGTCTCGCGCGCCTGCACGTCCTCCTCGACGCTCACGCCGCCGCTAGCGACCTGCGTCGCCGACAGGTCGAGCGGCCCGGTGCGCTGCTGTTCGAGTCGCCCGCGCCGCAGCCGGTCAATGGCGCGGCTGCGCGCGATGGTCGTCAGCCAGGCCAGGGGCGAGCCGCGCTCGGCGCTGTAGGCGGCGGCCTGACGCCAGACCTGCGTGTACACGTCGAGCAAGACCTCCTCCGCCGCCGACGAGTCGGCGAGTATCCGCAGCAGGAGGCCGTAAACGGTGCGGCTCGTCGCGTCGTAGAGCGAGGCGAGCGCCTGCTGGTCTCCGTCGGCGACGCCGCGTATCAGTGCGGCGTACCGCGTCTCGGCGGCCCCGCTGGCCGCCCTGGGTTCCGGGGGTGAACTCACTTCGGGACAACTCCCCACCAAGAGGTTACGTTATCTTTACCACTAACGGATTCGTTCGCACAACGAGACGCTGCACATATTTCGCGGTTCTGTCTTCACTGGTCTTATGCCTCCCGAAAAGGCGAGACCGCCGCACGAACGGAGCGCGGCGGTCTCGGCTAAGCGACTTTAACGCACGACGAACACTTACACTGCTGACTCCTCCAACATTGCCTCATCTGACGACTCATCCTTAGTGATAGTCACCTTGCTACAGTCAGTGTCTGTCCCCACCTCAAAGGAACCCTGCCCGTACTCGTTCGTTGTGAAATCGCCCGACGTAGTTGTCCCGTTGGGGTTGGTGTAAGAATACTTGTACTTGGAGTTGGCGTCGCCGTGTGAAAATCCGCAAAAGTCGAGGCAGCCGGTCAGCAGGCAGAGGGCGAGGGCGCACAACGTAACGGGAACCTTTTTCACGCGCCACCTCCCTTCTCGACGCGATCCAGAAAACGGTTGACGGTCTGCTCGTCGAAGAAGAGGTCGAGCGGCGAGGAGAAGTCGTAGCCGTTGACGCCGTATGCGCGGTGGCCTTCCGGGCTCGGGAAGGGCTGGCCGAGGGTCTTGGTCATGCTCTTCCGGTCTATCTCCATCCGCTTGCTTAAATTGGCCTGGCTGTAACCCAAGCCGTCGTTACTCAGGAGCGAGTAGGCGACGAGGAAGGCTTGCAGCGGCGTGAAGCCCGCGTCGGCGGCGGTGCTCTCCCTGTCGCCCGCTACGTCCCACAGGTTGCCGAACTGTTCGGGCACAGCCTCGGCCAGATTCTGCGCATGGCCCCGGACGTGATACTGAACGGTCTGAGTAAACATGCCGGCTAACGCCTCGCCGGCGGGTGTGGCGAGCTGGTCGCGCACGGCCTTTAACCTGCCCATTGTCTTTTCGGGCGGGATGCCTATGGACACGTAGCCTTGAGGGAGCTTGAAAGCGCGGTCGTAATTTTTCGGCATGTCGGGGGCGTTGAACCCGCGCAGGGTATCGTCCACGTGGGCGATCTCCTCGTCGTTTAAGGACGCGAGGCGCTGCAACACGGTCGCGCTCAAGGCGGCGCTGAAGGCGTTCACGGTCAGACGACGACCGTTGCCGCTCTGGACTCTCTCTTCGAGGGCCGCCAGCCTGTCCTTCGTCGCCTCGCTGACGCTTACGCCCGAACGCTTCTCGATGAACTTCGTCACGGAGTCCACCGCGCGGCGAATCTGTGCGGGCGAATCGCCGCTCGCCAACTCGACCTCGCGCCCGACCCCGTCGCGGAGGCGCGCGTGATATTTTCGCCTCCCCTCGGCCCTTTCGTCCTTCTGTACTGCGGACGAATGCCACACACCCACGGCTATGACGGCGGCGCAGAGCAGACCTAACGCGACAAACGCGTAGCCCGCCCGCCTAAGCAGAGTTAAATGTTTCAAGTTGTAACTCCTTTCGATTTTGTGAGGCTGCCGGACGACAGCTCGTCAGCGCATCGGACGAGAAAGCGTTCTCGCCCGCGATGGGTGGAGACACATGTATAGAGTAAAAACGTGTCAGCGTCAACAAAAAGGTTATTCGCCCGAATCCAACCGCGCCGCGCCTTCCGTAAATCCGTCGTAACTCGCGCGGGCAAGCAGAATCGAAGCAGAAAGGAAGCGGCGGGCCGGCCAGAAGAGGCCGAGCCGGCGTGCCCGGAGTGTTTCAAATTTCAACCGAAGGAGAAGAGACGATGAAGAGTATTCTGAAGGCGGGCGTGGCTATCTCCCTGATCGCGTTCTTCGCGGCGGCGACGCTCATGAGCGCGGCCCGCGCAGGCGCGGCGCAGGACAAGATGATGGGCGCGGCGGCGCAGGACAAATCGCTCTACGAGCGGCTGGGCGGCGAGGCGGCCATCTCTGCCGTGATTGACGACTTCGCCGCGCGCGTCCTCGCCGACGCACGCATCAACCAGAAGTTCGCGAAGAGCAACCCTGAGCGCCTCGTCTTCCACCTCAAGGAGCAGGTCTGCGCCGTGACGGGCGGCCCGTGCAAGTACACTGGGAACTCGATGACGAAGACGCACCACAACATGAAGGTCACAGAGGGCGAGTTTAACGCGCTCGTCGAAGACCTCGTGGCAACGCTCGACAAGTTCAACGTTCCCGCGAAGGAGAAGGGCGAAGTCCTCGCCGCGCTCGGGCCGCTCAAGAGCCAGATCGTCGAGGTCAAAGGCGACGCAACGGGCACGCCGCTGCCCGCGGACTTCAAGCCCGCGCCGCCGCTCACCGACAAGCAGAAGAAGGAAGGGCCGTTCGGCGGCAAGAGCAAGATGTAAACGCCTCAGGATTTCGTAATGCGGATTTCGGATTGCGGATTAGCGACATAGCATGGCCCTCTTCTTCAATCCGCATTCCGCATTCCGCATTACGAAATCCGCAATCGGCAAGTCAGGAGTGAATTGAAATGAGGAAGACAGCAACGGTCGCGCTCGTCGCGCTCCTCTTCGGACTCTTCGCGGCGCTGCCCGCCGGGCGACGCGTCAGCGCCGAAGACGCGGCGGCAAGTGTGAGTATCAAGGACTTCGAGTTTCAGCCGCAGCAGATCACGGTCAAGGCCGGGACGACCGTCACGTGGAAGAACGACGGCAAGACCGCCCACACCGTCACCGCCGACGACGGCTCGTTCGAGTCGCCCACGCTCGGTGCGGGCAAGACCTTCAGCCAGAAGTTCACGAAGGCCGGAACCTACCGCTACTACTGCTCCTTCCACGGCGGCAAGGACGGCGACGGCATGAGCGGCACCGTCGTCGTGCAATGAACAAGGGCGGTGCTGAAGGGCGGGAGTGTTGAGCCGCGCGGACGGCAAAGCGGGTTGGCGTCGGCAAGCGCTGAAGTGAGCGAGCATAAAAGCGGGCCGACGGCTGACCTCCTCCGCGCGGCTCAACACTCCTGCCCCTCGCGTCTTTCACCGCCGCCTCTGCGGTCAGTTTTCACCTCTGCCTTTCCGTCAGGCGCGCGGCGATGACTTTGGCGGCGGTCGCGCCCGCGCCGCCAGCGCCGCTGATCGTGGGGGCGTGCGGGTTCGAGATGTCGCCGACGGCGAAGACCATCTCGACGCTCGTCTCGTGCTCGCCCGTCGTGACGACGTAGCCGCGCGCGTCCGTGTGCAACTGCTCGCGGAAGAGTTCGCTGTTCGGCTCGACGCCGACGCGTAAGAGCACGCCGCGCACGGCCATGCGGAAAGGCTTGAGCGCGCCGGCGCGCAGTATCTCGACGGCCTCAACCCGTTCTTTGCCGAGGATGCTTTGGAGCGTTGCCTCCGTAAAAACCGTGATGCAGTGCTCGCCCCGTATGCGCTCGGCGAACTCTGCCCGCGCGCTCAACTTCTTTCCGCGGTGGACGAGCGTCACGGTCGGGCAGACTTCGGCGAGCAGCAGGGCGTTCTCCGCCGCCGCGTCGCCGCCTCCGACGACGAGCACGTCCTCGCCGGCCACAGCGTCGCGGTCGCGCTTCCCTGACGCGAGCACGCCGCGCCCCTCGAACTCCTCCTCGCCCGGCACGCCCAGGCGACGGCGGCGCACGCCCGTCGCGAGTATGAGCGCGATTGACTGAAGCTCCTCGCCGCTCAGCAGGCGCACGCGCTTCGCGCGCAGGTCAACGCTCTCGACCTCGGCCTCAGTCCACAGGTCGAACTCCTTGTCCTTGACTTGCGCTGCAAACCTATCGCGCAGCTCGCGCCCGTCCGACGCCTCGACGCCTAGATAATTTTCAATCCGATTATAGACTCTCAGCAGTTGCCCGCCGATCTCCGCCTCGTGCTCGATGACGAGCGTATCCAGCCCCAGCTCGTCGCACCACAGCGCGGCTGAGAGTCCCGCCGGCCCGGCCCCGATGATGATTACGTCGTGCATGAAAGGCTCTCGGCGTTCAGCACTCAGCTTTCAGCTTCAGGCTTCAGCCTGAGCAGGAGCTTTCGCGGCGTGTTGAGCGTCTGCCTGCTGAAGCAGCGCGGCACGTAGCTCGGCGGCTACTGCGTCCGGCTCAAGGCGCGAGGCAGCGAGGACGCCGTGTGCGTCCACGAACTTGACGGCTGAAGTCAGCTCGCTCCCGTCCGTCCTCCAGCGCCCCGCGCCGTCCGGCTCAAGTCCGTTCAGGCGTTCAACGAGGCGGTCGAGACGGACGCGCGCGACGCGAGGCCGCACGACCGTCACCGCCCAGGAGTAGTATGGGTAATCAACGCGGTAGCTCCAGCCTTCGACCGTGGGCGTGCAGATGAGGAAGACACGACCGCGCGCGTTGTGCGCGATGGCCGTGTAGGGCGCTGCGTGCCGCGTCGGCTTGAAGCCGGACGGGCCGTAGATGTCGGGCGCGAGCGTGACGACGGACAGGCGCGACTCTCCGTCTTCGACGACGCGCGACCGCCCGCGCTCGAAGCTTTCGAGCGCCCTCTCGATCCGCGCCCACTCGTCGCGCCACAGAGGCTCGTATTCGTCCGTGCGCGTGAGCACGCGCTCGACTTCGGGCAGGACGACCGAGTAAGCGCGCCCCTCGTCCACGCCCGCGCCGCCCGCGAGGCGTCGCGCGAGCGGCGAGGCGACGCCCTCGACCACAGGGCTGTCGCCGCCCTGAATCGTGATGCTCGCGCGCACCCCTTGCGCGCCCGTGAACTCCGAGAAGTCTCCGGCCTCCGCCGCAGCGACGAGGCGTTCTTTCAAATCGAGCGCGTGCTCGCCCGCGAGCACAGTCCAGACGGAGAGCACGCCGTCGGTGTCGAAATGATTATTCGTGACCACCTCGACGCCGCGTGCCACCTCCTCGCGGTCGTGCGCGGCGACGAAGTTGAGCGCGATCTCGGTCGAGGTGTCGGCTCGCAGGTGCGCGGGCGTCTCGTTGCCCTGCCAGTGTGAGAGGTGGACGGCGTTCTCCACCGTGCCGTCAACCGAGAGCTTCGGCACGTCCGCCAGCCCCTCGTTATAAAACTCGAAGCGCATCCGTCGCGTCATCCTTTCCGCGCGGCCTGAATTTGAAAACTCACACGCGGCCTGTGCCGGAGTGTAGCGCAGACGGGACGGCGGGAGAAATCTGTTCGCGCGAAGAAGGCGAGAAAGTTCGTCCGCGAGCGGCGCGCGCGCGTCTTAAGAATCGGGAAGTGGCCGAAGCGTTCGGCACCACTCCTTCGGCGCGGCGCGGGGAGCGCGCGCGCGCCCGCGGGGTGGTGTGTCTCTCTCCTTCGTGACTTCGGCGGACTCGACAAGGCGTAAGCCGTCGGCGCTTTGGGTGCGTCGCGGGCCGAAACCGAAATCTTTGAGAAGGGGGAACCGGGAGATGAGAAAGTCATTTACGAAGAGGATATTGATGTCAGCCGCGCTGCTGTTGGCTTCGTGCCTGACGGCGTGGGCGCAGAGCACGACGACGCCGACGCCCTGCGACACCTGCCAGGATCGCCAAGACATCCGTCAGGACACGAGGGACATCAGGCATGACAGGCGCGACGTACACAAGGACAGCGGAGACCTCAGGTCGGACGCCCGCGACTACCGCCGAGACAGGCGCGACGGCGCTTCGCAGGCCGAGCTTCGCTCCGACCGCAGGGACATCGCGAAGGACACGCGCGACATACACCATGACCGCCGCGACCTCGGCAAAGACCGCCGCGACCGCCGCGCCGACTTCCGCGACCTACGCCACGACCGCCGCGGGCGCTGAAGCAAACGATGAATGCGGAATGATGAGTGATGAATGTTTAAGAGGCTTGTAGCTTTTCATTCATCATTCCGCATTCATCACTCATCGTTTCCCTTGTTGATTCCTTCGATGCGTATGTGCGGGCTGAGGCGCGTGACGACGAGGCCCTCGCGCACGTCGAAGCGGCAGGAGAGCGCCGTCCTGTCCTGCTCCTCGTCCTGCCCGGCCTCGTGATACCAGAACTGGCAGTTGGTGCAGTCGCCGTTCCAGCAGAAGTCGCCGTAGGAGATCGTCTCCAGCGAGAGGAACTGGAAGCAGCGCAGCAGACGGTTCCGCTCCGGCACCTCGACGCGCCGGCCCAAAACCTCTATCGCGACGAGCCTCTCGTAAGGGTCTAACAGGTCGCTCTCGATCACGCGCTTTCTTAACCTCTCCGGCTTGCCGAAGTAGTCGTCAACGTTTCAAGATAACCCCGGCGAATGGCGTGCGTGGTTTATGAAACGACGCTAGGCAAACATCAGTTTGCCTCTCGGCTCAGGAATCTCTCGGCCTAAGTCCTTCGCCGCTTCAATCCACTCGTCAATAATTACTTCCACATTAGAAACAGCTTCCGAGTACGTCGCCCCGTCCGCCATACAACCGGGCAACTCCGGCACTTCGGCAATGAAAGCATTATCCTCAACGCTCCAGTAGATGATTATCTCGTACTTATATTT
>QHXN01000113.1 GCA_003222975.1 Acidobacteriota bacterium | reverse complement strand
CGCGACGGTCGTCAACCTCCTCAACACCGAGCGTGTCGTGCTCGGCGGCGGCGTGATGGAGGCGGGCCAACTCATCCTCGAACCCATCATCCGCGAGGCCCAGCGCCGATCCTTCCAGCCCAACTTCGAGTCCACACAGATCGTCGCCGCCACCCTCGGCCCCGACGCCGTCCCCATCGGCGCGGCCCTCCTCGCCCGCGACGCTGAAAAAAATATTGCCGTTTAGTTTCCGCTCTCGTGTAGAATACTGCCGATTAATTTAGCCTCTGCGCCTCACCGGAAGGAGGTCTTAATGAGACATAAGACGAAATTAAAGTTTGATGAGATCGGTTACTGGTCGGAAATTAAACTTGACATCATTAAACGGTACGCCACTGAATACTCAAAAATACTCACGGCCCAACAGAAACCAAAGCTTTACCACGTCTATATAGATGCTTTTGCTGGTGCAGGTGTACACGTTTCAAAAACAAGCCAAGAATTTGTACTCGGAAGTCCTCTCAACGCCCTTAATGTAAAACCGCCCTTCCGTGAGTTTTATTACATAGACCTTGATGGGGAAAAAGTAGATACGCTAAAACGGCTTGTAGGCGAGAGGGCTGATGTACATGTTCACTTAGGAGATTGTAACCAAATTCTCCTTAAGGACATTTTCCCTCAAGTCAGGTATGAAGATTATAGGCGAGGCTTATGCTTGCTTGACCCGTATGGCTTACATTTGAATTGGGAGGTCGTAAGGAAAGCAGGGGAGATGAAATCAATTGAAGTCTTTCTGAACTTCCCAATTATGGACATCAATAGGAATGCACTCTGGAAGAATCCGGAACGTGTAGGTATAAGCGGTATTGAACGTATGAATGCATTCTGGGGAGATGATTCGTGGCGTGGCATAGCCTACTCCACTGAAAGGAATCTGTTCGGGGAGCCAGAGAAAGAGGATAACGCCACAATCGTTAACGCATATAGGGAGAGGCTTAGGAAAGTGGCTGGTTTCTCTTACGTGCCCGAGCCGATTCCAATGCTTAACTCAAAGGATGCGGAGGTCTATTACTTATTTTTCGCTTCTCACAAAGCGGCGGCAGAGAATATAATCCACTATATCTTTGATAAGTATCGTAAAAGAGGCGCTAGATAATGGGGACAAAATCCTCTATCGAATGGACAGAATCGACGTGGAATCCGGTGACGGGTTGCACGAAGATAAGTCCCGGCTGCGATCATTGCTATGCCGAGCGGCTCGCGCTTCGCTTGCAGGCGATGGGGCAGCCTAACTACGCGAACGGTTTTAAGCTGACTGTTCAGGAGCGCATGTTGGAGTTGCCGCTGCGATGGAAGTTGCCGCAGGTGATTTTCGTCAACTCCATGAGCGACCTGTTCCATAAGGACGTGCCTGCCGAATACATCCATCGAGTTTTCGGTGTGATGAATCAAGCCGTCTGGCATCGGTTTCAAATCTTAACAAAACGCTCGCAACGGCTCGCGAGGTTAAGCCCGAAAATTAACTGGCGGCCTCACATCTGGATGGGCGTCAGCGTTGAGAGCCATGAGTACACGTTCAGAATTGATCACCTGCGCGAAACACAGGCCCACGTCAAATTTCTATCACTCGAACCGCTGCTCGGCCCTCTGCCTGATTTGAATCTTCAAGGCATTGACTGGGTCATCGTCGGCGGCGAGTCCGGCCCCGGCGCGCGCGCAATGCGAATAGAGTGGGTGCTCGACATCCGCGACCAATGCCTGGCCGCCGGTGTTCCCTTCTTCTTCAAACAGTGGGGCGGGTGCGGCTTGTCTTCGCGGCGCGCAGTTGAGATGATACTCGCGCTATGTCGAGGTTTGTTGACGAAGGCGTGGTGAGCGGGGGCGCGCGTCGGGAGCGTTGGACGCGGCTGGCGCTCGTCTGGGGCGTGTGGACGCTGGTCGGGCTTTTCTTCGCCAGCCAGCTCTACGTCTATTTCGCGCGGACGGAGAAGGCCGTGCCTTTCGCGAAGTCGGTCGCGTGGCAGGTGCTTGCCGTCTATGTGTTCGCCGTCTCGACTCCGCTGGTGCTCTGGCTCGCGCGTCGCTTCCGCATCGAGCGCTCGAACTGGCGTCGGAGGCTGTGCGTCCACCTTCTGGCCGGGACGATGTTCGCCGTCGCGTGGGCGGTCTGCCACATCACCATTGACTCGCTGTTCTCAGGCGAGGCCAAGCTCCTCTCGCCCGTCAACCTCGCGCGCAACGTCTTCGTCATGCTCGACAAGGAGCTTCTGGTCTACTGGATCGTCGTCCTCACGAGCCACGCCGCCGTCTATTACCAGCGTTACCGCGAGGGCGAGCTGCGCGCGTCGCAGGCCCAACTGCAAGCCCTGAAGATGCAGCTTCACCCGCACTTCCTCTTCAACGCCCTGCACGCCATCTCCGCGCTCGTCCACTCCGACCCGGACGCCGCCGACAAGATGATCGCCCGCCTCGGCGACTTCCTGCGCCTCACGCTCGACGCTTCGGCCACGCAGGAGGTTCCGCTCCGCCGCGAGCTTGAGTTCCTCGACTGCTACCTCGAAATCGAGCGCGTGCGCTTCAACGACCGCCTGACGACGAGCATCGAAGTTGACCCGCGGGTGCTCGACTGCCGCGTGCCGAACCTCATCTTGCAGCCGCTCGTCGAGAACGCGATCCGCCACGGCGTCTCGCAGCGCGCCGCGCCCGGCCACGTCCGCGTGCGCGCCGAGCGCCGCGGCGACGCGCTCCGCCTTGAGGTCAGCGACGACGGCGCGGGCCTCTCGACCGCGCCCTCGTCCCGCGCCACCAAGGGCGGCGTCGGCCTCTCGAACACGCGCGCGCGCCTCCGACAACTCTACGGCGCGGCCTACCGCTTCGAGCTTGCCGACGACCCGCGCGGCGGCGCGACCGCCACGATTGAGATTCCCCTCCTCGACTCTAACCCCGACGCTGGCGGCGTCACGCGGCTCGACCTCGGCGACACTTACGCCCCGCCTCCGGGCCGGCCCACGCGACCCGCAGAGCAACCGCGACCCGCCTCCTCCCGCGCCTGAACCAGGCCCGCGCCCGCGCGCCCTAAAAAATCGGCGTCGCGGATTCGCGCCCGTTTTGTTACATTAAAG
Source organism: Acidobacteriota bacterium (assembly GCA_003222975.1). Lineage (GTDB taxonomy): Bacteria > Acidobacteriota > Blastocatellia > Pyrinomonadales > Pyrinomonadaceae > QHXN01. The sequence continues at coordinate 11,850 of QHXN01000113.1, read as the reverse complement.
CGTCCGGCGCTCGGCCCTCGGCTTTTCTCGGCGTGAAGGATTTCGTAAAACTCTTCGAGCTGGATTACAGGTCGCTCGCCCTCTACAGGGTCTCGCTCGGCGGCGTGCTGCTCTACGACCTCGCCGCGCGGCTCCGGGAGGTGCCGACCTTCTACACCGACAGCGGGGTGCTGCCGCGCGCGCCGCTCATCGAACAGTTCCAGGGCCAGTGGAGTTGGAGCATACACCTGCTGAGCGGCGCGGCCCCCGCCCAGTATTTTCTGTTCGCGCTCGCCGCGCTTTGCGCCGTCGCCTTCCTCGTCGGCTACCGGACGCGCCTGGCGACGCTCGCCTCGCTCCTCCTCCTGATCTCGCTCCACAACCGGAACCCTCTGGTCGTCAGCGCGAGCGACCAGTTGATGCGCGTCCTTCTGTTCTGGACGCTCTTCCTGCCCGTCGGGGCGGCCTACTCCGTAGACCGCGCGCTCGCCGGGCCGGACGCCGGGCCGCGGGGGTCGAACGCGTCGGCGGGCACGGCTGCCTTCGTCCTGCAAATCTGCTTGGTCTACTGGTTCACGGCGGCCCTCAAGTCAGACCCCGTCTGGTGGCACGAAGGCAGCGCGCTCTACTACACGCTGAGCATAGACTATCTGACGACCGACTTCGGGCGCGCGATGCTCGCCTTTCCCGGACTGCTCCGCGTGCTCTCGGTCTTCAGCATCGTACTGGAGACGGTCGGCCCGGCGCTGCTCTTCTTCCCGCGCAGGCCCTGGCGACTCCGCACGGCGGTCGTCTTCACGTTCATCGCCTTTCACGCGAGCATGCTCCCTTTCCTCACGCTCGGCACCTTCCCCTTCGTGTGCGCCGCGATGTGGAGCAGCCTGCTGCCGCCGGAGTTCTGGGAGCGCGCGGGGGAGCGCCTCGGGAGTCCGGGCGCGTGGGCGTCGTCGCTCCGGCCCCCGACCTCCGCGCGGCGCGCGTCCACGGCGGCGAACGTCCTGGCCGCGCTTTTCTTCGCCTACGTCCTGCTTTGGAATCTGGCCTCGGCGACGGCGGGCCGGGTCGGCGTCCCGGCGCAGGCCGAGTGGGTCGCGCACGTCACGGGGCTGGCGCAGGTCTGGAACATGTTCGCCCCCTACCCCAAGAGGGACGACGGCTGGTACATCATCCCCGCGAAGCTGGAGGGCGGCACCGAAGTGGACCTGTTCCGTGGCGGCGCGCCCGTCAACTGGGCGAAGCCCGCGAGCGTCTCGGCGCTGTACCCGAACGCCTACTGGCAAAAGTACCTGGAGTACATCTGGCTGCGCGACTACGCCGGCGCGCGCCTCTACTACGCGCGCTACCTCTGCCGCGAATGGAACGCCGCACACGGCGGCGCGGACGCCGTGAAGACCTTCGACATCGTCTACATGCGCGAAGACACGCCCCCGCCCGGCCACCCCGAACCGCTCGCCGAGTCGGTCGTCGTCTGGCACCACGACTGTACCAAGTGAATACCGCGCGGCCAGCGAGCGGGGCGCGCGCGCGTGCGGTTTCCCACACCTTTTGTTACATTAAGCCGTCAGCGCTCAGCGGTCAGCTTTCAGCTTTTTATCTCGGCTCAGGCGACGAGTTTCATTCCACCGCCCGACTTTTAGAGGGCGCAAAGGCTGAGTGCTGAAAGTTGACCGCTGACAGCTTCAAAATGATTTCCGAACGCATCAGAAACTTCTCGATCATCGCGCACATAGACCACGGCAAGTCCACGCTGGCCGACCGTCTGCTGGAGCTGACCGGCGCGCTCTCCGAACGCGAGATGGAAGCACAGGTCTTGGACGACATGGACTTGGAGCGCGAGCGCGGCATCACGATCAAGTCGCACGCCGTCCGCCTCGACTACCGCGCGCGCGACGGGCAAGCCTACGTTTTGAATTTGATAGACACGCCCGGCCACGTTGATTTCTCTTACGAGGTCTCGCGCTCGCTCTCGGCTTGCGAGGGCGCGCTCCTCGTCGTTGACGCCTCGCAGGGCGTCGAGGCGCAGACGCTCGCCAACACCTACCTCGCCATCGAGAACAACCTGGAACTCATCCCCGTCGTCAACAAGATTGACCTCCCCGGCGCTGAACCCGAAAAAGCAATCGAGCAGATCGAGCACGTCATCGGACTCGAAACCCATAACGCCGTCTTCGTCTCGGCGAAGACCGGCCAGGGCGTCCCAGACATACTCGAAGCGGTCGTCCGCGACATCCCCGCGCCGAAGGGCGACGTGGAAGCGCCGCTCAAAGCCCTCATCTTCGACTCGTGGTACGACTCCTACCGCGGCGTCGTCGTCCTCTTCCGCGTCATTGACGGCTCGATCCGCCCCGGCATGAAGATTCGCTTCTTCAATACGGGGCGCGACTACCAGGTGGAGACCATCGGCGTCAACCGCCCGCGCCCGACGCCGATTGACAAGCTCTCGGTCGGCGAGGTCGGCTTCATGACCGCCTCCATCAAGACGGTCGCCGACGTACAGATCGGCGACACCATCACCGAGGCCGCCCGGCCCACGAAGGAACCTTTCCCCGGTTTTCAAGAGATCAAGCCGATGGTCTTCGCCGGCCTCTACCCCGTCGAGGCCAACCAGTACGAGGAGCTGCGCGACGCACTCGACAAGCTCCGCCTCAACGACGCCTCCTTCTTCTACGAGCCGGAGTCCTCGGTCGCGCTCGGCTTCGGCTTCCGCTGCGGCTTCCTCGGCCTCTTGCACATGGAGATCGTGCAGGAGCGGCTCGAACGCGAGTTCGATCTTGATTTGATTACGACCGCGCCCGGCGTGCGCTACCGCGTGACGACGACCGACGGCGTGGTGGTTGAGGTTGACTCGCCCGCGAAGATGCCCGACGCCGTCCGCATCGCCCGCATCGAAGAGCCGATCATCGAGGCGACGATTCTCTCGACCGACGAGTTCCTCGGCGGCATACTCCCCCTCCTCGAAGAGAAGCGCGGCGTGCAGAAAAAATTCGAGTACATCGCCGAGAAGCGCGTGATGCTCGTCTATGACTTGCCCTTGAACGAGATCGTCCTCGACTTCTACGACCGCCTGAAATCCGTCTCGCGCGGCTACGCCTCTCTCGACTACCACCTCGCCGGCTACGTCGAGAGCGACCTCGTCAAGCTCGACCTGATGGTCGCGGGCGAGCCGGTTGACGCGCTCTCGATCATCGTCCACCGCCAGAACTCGCAGGCGCGCGGACGCCTCCTCGCCGAGAAGATGCGCCAGCTCATCCCGCGCCAGCTTTTCGAAGTGCCCATCCAGGCCGCCATCGGCAACAAGGTCATCGCCCGCGAGACCGTCAAGGCACTCGGCAAGAACGTCATCGCCAAGTGCTACGGCGGCGACATCACGCGCAAGCGCAAGCTCCTCGAAAAACAGAAGGAGGGCAAGAAGCGCATGAAGCGCGTCGGCAAGGTCGAGATACCGCAGGAAGCCTTCCTCGCCGTGCTGAAGGTCAACGAGTAGCGTCGAACGTCTTTATAGCGGGGAGGGGGCTGCCGATGGTAAATTGGCGACGCTTCACGCCGACGGATTTCGAGTGTGACTTTGAAAAGGATAAGCTTGCGGCCCACTGCATCACCTTTGACGAAGCGGTTGAATGTTTCTTCTCTGATTTCGAGGTGCGCAGGAATAAGTCTTACCGCGACCGATACCAACTCATCGGACGCACCATCGGCGGGCGTCGTTTGAAGATAATTTTTCAACTGAAGTCCGGCAATGTCGTCAGAATCATTACGGGATGGGAGATATGAGTGGTAAAAAGCGAACGCTCTCCGAAGAAGAGATTGATGAGTTGGTGACGGCCCAAGCCGACGATGATTCCGCTTGGGAGAAGCCCATCAAAGTCAGACGCTCAAGAACTGCCGTACTGATATTTGATGAAGAACAGATTGCACGTTTGCCGATCACCGTTGACCCCGAAATCCTGAGCGGCGCACCCGTCTTCCGCGGCACACGCGTGCCGGTGACGGCACTGCTCGACAATCTCGCCGCGAGTCTCACCCTCGACGAATTCCTCAACAACTTCCCCACCGTCACCCGCGAGCAGGCCATTCGGGTTTTGGATTTCTACAAAGAAACGCTCGCGCGCTTGGGCCGCGCGGCATGAACGTCCTCAAGGTCATCGAGTAATTATCGAGACAGGAGAATCGTGAGATGAAGTTCCCCGCCCTTCTCTTCGCGCTGCTTCTGACGTGTGGCGCGGCGCTGGCACAGCACGAGCAGCATTCGATGGGAAACAAGGATGAGGCGACGCTCGTCGAAGGCATGGGCACGCTCCGTCACCCGGTCGCGACGAAGAGCGCCGAGGCGCAGAAGTTTTTCGACCAGGGGTTGAGCTTCGTCTATGCCTTCAACCACGACGAGGCCGTGCGCTCGTTCAAGCGCGCGGCTGACCTCGACCCTGACTTGGCGATGGCCTACTGGGGCGTCGCCTACGCGCTGGGGCCGAACATCAACCTCGACGTTGACCCCGAGCGCGAGATCGCCGCCTACAACGCCGTCGGGCGTGCGCGCGCGCTTTCCGCGAAGGCTTCGCCGCAGGAGCGCGACTACATCGAGGCGCTGGCCCGCAGGTACACGAACGACGCGGCGGCCAAGCCCGAAACCCTCCACCGCCTCGCCTCCGATTTCAGTGGCGCGATGGGCGCGCTCTCGAAAAAATATCCGAACGACCTCGACGCCGCCGTGCTCTACGCCGAGAGCTTGATGGACTTGCGCCCGTGGCAGTTGTGGAACAAGGACGGCTCGCCCGCCGAGGGGACGACGGAGATCGTCGCCACGCTCGAATCCGTCTTGAAGCGCGACCCGAACCACGTCGGCGCGATTCACTACTACATACATGCGGTCGAGGCTTCGCCGCACCCGGAGCGCGCGCTTTCGTATGCGCCGCGGCTCAAACAACTCATGCCCGCCGCCGGCCACATCGTCCACATGCCCGCGCACATCTACGAGCGCACGGGCGACTACGCCGCCGCCGCGCGGAGCAACGAGGACGCCGCCGCCGCAGACCGCGCCTACATCACGCGGACGGGCGGGCAGGGCGTCTATCCGTTGATGTACTACAACCACAACCTGCACTTCATGGCCGTCGCGTACAGCATGGAGGGGCGTTATTCAGACGCAATGCGGGCGGCTCGGCAGCTTGAGGACAACGTCGGCCCGCACCTGCAAGGGATGCCGATGCTCGGAAGGTTCATGCAGACTTCGGCGCTCTTGCTCGTGCGCTTTCGCCGCTGGGATGACATCCTGAAACTACCGCCCCCGGACGCAAATCCTACGGACATAAATCTGATACGCCATTTCGCCCGCGGCATGGCTCTCGCGGCAACGGGCAAGGCGGCGGAGGCCGAGAGTGAGAGGCAGGTTTTCCTCACCGTCGCGCAAACGGCCCCGGCTCGTATGCGTCACGGGGCCGATGTGATGGGCGACATTTTGCACCTCGCGGAGAAAGTTTTGAGTGCCCGCATAGCGTTCGCGCGGCAAGACCGTGAGGCAGCGATAGGGCTTTTACGCCAGGCCGTCGAAGTGCAGGACAACATGGCCTACGACGAGCCGCCCGCGTGGTTCCTGCCCGCGCGCGAGTCGCTCGGCGGCGTGCTGCTCGCCGAAGGCCGTGCATCCGAGGCCGAAGCGGTCTTCCGCGCCGACCTTGAAAGGAACCGCCGAAACGGTCGCTCGCTCTTCGGCCTCTGGAAGAGCCTCGAAGCGCAGCACAAGACGCGCGGGGCGTCCGCCGCGCGCCGAGAGTTCGAGGCCGCCTGGAAGAACGCCGACACACAACTGAGAGTCGAGGATTTGTAATCAACGCGGAAGGCTCGAAAAGATGAAACGCTGGCTCGCACTGATCCTGCTCGTCCCTCTGGCGCTCGCGCTCGTCGTAGTGCCCGTCATGCTCATACAACCGTTCAAGCCGCAGACCCCGCGCGCGCTCGAAGTCGGGTATGAGCTTCGGCGGTTCGCGCCGTGGGTGACGATTCTTGCGACGCTCGCGAGCCTCCTGCTCGTCGTGAAGATATGGCGCGGCTCGCGTCGCTGGTGGGCGAAGGCACTCGCCGTCGTGCTGTTCGTGCCCGTAGCCGCATCCGTCTGGCTCGCGCGTCAGAACGTTTATGAGGTCATGTTCAACCCGCTCGCGAACGCGTCTTATGTGGCCGCCGACAAGGTTGATTACGTGAACGACGACGACATGGTGCTCGCCGTCGAGCGCGGCGGCGAGCGGGCCGCGTACCCCGTTCGCCTGATGGCTTATCACCACGTCGTCGCCGACACGGTCGGGGGCGTGCCGCTCGTCGCCACTTATTGAACGCTCTGTCACACCGGTCTGGTGTGGGAATCAACGGTTGACGGGCGCGTGCTCCACTTTCATCTGGCGGGCATCAACAACCAGAACTTCATCATGCGCGACGAAGAGACCGGCTCGTGGTGGCAGCAGGTCACGGGCGAGTGTGTCCTCGGCCCCTTGAAAGGCCGGCGACTGAAGCCGTCCGACTTCGACGAGTTGACCTTCGCCGAGTGGAAGCGCGAGAGCCCCGTGGGCCGCGTGCTCCGCCCCGACCCGAAGTCCGAGGCCGCGGGCGACTACGAGACAGCCGACTGGGAGCAGCGCATGGAGCGCGTGCCCGTGGCGACGACGCTCGCCGACCCGAACGCGGTGCTCCCCGCGCGCACGCTCGTCGTCGGCGTCCAGATCGGCGGCGCGTCGGAGGCTTACCCCTTGGAGGCGCTGCGAAAGCAGAACCCGATCATTGACACGATAGGCACAACGCCCGTCCTCGTTCTCCTCGCCGAAGACGGAAAGAGCGTGCGCGTCTTCGACCGACGCCTCGACGGTCGCGCCCTCGAATTCTTCCGCCGGGCCGACTCGCCTTCACTCATAGACGCCGAGACTGGAAGCTCCTGGGACTTCACCGGCCAGGCGTCGGCGGGCACGCTCGCCGGTCGCCGCCTGGAGAAAATCCCCTCGCTCAAAGACTACTGGTTCGACTGGCGAGCCTACCACACGGAGACGGGCGCTTACCTGCTCGGAGGCCGCTAGCCAACTCCCCGCCGATGGCTTAAACTCGACGCTCGCAGAAAGAGCGCCACGCGCGCCCTGGCCGCCCGCGCCTCAGACACGGGTGGGATGTGCCCCCGACGAGTGAAGCACGCGAGACGAAAACCGGCGGGCGTTTCTGACGGGCGTGCCGGTCGCACACGCACGCGACCGGCGCCGCGTGCGTGACCTCTCAAGCGGTTTTGATTTCCCGAACAACGTCGGCGCGGGAGGTTTCGGCGATGAACATCCTTGCAAGGTTCGTCAAGGTCATGCTGTTCACGGCGCTTCTGGCCGTCGTCGGCCTGGCGCTCGCGTTCGTCGCGTTCATGTACCTGAGTCCCGGCGCGCACCTGCGTTCGGACATCAGCCAGGAGGAGTTCGTGCGGACGCTTTCCGGCGCGCTCGCCGTGTGGTTCGGGGTGATGTTCTTCGTCGGGTTCATCGCGTTCGTCGCGGGCCTGCCGAAGAGGTTCACGGTCGGCTTCGGCGACCGCGACGAGTTCGTCGGGAGGATGGACGCGGCGGCGCGGAGCGTCCGCTACCGCCCGCGCGGGCGCGAGGGCGACCGGCTGTCTTACAAGCCGCCCTTCTACGCGCTCCTCGCCGAAAAAATTACGGTCGAACTGGGCGAGGGCGCGGCGACCGTCAGCGCGCCGCACGGGCTGAGGAAGAAGCTGGAGAAGAAACTGGCCGAGGGCGCGTGAATCGCGCGCGGCGCAACTGTCGAGGCGTTCGGAGAAGCGATGCACGTCACAAGGGTCGAACTGGAAAACATCAAGTCTTACGGCGAGGGCACAGGGCGCGGCGACTTCCACTTCGAGCGCGGCACGACGGCCATCGTCGGCCCGAACGGCGCTGGGAAAACGACCATCCTCGAAGCCGTCGCGTGGGCGCTCTTCGACGTGCTCGAATACAAGAAGGAGGATTTCCTCCGGCGCGGCGCGAAGCGCGGCTCGGTGCGCGTCACCTTCCGCAGCGACCTCGACGAGCGCCTCTACACCGTCTACTGCGACACGGGCACGGGCTACTACATCTACGACCCGGAGCTGAGGATGAAGATCGCCACGGGCAAGGCCGACGTGCGCAAGTGGCTCGACCAGCACCTCCGCATGGAGCCGGGCACAGACCTGCGCGCTCTCTTCCGCTCGGCCATCGGCGTCCCGCAGGGTCTCTTCACCACAGACTTCCTGCAAACGCCCACCGACCGCAAGCGTTCGTTTGACCGCCTCCTCAAGGTCGAGGAGTACAGGGAGGGGGCCGAGCGCCTGCGCGACACCGTCAACCTCATCAACGAGCGCACAGCCGAGGCGCGGGGACGCATCAGCGGCGCGGAGGCGCAGCTCGCGCGCTACGAGACGACCGTCGCCGAGCACAGGTCTGCGCGCGCGCGCGCCGAAGAGTTGGGCGCGTCGCTCGCCGCCTTCCAGCGCGAGGCCGAAGCGCGTGCGCTCTCGGTCGCCGAACTCGACGAGGCCGAGCGTCGCGCGACGGAAGCGCGGGCGCTCGCCGACCGGCTCGAAGTCGAGCGCGACTCGGCACAGCGCCGCCTGCTCGATTTGCAAAGCGGCCTCGAAGCCGCGCGCCGCGCCGACGAAAGGCAGCGCGCGACACGCGACGACTACAGCGCGCACCTCGAAGCGACCAAACGCCTCCGCTCGCTCGAAGCGGAGCGCGAGGAGCGCGAGCGCCTGCGCGCCGAAGTCGCGGACGCCGCGCGCATGATGGCCTCCGCCGAGTCGGACGTGCGCCGCCTCGAAGAATCTCTCGAACGCGCGCGGGCTGCGCGCGCCTCCCTGGTTGAACTCGAAAAGGACGTGGCGACGCAGGAGGAGCTTGAGCGCGAGCGCGAACGCCTGCGCGACCTCCTGGCGCAGGCGCGCGCTGCGGGCGAGCGCCTCTCGCGCTTGGACGCGGAGCTGGGCGCGCTCCGCCGCGCGCACACAGAAACGTCCCGGCGCGTGCACGCGGCGGAGCACCTCGCGGGCGCGAACGAGAGGGCTGAAAAGTTGGAGAGCGAGCGCATGGGCGTCGAGACGCGTTTGAGTAATGTCGAGAACGCTCTTACGTCGCGCAAGCACTTGGCGAGTCGTCGGCGCGAGGTCGAGCGGGAGCGGGAGCGCCTGCGCCGCAGCGTCACCGCGCTCGAACGCGAGGCGCGCGAGTTCGAGCAGGCGTCGGCGGCAGCGGGCCGCCTCGCGGAGTTGGAAGAACAGGAGCGCGAGCTGACGGGGCAGGCCGCCGCCCTGCGCGCCTCAATCGAGCGCGACGAGCGCGCCGGCGCGAAGGCCAAAGGCGGCGTCTGCCCCATACTCCACGAGCCTTGTAAGAACCTCGCGGAAGACGGGCGCACCTTCGAGGACTTTTTCGGCGAGCAGTTGAAGGCGAATCGCGCGCGGCTCGCCACGGTCGAGCGCGAGGGCACGCGCGTCGCCCGCGACGTGCGCGACGCGCGCGACGCGGAGAAGGCCGCGGCCCGCTTCGAGACGACGCGCGCGCGGCTCGCGCACGAGCGCGAGCTGCTCGCCGAGCGCGAGTCGGCGCTCGCAAGTGTTGACGTGGAACTCTCTTCGCTTGCAGCCGACGCGAGCGAGGCGTTGCGCGCCGAGTTGCGCGCCGAGATGTTCGGCATTGACGGCGTGCTGAAGGTCGCGCGCGAAGAGGCGCTGCGCTACGCGGAGCTTGAGCCTTTGCGCGCGCGCCTGCGCGAGATCGAGGACGAGGGCAAGGCCAGGCGCGAGGAGCATGAGCAGGTGGCCGCCGCCGCGAGCGCCGAGGCCACTCTGACGGAAGACACGGCGGGCGTCGAGCGCCGTCTGCGCGAGTTGGCCGACCCGCGCGGTCGCGCCGCCGCGCTTCAGCTTGAGGCCAAGCGTGAGGCGGACTTGCTGCGCGAGTCGCGGGGCGCGCGCGACGCGCTCGAAGCCTTGCAGAAGCAGTCCCGCGCGCTGGACAAGAAGCTGAAGAAGTTCGAGAAGCTTGACGCCGAATGGTCGGGCGCGGCGGCGCGGCGCGACGCGACGGCTGACGCCTACCGCGAACACCTCGAATCGGCCTCGCTCGCCGCGACGCTCCCCGCGCGCGAGGCGGAAAGCGCGGAAGCCGCGGAGCGCTCCGCACGCGCGGCACGCGACTCGGAAGCCGCGCACAATGATTACGAGCGCGCGATTGCCGCCTACGACCGTGACCGCCACTCTGAGGAACGCGGCGCGCTGGCACTCGCGCGCGAGCGCGCGGCCGTCGCCACGGCGCAGCTCGAAGCGGCGCGCGAACGCGAAGAGTCGCTGGCCGCAGAGGTCACGCGGCTCGAAGAGGTGCGCGAGTCCCTGCGCGAAGAGTTCCGCGCCAAGGAGCGCCTTGAGGAGTTGTACGCCGCGACCGACTTCATACGCGACACGCTCCGCAAGGCCGGCCCACTCGTCACCGAGAGCTACCTCTACAACATCTCGATTGAGGCCAACCAGCTCTTCCGCGAGATCACGGGCGAGGGCGGGCGGGCGCTCCGCTGGTCGAAGGATTACGACATCATTCTCGAAGAGGGCGGCCACGAGCGCCCGTTCATCAACCTTTCGGGCGGCGAGCAGATGGTTGCCGCTCTTTCAGTCCGCCTCGCACTCCTCAAGCAGCTCTCCGACATCCGCGTCGCCTTCTTCGACGAGCCGACGGTCAACATGGACGCCGAGCGGCGCGAACGCTTGGCGCAGCAGATCGGGCAGGTGAGAGACTTCGACCAGCTCTTCGTCATCTCGCACGACGACACCTTCGAGCAGACCGTTGACCACGTCGTCTCGGTCGCGCCCGCCGCGTTGGAAGAGGTCGCATGAAAAGAAAGGGGAAAAGGGCAAAGGGGTAAAGGGGGAAAAGGGGAGAGGAAGGCAGCGCTTTCCCTTTCCCTTTTACCCTCTTCCCCTTTTCCCCTTCGCACAACGCGCTTGAAGGAAGTCTTGATTTACTGCGACGGGTCGAGCCTCGGCAACGGGCAGGAGACGACGCGTGCGGCTGCCGTGGCGCTGCTGGGCTACGGCGGCGTGTGGCGCGCGTTCGGCACTTACCTCGGCACGGCGACGAACCAGCAGGCGGAGGTAGCCGCCGCCGCGCTCGGCCTCGAACAACTGCGCGAGCCTTGCCGCGTCCGCGTGATGACCGACTCGCGCTACGTCGTCGAGACGATGGCGGGGCGCTTCCGCCGCAAGTCGAACCACGACTGGTGGGCGCGACTCGACAAGGCCGCCGACTCTCACACAATCAACTGGGAGTGGGTCAAGGGCCACGCCGGCCACGTCGCGCAGGAAGCGGTTGACCGCGCCGCGCGCCGAATCGCCGCGCTCGGTCGCGCCGATGAAGTCGTGCTGGGCGATGCAGCCGCGGCTGTTGCGGAAAGTATTGACGAGAAAAAATAGTGCCGCGCTGGCCGACTAAAACGCGCGTTTCTGCGATTAGGCGCTCTGCACTGTTCAAGCTAGAATCTCCTTCCCGACTGCTCCGCACTTTCTATGTGTGCCAAGGCTCCAATGACGGCACGTGCGCGCGCGTGGCTTCTGTGCCTCGCGGGCGTGGCCGTGTGCGCGGCAGCGGCCCCGTTGGTCATGGCGCGGCAGGCGGAGCGGGCGTGGCTGTGGCAGAACCCTCTGCCGCAGGGGAACGCGATCTATGCGGTGCGGTTCGCCCCCGACAAGCACACGGGCTGGGCCGTGGGCGCGGACGGCGTCATCCTGCGCACCGTGGACGGGGGCTTCCGCTGGGAGGAGCAGCACGCGCTGACGAACGCGCCGCTCTACGGACTGTTCGTGCGTGACGCGCGCGTGGCCGTCGCCGTCGG
>QHXN01000112.1 GCA_003222975.1 Acidobacteriota bacterium | reverse complement strand
TCGCCGACCGCCCGCAGCGCTTCGGCCACCGCCTTTCAGCCGAAGAGATCAAACGCATGGCCGACGAGACGAAGGTCGGCGAACAGTGGCGCGCCGCCGGAATCTGGAAGTAAGGAAGAAGTGATGGGGAGAAAGGGAGACGGGGAGACGTGATGACAAGGAGACCGTGCGCGTAGGATATCGCAGCCCTCGCCCCGTCACCCCGTCACCTGGTCTCCCCGTCTGTCTTCATCCATCTACAAGAGCCAGACAGGCAACTCGTCAGTCTTCGCGGAACTCTCACCCTCGGACGGCGTTTGTGTTGAAGTCGCGGGCGTTTCTTCGTCGCGCTGTCGTTCCGAAGATTGTTCTTCGTCGCGCCGACGGTTCGAGATCGGCGAGATGATCCGTTCGTCAACCTGCTCGTCCAGTCTCCCGATGACGGGCATCGCCTCCGCCCTTTCCGTCCGCGCGCGTTTGCGGCTATATTTTACGTTGAAGTTTCGTTACCGAGAGTGTAAGACCGTGCAGAAGTTTCCGGCAAGCGTGAAAGCCTTCGCGCTCCCTTCGTTCGTTCTCCTCGTCGCCTTCGTCGCCGCGTCGGGCGGCCTCGCGCAGGACGAGACGCACCAGCGCCCGCGCAGGGCCGTCGCGCAGCCCGCCGCGACGCCGACGCCCGCCGCAAGACAGTCGCCCGCGAAGGGCGCGGACGGCGCGGGCCAGGAGGTTGACGAGGGCGACGTGGTGCGCGTCGAGACGCAGCTCGTCTCAGTCCCGGCGGTCGTCACAGACCAGACGGGCCGGCCCCTGACGGGCCTGCGCGCCGACGACTTCCAGATATTCGAGGACGGGCGACCGCAGAAGATCGCCAACTTCTCGACGACCGAAGCCCCCTTCGAGGTCGCGCTGCTCTTAGACACTTCCGGCTCGACGCGCGAGGAGGTCGGACTCATACGCCGCGCTGCGCGCGCCTTCGTCGAGGCGCTGCGGCCCGGCGACCGCGTCGCCGTCCTCGCCTTCGACACGAAGCAGGACGGGAGCGAGAAGCTCGCCACCGTCGAAGTCAAAACGCCGCTCACCGACGACCGCGCGGAGTTGCAGGAGGCCATCGAGAACATCGGCGCGTCCAACGGCACGCCCTTCTACGACAGCCTCGAAAGGGTCGCGAAGGAGGTCTTCCGCGAGAGACCGAAGGACGAGCTGCGCGGGCGTCGCGCGCTCGTCGCGCTTACCGACGGCGTTGACTCGACGAGCGATTCGGACTTCGAGGAGGCGCGCGAGATGTTGAAGCGCGCGGGGCTGGTCTCCTACTTCGTCGAGGTCAACACGGAGGAGTACGTCGAAGACCGTCTGATGGAGGACTGCCAGGACGACGGCGCTTTGCGGCTTTCGCACGCGCAGCTCGAACGCTACCGCCGCGTCATCGCGCCGGGCGCAGACGCCGCGGACTTCTCCGACTTCTGCCGGATGGGCCAGTTCGAGCGCATGCACGCCAGCCGCACGCTCTACCAGATCGCGCGCCGGGAGATGAACCAGCTCGCGCGCGAGACCGGCGGCAAGACCTTCCCCGTCGCCGACCTGCGCGACGCGCAGCGCGCCTTCCGCCAGGTCGCCGAAGACATCGGCACGCAGTACTCCTTAGGCTACTACCCGACCAACAAGGCGCGCGACGGCGCTTTCCGCAACATCCGCGTCACCGTGCGCAATGTGAAGGACGCGCAGGTGCGCGCCCGCGAAGGCTACCGCGCGCCGAAGGGCTGACCGCTTCAGAAGAGCTACTGAGAAAAATGACGAACGACAAACGCGCCTTCGAGCGCATCACTCTGATCGTCCTCGACAGCCTCGGCATGGGCGAGATGCCGGACGCCGCCGCGTGGGGCGACGCGGGCGCGGATACGCTCGGACACATCTGCGAGTCGCGAGAGGTGCGTCTGCCGAACCTGCGAAGCTGGGGCCTGGGTAACATCCGCACGCTCGCGGGCGTGCCGCCGGTCGCCGAACCGCGGGCCGCGTTCGGTCGCTGCGCGCTCCGGTCGAACGGCAAGGACACGACGACCGGCCACTGGGAGATGGCCGGCATCATTCTTGAGCGCGCCTTCCCGACTTACCCCGAAGGCTTCCCCACGGAGATCATTAACCGCTTCGTCAAGGAGACAGGCGTGCCCGGCGTCCTCGGCAACGTGCCCGCTTCGGGCACAGAGATCATCAAGGAACTCGGCGAGGAGCACGTCCGCACGGGCAAGCCCATCGTCTATACCTCCGCCGACTCGGTCTTCCAGATCGCCGCGCACGAAGAGGTCGTGCCCGTCGCGCGCCTCTACGAGATTTGCGAGACGGCGCGCCGTCTCCTGCGGGGCGAGCACGAAGTGGGCCGCGTCATCGCGCGCCCCTTCGTCGGCGTGCCGGGCGCGTTCAGGCGCACCGAGAACCGGCACGACTACGCCGTCCCGCCGCCGCGCGGCATGCTCCTGCCCGTCCTCTCCGGCGCGGGCCTCGACGTTGTCGCCGTCGGCAAAATCTCCTCGATCTACGACGCGTGCGGAGTCACACGGGAACTGCCGGGCAAGAACAACGACCAGTCAATTGACCAGACGATTAAGGCCCTTGGGGACGACACGCGCGGCCTCGTCTTCTCGAACCTGGTTGACTTCGACATGCTCTACGGCCACCGCCGCGACACGGAAGGCTACGCCCGCGCCCTCGAACACTTCGACGCGCGCCTCCCCGAAATCGAAGCCGCGATGGGCGAGCGCGACCTCCTCCTCATCACCGCCGACCACGGCAACGACCCAACCTATCGCGGCACGGATCACACGCGCGAGTACGCCCCGCTCCTCGTCTATGGCAAACGCGCCCGCGCCGGAGTCAACCTCGGCGACCGCGCCTCGCTCTCAGACATCGGCCAGACCATCGCCGACAACTTCGGCCTCAAGCTCGGCGCAGGCGAGAGTTTTCTGAAGTCCGTAAACCGTGAACCGTAAACCGTGACAAGAGAAATGCAGTTCACCTTGTTACGATTCACGGCTTTTCTTGTCACGGTTTACGATTCACGGTTTACGTCTTTTCAGGCGTTCGGGTCTTTCAGCACCGCGACGTAGGGCAGGTTGCGGTAGCGCTCGGCGAAATCCAGCCCGTAGCCGACGACGAAGGCGTCCGGGATGCGGAAGCCGCAGTAGTCAATCGTCACCTCGCGCTCGCGCCGCTCCCACTTGTCGAGGAGCGCGGCCAAGCGCACGCTCTTCGCGCCGCGCCCGTGGAGGCTCGCGATCAGGTAGGAGAGCGTCAGCCCTGTGTCCACGATGTCTTCGACGATGAGGATGTCGCGCCCCTCGACGGGCACGTCCAAATCCTTCACGATCCTCACCTCGCCCGACGAGCGCGTGCCCATCCCGTAGCTCGAAATCGCCATAAACTCGACGCCGAGCCGCAGGTCAATCGAGCGCACCAGGTCGCTCAGGAAGATGTACGCCCCTTTGAGCACGCCGACGAGGAGCGGCGTCCCGCCCGCGTAGTCGCGCGCGATCTCAGCGCCCATCTCCGCGACGCGCGTCTGAATCTGCTCCGCCGTGAAGAGCGGTTCGAGGTTGGGGTTGCTGAACTCCGACAGGGCGGTTGCGGAAGAAGACAAGGGCGGCCTCCTGCGTCAAAGAAGATTTGCCGAACGCGCGCGGCGGCGAAGGCGCGCGCCGACCGATTTGCGCGCGACTTCGTGGTGCGACATACTATGAGAGCTTTACACGCGAGGTCAACTTTGAAAACAGATGTTAGATGCTAGATGTCAGATGTCAGTTAAGGGCGGGCACTAGCATCTGACATCTGACATCTAGTATCTGTCGCCATGCCCGAAGAACAGTCAACACGCGACCGCGTGCGCGCGCTCGTGCGCGAGGTGCTGGAGAAGGCCGCCCCGGCTGACGAGCCGGAGGAGGAAAGCGCCGCTTCGACGCCAGCGTCAGGCGAGCCGCACGCGCAGGCGGGCGAGCCGCAGTCACGCGCGCGCCTCGTGAATGTCGCCTCCGGCGAGGCCGCGCCGCCGGAGAAGGAGTACGCGCGCGACGAGTCGTCAAAGACCATCATCACCGAGACGGACGTGCGCGGCCTGCCCGAAGGCGCGCGCCTGCGAGTCGCCGAGGGCGCGCGCCTCACCCCGCTCGCTGCCGACATCGTGCGCGAGCGAAAGATTGAACTCGTCCGCCGCACGCCACGGCGAGGTTCGCACGCCGAAAGAATAGTCGCCGTCGGCGCTGACCACGGCGGCTACCCTTTGAAAGAGGAGTTGAAAACTTTCCTCGCCGAACTCGGCCACCGCGTCCGCGACTTCGGCACGAACTCCACCGAAGCGGTTGACTACCCCGACTTCGCGCACGCGGTCGCGCGCGCCGTCTCCGAAGGCGGCGCAGACCTCGGCATCATCATTGACGGCGCGGGTGTCGGCTCCGCGATGACCGCCAACAAAGTGCCGGGCGTGCGCGCCGCCGCCTGCTACGACGCGAAGGTCGCGCGCAACTCCCGCGAGCACAACGACGCCAACGTCCTCACCTTGGGGAGCGGCACGATAGATTCAAAGCAGATGCGCGAGATCGTCCGCGTCTGGCTCTCGACCGAGATTACGGAGGAGCGTCACAAGCGGCGGGTCGCGAAGATCGAGGCCGTCGAGCGGCAATACAGAAGTTGAAAGATGAGCGAGACGAAACCGCAGGCCATCGCCATCGCAGGGCCGAACGGCGCTGGCAAGACAACGCTCGCGCCGTTTTTGATAAGAGACGAGTACGGCCTGATGGAGTATATCAACGCCGACCCAATTGCCCTCGGCCTCGCGGCCTTCGGCCCTGAGCGCGTGGCCTTTGAGGCTGGCCGTATAATGCTCAAACGTTTATACAACCTCGCCGAGCAAGACCTGAGCTTTGCCTTTGAAACGACTCTCGCCAGCCGCTCATACGCCGGTTGGATTAGAACTCTACGAGCGAGAGACTATGAGTTCCATCTGATTTACCTCTGGCTGAACAGCGCGGATTTAGCGGTGGAGCGTGTGCGCGAACACGTGCGGAAAGGCGGACACGACGTGCTGGAAGAAGTCATCCGCCGACGCTATGTGAAGGGCGTGCGAAATTTCTTCGATCTGTACATGGGATTGGCTGACACGTGGGGAATATACGATAATTCCAGTGCAGGCGGCCCCGTTCAAGTCGCGATCAAGAATAAGAATACGGCCACGGAGATTCATCGGGAGGATTTATGGCGACGATTCCGCGAGGCGGCAGGATAGGAGCAGAACACCCACCCCGGAAGCAGATTACCGTCGTTCAGGGCAAGCCGATTGAAGAAGCCTTGCGTCTCGCCGTCCGCCAGGCGCTGCTTGAGCACAAACGCGCCGGAAACAGGATTGCCGTGTGGATGAATGGTAAAGTTGTGCTCATTCCCGCCGAAGAAATTCAGATAGAGAGTGAAATAAACAAAGCGCAGAACAGTTCCTTAGGTATGCGAAAGAGTTGGAATCTCTAGTCGAGCAGCGAGGCTGGACGTTAGAGATTAAGTTCAATAAACATTACTGCGGATTTAAAGCAGGATTCTTTAACGCGTTCGGCATTCAATGGATTGGCTCAAAAACCTTTGCATTCTTCGCCAAAATATCTGATAGAGAGGCGAAACAACTATCACCAAAGATGACGAAGTATGAATCCTCATGGAAACAAGCCGCCTACTATATCGAGCCTAGTAAGACGAAGGTAAATGATTATATCCCTATCTTCGAGGCTGCTTACAAGAAGTTAACTGGGGATCGGGATTGAAGAAGTAGATTAAGGAGCGCAGAGATGGCTTACGGCAATAACGGAGATTTCGAGCGGCTCGTCGAGCAGATCACGGATGTCATCGTCGCGCGCCTGAACGGCGAGGAGCATGTGCACGACGGCGCGTGCGGGTGCGAGTCCGCGTGCTTCAACCGCTGCCCCGAAAGGATGCAGCGGGTGGTGGACGCGGGCGCGGCGCGCATCGGTGTGGTGCTGGGCGAGTCGGCGTCGGCGCGCGACTGGGCGAGCCTGGTTGACCACACGCTCCTGAAGCCGGAGGCGAGCGAGGCCGACATCAGGCGTCTGTGCGAGGAGGCGGCGCAGTACCACTTCGCGAGCGTGTGCGTGAACCCGACGTGGGTGAAGGTGTCGGCCTGCGTGCTGCGCGGGTCGGGCGTGCCCGTGTGCACGGTGGTCGGCTTCCCTTTGGGCGCGACGCTTGCCGACGTGAAGGCTTACGAGACGCGGCGGGCCATGTTCGACGGCGCGCGCGAGATAGACATGGTCATCAACGTCGGCGCTTTGAAGAGCGGCGACGACTGCGCCGTCGAGTACGACATCCGCTCGGTCGTCGAGGCGGCGCACGGCGAGGGCGTGCTCGTCAAGACGATCATCGAGGCGGCGCTTTTGACCGACGACGAAAAGGTGAGAGCATGCCTCGCCGCCAAGCGCGCGGGCGCGGACTTCGTGAAGACCTCGACGGGATTTGCCAAGTCGGGCGCGACCGTCGCGGACGTGGCGCTGATGCGTCGCACCGTCGGCGCGGAGATGGGCGTCAAGGCCGCGGGCGGCGTCAAAGGAATCGAGGACGCGCGCGCGATGGTCGAGGCCGGGGCGACGCGCATCGGCGCTTCCGTCGGCGTCAAGATCGCGCAGGAGGCCGCCGGAGTGAAAACGTCCTCGACGGCTGCGGCTTACTGAGAATCGTCCGGTTCCATTCAGCTTTCGTTAAGCTTCTCCTGCCCGCTTCGCAAGAAAAATGAGACAACCGCTTCTTGAAACGCGCAAGCTTTGCGTCTATGCTCGCAGCATCCTCTAGTTTTCAATACGGACGCGGAAGGTTGGAAAGCGATGGCTCCGAAGAGGCCGAACATCCTTGCGGTTATCTTAGGCGGCGGCGCGGGCACGCGCCTGTCGCCTCTGACGCTGACGCGCTCGAAGCCGGCTGTGCCCCTGGGCGGCAAGTACCGGCTCGTGGACATCCCGATCTCGAACTGCATCAACTCGGACATCCTGCGCATCTTCGTTTTGACGCAGTACAACTCGGCCAGCCTGAACCGCCACATCGCGCGCACCTACCGCTTCTCGCAATTCTCCGACGGCTTCGTCGAAATCCTCGCCGCCGAGCAGACGCCTTACAGCCCGGAGTGGTTTCAGGGCACGGCGGACGCTGTGCGCCAAGTGCTGCCGCACATCGGCGACTGGGGCATAGACACGCTGCTGATACTTTCGGGCGACCATCTCTACCGGATGGACTACCGCAAGTTCCTCGCGCGCCACTTCGAGTCGGAGGCCGACGTGACCATCTCGGTCATCCCGTTCGTCCGCGAGCAGGCCGAAGACTTCGGGCTGCTCAAGGCCGAGTCTTCGGGGCAC
Organism: Acidobacteriota bacterium; assembly: GCA_003222975.1. Lineage (GTDB taxonomy): Bacteria > Acidobacteriota > Blastocatellia > Pyrinomonadales > Pyrinomonadaceae > QHXN01. The sequence goes on along the minus strand of QHXN01000112.1, from coordinate 38,219 downwards.
ATCGTCGAGTTCCGCGAGAAGCCGAAGGGCGAGGCGCTCGAAGAGATGCGCGTGGACACGACCGCCTTCGGGTTGTCGGCGGAAGAGGCCGCGCGCCGACCGTTCCTCGCCTCGATGGGCATCTACGTCTTCAAGTACGAGTGGCTGACGAAGCTGCTCGCCCGCGACGGGACGTGGATGGACTTCGGCAAGCAGGTCATCCCGGCGGCCATCCAGTGCTGCAACGTCCAAGCCTTCATGTTCGACGGCTACTGGGAGGACATCGGGACGATCTCGGCCTTCCACCAGGCCAACCTCGACCTGACGGCGACCATTCCGAAGTTCAACCTCTTCGACACTGAGGCCCCGATCTTCACGCGCGCGAGGTATCTGCCGCCGTCGAAGGTCAACAACTGCCACATCAACCAGTCAATCATCTCCGAGGGCTGCATCATCACGCGCGCCGTCATCAACCGCTCGCTCATCGGCGTCCGCACACGCATAGACTTCGGCGCGACCATCGAGAACACCTACGTCATGGGCGCGGACTTCTACCAGTCCATCGAGGACATGGACGGCGACGCGCGCGGCGATGTGCCCCGCATCGGCATCGGCGAGGGGGCGGTCATCCGCAATGCCATCATTGACAAGAACGCGCGCATCGGCGCGGGCGTCCGGCTGGTGAACGAGCGCGGCGTCGAGGACGAGGTCGCGCCCGACGGGAGCTGGCACATACGCGAGCGCATCATCATCGTCCCCAAGAACAGCGTCATCCCCAACGGCACGGTCGTCTGAGTGAACAGGGGGAAGAGGGTAAAAGGGGAAGAGGGAAAGGGGAGCATACAAGCTTCCCCTTTCCCTCTTCCCCTTTTACCCTCCTGCCCCTTCGCCCTAATTCGTGCCGCCCGCACTCCTAAAGTCGTGTTTGCGCAGGACGGGCGCGGACTGCGTCGCGTTCGTGCCCTGTGCGGTCGCGTCGGCGGGCGCGGTCGTGCCGGCGGGCTTATAGACGTAGCTGTCGCGCGCGCGCACGACGAGGTTGGGGCGCTTGACGCGCACCTTGATCTGGCGGCGCTCGGCGGCCTGCGACTGGCGCGCGGGGTAGTAGCCGAGCTGGTACTGCTGGCGCAACTCCTCGGCGATGTTCGAGAACGCCTGCTCGATGTTGCCCATGGTCTCCGCGCCGTAGTGACGCCCGCCGGTCTCGTCGGCGAGCGCGCGCAGGTACTCGCCCGCGAGCGCGTACTCGCCGCGCGACGTGCCGCCCCCGCCTCCTCCGCCCCCGCCGCCGCGCCCCGAAGGGTACGTGCCGCCGCCGATGATGACCCCGATGATGTCGCCGATGCCGGAGCCGCCGCGCCGCGGATAGCCGCCGCCTCCGCCGCCGGGCCAGCCGCCCCCGCCGCCCATCTGCCCGTCCATGTAGGTGTCGTACTGAATCGGGTAGATCATCGCGTCGAGTTCTTCGGCCTCGGCCAGTGTGCTCTGGTAGCTGGCGTGCTTGCTCGTCGTGTCAACGCCGTCGGTGAAGAGGACGATGGCCTTGCGCCCCTGGATGTGGCTGAGCTGCTGGTTGATGACGAGGTCAACAGCGTCGTAGAGGCGCGTGCCGTCGCCGGTGTGCGTGCGGCGGATGGCGTCGCGCAGCACGCCGCGGTCGCTGGTGGGGTCGGAGAGGACGCGTATCTTGTCGTCGAACGAGACGACGATGACGCGGTCGCTCGGCCTCAGTTGGTTGAGGAAGGCGATGGCCGCGTCCTGCATCTCCTCGACCTTGAAACGGGTCGAGCCGGAGGTGTCTATGAGGAGCGCAACTGTGAACGGCTGCTCGACCGGCGCGAAGTAGGCGACCTCCTGCTCCGCGCCGTCCTCGAAGATGCGGAAGTCTTCCTTGCGCAGTCCCCCGATGAAGCGCCCGTCGCGGTCGAGCACGGAGACGGGGACGGTGACGAGCGACGCATTGACTCTCACCACCTCGTCCTCGCCGACCTCCTCCGAGACCTGACCACGCTGGCCGCGCTGTGCGGGCGCGGCCTGGCCCGGCTGCCGCGGCGCGTCGGACGACGGGAGCGGCGCGGGGGCCTGCGCGGGGGCGGTCGTCGTCTGCGACTGCTCGGCGCGGCGCGGGCGCATCTGCGCGAAGAGTAGCTGCGGTACGGCGACCAAAAAGGCGAGGAGCAGCAGGGCGGCGGTCTTTCTCATGGCTTTCGACTCCAAAACTGCGGAAAGATTAACACGCGGACAGAGCCTGACGCACCTTTGATTGCGGGGAAAGGCGAAGGGATGTCCGGAATTCAGTTCAAAGTTCCAGGTTCAAAGTTCAAAGTTTGCCCGGCGCGTCTTAACTTTGAACATTGAACCTGGAACTTTGAACTTATTCGCTGATCGCGTTGAAGACGAAGGGAAACGTGCCCCACGTCTGCCCGCGATGTTGCGGTCGGAAGCCGAAGAGGACGATGCGGCCCTTGCCCAAGCTTGTCTCGACGAGCGCCGCACGGCCCGCGAGGTATTGCGCGCCGAGCAGCCACCCCGAACGCAGAACGTCCTCCTTGCGCGCGGCGTAGCGCGCGACGACACGCGCGCGCGCAGAGTCCGCCACCTCGAAGGCCGCGCTGTTGACGAAGTAGGCGTCCGCGAGGCGCGGGAGGCCGCGCGCGAGCGGGTGCGCGGTGTCAACCTCGACGCGCAGGACGGAGCCGGGGCAGTAGAAGTCCGAAGGCTTCAAGCCTTCGAGGACGTTGCGGACGGGGAGGTTGAAGCGCTTGATGGCGAGTTCGGTTGACTCATCCCAGCAGACGAGCGTGCCGCCGTCCTCAACGAAGCGGCGTAGGTTCTCGACGCCCGCGTCCGTGATGCCGCCCGTCAACTCCGGGGGCGCGGTATCCTTCGCGCGCCCCTCGACTATCTCGCGCATCCGCATCGAAGGCAGCACGATCACGTCGAACTTCGCGCGCAAGGAGCCAGCGCGCACGTCCGCGTCGCGAAGCGATGTGTAGGGCACGTTGAAGGTATCGAAGAGCCAGCGCGTCCAGCCCTCGTCCATCGAGGCCGTCCAACTCCGGTAGAGCGCGAGGCGGACGGGGCGCGCGACGGGATTTTGAACGGGTGAGCCGCCGTCGCTTTTAAGTTTGAGGCTCAGGTCGCGCCGCACATCCGATTCTTCACGGATAAGTGTGAGCCGTCGCTCGCCCTCCGTCTCGCGTATGCTCTGGACGGGGAGCGCCTCGACGCCCATCTGCATCGGCAGCGTCCAGCCGGCCACGTCGTAGGGTCGTTCGGGCGCGCCGCCCGATATGCGGTCGGGGTAAATCTGCTTCTCGAAGAGCGCCTGAACATTCGTGCGATAGGGCTGCTTGAGGAAGATGAGGTAACTGCCCGTGGGCCATTCGGGCGGACTGTCTTTCTCGTCGTTGTAGACTGTGCCGCGCGTGGGCGCGAGCGTCAGGTGAAGCTCTCTGTCCATGCGATAGACTTCGACGCCCTGCTCGACGAGGAGGCCGACGAGCTTGGCGACCGACTCGTCTCTGCCCTGCCCGGCCGGGATGATGTAGGCGAGCACGTCTCCATCCTTCGTCGGCCAGTCGAGCGCGCGCACGCCCAGCTCGTAGAAGTTCCGAAGGTAGCGCTCGCGGTACTTCGCGGCCAGAGAGAGCACGGCGCGCGTGGAAACCATCTCAAGGTTGAGGATGTCGCGCGCGCGCCACTCGCCGCCGGGCCAGGGGTCTGGGAAGTTCGTCAGCGGACTCAAGGGCAGCGACGAGGGCAGGCCGCGCGTCGAGTACCTCTGAAGTTGTTCGGGCGCGACGCGCGCGGGCGTCAGAAGGCGCGCGCTCGCGGCCTCGGTGAGGATGCCGATTGAGTTGTGGTAGTAGGGCGCGGTGCGGAAGCCGCCGTGCCACCACGTGTCGTAGAGCGAGTTGGTGGCGACGCCCTTGAACCCGGCGGCCTCCTCGTCCGCGGCGATCTTGTGGCCGATGAGTCCGACCTCTCGGAGCAGGAGCGGGGCGATGTTCGGGTTCGGCGGGTCGTAGAAGGGCGGGACGAAGAAGCGCGAGCCGGTCTGCCCCTGCTGGTGTATGTCGTAAACGACTTCGGGGAACCACTCCTTCCAGAGCAGACGCGTGGGATGAGGATGAGGATCGTGTTGTTCAGAATCTCGCGCGTGTCGGCGTCCTGCGCGCTCGCCAGTTCGTAGGCCAACTGCATGGACATCTGCGAGGCGACGATTTCCGTCGAGTGGATCGAGCAGGAGATGACGACGACGGTCTTGCCTTCGCGGACGAGACGTTCGCGCGCGGCGTCTGAGGCGACGAGGCGCGGGTCTGCGAGGCGGCGCTGGATTTCGCGATACCTGTCGAGAGAGCGTATATTCTCCGGCGCGCTCAGGTAGGCGACGAAGAGCGGCCTGCCGAGCGTGCTCTCGCCGATTTGCTGTACGAGCACGCGGTCGCTCGCGCGGTCGAGGCGCTTGAAGTAGTCTGTGATCTGAGTCCAGTCGGCGACCCGCCGGTCGTCGCCCGGCGTGAAGCCGAGCGCGTCGCGCGGCGAGGACACGCGGGCGGCGCTCGTCTCGGAGTTGTCGGCGGCGGGCCGTGGCGGGGTGGGCCGGCGGCGCTGTGCGGTCGCGTCGGTGAAAAACAGTCCGCAGAGGACGAGCGCGGCGGCCAAGATGGAGAAGGGGCGGCGAAGGAACGCGTTCGAGTGCATCCTGAAAGTCTTCCGCAAGAGATTGAAGGTCAAGAGCGCGGCGGCGGCGTTTCGCGCGCAGAGTCTAGCACAGGCGCTCGCGCGACGCTCGCGGGCCGCCTGTGGTACTGGTGGTCGCTCTTCGTGGCGGCGATGCTTCTGCTCATCTTCGGGCCGCCCGCGATTACGGTCGCGCTCGTCGCGCGCCGCCCGGAGCTAGTCTATCCGTGGGCGCTCTGGGGCGGGCGCATGTGGCTGCGCTTAAGCGGCGCGCGCGTGAGCGTGCGGGGCCTCGAACACCTCGACCCGCGTCGTCCTTACGTCTTCATCGCCAACCACTGCTCGTTCCTCGACACGGCCACGCTCTTCTGCTTCGTCGGTCGCCGCGTCGGCCTGATCGCGAAGAAGGAGCTTTTGAAAGTGCCGATACTCGGCTACGGCATGGGCTTCGTCAACATCCTGGCGATTGACCGCTCGAACCGCGAGCGCGCCCTGCGCACGGTGAAGGCCGCGACCGACCGCCTGAAGGCGGGCGTCTCGTTCGGCGTCTTCGCCGAGGGGACGCGCGCACGGCCCCGTCAGCTATTGCCGTTCAAGAAGGGCGGCTTCTACATGGCCGTCGAGGCGCAGGTGCCCGTCGTGCCGGTCGCCATCAGGAACACGGACGCGCTGATGGGCAAGGGAACGGGCACTGCGCGCCCCGGCACAATCGAAATGGTCGTGCTGCCGCCGGTCGAGACGAAGGGGCTGAAGACGGACGAGGACGTGAAGAGATTGACCGAGCGGACGCGCGCGCTCGTCGCCGCGGAGTTGGGAGTGAAGCCTTAGAGAGTCGAGAGCGGCATGCACGCGCTCCCGGCGTCCCCTTGTTTGTTGGGTGCTCTTTAGAGCAAAGCGGCGACGCGACAACCCCTTTGTCGCGTCGCCGCTTTTTGCAAACTCTCGAAGAAGCTTACGGCTTCGGCTTCGTTGGCGGCGGGGTCGGCGTCGCCGCGGGCTTCGCGGGCTGAGTGTTCTTGTCCTGCGTGTCGCCGGGGTTTCCCTCTTCGACGACCGTCACTCGGCCCTTCAGCCGCTGGAAGTCTGTGTACTTGATGAGCATGCGGACGTGAATGACCGAGCCGTCCTTGAAGGTCAGGCTGTCGTCGGCGTAGGCGTAGGTCGGGAACCAGTATTTGCCGTCAATCTGCTGGCGGTAGGTCTCGAAGGTGGGAAAGCGCTGGTCGAATTCGGGCACGCCCTTGCCGCGTGCCTTGACGATCTGGTAGTCCTGGTCGTCAACCCAGACGCGCCCCTGGAAGTAGCGCTCCGGCGTCTTCGACCTCTTGAGCGACGCGAGCCGCCCCGTGTCGGAGAGAACTTTCGGCGTCACGTCGAAGACGTATGTGTCAAGCTCGTCAATCTTCTCCTTGCCGACGTAGGAGAAGTTGTAGTCGCCGATCTTCGCGGCTTCGAGCGCGAAGGCGTTCACGCCGCCGAGGTCTTCGATGTCTTCGGGCGTGATCTGAATGTCCTTGATGGTCGGCATGGGGAAGAAGAGAATCTTCTCGTAGCGCGTGCCGCTGTCGTCGAAGACGAAGCCCGACCTGCGATGGTACTCGCCCGAAACCTGCCCGCCGAAACCCACGGTCTGGATGACGGCGTCGCGCTGGAACGAATACTGGTTCAGCGCCCTCCGGGCCTCCGTCTCCTTCTGCCCGAACGTGCGGATGATGCGCTCAACGTCCACGGGCGCGCCGGAGCGATTGATGGTCGAAGGCGCGCTGTTGCCCGCCGAACTCGTCTGCGCCCGCGCCGCCGCCCCCGCGCCGCAAACGCTCGCCGCCGCCAGAACCGACAAAAGAACTCTTTTCATAGTCCGACTCTTTGAACTTTGGAGATTAGACAGGGCGAGGCTTTATTCAACGCTTAGAAGACCGCCCGCCGAGCAACACTTTCGATGCGCCCGCGCGCGGACGTGTTGCCATTCAATAAGTTCAAAGTTCCAAGTTCAAGGTTCAAAGTTTGGCCGGCGCGTCTTAACTTTGAACTTGGAACTTTGAACTTAGCCGACGAAGTCGGCGATAACCCGGCGCGGGATGACGCCGCGCCGTGCGCCCTCGTCGAGCAGGCGCTGGACGGCGCGGCGTCCGCGCTCGGTGTAGTCGAGCGTGAGCTGGTTGACCCACATCGCGACGAAGCGGTCGGCCAGATCGGTGTCCATGTCGCGCGCGAACTGCATGGCGTAGGCCAGCGCGTCGCGGCGATTGTCGAGCGAATAGCGGATGGACTCGTGCAGGTAGGCGGAGACGCGCCCGATGGTCTCCGCGCCGAGGTCGCGTCGGATGACGTTCCCGCCCATCGGCAGCGGCAGGTCTGTCCACTGCTTCCACCACTCGCCGAGGTCAACGACCTTGTGCAGCCCCAGCTTCTGATAAAAGAGCTGCCCCTCGTGGATGAGCAGGCCCGCGTCGGCCTTCTCGTTCTGCACGGCCTCGATGATCTGATCGAACGGGACGACCTCGTACTCGAACTCTGGGCAAAGGATTCTAAGAGCGAGGAACGCGCTCGTCATCGTCCCCGGCACGGCGATCTTCAACCTCGGCAAGTCCTCGACCGCGTGCGGCTCGCGCGCGACGACGATGGGGCCGTAGCCCTCGCCGATGGACGCGCCGTGCTGGAGCAGCACGTACTTGTCCGAGACGTAGGCGTAGGCGTGGAAGCTGATGGCCGTCACGTCATAGACGCCGCGCGTCGCCTTCTCGTTCAAGGTCTGTATGTCTTCGAGCACGTGCTCGAACTTCAAGTCGCCCGTGTCAATCTTGTTCGTCGCCAGCCCGTAGAACATGAAGGCGTCGTCCGAGTCGGGCGAGTGCGCGACCGTGATGGTGCGTGTTTCGGTTGCGGTGGTCATAGCTTAATTCTGAGATTTCCCGTTGCGCCCCTGCTCGATGATGTCAATCAGGGCGTTCACGCGCTGGTCGGTGTGCGCCTGCGCCTCCGCCAATTCCGTCATTTTCTTGCTGAGTTCGGCCGTCGCGTTATAGAGATGGACGGCTGCCGTCTCAAGCCGGCTGATGCGCTTTTCGGATTGAGCGTGCAATTCCAACATCTGCTCCATCCTGTCGGACACGCTTTCCTGCTGTTTGATGATGAACTCCATCACCCGCTGAATCTCTTCGTTGGTCATCTCGTGTCTCCTCGTTTCAGACTCATCGGGTGGGCATCACTAAGGCTACCACGCGAGGCCGAAAAACGCTCAGATGGTCGCCACCGCGCGCTGCACGGGATTATAGAGCGTGTCGCGCTCGACCGCTTCGAGGCCGGCGTCTTCGATGAGCGCGACGATCTCCTGCTTCGACATCTTCACTTCGCCCCCCGCCTCGACCGAGTAGCTCTCGGTCAGCTCGCCGCCCTCGGTGATCGTGCCGTCAAGGTCGTTCGCACCGTAGTGGAGGGCGACCTGCGCTAGACGTTTGCCGAGCATGACCCAGTAGGATTTGATGTGCGGGAAGTTGTCGAGCATGAGGCGCGAGACGGCCATCGTCTTCAAGCTGTCAACGCCCGTGGGGCCGGGCAGGTGCGAGAGCTGCGTGCCCGGCGGATAGAAGGCGAGCGGGATGAAGCACTGGAAACCGCCCGAACGCTCCTGCTGCTCGCGCAAGCGGACGAGGTGGTCAACGCGGTCTTCAACGGATTCGATGTGGCCGTAGAGCATCGTCGCGTTGGTCTTCAGGCCCGCGGCGTGGACTTTGCCGGAGAGTTCGAGCCAGCGCCCGCCGTCCGTCTTGTGCGCGCAGACGAGCGAGCGCGTCGGCTCGCGGAAAATCTCCGCGCCGCCGCCGGGACACGAGTCCATCCCTGCGGCCTTTAACTTCTCGATCACGTCCTCGTCGCTCATCTTGTAGAAGCGCGCGAAGTGGTCGAGTTCGACCATCGTCCACGCTTTAAGATGAAGCTGCGGGTACGCGGCCTTGAGCGACGAGAGGAGGTCTGTGAAGTAGCTGAACGGCAGCTTCGTGTTCAGGCCGCCGACGATGTGCAGCTCGGTCGCGCCCTCGCGCACGGCCTCGCCCGCTAGCGCCAGAGAGTCTTCGATGTTGTGCGTGTAGGCGTCTGCTTCGCGCGGCGTGCGGAAGAAGCCGCAGAACTTGCAGTCGGCGTAGCAGACGTTCGTGGGGTTGAAGTGGCGGTTGACGTTGTAATAGGTCACGCGCCCGTGCAGGCGACGCCGCACGGAGTCGGCCAGGCGACCGAGCGCGGGCAAATCGTCCGTCTGAAACAGGGCCACGCCGTCTTCAAATGAGAGCCGCGCGCCAGCCTCGACCCTGGCGGCGAGTTCGTCGAGTTTAGTGTCGCGTGAAAAGTTCATAATCTTAAAATCGAGTCAGAAAAACCGCGCCGCCGAACGTGGCGAGCAGGATCACGCTGACGAAGGCGTTCGTGGTGAAGAACGCTGCGTTCAGGCGCGAGAGGTCGTCGGCGCGGACGAGCGAGTGTTGATAGATGAGCAGCGCGCCCGTCGCCAAGACGCCCGCGAGCGCCGGCCAGCCCAGGCCGGTCAGAAAGTATAACCCGACGAGCGCCGCGAAAGCCCCCGCGTGCAGCGCGCGAGAGACCCACAGCGCGCGCGCCACGCCCAGACGCGCCGGTATCGAGCGCAGGCCCGCCGCCCGGTCGAAGTCAAAGTCCTGGCAGGCGTAGAGCACGTCGAAGCCGGCTGTCCACAGCAGCACGACGAGCGAGAGCAAGAGCGGCACGGCGCTGTCAACGTGGCCGCGCACGGCGACCCAAGCGCCCGTCGGGGCGATTGCGAGACACCATCCGAGCGCGAGGTGCGAGAGCGACGTGAATCGCTTCGTGTAGGAGTAGAACAGGACGGAGGCGAGCGCGACCGGCGAGAGCAGGAGCGTCAGGCGGTTGAGCGCGCCCGCGGCGACGAAGAAGAGCGCCGCCGAGGCGAGCGTGAACGCCCAGACGAATGAGACCGAGAGCAGTCCCGCGGGTATGGCGCGCGAGCGCGTGCGCGGGTTCGCGGCGTCGTAGTCGCGGTCGGCGATGCGGTTGAAGGCCATCGCGGCGGAGCGCGCCCCGACCATCGCCAGAGTTATCCAGAGCGCCTGCCACCACGTCGGCAGCCCCCGCGGCGTGAAGCCGCGCGCCGCCAGCAACGCGCCGAGGAAGGCAAACGGCAGCGCGAAGAGCGTGTGCTCGATCTTAATCATTTCGAGCGTCGTGCGGATGTTACTAGCGGCGGTCGTCATCTCGTCTTCGTTCAAAGCAAAAGCCGGGCCGTCATCATCATCGCCGGAGTCAGCCCGTCGTCATCGTAAAGTGCCGCGCGCCGTCGTTACAATGCTGGCAAAATGCCAAACGACTCAACGGGCGTGGCGCTTCGCCAAAGATTTAAGGTCAACGTGGCTCCCAGTAGTCGGGCGACTCGGACATCTTCGGGTCGGGCCGCTCCATCCAGCGTTCGGGCCTGTGCAAATCCTGAAAGCCGAACCGTCGGTAGAGTCCGTGCGCGTCCTTCGTCGCCAGAACCCAGCGGCGGAAGCCCTGCAACTCCGGGTGCGAGATGATCGTCTCCATCAGCCACTTCGACAGGCCGCGCCCGCGGTGCCCTTCGAGTATGAACACGTCGGCGAGCCAGGCGAAGGTCGCGTAGTCCGTCACGACGCGGGCGAAACCGACCAACTCCGTCCCGTGATAGACGCCGAACGGCAGAGAGTTCTCGATTGCGCGCCGCACGACGGCGATGGGACGGCCCTTGCCCCAGTAACTTTCATCGCTGATGTAGCGGTGGATGACCGCGAAGTCGAGCCGCCCGCGTTCGGTGCTGATGGTGTACTCGCCGTTGTGCCACTCCATAATCATTAACGATGAATGCGGAATGATGAATGATGAATTTAAAGCAGGCTGTCTTCCATTCATCATTCATCATTCCGCATTCATCGTTTCTCCCGTCTCGCCTTTCCAGCGTGTGCCTGTCGGGTGGGGGATGCCGAACTGGTCGAGCAGGCGAAAGACGAGGTGGTCAACCAGTTGTTCAATCGTCTGCGGGCGGTGGTAGAAGCCCGGACTCGCAGGGAAAACGCGCGCGCCCGCGTGCGCGAGCCGGAGCATGTTCTCCAGGTGGACGGCGTTGTACGGCGTCTCGCGCACGACGAGCACGAGCCTGCGCCCCTCTTTGAGCGTCACGTCCGCCGCGCGGTGAATCAGGTTCGTGCCCGCGCCCGAAGCAATCGCGCCGAGCGTCCCCATCGAGCACGGCACGACGACCATCCCGGCCTGCGGGTGCGACCCCGAAGAGGGCGCGGCGGCCATGTTGTCGAGCCGGTGGAAGCGTATGAGTTTCGAGTCGGCTGGAAGTCCCACCCACTCGTTGACCGCGCGCGCGTCGCCCTCCTCGATCTTCGCGCCCATCTCGACACGCGCAACGACCAGCGCCGAACGTGACATGATGAGGTTCACGCGCTCCACCACGCCGCTCGCCGCCATGTGCGCGAGCGTGCGGTGCGCATAGATCGAGCCGGAAGCGCCGGTGATTGCGAGTGTCAGTTCCATAACCGCAAACACTGAATCTTACGGGCAGTGTTCGACGCGCGCAAGCGGCGCGTCTTCGGTGTAGAGTGTCAGCCGGGAGGGTTCAGAGTTCAAGCTTTAGCTTGTGACCTTCAAAAGCACGCAAGCTCAAGCTCGAACTCTGAACTGACGCACTGCCGTTTCGGGCGGTCGCCGGTCGGGTGCTAAAATGCCCGCTAAGTTTCTGGAGAGTTAACTTCGTTCATTCGACGCGATGGACTTGCGTGAGCTAGAGCGGCTGCTGCGTGCCTTCAAGGGCGGCGAACTCGACGAGCCGGAGGCGGCGCGGCGCATCTCCAACCTGCACTTCGAGGATATCGGGCACGCGCGGGTTGACCACGCGCGCGCCGCGCGGCAGGGCTTCCCCGAAGTCGTCTTCGGGGCGGGGAAGACGCGCGCGCAGGTGGTCGAAATCGTCGAGGCGTTGGCCGCGCGCGCGCCCAACGTGCTCGTGACGCGGACGGACGAGGGCACGTTCGGCGAAGTCCGCAACGTCTGCATCGAGGCCGAGTGGCACGCCAGCGCGCGCATGATCCGCGTCGTGCGCGACCGCACCGAGCGCGGCGCAGGCGTGATCATGGTCGTCACCGCGGGCACGAGCGACATCCCCGTGGCCGAGGAAGCGGCCCTGACCGCCGAGGCGATGGGCAACCGCGTCGAGAGAATCTGGGACGCGGGCGTCGCCGGCATCCACCGCGTCATGGCCGAGCGCGAGCGACTGCGCGCGGCGCGCGTCCTCGTCGTTGCCGCGGGGATGGAGGGCGCGCTCCCCTCGGTCGTCGGCGGCCTTGTCGCCGCGCCCGTCATCGCCGTGCCGACGAGCGTCGGCTACGGCGCAAGTTTCGGCGGCGTCGCCGCCCTGCTCGGCATGCTCAACTCCTGCGCCTCGAACGTCACGGTCGTCAACATTGACAACGGCTTCGGCGCGGGCTTCGTCGCCAGCCTCATAAATCGCAAAACGGATGGGTAAAAGGGGAAGAGGGGAAGAGGGTAAAGGGGAAGGACGACTTACAGTTCCTCTCCCGTTTCCCCTCTTCCCCTTTTACCCTTTTACCCTCGTCGCCTTTTTAACTTTCAGCCTCTTGCTCCCGCTTGCGGGCTGCGGCGCGCGGCACACGCCGAACCTCGAACGCATCTTCGCGGGCGCGCGCGAGCGCAAGGGCAAGCGCCCCGTCGTCGTCATCCCCGGCATACTCGGCTCGCGCATCGTGAACCGGAAGACGGGCGAGGTCGTGTGGCCCTCGGCCTTCCGCTCGCGCCTGGACGACCTCTCCTTGCCGACGACGCCCGACCTCGAAGCCAACCGCGACGACCTCGTGGCCGCGCGCATCGTCGAGACGGCGAAGCTGGCGAAGCTCGCCCCCGAAGTTTACGTCTATCATTACCTGCTGCGCGCGCTCGAAGACTACGGCGGCTACCGCGAGGGCGACCTCGACAACCCGCCGGAGGGCGGCGACCAGGACACCTTCTACGTCTTCCCATACGACTGGCGGCGCGACAACGTGGAGTCGGCCCGCCTGCTCGTCCGCCGCCTTCAGGCTTTGAAGCTCAGGCTCGGTCGGCCAGACCTGCGCTTCAACATCGTCGCGCACTCGATGGGCGGACTCGTCGCGCGCTACGCGGCGATGTACGGCGACCGAGACCTCGCGCCCGAAGGCGTCGAAGCCCGACCGGACTGGCAGGGCGCGGGCCTCGTCAACAAGATTTTCATGTTCGGCACGCCGAACGAAGGCTCGATGGAGGCGTTCGCGACGCTGCTCGAAGGCTACTCCGTGACCGAGGGCCTGCGCCCGCGCGTGCGCCTGCTCGACAAGCTCTCGCGCGAGGACGTGTTGACCGGGCCTTCGATCTTTCAACTGCTGCCGCACGGCGGGCAGGCGCGCTTCCTCGACGAGCACCTGCGCCCCGTCCAAGTTGATCTCTACGACCCGGCGGTGTGGCGTCGCTACCAGTGGTCTGCGGCGAACGACCCTGCCTTCCGCGCCGATTACGCGCGCGGCCTCGTCCGCGGGCAGGAGGCACGGACGGGCAAGGGCGCGCTCGAAGAGCTGGACGCATACTTCGCCACCGTGCTCCGCCGCGCGCGCCGCTTCCACGAGGCGCTCGACGCCGCCGGCTCAGGGGAAGCGCCCGTCAAGCTCTACGCCTTCGGCGGCGACTGCGAAGAGACTCTGAGCGCGCCCGTCATCGTCCGCGACGAGCGGCGCGGGCGCTGGCTGACGCTGGTGCGCCCGCGCGAGTTGCGCTCGTCGGACGGCCAGCGCTTCACGCGCTCTCAGGTCGTCGCGGCGATGTACGAGCCGGGCGACGGGCGCGTGACGCGCGCGTCGCTCCTCGGCGTACACCTCGCCGGCTCGCGCGCGAGCGCCTTCTACCAGACGGCGCTCCCCATCGCCTACGCCGCCTTCGCCTGCGACCTCCACAGCGACCTCCAGAACAATAAGACGCTGCAAGACGACGCGCTCACGCTGCTCATCAACGAGATGATTGACTGAAGCTCTGCCGCGCCGGAGTCGCCTCCGCCTGAGCGTCTTCCTCGTCTTGGCTGTTGAAAAAAAAGTCGGCGGGGTTTAGATTCAGGCATCGCCTCAGTAAGAAAACTGTCGAAGCTTTAAGACATGGGTGAGGGCGGGGCCATGCGGCCTCGCGCGCCCGCGCGTCGAAACTTTCTTCAACGGAGGAGCTTATGAAAAAGAGACTCGCACTACTTTTGTCCGCCCTCGCGCTCACGCTGGCGCTGGGCGCAGACGCGCTCGCGCAAGGGGGCCGCGGCTCTCAGGCGGTCAGGCTCGCGGTGGACGCGACCGACGCGCCGCGCAAGCTCTTCCGCGCGACCGAGGTGATACCGGCACAACCCGGCCCGCTCACGCTCTACTACCCGGAGTGGATTCCCGGCGAGCACGGGCCGACGGGGCCGATCATCAACCTTTCGGGGTTGAAGTTCACCGCCGGCGGCAAGACCTTGCAATGGCGGCGCGACCCCGTGGACATGTACGCCTTCCACATGGACGTGCCGCCGGGCGCGACGGCGGTCGAGGCCGACATTGAATTCCTCGCTCCGACCTTCGCGGGCGGCTTCAGCGCAGGCTCTTCGACGACCGCGCACCTCGCCATCGTCACCTGGAACTGGGTTCTGCTCTATCCGTCGGTCACGCACACCGACGACATCACGTTCGACGCTTCTTTGCGCCTGCCGCCCGGCTGGAAGTTCGGGACGGCGCTGCGCGTCGAGAAAGAGTCCAAAGGCGAAATCACTTTCGCGCCCGTCTCCCTGACGAACCTCGTGGACTCGCCCGTGCTCGCGGGCGAATACTTCCGCGCCATCCCGCTCAAGACCGGGGAGCGCCCCGTCGAGATAGACCTCGCGGCGGACAGCCCCGCGGCGCTCGGAGCCACCCCGAAGTTCATCAACTCGATGCGCAACCTCGTCCGCGAGGCCGAGTCGCTCGCCGGGGCCGAGCACTACGAGCACTACAACTTCCTCTTCACCCTGAGCGACCGCGTCGCGCACTTCGGGTTGGAGCACCACCAGTCGAACGACAGCCGCGTGGGCGAGCGCTCGTTGATAGACGAGCAGCTAGGCCGCCTCGCGCTGAGCGTCCTGCCGCACGAATACTTCCACTCGTGGAACGGTAAGTTCCGCCGTCCCGCGGGCCTCGCAACGTCCGACTACCAGAAGCCGATGCAGGGCGAGCTGCTGTGGGTTTACGAGGGGCTGACAGAGTATTACGGCGACGTGATGACGGCGCGCAGCGGCCTCTGGACGCCGGACGAATACCACGACCATTTGGCGCAGGTCGCCGCCGGACTCGACCACCGACCGGGCCGCCTGTGGCGTCCGTTGATTGACACCACGGTCGCCGCGCAACTGCTCTACAACGCGCCCGGCGAGTGGGACGCCGAGCGGCGCGACGTTGACTTCTACGACGAGGGCGAACTCATCTGGCTCGACGCCGACACGCTCATACGTCAGCTCACCAACGGCCAGCGCTCGCTCGACGACTTCGTCAAACGCTTCCACGGCGCGCCCTCGACCTCGCCGATGGTCAAGCCCTACACGTTCGACGATGTCGTGAACACCCTGAACGAGGTCGCGCCCAACGACTGGCGCACGTTCCTCAACCAGCGCCTGTGGTCAAACGACTTCCACGCGCCGCTCGCAGGGCTAGAGCGCGGCGGCTGGCGTCTCGCCTACGACAACGTGCGCAGCGAGCGCATTCAAGACATGGAGGACGCGCGCGACCGCGTCGAGATGGGCTACTCGCTCG
Source organism: Acidobacteriota bacterium (assembly GCA_003222975.1). Taxonomy (GTDB): domain Bacteria; phylum Acidobacteriota; class Blastocatellia; order Pyrinomonadales; family Pyrinomonadaceae; genus QHXN01. Next base: position 22,722 of record QHXN01000112.1, on the reverse strand, counting down.
GGCTTCGGCTGGACACCAAGGGCCTCATCGCCGACGTGATTCCGGGGATGCCCGCGTTCGCGGCCAGGCTCGGCCCAGGCATGACGGTCGTCGCCGTTGACGGCAAGGCGTACTCGCCCGGCGTGCTACGCGACGCTGTCGCCGCGTCCAAGACGAGCAAGGCCCCGATCAACCTGCTCGTCAACAACGAGGGCGCGCTCCAGAACTACTCGCTCGACTACCACGGCGGCGAGCAGTACGCGCACTTGTTGCGCGACAACTCGAAGCCCGACCTGCTCGACCAGATCATCGCGCCGGTGGCGAAGTGAAGAAGTAGGCACGAAGTGAAGAACTAAGAACGAAAGCCCCGTCAGGGGCGGCTGACAATAGCCCGGCACTTCAGTGCCGGGAAATGGCAGGATGAGAATGAAGGGAGTCTCGTAGGGACGACTGAAGGATGATGACGAGCTTTTCAGCCGTCCCTACGAGACTCCCTTATTTCTTTTGCTGCGTGATCCCGGCACTGAAGTGCCGGGCTACTTTCAATTGTCCCTACGGGACGCAAAGCCAGAACTCCTCATGCAGTCCTACAGTCCGGCCAGCGCAAGCTCCTGCACTTTGGCGGCCATGTCGTCGAGTCCCACGTCCGTTGACTGCTTCTTCGCGCGCTCGAACAGTTCGACCTTGCCGTCGGCGATCTTCTTGCCGACGGTGATGCGGAAGGGGATGCCGACGAGGTCTGCGTCCTTGAACTTGACGCCCGCGCGCTCGTCTCGGTCGTCGAGGAGGACTTCGAGGCCGGCGCGCTTCAACTCTTCGTAGAGACGCTCGCCCGCGTCGGTCAACTCCTTCTGCCTGACGTTCGTGACGGTGACGACCACGTCGAAGGGCGCGATTGCCTTCGGCCAGACGATGCCGTCCGCGTCGTGATTCTGCTCGATGGCCGCCGACAGTATGCGCTCGACGCCGATGCCGTAGCTGCCCATGACGATGGGAACTTCCTTGCCTTCGGCGTTCAAGACGGTCGCGCCCATCGAGTCGGAATACTTCGTGCCGAGCTTGAAGATGTGGCCGATCTCCATCGCCTTGAAGATGTCGAGCACGCCCGCCTCGCAGTTCTTGCACGCTTCGCCCGCTTTGACTGTTCGTAAGTCCTGCCAATCATCGGGCTTGATGTCACGTTCAATATCCACGCCGCGAATGTGGAAGTCATCTTTGTTAGCGCCGGTCGTCATGTTGCGCCGACCTTTCAAAGCCTCATCGGCAATGATAGTCAAAGTGCCTTCGGGGTACTTAATGATTCTTTGTTCAGTACCGGGAAGTTGTCGGCCAACACCCCTCCGCATAAATTTGGAGTCATCTGTCAATGTTGCTACATAGACGAGCGTTTTTATTTGACGGTCTGCGGACGCACCACCGGGGAACGAAGCCAAGGCTTCAATCGTTCTAACGCCCGGCGTTGGAAACTCTTCGATGGCTGTATGGACGGCACCATCAACAATCTTAGGAAGCCGTGATGTGGCCTTCTCCAAATTTGCAGCGTAGCCGCACGACTCGCAGACGGCGATGAAGTCCTCGCCCGCGTTCGTGCGCGCCATGAACTCGTTGGACTCCGAGCCGCCCATCGCGCCCGAAGAGGCTTCGACGATGTGATACTTGATGCCGCAGCGGTCGAAGATTTTCTTGTAGGCCCCGCGCTGTTTTTCAAAGGCAGTGTCGAGGCCGGCCTTGTCAACGTCGAACGTGTAGGCGTCCTTCATGATGAACTGCCGGAGGCGCATCAGGCCGGACTTCGGACGCTCCTCGTCGCGGAACTTGGTCTGTATCTGATACCAGACCTGCGGCAGTTGCTTGTACGAGCGTATCTCGTGGCGCGCAATCGAGGTGAACACTTCCTCGTGCGTCATGCCGAGGCACATGTCCGCGCCCTTGCGGTCTTTGAGGCGGAACATCGTCTCGCCCATCACGGCCCAGCGCCCCGACTCCTTCCAGACCTCCGAAGGGTGCAGCGCCGGCAGGAAGAACTCCTGCCCGCCGACGGCGTCCATCTCCTCGCGGATGATCTTCATCGCGCGCTGCGCGACGCGCCAGCCCAAGGGGAGGAACGAGTAAACGCCAGCGCCGAGCTGACGGATGTAGCCCGCGCGCAGGAGCAGACGGTGCGAGACGACCTCGGCGTCCGCCGGGTCTTCGCGAAGCGTGGGAATGAAATACTGTGACCAGCGCATAAAGTTTTACTCAACTCTCCTCGGCGACAATCCGGCGACGGAAAATGAACGGCCATTCTCGCGCAGCGGGTGAGGGGAAAGCAACCGGCGGACTCAGGCACAAGATCGCCCGACCCGTCGCGCCTCGCAGCGGTGGAATTATTGCAGAGCGTCTGTGCGTGATGTAACATCAGGCCACTTCAAACAAGCCGTTCGACATACACAGCCCCGGAGGGAGAAGAGATGAGCGACCTTTTGAACGCGCCTTTGTCGGAGGTTGACCCGACCGTGAGCCGCGCGATTGACGACGAGGTGCGGCGTCAGGCAGAGGGGCTGGAGTTGATCGCCTCGGAGAACTTCGTCTCGGAGGCCGTGCTCGAAGCGATGGGTTCGGTCTTCACGAACAAGTACGCCGAAGGTTATCCGAAGAAGAGATACTACGGCGGCTGCGAGTTCACGGACGTGGTCGAGCAGGCGGCGATTGACCGCGCCAAAGAGTTGTTCGGGGCCGAACACGCCAACGTCCAGCCACACAGCGGTTCTCAGGCCAACATGGCCGTCTACTTGGCCGCGCTCTCTTACGGCGACCAGATACTCGGCATGAACCTTTCGCACGGCGGCCACCTCACGCACGGACACCCCCTGAACTTCTCCGGCTTCAGCTACAAGGTCGCCGACTACGGCGTCTCGCGCGAGACCGAGCAGATTGACTACGACGTGCTGGAGCGCATCGCGCAGGAGCACAACCCGAAGCTCATCGTCTGCGGCGCGTCGGCCTACCCGCGAGTAATTGACTTCGAGCGCATCGGCGAGATCGCGCGGGGCGTGGGCGCGCGCGTCATGGCCGACATCGCGCACATCGCCGGCCCGGTCGCCGCCGGCCTCCACCCGTCGCCCGTCCCGCACGCCGACTACGTGACGACGACGACGCACAAGACCCTGCGCGGCCCGCGCGGCGGACTAATACTTTGCAAGGCGGAGCACGCCGCCGAAGTTGATAAGAAACTCTTCCCAGGCGTGCAGGGCGGCCCGCTCGTTCACATCATCGCCGCGAAGGCCGTCGCCTTCGGCGAGGCTCTGCGCGAGGACTTCCGTAGCTACCAGCGCCGCATCCTCGCAAACGCGAAAGCGCTGGCGGACGAGCTTCAAGAGCAGGGCTTCCGCCTCGTCTCCGGTGGCACGGACAACCACCTCGTCTTAGTTGACGTGTTCATGAATGGTAAGGGTGTGACGGGCAAGGTCGCGGAGAAGGCGCTCGAAGCCGCGAGTATAACGGCCAACAAGAACACGATCCCCTTCGACACCAACAAGCCCTTCGTCGCCTCCGGCATACGCTTAGGCACGCCCGCGCTCACCACGCGCGGCATGGGCGAGGAGGAGATGCGACAGGTCGCGCGCCTCATCGCCGCAGTCCTCCAGGAGCCGGAGTCGGAGGAAGTCCGTGGCCGCGTCCGCCAGTCCGTGCATGAGCTGTCGGCGCGTTTCCCGCTCTACCCGAAGCGCCTGAAAGAGCGGGACGAGGAGACCGGCGCGGTCGGGGCCGACTGAGAGCTTCCGGCCCGCGGCTGTGAGAAAAGTTATCAAAGTGGTTGCTAAGAGGGGGGGCGTGGGCTAGAATTCGCGGGCAAGGCGGAAAGACTAAGCCAAACTTGCCCTGCCGTGACCGTTCGGCACGGCCCCAACAAAGGAGAAAGACCTCATGAGCGCTAACGAGAATGATTTCAATCTGAACGTTGACCCGTCCGAGCGGACGGGCGAAGACCGGATGCAGGCGGCCCCCCAGGATGAGATAGAGTTGAACGTTGACCCGTCCGAGGGGCCTGTAGATCAGCCCGAATAGCCAACCTTTTAGCGCCCGTCCTGCGCTCTCGGAAAGCGAGCGCCCGGCCAGGCGGCGGTCAAACAACCCCCCGGAAACATCCGGCCATCAGCCAGTAGTCAGCATGAGGGCACAGCCTTTATACTGACTGCTGGCTTTCGTTATGGAAGAAATCTTCGGCCCCGGCGGCCTCATTGCGCGCGCGCACCCGGATTACGAGTACCGGCCCGGTCAGGTGCAGATGGCCGAGGCCGTTCTGCGCGCGTTCGAGGAGCGCCGCCACCTCATCGTCGAGGCGGGCACAGGCACAGGGAAGACTCTGGCCTACTTGGTCCCGGCGATTGCGGCTGCCGTCTCGCGCGGCGGTCGCGTCGTCGTCTCGACGGGCACGAAGAATTTGCAGGAGCAGTTGATGGAGAAGGACATCCCTTTCCTTCAGCGCGTGCTCCCGAAGAAGTTCACCGCCGCCTACATGAAGGGGCGCTCGAACTACGTCTGCCTCAACCGCGTCAAGCGCGCCGAGACCACTCCGATACTCGACGGCCTCCAGGACGTTGACCACTTCGAAGAGGTGCGCCGCTGGTCGCGCGAGTCGGAGACGGGCGACCGCGCGGAACTCACCGAGCTTCCCGAAAACCTCTCCTTCTGGCGTCACATAGACGCGCGCTCGGAAATCTGCACGGGGCAGAAGTGCCCCGACTACGACGCCTGCTACATCACGCGCATGCGCCAGCGCGCCTCCGACGCAGACATCGTCATCGTCAACCACCACCTCTTCTTCGCAGACCTCGCGCTCCGCGGCGGCGAGTACGGCCAGGTCATCCCCGACTACTCGGCGGTCATCTTCGACGAGGCGCACCAGGTCGAGGACGTGGCCGCCGAATACTTCGGCGCGCAGGTCTCGAACTACCAGATCGAAGACATGCTGCGCGACCTACAGATGCTCCCCGTCACCGACTCAGGACTGAACCGCGAGCTGACGCGCGCCTCCGGGCGCGTCGCGCGCTTCGCCGAACAGTTCTGGCTGGCCTTCACGCGCGAGCGCGGCGAAGAGGGGCGTTATCCAATCGTGCCCGGCACGTTCGCGCGCAAGGGCAGGGGCGGCGAGATCGAGGCGACGCCGCTCGGCGATGCTTACCTGAATCTGGACGGCGCGCTCGCGCGCATGGAGACGACGCTCGACCTTGTTCGGGACAAGCCGCCGGAGGTCGAGAACCTCCTGCGCCGCATACGCGAGACGCGCTTCAACCTTGAGTTCATCGTCGCGGGCGACGACCGCCGCTACGTTTATTGGGTCGAGCGGCGCGGGCGCGGCACGTTCCTGCGCGCCTCGCCGATTGACGTGTCCACGCTGCTTCAGGACAAACTGTTCGAGCGCGTCGAGACGGTCGTGCTCACCTCGGCGACTCTGGCGAGCGCAGGCAGCTTCGACTTCATACGCCGCCGTCTCGGCCTCTCCGCTGCGGACGGACTCGCCGCGGATGATGAAGAGGTCGCCGTGAGCAGTCAGGCGGCGGAGAAGACGGACGAACTCGTCGCGCCGTCGGGCTACAACTACGAGGAGCAGGCCGTGCTCTACCTGCCGCCGCGCATGCCGGAGCCGCGCTCGCCGCAGTGGATTGAACGTGCGGCGGAGGAAGTCGTTGAACTGCTCAACGTCTCGCGGGGCCGCGCCTTCGTGCTCTCGACATCTTTAAGCGGCATGCGCGCTCTGTACGAGCGTGTCGCGCCCGAAGTTGACTTCCCCTGCTTCGTCCAGGGCAGCGCGTCGAAGGCGGGCTTGCTCGAACGCTTCCGCGCGACGCCTCACGCCGTTCTCTTCGCCACGGCGAGCTTCTGGCAGGGCGTTGACGTGCGCGGCGCGCAGCTCTCGTGCGTCATCATAGACAAGCTGCCGTTCGCCGTCCCGACCGACCCCGTGGTGGCCGCGCGCCAGCGCTTCATCGAGGAGCAGGGCGGATCGAGCTTCTACGAGTACAGCGTGCCGCAGGCCATCATCACCTTGAAGCAGGGCCTGGGCCGCCTCATCCGCGGCACGACAGACCGCGGCCTCCTCGCCGTCCTCGACCCGCGCCTGCGCACCGCCGGCTACGGTCGCCTCTTCCTCGCTTCATTGCCGCCGTGCCGCATCACCTCCGACCTCGCGGAGGCGGCGCACGTGTTCGACGACGAGTTAAAAGTCCAAAGTTCAAAGTTCAAAGTTAATGAACCTATCTGAAAAACGTGAGCCACGGGCGCGAAGTATCGGCTTGCGACTTTGAACTTTGAACTTTAAACTTTGGACTATGTTTGAAGTGATGATCGAGCGTAACTTTTCGAGCGCGCACCAACTGCGCGGCTATCGCGGCAAGTGCGAGAACCTGCACGGGCACAACTACCGCGTCGAGATTTACGCCCGCGGGCGCGAGCTAAATAGCACGGGGCTGCTCGTTGACTTCGTCGAGCTGAAGGCGGCGGCGGACGAGGTCGTGAACTACCTCGACCACCGCAACATCAACGAGCTTCCGCCCTTCGACGAGGAGCTAAACCCGTCGGCGGAAAATCTCGCCCGCTACATCCTTGAGCGCGTCGCACACCGCGTCGGCGACGAGCGCGCGCAGGTCTATAAGGTTCGCTGCTTCGAGACGCCGACGAGCGTCGCGACTTATCAGGTTGATTAGTTCAAAGTTCCAGGTTCAAAGTTCCAAGTTAAAGCGCCAGCCTGAATCAGTCGCGGGGCTGGCGCTTCACTTTTCGTCTTAAACTTTAAACTTTGAACTTTGAACCTGGAACTTTGAACTTATGATGCGATGAGCGCCGGGATGTCTATCTTGTACTTCTTAATTTTGCTGTAGAGGCGCGGGCGGTAGATGCCGAGGAGGTTGGCCGCGGCCTGCTTGTTGCCGCCCGTTCGTTGGAGCGTGCGCTCGATGACGAACTTCTCGATCTCTTCCAGGGTCATGTTGGGCGGCACGTCCCAGTTCGCGCCCGCCGCGTTCTTTTCGGGGAGCGAGCCGTTGTCGAAGGGCAGGTCAACGGGGTCTATCTTGTTGTTCTTGGCGAGGAGCACGGCGCGCTCCACAACGTTCTGAAGTTCGCGCACGTTGCCGGGCCAGCCGTGGCCGAACAGACGCTGGTAGGCCGACTGCGAAATGCCGCTGATCGGGCGCTGGTACTTGCGCGCGTACTGCTTGAGGAAGAATTCGGCGAGCAGTTGGATGTCCTCGGAGCGCTCGCGCAAGGGCGGGACGTGGATCGTGATGGTCGAGATGCGGTAGAAGAGGTCGTCGCGCAGCGCCCCGTCGCGGATGGCGTCCGCCGGCAGGCGGTTGGTCGAGGTGATGAGTCGGAAGTCAACGGGGTAGGTCTTCTCCGAGCCGAGCTTGCGGTAGCTGCGCTCTTGCAGGACGCGCAAAAGCTTCGGCTGAAGCTCGACGGGCATCTCGGCTATCTCGTCGAGCAGCAGCGAGCCGCCCTCGGCGTGTTGTATGAGTCCGTCCTTGTCGGCGTGCGCGCCCGTGAAAGCGCCCTTCGTGTGGCCGAACAGCTCCGACTCGATCAGTTCTTTGGGGAGCGCGGCGCAGTTGACCTTGACGAAGGGCTTCTTGTGGCGGAGCGAGTTGTAGTGGATGGCGTTGGCGATGAGTTCCTTGCCCGTGCCCGACTCGCCGACGATGAGGACGTTTGCGTCCGACTTCGCGACCGACTCGATGGTCTCGTAGATTTGCTGCATCTGGCGCGACGCGCCGATGATGTTGAAATACTCGGTGCGCGTCGAGAGCTGGCGGCGCATCGTCTCGGTCTCGGTCAGAAGCTCGTGGCGCTCTAACGCGCGCTCGACCAGCGGGAGCAGCACCTCGAAGTCGAATGGTTTTTCTAAGAACCAGAACGCGCCGGCCTTCGTCGCCTCGACCGCGCGCTCGACCGTGCCGTAGCCGGTCATCACGATAACTTCGGTGGACGGGCGCGTTTCCTTGACGTGCCGGAGCACGTCCATCCCGTTCATCTCCCTGTCGGGCAGTTGGAGGTCGCAGACGACGAGGTGATGGCCGCTCCCGTCGAACAACTCGACGGCCTGCGCCCCGCTCGACGCGGTGTCCACCGTGTAGCCCTCCTCGACGAGGTTCTGCTTGAGCGAGTCGGTCATCATCGGCTCGTCGTCAACCACCAGGATGCGTACTTCCTTACGTTCCACGTTCGATCTCCCCCTTAAGAGAAATGCGGAATGCGGAATGATGAATGATGAATTGAAGACCGCTTACTCTCCATTCATCATTCATCGTTCATCATTTCCGTAACGGCAGGCGCGCGCGCGCGACACCGCCTTCGTGCGAGACTTCGCCGCCGTGCGCGCGGACGATCTTGGCGGCGAGCGCCAGGCGCAGGCCCGCGCCCCCGGCGAGACTTCGGAAGGGGTCTTCTTGAGCGCTCGGCCCGAAGACGCCGCGCCACTCGACGACGGCCACCGGCCCGCCCGCCGTCTGCTCCTGGCGCAGCCGAACCTCCGCCGCGTCGTCGCCCTCCGGACGGCCTTCGACGCGACCGCCGACGGCGATATTCTTCAAGGCTTCCGCGAGCAAAGCGGGGTCGAAGTCGCCCTCGTAAGAGCCTCCGGCGGTCTCGACGTGCGCGGCGTCTGACGCGTCCGAGAGCAGGCGCGCGAGGTCTGTGCCGGGCTGTCGGCGCAGCTCAAGCGGACGCCCGTAGCGGATGAGCAGCGTCATGTCCGTGGCCGCGCGCTCCAGCCCCGCGATCAGCTTCGAGACGGTCTCAAGCTCGTCCGCCGGATGTTCGCCCTTCTCCATGCGCTTGCGCAGGAACGTGGCATAGAGTTTGAGACCATTCAACTGATTTTTAAGGTCGTGCACGATTTGTACGGACGCGCTGCCGAGTTCGCGAAGCGTCTCTGCGTCTTGTGACTCTGATTTTAAGGGCTTCATCGTAACTGCCGCAGCCTTCCGCAGGGAACGCGCCCGCGAGACAGAAGACTTCAAGGGCCTTCGCGTGATGTACGGATTAAGCCCAAGTCGTCTTGTTTTTTGTGTTGCGTTTCGATTCGGCATCTTAACAAAAAAGTTGAGTGTTTGCTAGTAGTACGTGGGAGAGGGCGGCGTGGGTGTCTCAAGTCTGAACGCGGAGCAGGGGGAGAAGTCCGGCATGGGTGAAACGAACGACTCGCGCCCGACCGTCCTCGTGGTCGAAGACTTCGAGGACAACCGCTTTATGATGCGGCGGCTTTTGGAGATGAGCGGCTACCGCGTGGTCGAGGCCATCAACGGCCAGCAGGCCGTCGAAGCCGCGCGGCGCGAGCGGCCCGACATCATCCTGATGGACTTGAGCCTGCCGATGCTCGACGGGCTGGCCGCCACGCGCCGCATACGCGAGTATGACGGCCTCTCGAAAGTCCCCATCGTCGCCGTCTCCGCGCACGACTCCGCGGACTTCCACGCCGAGGCTCTCGCCGCCGGCTGCAACGAGTACGTCACCAAGCCGATTGATTTCGATCAGCTCGTACAGCTTCTCAACCGTTTGACGAAATGAGCAATCAGCGGTCAGCAATCAGCAATCAACTTAAGATGCCTTCGCGCTCTTTGCGAACACTTCGCGTCCTGCGGCGGCTAAGTGCGACCCTCTTAACCGCCGCAGGACGCGCAAGTGTTCGCAAAGGACGCAGAGGTTTTAGCTGACTGCTGACCGCTGATTGCTGACAGCTTTTATGCGCCGGTTCTCATCACTCTTCCGCCAGCACCTCGACTCGTTCGCGCGCGCGTGGGTTGATGAAATCTACGCCGACCGCCGCACAGACCTGGCGACCATACTCTCGGCGCGCGAACTCGTCGAATGCCTCCCAGAGGTTTTCGAAGAGCTGGGCTACTTGCTCGACGAGCGGGCGAGCGCCGACGAGATCGCCATGGCCGCGCCGCGTCTGCGGGGCTTCGCGCAGGCGCGCTTCCAGCAGGGGGTTTTGATTGACGAAGTGGCACGCGAGTTGATGCTTTTAAGGGATGCTTTATGCGAATTTCTTTGGGAAGAGGGGCCGGGCGTCGTCGAAGGCGACCTGCGGGAATTGCGCGGCGCGCTGCGGCGCACGCGCCTCTTCTGCGACGAGTTGATTGCACAGGCGATTCTGGTTTACGCGGCGAGTTTGCGACCCGTAGTGCCGACGCGCGGGTCGGTCTGGCCGCCGCCCAAGCGTCGCAAGTAGTGTGCAAGGGGCAGGGGAAATGAGACGTGCGGTAAAGCTACATAACGCGCTCGGCGTGCGTACCAAACTGCTCCTGATGCTGGGCGCGCTTTCCCTGCCGCTGCTCCTCGTCGGCCTCCACCAACTGCGCAGCTACCAGCAGAGTCTGACCGACCAGTCAGCGGCCATCGCGCGCGTCGAGGCCGAAGGCCAAGCCATCGCACTCGAATCGTGGGTCGAGGCGCATCCGGCGCAGGCCGCCGACCCTCAGTCCCTCTCCGCCTCGGACGCGGGCGAGCTTTACGCGCGCCTGACGCGCAGGGCGCTGCGGGGCACGCAGGCCGCCGTCGCCGTGTTCGACGCCGAAGGTCACACCGTTCTGCCGAGGCCGGGCGCGGCGGCGCTCGCGCCGGACATTCTTCCCGAACGAGTCGAACAGGTACGCTGGGGCGACGGCGCGAGCCGCGTGACGTGCGTGGCGCGCGCCGAGCCTTCGGGGTGGAGTGTGGCCGTCGGCATGCCCGCGCCCGAAGGGTCGCCCGCGGGCCGCTCGATGCTCCTGCTCGCGGCGGCGTGGGCCGTCACGCTCGCGGCCTCGTGCGTGCTCGCGGTGTGGGCGGTCGGTCGCTTCACGAAGCCCTTGCAGAGTCTCGCCGCCGCGGCCTCGACGCTCGGCGAAGGGAACCTGAACGAGCGCGCGCGGGTCGAAACCGACGACGAGGTGGGCACGCTCGCGAGCAGCTTCAACACGATGGCCGAGAGCCTCGAGGCCAAGTTCGAGACCGTCGCCCGCCAGAGCGCCTTCATTGGCGAAGTGCTCGACAGCCTGCCCCTCGGCGTCGCCGTGCTCGACGCGAAGCTCATCGTGCGGAAAGTCAACGCGGCGTTCGCGCGGATGACGAAGCGCGGCACGAGCGACCTGACGGGGCGCAGTCTGTACGAGGTCGCCGCCGGGCTTTCCGTCTTGAGCGAGGTGGTCGAGGGCGTGCGGCGCACGCGCCGGGCCTTCGTCAGCTACGGCGTGCCGTTGGAACTGGCCGCGCGCGCCGGCGGCGAGCGTCGCGACGAGCAGAAATTCTGGGACGTGATCGCGTGGCCCGTGACGGAACAAAGTGAAGGGCGCGGCGATCTAATACTCATCCTGTCGGAGGTCTCGAAGCGCGTCCGCGCCGAGCGCCTGGCGACCGCGGCCTTCGCCGCGGAGAAGTCGCGCGCGGCGGAACTGGCGAGCGTCATCAACCAGATGGTCGAGGGCGTCGTCATCGTGGACGCCGACGGTCGCTACCGCGTCAACCCGGCGGCAGCGCGCATCCTCGGTCGCGAGCCGGGCGAGTTCCGCGACGGGGTTCACGCGCTCGTCGCCGACATGGCGCTGCGCGACCTGGACGGCCACATCATCGCGGCGGGGGACACGCCCATTAGCCGCGCGCGCGAGCGCGGCGAGCACGTCTCCGCGGAGCGCTGCAAGCTCCTGCAACGCGAAGGCGGGGAGCGCGTCGTCTCCGTGAGCGCGACGCCGCTCGTCGGCGACAGCGGTCTCAACGAGGGGGTCGTCGCCGTCTTCCGCGACATCACGGACGACGTGCGCCGGCACGACGAACTACTGGCGGCCTACGACCGTCTGCGCGAGCACGACCGACTGAAGTCCGCCTTCGTCGCCAACATGAGCCACGAGCTGCGGACGCCCTTGAACGTCATCATCGGCCTGTGCCAGATACTGGCGCGCGACCCTTCGGCCCCGCTCGCGCCGCTCCAGACGGACGCCCTCGGGCGCATGGAGCGCAACGCGCGCTCTCTGCTCGACCTCGTCAACGAGATGCTCGAATACTCGCGCCTCGAAGCGGGCCGCTCGGCGCTGCAACTCGAAGTGCTGAGCGTCACCGAGGTGGTCAACTCCGTGGCCGAGAGCTTCGCCGACGAGGCGCGCGCCAAGAAGATCGAACTGTCGCTCGCCGTCGCGCCCGAACTGGGCCGCGTCCGCACAGACCGGCGCAAGCTGACGCAGGTCATCACGTGCCTCGTCTCGAACGCCATCAAGTTCACGTCCACGGGCCAGGTCTCTGTGACGGCGGGCGCGGACGGCGCGAAGCGGTGGTATATTGAAGTCGCCGACACAGGGATAGGCATTTCGAGCGACGCGCTCTCCGTCATCTTCGAGCGCTTCCGGCAGGTTGACGACCGCCTGGCGCGCTCCTACAGCGGCGTGGGCTTGGGGCTGGCGCTCACGCGCAAGATCGTCGAGCTGCTCGAAGGCGAGATCACGGTCGAGAGCCGACCGAACGAGGGCAGCCGCTTCCGCATCACCTGGCCGTGCGAGGCGCGACCGCGCACCGGAACCGGCTCGCTCGTCCAGATACAGTCGCAGAAGCCGGAGGAGTCCGAGCGACGCCTGCGCGCCGTCTGAAAAAAAGCTGTCAGCATTCAGCATTCGGCTTTCGCCCGCGGCGCGACGCCGAGATTTGATTTCGTTCGTGAGGAGAGGGGACATGCCGGCAGTGGTTCGTTGCCAGCACTGTGGTGCCGAGGTCGGAGAAGGGAAAGACTCCTGTCCGCAATGCGGCAAGGCCGTGTCGCCCGGCGCTGAGGCCGCCGCGCAGGACGCGGGAAGCGAGGGCGCGCAACCGCGCGTCGTCACCGCGCCAACGTTTGGTCGCCCGCGCCAGGAGGCGGACAAGTCGCGCCGCGTCATCTTCGCCGTCGTCGCCCTTGTGGCGCTCGCGCTCGTCGCGGGTCTGGCTTACCTTGCGACGCGCCCGTCGGCGCGTCCGGGCGAGGAGAGGCTCGCGGGCGCGATCCGCCCCGGCTCGCCGGAGTTCCCCGCGAAAGAGCGGCTCATGGTTGACTTCGACCCCAATGAAAACGCAGATATCAGCCCGACTGCCCTCGGCACTTGGGCAGTAACGATGAAGCCGACGGTTCGCAACTTCACCGGGCGGAGATTCAAATAGACGCCAGCACCGGCGCTCCTTACGTTTACTTCGTCTCGCTCACAAACAACTCTTCGAGCGCATTGCCGACCGGGTGAACCGCCACGAGGCGCGCGCCCGCGGCGCGGACTGCGCGGAGCGCTTCGTCCACCTGCGCCTCCGTAGGAACTTCGACGCGCGCGCCGCCCGGCGTCGCCGTCACGCGCGCGCCCTCGATTCCGCCGAGCGCCGCTTCGAGCCGCCCCGCGTCCGCCCCCGACACTACCAACTCCATCGCGCGCGCGCCGCCGACTTCGCGCAGCTCTTCGAGCCGACCGACGTGCGCCAGGCGACCGCGCCGGAGGATAGCCGCGCGGTCGCAGAGCACTTCGATGTCCGAGAGGATGTGCGAGCAGAGGAAGACGGTCGTGCCGCGCGCGCGCTGGGCCGCGATGAGGTCGCGCACCTCGCGCCGCCCGATGGGGTCGAGGCCGGACATCGGCTCGTCGAGGAAGACGACCGCGGGGTCGTTCACAAGCGCCTGCGCCAGCCCCACGCGCTGGAGCATCCCCTTCGAGAACTTGCGGAGCTGCTTGTCCCAGCTCTTCTCTTCGAGGCGCACGCGCGCGAGCAGGTCGGCGGCGCGGGCGCGGCGCTCCGCGCGCGCGTAGCCGAAAAGCTCGGCACAGTATTGCAAGAACTCGCGCGCCGTCAGGTAGTCGTAGAAGTACGGGTGTTCGGGCAGGTAGCCGATCTCCGAGTGCATCCGTGCGTCGGCGATGTCGCGACCGAGTATGCGCGCCGCGCCCGCGGTCGGGTACATCAGGCGCATCAGGAGCTTCAGGGTCGTCGTCTTGCCGGCCCCGTTCGCGCCGAGGAAGCCGAAAATCTCGCCGCGCCCGACCGTCAAGGTGAGTCCGTCGAGCGCGCGCACACGGCGCTTGCGCAGGAAGCCGACCTCGTAGTCCTTCGTCAGATTTTGAATCTCGACCGCGGGTGTCATCTCTTCAAATCCTCAACAGGGAAGTGATGAATGCGGAATGATGAGTGATGAATGAAAGCAGACGCGCTTCTTAACGTTCATCATTCATCATTCCGCATTCATCACTTCTTTGGAATCGGCGAGCGCTCGTCGAGCCTCACGTCGCACGCGGCGGCGTCGAGTACGTAGGGCATGCCCGCAGGGTCGAGCGGTGCGCCGCTTACGTCCGTTTTGAATCCGGTTGAGCGGAGCGCCGGGGCGGTCTCGCGCCAGGCGGCGGGGCAGCGCCCGGAGTGCGTTTGGAAGTCGGCAAGCACGCGCCGTATCCGCTCGCGCTCGTCGAGCGAGTCGAGTTGCGCGAGCCGCTTGAGGGCGAGCGTCCTGACCTGCTCGTCCGCCGACTCTTCGTACATGCGTCGGTACATCTCGCGCGCGAGGTCGCGGCTGCCGCCGTGCGCCCCCATCTGCGCGGCCATCGCGTTCATCCATGCGGGAGCGCCGGGCACGCGCGCGCCCGCCGCGTAAGCCTCGCGCGCCTCGCCGAACCGACCGGCCTGCCAGTAGATGTAGCCGAGGTGCTGGTAGAGCCGCCAGTCGCGCGGGTTATCGCGGATGCCCTTCTGCACAAGTTTGATCGCGGCCTCGCGGTCAATGGCGGGGAGGACGACCGCGCCGAACTCGTAGGCAGCCATGAACTGCGGGTCGAGCGTCGTCGCCTCGTCGAGCAGAGGGCCGAGGTTGCGGATGCCGAGCGCGGTCATGTCGTCGAGCGTGATGTCGCCGCGGTAGGCGTCAACCTTGCGCCCGACGTACTGAAGCGAGCGCAGCCAGTACCAGTCGGCTGCGAGGCCGTTGAAGCCGAGGCTCAGGCGGCGGGCGGTCTCCGGCCTGACGTAGAGTTCTTCGTAAGACTGGAACGGGTCTTCGGCGGGCCGGCGCGCGTCGAGCCGGCGCGAGAGCGCGAAGACGGAGGCGAGGCCGGCGACGACCGTGAGCGCGAGCAGCGCGTCGCGCGTGCGTCCACGACGCGACGCGCGCGCCGAAGTCGCCGCGAAGTCTTCCGTCAAGCCCTCCCCGGCGTTCGGGTTTCCGCCTGTTGTTTCCTCCGTCGCGCTCATTTGAAGTTGCGCCGTTTGAAGATGAGAGTGGAGGCCGCGAGCAGCACGGCGATGTAGGCGAGGCCGTAGAGCACAGCGCCGAAGAAGTTGGTGGGCGTGGGCGTCTGGCCGTGCGAGGCGGCGGTGATGTATGCGTAGTTCGAGAGGTTCGGCAGCAGGTAGTAGAGCGCGGTGAAGAGGAGGCGCGCGCCGCCCTGCGCGGCGAGTCCCTTGAGGTCTGCGCTGAAGTGGCCGATGACGAAGACGAAGAAGGTCAGGAGCGCCGAGAGCGCGGGCGTCGAGAACGAGGAGAAGAGCAGCGCGACGGCGACGACGATCATCAACTCGACATAGACGAGCGCCACCGCGGGCCAGATGTTAAGCGCCAGTGGGTCGTAGCCGCCGCGCACGTAGAGGAGCGCGAGCGACACGCCCGCGCCCATCACCGAGACGTTGACGGCGAGCGTCAGGCACAGGCCGAGGTACTTGCCGGCGAGGAACTCGCCGCGCCCGACCGGCTTCGAGAAGATGGCGTAGATCGTCCGCCGCTCGATCTCTTTATAGACGAGGCCGACGCCGACGAAGATGGCGATGAAGACGCCGAACAGGAGCATCGCCGAGAGTCCCATGTCAACGATGATCTTCGCCTCCTGCGCCGCCGAAAGCTCGCCCAGGAAAACTGCGCCGCCCGTCAAAAGCAGCACGAAGAGGACGAGGTTGTAGAGCACGCGGTCGCGCACCGCCTCGCGGAACGTGTTGCGCGCAATCGCCAGGACGCGCCGGGCCGTCGAAGCGCGGCGCGCGCCTGCGCCGCCGACCGCGCCCGAAATCTCTTCGGCGTGCTCCATGTCTCTCACGATACTTCTCATCGCTGGCTCCTGCCACCCCTGTAAACGCGCTCGTCTGTCCCGTGCGCGCCGCGCTGCGACGCGCCGAGTTTAACGCGGCGCGTCGCGGAGCTGGCTCAGCCGGGCGCGCATCTCTTCGGCGCGCTCGGGGACATGCTCGTCGCTGAGCGCGCGCTCGACCTGCGACACCGCGAGCGACTTCTGCCCCGTGGCCGCGTAGCTCAGCCCCAGGTAGAAGCGCACCTGAGAGTCGGCGGGATTTTCGCCGAGCAAGGATTCATAGAGCGGGATGGCCGCGGCGTGATCTCCCGCGCCGGCCAGAGTCCGCGCGAGATTGTAGCGGACGGAAGGGCTGGCGGGGTCACGCCTGAGCGCATCTGTCAACTGCTCGCGCGCCTCCGCGTATTCGCCGCGCCGGAAGAGCACGGCCCCGAGGTTGTTGTGTGCTTCGGTGAGGTCGGGTTCAAGGCGGATGGCGCGGCGCAAACTTTCCGCCGCCGCCTGCGAATCGCCGAGCGCGTCCTCGACGAGCGCGAGATTGTTGTAGATGGCGGCGACTTCCGGATTGAGACGCGCCGCGGTCAGGAACTCGGTCTTCGCCGTCTCGTAGTTCTTCGCCTGCGTATATGCCAGGCCGAGGTTGTAGTGCACAGACCAGGAGAGGGGGGCGTAGAACGCCGCGCGGCTCCAGAGCGCGACACCGTTCGCCCACACGCGATTCTGCATGACCGTGCTCGCGCCGGGAGCAGCGGCGCGCCGACGAGCGCGAGCGCCGTCAGGTGCTCGGCGGTCAGCCGTCGCCTGAAGACCCAGAGCGCGGCGGCGAGCGCGACGAGCACGAGCAACGGCAGCAGGAAGCGCGCGTCCGACGCGTCTCGCACGATCCGCGTCCCGTACTGGAAGCTGAGGTAGAAGGGCGCGACCAGGTGTTGGAAGTAGCTGGCGAGCACGCCCGGCACGGTCAGGAGGATCGAAGACTGCGGCACGCCCGCCATCAACGGGTGAGTCCAGCTCACCGCGCCGAGCACGGACAGGCGCACCAGCAGGTAAAGCCCCGCGACCGCGAGGTACGGCGCGCAGGCGAGCGCCGCACGCTTCAGGCGGCTACCCAAAAGCTCAGCCGCGTCGCGCGTCGCGTCCCACACCGCGACGACGAGCGGGAGCACGATGGCCGTCTCCTTGCACAGCAGCGAGAGCGCGTAAGCGCCGACCGAGAGCGCCAGCCATTTGCGCCCGCCCTCCTGCCTGTGGCGGGCGAACCAGATCAGCGCCGGGATGAAGAAGAGCGCGGCCAAAGGGTCGGGCACGCCGCTCACCCACGCCACCGACTCGACGTGCGCCGGGTGGACGGCGAAGAGGAGCGCAGCCCCGGCGGCGATGGCGACGTTGCCGCTCAGACGCTTGAGGAGGTAGAAGACCAGAACGGTCGCGGCGGCGTGGACGGTCAGGCTCAGGAGGTGCCAGCCCGGCTCCCACAGCCCGAACAGTTTGTAGCCGAGCGTCATGTAGGCCGTGAAGAGCGGGCGATAGTAAGGCGGGGGAATGTCGTTGGCGATGGCGCGCTGGAAGCTCCACACGTCGGTCGTGAACGCCTTCAAGACGTTGGCCCACGAGCGGAGGCCGGGGTTGTTGACGATTTGCTTCGGATCATCGAAGAGGAACTGCCCGCCAAGCGCGTTCGAGTACACGAGCGCCGAGACGGCGACGAGCAGAAAGATGATGCGCCCCTCGTCGAAGAGAAAGTCGCTGGCGGCGGCGGGCGCTTCGCCGCCGCCGGGCTTCGCGTCCTTTTTCGCGGAGAGGTTTTTGCTCATTGTCCGGGTCGCGCGGGGTCTCGCAGCGTGCGCGCGAGAAGGCGGCCCGCGCGCGGCTGCCCCGTCAGGGCATCCTTAGGAAAGTCGAGTTGCGCATGCGCGCGCGCCAGCCCGACGTGACGGCTTCGGGGAAGCGGCGCTCGTTCTCTTCGAGCACGGCGAAGACCGCGTCTTCGGGCTGAAGCTCGCCGGGCATCGGGACTGAGGGGTCGCGCCTGGCGGCGGCGATGGCCGCGTCAATGTCTTCGTCTATGAGCCAACGCCAGCCGCGCGCCGCACGCGAGTCTAGCAGGAGAGCGGCCCGCATTTCCAACTCGCTGTCCTGAGTGCGACCGAGCCGCGCGAGCGCCGACGCGTGGCGCACGCGCATGAAGACCGAGCGCGGATAGACGCGCGCGCCCTCGGCGAGCGTGCGCTCCGCCGCCTCCGTCTGCCCCGCGTTCGACTCCGCGCCCGCGAGGTACTCGTAGCACGTCGAGGTGTGGAAGCCGCGCGCGAGTGCGTAGCCGAGGTGCGGCACGGCCTCGCGCTCGCGCTTCTGTAAGAGAAGCCAGACGCCGTAGTTGTAGTGTGTGGCCGGGTCGAGCGGGTTCACGGCGAGCGACGAGCGGTAGAGACTGTCGGCGCGCGCGCCGTCCGCGCTTCCTTGCGCCTCGGCGAGTAGCACGACGCTCGCCGCCTGCACGCACATCGCGACGAGCACGACGAGCGCCGCGGCGAGTCCG
This sequence comes from Acidobacteriota bacterium, assembly GCA_003222975.1. Classification (GTDB taxonomy): domain Bacteria; phylum Acidobacteriota; class Blastocatellia; order Pyrinomonadales; family Pyrinomonadaceae; genus QHXN01. The sequence goes on along the minus strand of QHXN01000112.1, from coordinate 4,182 downwards.
AGCGCGTGGCCGCGGCGCGCGAGCGCGTGCGGGAGTCGCAGGGGCTTGAACATTGCCGCGCGCGGCGCGAGCGCCGCCGCGCGACGCGTGAGGCGCGACGCGTAAGGCGTGTGCTTCGCCGCGTGCGGTTCGGGTTTCGCCGAGTCGGGTTCGCGGCGCGCGGCGAGGGCGAAGCGCGTGACGAGCGCGGCGGCGAAGAAGAACATGAGGCCGCTACCGAACCAGCGGAAGGAGACGGCGCTCGCGCCGGAGCTGACGGCGAAGGCCGCGAGGCTCGCGACCGCGCCCGAAGCGAGCGGGCTTGTGGAGTTTCGTAGCGCCCGCCACGCGGCCCACATGAGCGCGGCGCAGAAGAGCGCGAAGAGTGCCAGGCCGACCGCACCCAGCTCGCCGAGGATTTGCAGGTACTCGTCGTGCGCGCCGGAGCTGAGGAACCTCTCGTTGATCTCGACGAGCGGCGAGTCCGGGTGTCGTGCGGCGAAGGCCGCGCGCGCTTCGGGAAAAGCGCCGTCGTAGCCGCCCGCGCCGACGCCCGTCAGCGGGCGCGCGCGCCACATCTCGATGGCCGCGCCCCAGTAGAGCATGCGCGCGCGCGTGTTCACGTCGGCGGGCGAGGTGGTCTCTTGCACCCGCGCCAAGACCGTCTGGTGAAACGACTGCGCGAAGGGCGAGGGAAGTGTCTGAACCGCGAGGCAAGCGGCGAAGGCCGCGACGAGCGCGAGCGCGCGCGAGAGGGAGCGCGGGCGGAAGGGAGCGCGCGCGAGCGCGAAGGCCGCGACGAGCGCGAGGCCCGTGAGAACGCCGAAGAAGGGCGCGCGCTCCGCGATCTCAAGCATCGAGAGCCAGCCCAGAGTTGCAGCCGCGCCGCAGAGCAGGGCCGCCCGCGCGCGCCTGAGCCTCAAGGCCAGCGCCGCGAAGAGCGGGATGCTGACGGCCACCGGCTCGCCGAGTCCGTTCCGGCGCATGAGCGAGTCGGGCGAGCCGTAGTAGCCGACGATGTTCGCCGCGCTGATGACGACGACGGCGACGGCCAGAAGCGCAAGCGTTGCGCGCAGCAGCCGCGCGCTCTCGGCGGCGCGCCGGAGCGTGAAGAAGAAGAGGAGGTACGTCGTCCAGGAGAGGGCGTAGTGGACGGCGGGGAAGACGTTTTCGGCCCAGAGCGTCGAGGCCGCGGCCCAGGCGGCGAACGCCGCGAGCGAGGCGACGAGCGCCAGCTCAAGTCCCCGAATGTTTGAAACGTCGGCGGCGGGAAGAATCGTCCCCGGCGCACGCGCTTCGCGCTGACGTGATTTGTGTGTGCGCCTCCAGAGGAGCGCGAACGTGGCGCAGAGCAGGAGTGCGAGCGTGCCCTCCTGACGCCACGTGAGTCCGCCGTTTACGGGGCGCGGCAGGCCGGGCGCGAACGGGACGAGCAGCGCCAGCGGCCAGAGGACGCCGACAAATCGGAGCGGCTCTCTCGCGAACGTTCGGGCGGAGGTGAACATGCTCGTTCGTCAGGGGGCGTGCGGCGTCGTACTCGTCGAGTCGTTCCGAACTAAGCAGGGCGTCGGTTCGTGAGGCCTCAGTTGTTCAGGGGCGTGCCGCCGGAGGTCGTGGTCGGCGGGTTGGCCGCGCTGAGCGGGTGGACATAGACGACGCCGGGTTCGTCAGAAGAGAAGTTGCGCGTGCCCGTGAAGTTCGAGACGGGGGCCGCGCCCGCGCAGAAGTTAAAGCCGCCGCCCAGCGTGATGACGCTGTACATGTAGCCGCTCTTGGCGCTCGCCGCGGTCGTCGCCGAGCTGAGCGCGGTGTCAATCATCTGCTTCGCGGTGAGCGTCGGGAAGTCGGCGAACTGCTCGCCGCCGCCGTAGGTCGAGCGGTAGGCTTCCTCGGCGCTGGAGAGGGCGCGGACGGCGGAGATGGCCGAGGCCTCGTTGGCGGCGCGGCGCGAGGCGAGGAGGTTGGGGATGGCGATGGCGGCGATAATGCCGATGATCGCGACGACGATCAGCAGTTCGATGAGCGAGAAGCCGCGCTGGGGGTTCACGTTTGGACGTTGCATCGCCAATGTCTCCGCGGTAGTTGCGTAAAGCTCAGGCGGCTTCAGCCGAGGAAGTCGTCCCGTGCGTCGTGGAGGGCGCTGGGGCGAAACGCCTCTGGCTTTCGCGCGACGAGAGCGGGTCAGGCAACGTCACAACAAACCGCGTGCCGGGTGTCGCGTGAGGGAAGGCCGCCTTCGTTCTTCACAAATGAAGCGAGGGGTGCGACGTGTTTGGCCGCACCCCTACGCGAGTTATCAGGTCAGGCCGTTAGCCTCAGTTGCCGATGGCCTTGCCGCTGGTGGTCGTGTAGTCGAGCGTTCCGGCGGCGCTCGTCATGCCGTAGATCACGCCCGCCTGGTCTGAGCTGAAGTTGCGCGTGCCGGTGTTGTCGCTGACGCGTGCGGCGGCGGACTGGAAGCCGGCGGCGCCAGCGTTCTGCGTGCCGTAGAAGTAGCCGCTCTTCGGGCTGGCCGAGGTCGCGCCGGAAACCGACGTATCAATCAACTGGCTGGTAGCCAGGTTGGCGAGGCTGGTGTAAGAGCCGGAGCCGAGGGTCGAGGAGTAGGTGTTCTCGGCGGTTCCGATGGTGCGGAGGCTGGAGATGGCCGAGGCCTCGTTGGCGGCGCGGCGCGAGGCGAGGAGGTTGGGGATGGCGATGGCGGCGATGATGCCGATGATCGCGACGACGATCAGCAGTTCGATGAGCGAGAAGCCTTTCTGGCCTTTTTTCTGTTGCATCTTCTTCACGGTGCTCCTTGAGAAAGTGTTTGGGTGAAATTAGTTCTCGCGCTGTCGGGCTTCGTCTCAGGCCACGCGCCGTTGCCGCGCGATCTCGGTCGCGGGCAAAGGAAACAAGAGCCGTGCCACGGCGACGCCCGCCGCCGGCCTCGCGCGGAGGTTGCAACTTTGCTTGGAAAAGTCTGCCGGAGCGCTCAGGCGGCGCGGCCCGGAGACGCTGGCGACCATCGCGCTAACAATTTTCGGCAGCCGCGGACTGCCGGAAATTGACAGCCCGCCGCGCGTCTCGCGCCGACATTTTTTTGGAACTGCCCCCTTCGTGATTTCCAGAAACCGACGCGGGGTTCTTCCAGACTTTGAGGCGGATTTCAGACCGGCGGGGACTCCAAGGCGGGAGAGAGCGCGCAGCGAGGAGCGCGCGTCGCGAGTGCTCGCGGGGGCGGGGCGGTCAGCCCTCGGACGCGCCGCGGCTGGCGGCGTCCGAGCGGAGTTGCGCAGTCATGCTTCGGATGCCGTGCTTGTCGAGGAGGTGTCGAAGGCTGCGGACGGACAGGTGGAGGATTTCGGCGGCGCGCGTCTGGTTGCCGCCGGTGCGTTGGAGCGCTTCGAGTAGGTAAGTTTTCTCCAGGTGTTCGAGGTGCGCGACGAGGTTCAATCCCTCTTCGGGAAGATCGAAGGCCGAGGGCGCGACGCTGGCCGGGTTGTAGTTGGTGACGGCCTGCGGGAGCGATTCGGGCTGGATCGTGTCGGCGCGCTCTAACGCGACGGCGCGCTCGACCGTGTGCTCCAACTCGCGCACGTTGCCGGGCCAGGAGTAGCGTTCGAGCAGCTCCTTCGAGCGCTCGGAGACGCGCAACAAGCGGCCCGTCTGCTGGCAGAATTTCTGTACGAAGTGTTCGACGAGTTCGGGGATGTCCTCGCGCCGCTCGCGCAAAGGCGGCAGCTCTATCGGGATGACCGAGATGCGGTAGAAGAGGTCTTCGCGGAAACTCCCTTGCTTGACCATCGCCGAGAGGTCGCGGTTCGTCGCGGCGATGACGCGCGTGTCAATAGATGCTTCCTCGTGCGCGCCGACGGGGCGCACCTTTCGCTCCTGAAGGACGCGCAGGAGCTTCACCTGCATCGTCGGCGACATCTCACCCACCTCGTCGAGGAAGATCGTGCCGCGGTCGGCGGCCTCGAACAGGCCCTTGCGGTTCGCGGTCGCGCCGGTGAACGAGCCGCGGACGTAGCCGAAGAGTTCCGATTCCAAAAGCGTCTCGGTGAACGCGCCGCAGTTGATCGGCATGAACGGCTTGTCGACGCGCGGACTCAGGTTGTGTATGGCGCGGGCGACCATCTCCTTGCCGGTGCCGCTCTCGCCGGTGATGAGCACCGTGGACTGCACCTGCGCCACGGTCTCGATCATCTGATAGACGGCCTG
>QHXN01000001.1 GCA_003222975.1 Acidobacteriota bacterium | reverse complement strand
TGTGCCTCAGCCGAAGACGACCTTACAGCCGCGAGTAGGTCAGCCCCGTCTGGCCCTGGTACTTGCCGCCGCGGTCTTCGTAGGACACGTCGCAGTCCTCGTCGGATTCGAGGAAGATGACCTGGCCGATGCCCTCGTTGACGTAAACGCGCAGCGGCAGGTTCGCCAGGTTGCCCAGCTCAATGACGAGGCGGCCCGTCCAGCCGGCTTCGAGCGGAGTGGTGTTGAGCATCAGGCCGGCGCGGGCGTATGTGGACTTGCACATCGCGATCCCCGTGACGTTGCGCGGCATGCGGAAGGTCTCGACGGAGACGCCGAGGGCGTAGGAGTGCGGCGGCATGAGGTGGTAGCGCGAGCCGTCGTCGGCTGTGCGCAGGGGCGGCTCGACTAAGGACTCGTCGTCGAAGTTCTTGGGGTCTATCTCGCGCCCGTGGACGGGCGAGAAGACGCGGAAGCCGTCGCCGGCGAGCCGCATGTCGTAGCCGTAGGAGGAGGCCCCCGCGGAGATAATGCGGCGTCCGCCCGTCTCGCGGACGAGCGCGGCGTCGAAGGGCTGGATGAGCTGGTGCTGCTCGGCCATGAGCCGAATCCAGCGGTCGGATTTAACAGACATGCCCTGATCCCGTCGGAAGAAAATTCTTAGAGCGGCGGCGACGCTTCCGCGCCGCGTGATAACGCGCAGCATAGCGGGCGGGGCGCGCGAAGTCCAGAAGACAGGAGGCAGGAGGCAGAGGCAGGAGGCAGTCAGAAAGTTGAAAGGCAGCCGAGTCCTCCATGACCGGCTGCCTTATCATTTCTATCTGCTTCCTGCCGTCTGCCCCTGCCGTCTGCCTACTGTTTACTGCCTTCCGCCTTCCGCCTTCTGCTTACTGCCTTCCTGGAGGATACGGAGCGTGCCGTCGCCGACGGTGAAGGAGAGCGTCGCGCCACCCGCGCCCGCGCGCGCTTGCAGCGAGCGCTCGGTGGGCTTGGTGTCCTCGCGCGGGGCGAGTCCGGCGTAAGCGTTCTCGACGCGGCCCGCGCGCAAGACCTCGGCGTTGATGTCGCCGCTGAAGCCCGCGGGCAGCTCGACCGTGAGGTCGCCACTCGCCACGCGCACGTCCAGGCCGCGCCCGCGCCAACTGCGCGCGGAGACGCGCACCATGACGGGGCCGGCGGCGAGCGTCGCGTTCACGTCGCCGCCCGCGAGCGTGAAGTCCGCGCCGCCCCCGCCCGCGTTCAACTGCAAAGCTCCCTCGACGCCGCTTACGGTGAGCGCGCCGCGCCCGGCGTTGATTTCGAGGTCAACCGAGGCGGGCACGCGCAGGTGGTAGTCAATCTTCCAGGGCATCGCGAGGAGGTTCTTCGGCAGGTCGCGCGCGACGCGCTTCAGGTATTTGCGGTCGTGCACGCCGACCGTCGTCACGCGGATGTGGTTCAAGTCCGTGTCCACGACGAAGGTGTTAACGGCGGCGAGTCGCGTCAGCTCGTCTTCCGTGGCGGCGCTCTGCTCCACGTCGGCGGTGATCTCGACCTCGTCCTTCGGCCAAGCCTCGACGGTGACGGAGCCTTCGGGTGCGCCGACGAGCGTGACCGACCCGCCGTAGCCGAGCCGATGCGTCTCGCGCCGCGTCGTCGTGCGCTTCAGCAGCAGCGGCGGCGGCGCTTCGCCTGCGCCCTTCTTTTCGTTAGACCGCCTGCCGCTCTGCGACGCGCCGGAGGGATAGGCCGCGAGGGCGAAGACAAGAACGACGGCGACGAGCGCGACGAGCGCGGACTTCAACAGGCGGGTCGAGACGTTTGTCATCGGTCTGAAGGCTACAACAGAGGACGAGTCGTCGGCAACGATTATCTCAGCCGACGCAGAGCAGAACCGCGGGCGTTAGCGAGCGGGTTCGATTGTTGACGGTCTTCAGCGCGGCATGAAGGAGATGGAGCCGCGCCCGTTGGTGGTGCTCAGAGACGCGCCGCCGTCGCCGACCTTGCCGACGACCTTGCGCTTGTCGTTGAAGTATTCGAATTCGCCCATCTGCGCGAAGCCGTTCAGCTCGATGTTGCGCGTCCGCGGGGCGACGGCCATCAGGCGGAAGCCGGACTCGGCGGTGATGCGCAGTTGGATGTCCCCTTGAGTCGAGTTCAGGACGTAGGTTCCGCCGCGCAGCAGCTCCGCGTCGAAGAGGATGTTGCCGACCGTGTTCTCGGCCATGACGGTCTGCGCGCGGATGCCGGTCAGCTCGATGTCGCCCTCGGTGGAGACGTGGGCGCGCACCATTTCCCCGTGCACGTTGCGGATGATGATGCCGCCGCTCATCGTGCTGATGTCCACGGTCGCGCCCGCGGGGACGCGGATCGTGAAGTTGATGTCGCCCACATCCTCGCGGTTGTCGCGCCGCGCGTCTATGCGGACGTCGCCGCCACTCACCTCCGGCGACATCTTCGCCGCGGGCGACTCCATCGTGGCCTGCACGCGGACGGTCTTTTTGTCCCACGCGACGACTTCAATCGTCCCGGAGCGGTTGATGAGCTGGACTCGTATGTTCGGCTGCGCGGGGTACTCGTGCGTGAAGCGCTTCTGCGCGCGAGCCTCACCCCCGGCGAAGACCATGGCGGTGAGGAGCGCGAGCGAGAGGCACGCCCGCGCGGCGCGCGCGACCTTGAGTCGCGCGCACGCTTCGGGCATGACCGGGGCGTTGTCTTCTGCCGTCTTCATCAACCTAGCCGATCTCAGACGCCGGCGGGCGTCGCCGCGGCGTTGAAGCGCCCGCGCTCCTTGTGCAAGCAAAGACGCGGGCGAGAGGGGTCTAAACAATTGTACTCGGTGCGCCCCACTACTGCTCGCCGAACTCTTTGAGGAGTTCGATCTTATCTTGCAGGGCGGAGTTCAGCATCTCCTCGGCGACCTCGTCGTGCGGGTTCTGCTGGAGGTCTGCGAGCGACTCGTTGACCGCCTGGTCGAGCACGCCGACGCTGCGGTCGAAGGAGGCGCGCATGCGCGGGTTCCAGCTCGCCTTGCGCGCCTCGACGCGCTGCTGCCAGTACTGGAGGCTCGCCTCGTGCGGCTCAAGGTACGTGCGCGGGTAGAACTCGTCGGCGACGGCGCGGCGGACTGCCCTTTCAGAACGGGCCGCGCCCGACTCCTGACCGGACTTGAGGTACTGCACGCCCGTCGCCGTCGCCAGCGAGACGGCGACGACCAGCGCGGCCACGCCCGCGGCGAGCTGCGGCACAGAAAGCTCCCAGCGCTTCCGAAGCAGGCGCGACCAGAAGCCGGCGCGCGACACGCTGGCCGACGCCGCCACGCGCCCCTCACTCTCGACGGCGCTGCGGACGCGCAGCCAGAGGGCGCGCTCGTCAGGCGGCGCGTAAAGGTGCGTGCGCGCCTCGCGGGCCGCGCCGATGATGGCGTGGAAGTCTGCGCGAGCGGCGTCGCAGGCTGGACACGCGGCGAGGTGCGCGCTCACGGACGCGTGTTCCCGGTGGCCGAGCGAGCCGTCGAGAAATTCGCTGAGCAGTTCCTGGCACTTCTCGCAGTTCATTTCGTCTAACCTCTAACGCTTTTTCCGCGTCGCTCGACGTAAGGTAAGCTACGCGGAAACGGAAAACCCGCGCGACACTTTTGGAAGCCTACTGCGGCTCGTTCTGTTGCCTCAAGAGCATACGGAGCTTCATCCTGGCCTTGTGGAGCTGCGACTTCGATGTCCCCACCGAACAGCCCAAAAGTTTAGCCACCTCCTCGTGCTCGTGCCCCTCCACGTCGTGCAGCACAAACACCGCCCGATAACCGGGCGGCAACTGCGAGACCGCCTTATCCAAAGCGATCCTGTCCACCACCGGCATACTGCCAGGGTTTTCAGTCCCCTTCACCACCTGGGCCGGCGTCTCCCCATCTTCGGTCGTCTGCTCGACCCGCACGCCCTTCCTCCGGAAGTGCATCAACACCTGATTG
>QHXN01000029.1 GCA_003222975.1 Acidobacteriota bacterium | reverse complement strand
CACCCCGGCGCACCCACCCCAGCCTTCGCCGTCACGTCCGTGAACGTCCCGTCGCCGTTGTTTCGGTACAGAATGTTCCGCCCGTAAGCGGTGACGTAGAGGTCAACCCAGCCGTCGCCGTCGTAATCCGCAGCCGCCACCCCCATGCCGAAGGTTCCGCCCGCGACTCCGGCCTTGTCCGTCACGTCCGTAAACGTGCCGTCGTGGTTGTTGTGGTAGAGGGCGTTCTTGAGGGGCTTCTGTGGCGTGAAGAAGTCCGAGGGGCCGCTGTTGACGAGGTAGATGTCGAGCCAGCCGTCGTTGTCGTAGTCGAGGAAGGCGCAGCCCGCGCCGACGGTTTCGGGCAGGTAGCGCTCCGGCGAGTGCGCGTTGTCGTGTACCCACGTGATGCCGCTCGTCCTGGGCGGTACTTCTTCAAACGTGACGGGCGTCTTCACAGGCGCGGACGCCTGCTGCGCGCCGGAGTCGGGCGCGAGGCCGAGAGTCAGCGCGAGTAATAAGGAGAGAAAGGCTATCCTGTCTTTCACAACAACCGCCTGCCGGTTTAATAGGAGACTGCGCATTAAGCAGGTCAGTACCGCCTGCGTCATTGCACGGTTGCCCTTTCAAACACTGCCTAGCGCGGGCTTGAGGGCGCGGTGATGTCGCCCTCTTGTGACTTGCCCGCGTTCTTCAGCCTTTCGACGATTGCCATCTCTGCTTGCGCGCGCTGCTGGTCTTTGAGGAGCGCGTAGAGCCGCGCGAGGTTGTAGTGCGCTTTGGAGTCGTCGGGCTTGAGCTTCACGCCTGCTTCGAGTTCCTGCCGGGCGCGCGGATAATCTTTGAGCTTCAGGTAGGCCGAGCCGAGGGCGATGTGCGCGTTGGCGAACGACGGCGTCAGGCGGACGGCCCTTTCAAAGAGATCAACGGCGCGCTCGTCCTCGTTCTGCTCCTCAGCGATGAGGCCGAGGTAGTAGAAAGTTTCGGGCGTGCCCGCATCCTTCCTGACGCTCTTCTCAAGCAGCTCGCGCGCCTCCGGGTACTTCTTCTGTTTGAGGAGCGTGTAGCCCAGATACATCTGCGCCTGCGCGTTGTCCGGTTGAAGCTTGAGCGCCTGGCGGAACACGCGCTCGGCCTCGAACAACTCCGGCTTCTTGAGCCAGACCGCGCCCAGCGCGACGAGGTACGCAGGCTCGTCCGGCTTGAGCCGCGCGGCCCTTTCGAGCGCCCGCCTCGCGTCGTCGAACATCTCCGACCTCAGCGCGGCCACGGCGAAACGGTAGAGCAACTCCGGCGAGTCTGCGACCAACTCTCTGGCGCGCGAAAGATAGAGTGAGGCCGCTTTAGCGTCCCCCTTGGATTGGGAGACGAGGGCCAGGCCAAGGAGCGCGTCGGCGTTATTATTCTGCGCGTCGAGCGCGGCACGGTAGCTCTCCTCCGCCTTCCCCGCGTCGCCTTTCTTCAGGTAAGCGTCGCCGAGGACTGTGAGCAAAGGCGGCGTCAACTGAGTTACCTGCCGCGCCTCCGCGACGAAGACGACGCACTCGTCGAGGCGTCCGAGAGTGAGCAGAAGGTGCGCGAGCTTGTAGCTCACGTCGGCGTCTTCGGGGACGAGCCGGTGGACTTCCTTCAGCTCTGCGACTGTTTTCTCCGGCGCGCCTTTGAGCAGGTAGAGGTAGGCGAGATTCATGTGCGCGCCGACGAACTCCCGGTCAACGCGCAGGGCGCGCGCGAAGAGCGCCTCGGCCTCGTCGAGCCTTCCTTGCTTGGCGCGAACCGTGCCGAGCAGGTTGAGCGCCAGGGCGTCCTCCGGCTTCGCCTTCAGGATGGAGTTTAGCTGCTGCTCCGCCTCCTGTATGCGGTCGCCGCTGATGAGCGCCGCCACGCGCTCAAGCCGCGCGGCGTCGGCGTCTCCCTGCGCCCGCGCCCCCGGTAGGGCGGACAGGGCGAGGAAGAGTGTGACGGTTGCAATGAGAGCGGATTTCAATTGCATGTGCGACAAGCCCCGAATGCCGGGGGCGCTCGATGGATGGTCGCGAAGGGAACTCACCGCCGCGCGACCGGCTTGAAATTTTTCTGCTCGACGAGGCCCTGGCCTTCCTTGACGGTCAGAATCTTATTCACGCCCGCGCCCGTGATTTTATCAACCGCGCCGCTCGGCCAGCGGACTTCTATCAGGTCAATCTTGGTGCGCTTCTCAAGGCCGAAGTGCAGCCGCAGGTCGCTCTGCGAGATGTAGCTTCCGCCGCTCCGAACCTCGTCCACCTGCACGAGATCGCCGGAGACGACTTTAACACGCGCGCCGATGCCGTCGCGATTGCTCCTCACGCCGACGGTCTTAATCAGGACGGAGTTGTTCGCGTTGCCGCCGTCGTTGCGCAGCAGTTGCGGCGGGCCGTCGAGGTCGCCGACGACTATGTCAACGTCGCCGTCGTTGTCTATGTCGCCGAAGGCGACGCCGCGGCCCACGCGCTTCTCGGCGAGCGCGGGGCCGAGCTGTTCGCCGACCTCGGTGAATGTGCCATCGCGGTTGTTGTGGTGCACGAGCTTGCGCTGGCGGTAGTTTTCGAGCTGCGGATAGACGTGGCCGTTGGCGACGAACAGATCAACCCAGCCGTCGTTGTCGTAGTCGAAGAACTTAGTCCCCCAGCCGACTAAGGGAAGACTCACCTCCGCGACCTTCGCCTTGTAGGAAACGTCTGTGAAGGAGTTTTTGTTGTCGGCGTGGTAGAGCGTGTTGTACTCGTCTGCGAAGTTGGTGACGAACAGATCGAGCCGTCCGTCGTGGTCATAGTCTCCGAGCGCGACGCCCATGCTCCCCTGCTCGCTGCCGTTGTCGTTGACCGCCGTCCCCGAAGTGAAGCCGATCTCCTTGAACGTGCCGTCGCCGTTGTTGTGATAGAGGAAGTTCGGCGTCGAGTCGTTGGCGACGTAGATGTCCGGGAGGCCGTCGTCGTCGAAGTCCGAGCAGATGACGCCGAGGCCGTAGTAGCCGTCGGGGTCGGAGACGCCGGCCTTCTTCGACACGTCGGTGAACGTGCCGTCGCCGTTGTTGTGGTAGAGCGTGTCGCCCGCGCCGGGCAGTCCGCGCGGGCCGCACTGCACGGGGACGCCCTTGTACTGGCACGTCCTTCCTTTGCCGAACTCAGGCAGATGGTTGATGTCGAAGTCAACGTAGTTCGAGACGAAGAGGTCGGCACGTCCGTCGTTGTCGTAGTCCACGAAGGCCGCGCCGGTTGACCAGCGCGGGTCGCCGACGCCCGCCTTCGCCGTCACGTCGGTGAACGTGCCGTCTCCGTTGTTACGGAAGAGATGGTTCTGGCCGAGGCAGGTCACGTAGAGGTCGTCGAAGCCGTCGTTGTTGTAGTCGCCGACGGCAGCGCCCATGCCCCAGCCCACGTCGCCGACGCCCGCCTTGTCCGTCACGTCGGTGAACGTGCCGTCTCCGTTGTTGTGGTAGAGGGCGCTCTTCGTTTTCCCGCCGGACTTCACCATGTCAACGGTCAGGGAGTTGACGAAGTAGATGTCGAGGAGGCCGTCGTTGTCGTAATCAAAGAGGGCCACGCCGCCGCTCATGGACTCGACGATATATTTTTTTTCGGGCGAGGCGACGTGCCGGAAGGTGATGCCGGCCTTCTCAGTTATGTCCGTGAAGCGGACTTCGACGGCGGCGACGGAGACGGTCAGGAGAAGCTGCGCGACGAGTAGAGACAGGAGTCGAGTTGTTTTCGTGGGCAAGACCGGCCACCTCGCGCGAAGCTTACGGAGTCGTCTGAGTCCGCTCCTTCTCTTTCAGTTGCTTGTAGAGTTCGAGCTGGGTGTCGCCTTCGGCCTTGCGCCCGGCGGCTTGGTAAGCCCGCGCGAGTTGGAAGTGGACGTAGGACTTGTCGGGCGCGAGACGGGCCGCGGCCTCAAGGTTCTCGGTTGCCTCTCGGACGTTGCCTTGTTGGAGCAGGGCCTTGCCGAGTTCGTAGCGCGCCTCGGCGAAGTCCGGCTTGAGCGCGACGACCTCGCGCATCACGCGGACGCCGCGCTCCGACTCCTGGCGCGCGAGCAGGACGAAGCCGAGGTGATACTTGGCCTGCAAGTCCGAAGGGTTCAGGGCCAGCTCGCCCTCGAACTCGCGCACGGCGTCGTCAAACTTGCCCGCCTTCAGGTGGATCAGCCCCGTGTAGTAATGCGCGAGCAGCGTCTTTGGGTCGAGCGCGAGCGCGGCCTTCAACTCTTCGAGCGCGTGGCCTATGTCGCCCTGCTCGTAGTAAGCCTGTCCGAGGACGATGTGGAGCTGCGGGCTGTTGCCGTTCTTTAAGATCATCTGCTGGATGACCTGATCGGCCTCCGTCTGCTTGCCCTGCTTGATGAGCGAGAGGGCGAGCGTGTAGTAGAGGCCGACGTTGTCGGGTTTGAGCGCGACCACCTCGGTCAGAAGGGCCGAGGCTTTGGCGTAGTCCTCTGCCATGAAGTAGCTCATGCCGAGTAGCTGCTTGGCCTGCGCGTTCGACGGGGCGGCGGACAGAACTCTTTCGAGCGGCGGGATCGCGTCCTTGTACATCTCGGCCTTGTAGGCGGCCAGTCCGAGGTTGAAGTCAACGCCTTCGAGCCGCGGGTTCCAACGCGCGGCCAGGCGGAACTGCTCCGCCGCGCCGCGGAAGTCCTGCCTCCCGGCGCGAAGCAACCCCGTGTCGTTGTGGACGCTCGCGATCACCTGTTTGTAATAGTCCTCGCCGCCCCTCAACTCCCTTTCGGTCTTCGCGTCCGGCGCGATTGATTCGGCGACGACGCCCTCGGTCGAGACCATTTCGGGGAACTTGCCGTTCGGCTCGTGCAAATCCGAAGCGTTGAGGTAAGCCTCGGCCTTCTCCTTGTCCCTTGAGAAGGACTTGGACTTGAGTTCGGCAGCCGTCTGCAACTCCTTCTCGCCCTCGTCCTTCTGGCCGACTTTAAGTAAGGACTGACCGAGGCGGTAATGCGCGGTCGTCACCTGGTAGTCGTTGTGGCTCAGTTCGGGGTTGAGGGCGATTGACTTCCTCAGAACCTCGATTGCCTGCCGGTGTCTCTCGACGCCCTGGTAGGCTTGGCCGAGGTGGAAGTATGGGTCGGGGTTGTCAGGCTCGATGCGCGTGGCCTTCTCCAGAAAGCCGACGGCCTCGTCCCACTTCCTCTGAATCACATAGACGACGCCGAGGTAGTAGTTGGCGAAGAATTCTTCGGGGTGCGCGCCCAGCTCGACCTTGAATTCCGCGGCTGCGTCATCGAGCCGCGCCGCGCCGTCTTTGAGGAGGTACGTGAGGCCGAGGTAGTAGTGCGCGCGCGGGAAGTGCGGGTCGAGGGCGACCGCCTTTTTGAACTCTTCAATCGCTTCGGGGAGGAACGATGTCTCGCGGTAGGCGCGACCGAAGATGATGTGGAGCTGCGGACGGTCGCCGAGACGGGCGAGCATGCGTTCGTAAATCTGGCGGGCGGGCGCAAGCTCGTGCCGCTTGAGGTGCGCGAGGCCGAGCGTGTAGGCGATGTCGTAATCGCCCGGCGCGAGGTCGAGCGCCGCCTCAAGCTCTGAGACCGACTTCGTGAAGTCGCCGAGCATGAAGTAGGTCTTGCCCAGCATGTGGTGAGCGCCGACGCCGCGCGGGTCGAGCCGGACGGCCCTGCCGAGCGGTTCGAGCGCCTTCTGATATTGGCCGGCGTCGAAGTAGGCGATTGATAAATCCACGAGCACGTCCTGCGAGTCGGGGCGGTAGCGCGCGGCTGACTCAAGCGTTTCGACCGCCTCCTTGTACTGCTTCTCGGCGGAGTAGATTTTTCCGAGCCTGCCGTAAGCTTCGGCCAGAATCGCCGCGTACTCCGACTCGGCGGCTGAGAAGTTGCCCGCGCGGCGCTGTGCCTCCGCCGCCTCGTAGTGCTGGCGGATGCTGCCCTGGGGCGACTGGAAGACGAAGGTCAGGAGGAGGAGCGGGAGGAGGGTCGAGCGTAGATACATCGTCTGGACTTCTTCGGGAACGCGGAAAAAAATTCGGACGGAGGGCCGAGTGTTCGTCGGAAGCCCTCCGTCCGTGTTTCGGCTCTGGCCGTACTATATCAGAAGTTCAGCTTGAGGCCGAACTGGATGTTGCGCGGCCCGAGGTCGCTGTTGAGATTGCCGAAGCCCCCGTTCGGCCTCGTGGTGATGACGCCGGGGCTGGGCTGGCTGAAGATGAACGCTGTGTTTCCGAACCCGTTAAAGTTCGCGTGGTTGAAGAGGTTAAAGAACTCCGTGCGGAACTGGATGTGGTAGCGCTCGCCCATCGCCCAGTTCTTGTTCAGCGAGAAGTCCACGTTCTTGATGCTCGGCTGCCGCACCGTGCCGCGGCTCAGATTGCCGAACGAGCCGAGCGGGGGCAGCGCGAACGCCGCCGGATTAAGGTACTGCGTCGGGTCGCTCCCGCTCAGGTAGATGGGCTGGCCGGGCACGAGGTTGGGACGGAGGCCACCGTTGTTGGGCGCGGCTGCCAATCCGTTGTAGTTCGCGCTGACGCCGCTGTAAACGTCGAGCGGGATGCCGCCCAGGAAAGTGACGATGGTGTTGAGCTGCCACCCGCCGAGCACCTGATCGGCGGCCCCGCCCCAACGCTTCTTGAGCGAGGGCAGGCCATAGACCGCGTTGGCGACGAACGAGTGACGGCGGTCGAGGTCTGCGTCGCCGTAGTCGAGGTGGTAGTTGAACGGGTCGGTCGTGCCGCTCGTAAACGAGGTCAGCGGAACGTCCGAGAGCGCATGCGACCAGGTGTAGGCGACCGAGTAGGACAGACGGTTGGCGAAGCGCCGGTTGAGCCACACCTGGAGGCCGTTGTAGTTGGAGTTGCCCGTGGACTCGCTCATCGTGACGGGGCCGAGGTTCGGGAACCTGCGGCTCTGCGTGACGATGGACGCGAGGTTCGGGTCCTGGTTAATGAAGGCCGAGGCGACCCTGGCCCTGTTCTGCGGCAGAACGTCGTTGAAGTTCACGCCGCGCCGCCAGATGTGGTGCCCCTCGTTGCCGATGTAGGAGACCTCAAGCACCGTGTCCTTCAAGACCTGGTGCGAGACGGTCAGGTTCCACTGGTAGCTGTCGGGCGGACGGAAGTGCGTGTTCACGGCGTTGAAGGTTGTGTTCGGGCTGACGCCAGCGACCGCGTTCCGGAGGCCGGGGTTGATGGTGTCGAGGCTGCGGAAGGTCGGGTCGTCGCTCAGGCGCGACGCGCCGTCGCCGCCCCAGTTAGAGTTGACCGTCGTCGTCCACGGCGGGTTGCCGTTCATGCGCAGGATGTCTTCGATGACGTTGGCGCGGCCCATGAAGCGCCCGAAGCCGAGGCGCAGGGCGGTCTTCCCGTCGCCGAAAACGTCCCAGGCCAGGCCGACGCGCGGCTGGTAGCCCCCGTTATAGGGGAAGACGAGCGAGCGGGGCAGGCCGGAAGCGCCGGCCTGATCGCCTCTGACCAGACCGCTCAGCGGGTTCGTGCCGTTGAAGAGGCTGGGGACGTAGTTGCTGATGTGGTCGTCGTTGGCGTAAGCCGGCGAGTAGCGCGACCAGCGCAGCCCCAGGTTAAGCGTCATGCGCGGGCGTATCTTGAAGGTGTCGTTGCCGTAGAACTCGAAGTCGTGCCAGCGCCCGTCGCCGAGGCCGAGGGTGTTGATCTCCGTGTAGCAGCCGAGCGGGATGTCTTTGACCAGCAGCTCGGCGATGGCGTTGCCCGTGTGCGTGTTAGTCCCGCAGAACTGGGCGAAGGCGTTCGCGCCGTTGGCCTGCTCCCTCTTGATGTTGTGGCTCACAAGCCCGCCGAACTTAACGTCGTGCGCGCCCGCGACCTTCGAGAAGTCGTCCTTCCAGATGAAGAGGTCTTCGTGGTTGGCCCAAGGGGCTTGGTGCCACAGCGCCGGGTAGCCGTCCGCCCCCCAGAAGGTGGGCAGGCCGACGCCGTCGGGCTTCGGGAAGACCGTCGGGAACTTCGACGCGATCTCGCTGTTGAGCGCCTGGCCCGCCGCGTTCGTCGTGACGA
Source organism: Acidobacteriota bacterium (assembly GCA_003222975.1). Lineage (GTDB taxonomy): Bacteria > Acidobacteriota > Blastocatellia > Pyrinomonadales > Pyrinomonadaceae > QHXN01. The sequence goes on along the minus strand of QHXN01000029.1, from coordinate 44,732 downwards.
TGATGTCGTTGCCGGCGCGCGAGAACTGGAACTCGTTGACGGAGGACGACGACAGGGTGTTCGTCAGCTTGGCGGCGAAGCTGTTGCTGGGCTGGTCCCAGTCCGAGCTGATGGTCGGGAAGCCGGTGTCGCCCCAGAAGTTGCCCGCCGCGTTGCCGTGAACCCACGTCTCTCTGATGTAGCGCACCATCAGGTTCGTCTTGGCGTTGAGATTGAAGTCGCCGCGGAAGGTGTCCTGGCGCGTGTTGACCGGCTCGACCGGCGACAGGACGAAGTTGACGCCGTTATGAAGCGTCGCGTTCGGGGGCGGGAAGAACTTCAGGATCGCGAGGCCGGCGGGGCTGAGCTGGCTGTCGGGAATCTTGTTGCCGGGGAAACAATTCGGGTCTGTCGGGTTCGGGCCGGGCGTCGTGCACGGGCCGGCGCCGGGCCGATGCGGCAGGGCGTCGGTCAAGCTTCCGCTGAAATCCCCGATCCTCTCCTGCGCGGTCGGGACTAGGAATTGCAGAGGCGGCACGAGGCCGCGTATCTCTCGACGCCATTCCTCGTTCCAGAAGAAGAAGGCCTTGTTCTTGAAACTCTTGTAGCTCTTCCCGCCCTCGCCAAAGCGGGGCAGGTAGACGGGGCCGCTGAAGTTGAAGCCGAAGTTGTTGTAGCGCAGTTCGGGCTTGGGCTGCCCGCCCCGGTTGTTGAAGAAGTCGCTGGCGTTCAGCTTGTCGTTGCGCAGGAACTCGAAGAGCGTGCCGTGGAACTGGTTGCTGCCGCCCTTCGTGATGAGGTTGATGACCGCGCCCTGCGCCTGGCCGTACTCGGCGCTGAAGCTGTTGCGCTCGACGCGGAACTCCTGAATCGAGTCAATGGAAGGGAAGACCAGCAGCGTCGCGTTCGAGCCAACGTCCATGTTGTTGACGCCGTCCACCGTCCACAGGTTCGCGTTCGACTGGTTGCCGTTGACCGACATGTCAACGTGGGAGTCAAGTCCCGTCCCCTTGGTGCCGAAAGCGCCGCCCGCGCCGGCCTGCGTCACAGGCGAGACGCCGGGCACGAGCGTCACGAGTTGCGCGTAGTTGCGCCCGTTTAAGGGAAGCTCGGTCACCTGCTTCGACGTGACGAGGCTGCTCACGTCGGAGCTGCGCGTCTCGACCTGCGCCGCCTCGCCCGTCACCGTGACGGTCTCGTCCACGGTGCCGACTTCGAGCTTCAGGTCAACGTCGAGCTTGTCGCCGATGTGCAGGTCTATCCCACTGTTGACCGTCTTCTTGAAGCCGTGCGGGGCCGTGCTCACCGTGTAGCGGCCCACGGGCAGGCCGATGGCCGAATAGAACCCGTTGTCGTCAGCGGTCACGGTGCGCGAGGTCGCCGTCGCCTCCTCCGTGATCGTGACCTCGGCCTTCGGGACGGCGGCCCCCTGCGGGTCGCGCACGGTCCCGCTGATGCTGCCGACTGTGCTTACCTGGGCGTGGACGCCTGTCAAAAGGCCGAGCGCCAGCAAAAGTAGTAGTGCTTGTAATCCGAACTTTCTCATCATGGACGCGTCTCCTCACTTCCGCGCTTTTCAATACCCAACGTCAGCCGCCGGGGAGCCATTCCTCCGGGACAAATGCGTCGCACGATCAGACGTTGATCGTGCAATGCGTATCGTTCTGCGGCGAGGGAACCTGTTTACTGAAGAGGGCCACCTGATAGACATCCCGTGACCGCTCTCTTACAGAAGGCGGAAAATCAAAAAATTTGTATGACTGCGAACCTTGAATGGAGACTTTGTTGCAAGTCCTGCCAAAAGGATTTAATACTAATCGCCTCGCTTGTCAAGAAAAATTTTTGTCGTCTTCATCAATTTTTCTGATGGGGAGAATGTTGCCAAAGCCAACAAAGCTGGCGGGGCCGCTCAGGAGAGGGAGACGGGGGTAAACTTGGCCGTGAGGACGAGGCTGAGCGCGCCCATCAGCGTCGGCTCCGCGCCCAGCGTGGACGCGATGATGTGCGCGGGGGGCAGGCCGCGGCAGATGCTGTTCTGGACGGCTGTTCTGATCTCGTTGACGATCAGCGGCCACGCGCGCACGATTGGCCCGCCGACGATGACCGCCTCCGGCGACAACCCCTGAATCAAGTTCGCGATGCCGAGGCCCAGGTAATACGCCGTCTCTTTAAGGGCGGATTGTGCCTCCCGCTCGCCCCCGAACGCGAGTCCGACCAGTTGTCCGAAATTGATCTTGTTACTGCCGGACGTGCCGCGCCTCAACTTCGCGTAGCGGGCGAGCGCGGCACGTTCGGAGGCGAAGGCCTCCCAGCACCTGTGACTCCCGGCGGCGCAGGCGACCGGCGCGTCCTGCCCGATTGTCATGTGGCCGAACTCGCCCGCGGCCCCACTCTTGCCGCGATAAACCTGACCGTCGAAGACTATGCCGGTGCCGACCCCTTCTTCGATGAGCACCATGATGAAATCGCGCACCTCACGAATCTCCGGGCGACCGAACCACAACTCGGCGAGCGCCGCCGCGTTGGCGTCGTTGTCGGCGGTCACGGCCAGCCCGACCGCCGACCTGATCTCTTCGGCTATCTCCAGGTCGCGCCACTTGAAGTGCGGGATAAAGATAGCCGTGCCCGTTTCCTGATCCACAAGCCCCGGCAGGCTCACGCCGACGCCCTCGATGGTTCCCCTGTTCTTGCAGATGAGCTTGCGCGCGCTGTCAATGATGCGGGAGATGGTCTTCTGGGCGTCGGGGTCGGTGGGGAACTCCTCCTGTTCGAGCACGCGACCGGCCAGGTCGCTCGTGGCGACGAGGGTGCGTATGGTTCCGAGGTCAACCCCGATTGCCACGGCGTCCGCCGTCCGCAGCGAGAGCAGGATCGGCGGGCGACCGCCCGTTGATTCGCCGGACACTTCCTCGATCAGGCCGCCCGACTTCAACTCATCAACTATCAGGGAGACGGTCGAGCGTTGGAGCGCGGTCTCCTGGGCGATCTCGGCGCGGGAGATCGGGCCTCTCTCGCGCACGTAGTTAAGAATGATCTGCCGGTTGATGTCGCGGATCGTGTTAGGGCGTGCGACATTGGCTTTTTTAAGGTCTATGCGTCGCATTTTGCTGGACGGCGCGAAGAGAGATACTGCCGTCTTCGCGGCGGGGATTTCCTTAACGAGATTGAATACCGACTGATGAGCGGAACTTCGAAGTGCTCGAACCGGAAGACATTAAGTAGTACAGGTGTGGCTCGCAGTCAATACTTTTTATGTTATGAGTCCATAACGGAGGTTTATTCCCGCAGGCGGAGCAACAAAAAAAGGCGTCGGTCGCCGTCCGGAGATTTCCGGCGGGCGACAGGCTGAGCGCCACGTGTGGGTTGGTCGAAGTCTCAAGTCGGCAACCGCCGCGCGGCGGCTAGCTCGCCGCGGCGGACGCGAACTTGTTGGCGAGCACGAGGCTGAGCGCGCCCATCAGGCTGGCCCTGTCGCCTATCGTCGAGCGCATGATTCGCGCCGTCGGCAGGTCGCGCCGGATGCTTCTTTTCACGGCCTCGCTGAAGAGGTCGGAGACCAAGTCCCAGGCGCGCGTGATCGCCCCGCCGACGACGACGATCTCCGGGCTGAAGCCGATGATGAGGTTCGAGATGCCGATGCCGAGGTAGCGCGCCGTCTCCCTGAGCGCGGAGCGCGCCGACTCTTCGCCGGCGAGCGCGCGGTCAATCAACTGCGCGAAGCTCATCTGGCGTGCGTCTTCGCCGACGCCGGCGAGTTTCGAGTAGCGCGCGACCGCGGCGCGCCCCGACGCGAAGGCCTCCCAGCAGTCGTAGCTGCCGCAGGAGCAGGGGACGGGCGCGCGCTCGCCGATGATCATGTGGCCGAACTCGCCCGCCGCGCCGCCCTCGCCGCGGTAAATCTGCCGGTCGAAGACTATCCCTGTGCCCACGCCCTCGGCGATGAAGACCATGATGAAGTCGCGCGCCTCGCTCACCTCGGAGTGTCCGAACCACAGCTCGGCCAGCGCCGCGGCGTTGGCGTCGTTGTCTATCGTGACCTCCAGGCCCGTGGCGGCGGCGATCCTCGGCCCGACGTCGAGGTCGTGCCATTTGAAGTAGGGGATGTACAGGAGCCTCCCCGTCGAAGGGTCAACGAGGCCGGGCAGGCTCACGCCGATGCCCTCTATCTTCCCCTGACTCTTCTCAAGCAGACGGCAGGCGGCATTGATGGCCCGCGTGATCGTCTTCTCGAAGTCGTGGTCGGTCTCGAACTCTTCCTGTTCGAGCACGCAACCCGCGAGGTCGCTCGCGGCGACGGTCGTGCGCGTCGGCGCGATGTCAATGCCTATGGCCGCCGCCCCGCTCGTGCGAAGGGCCAGAAGCGTCGGACAGCGCCCGCCCGTCGAGCGGCCCGCGCCCACCTCCTCGATCAGCCCTTCCTCCAGCAGCGAGTCAACGATCTCGGAGATCGTCGAGCGCTGGAGCGCGGTCTGCCGGGCGATCTCGGCGCGCGAGATTGGCCCGCGGTCGCGCACGTAGTTGAGCACTATCTGCCGGTTGATGGCGCGCATAGTGCTGAAGTGGGCCGTCTGAATCCTTTTTAAGTCAATCCGTCGCATCTCTCTCCGGGTCGGTTATGAGTACAGGTCAGTACCGCCTGCGGCAAGCGGGCGGGTCTTGGTCGCGCCAGAACCCGCCCGCTTGCCGCAGGCGGTACTGACCTGCCCCGCACACTGATCCGCGTTCCGCCACAAAACTATGTAAGGCTTCAAACGCGATGAGGAAAGGCGTCTCGCGTTCGGCGACCCCGAACGCCGTCCGTCCCGTGCTACTCGTGTTTCTGGTCCAGCCTCTCGGCGCTGTTCCTGACCGCGACGCTGAGGGCGATTATCTCTCGGAGGTCGCGGCTGGCCTTCGCCGTCCCGTCCACGTCAACAACGTCGGGCGACGTGAACCTCGGATTCGCGACGAAGCTGTCAATCCGCTTGCACAGCCTCACGAGCGCGCCCTTCAACTCCTTTTCGTCGTACCCGGCCTGGCCCGCGCCGGTCTTCTCGTCGGCGTCGGGGCCGCGGAGCGCCAGATAAGCCTGCATCCTGAGGGCGCGCTTTCGCACTTCCGCGGCCTGGCCGGAGACGCGCCTGTAATCGAGGACGCCTTCGACTTTGAGGGCGTGCGCGATGTCGTTGCGGATGACCTGTATGCGCTTGAAGTCCTGGTTGAGCTGTTCGGCGGCGGCCTTGACAGACCTCTCGTCGGCGCGCGCCGCTCCCGTCCCCGTACTTCTGAGCTGCATCTCGCGCCGCTGCTCGTCGCGTATGCGCGCCGCCTCAGAGTCGGCGCGTGCATCCGACGGGACGCGGAGCGGGACGCCCTGCTGCGCCAGACTTGAGACCGGTATTACTAACAACATGACGACGGGCGCGAAGGTGAGTGCCACTAAATTCCGACCTGAGACGACGCGATCATGCTGCACGGCGCACCTCCGTTAGTCCCCGACGTTCCTCCGGCGGGCCACAAGTATAATCTTAAAAGCCGTGAACCGTGAACCGTAAACCGTAACAAGAAAGAGTCGTAAACCGTGAACCCTAAACCGTGACGAGTTATTTCAGCATCGGCACGGCTCGCGGTCTCCGGCACACGGATTTATCTCGTCACGGTTTACGGTTCACGGTTTGCGGCTTTTTACGCTTCACGGCTTTTAGACTTTGACGAAAATCCGCTTGCGATACAGGAGCGACATCACGCCGAGCCAGAAGAGAACCGTGCAGACGGCGAACATCAGCGAGGCATTGACGGGCGCGGCCCAGGTGGCAAACAGTTTCTCGTAGATTAGTCCGAGGACATCCGTCCGGCTGCCGTCGGGGCGCGTGAAACGGATGAGCGAGGCGACGAGCACGGTGAACTCCGAGAGGAAATAGACGGCCAGCGCGTTCGTGCCGAAGACGAGGAAGGGCTTCGCCCAGCGGTCGTACCTCTTGAGGTCAACTATCCAGTAGCAGGCGGCGAGCATTTGCAGCGCCAGCCCTGCGGTGAAGACGACGTAAGAACTCGTCCACAGCGCCTTGTTGATGGGGAACCAGTAGTTCCAGGCCCAGCCCACGATGACGCAGCCCACGCCCGCGACGAACATCGCCGCGGTGATGCCGCGAAAGACATCGAGCGAAACCATCCGCCCCGTCGAGGGCGTGCCCGTGTGCTCTCCGGTCAGCGCGTCCACGCTCTCACCTCCTCCTCGCCTTACGTGGTTAAGCACTCCTCGACGCAAGCCCGCAAGTCCTCAATCATCCGGCGCGCCCCCTCTTCCGTCTCCGCCTCAGCGACGAGTCGGATGATCGGCTCGGTGTTGGAGCCTCTGACGAGCAGCCAGCCGTCGGGCATCGTCACCTTGACGCCGTCGCGCAGGTCTTGAGGATAGCGCACGTACTCGCCGCGCACGCGCTTGAGAACTCTGCCGATGCGATCCGAGCGGCAGGCGAGCTTCTCTTTGAGCATGAAGGCACGCGGCAGCTCGCCTAAAATTTCCGAGACGGTGCGCGTGGTCGCGGCGAGCAGGTGGAGGACAAGCGCCATGCCGACGAGGCTGTCGCGCGCGAAGTTGATGCGCGGGTAGATGACGCCGCCGTTGCCCTCGCCGCCGATGACGGCCCCGTGCCGCTGCATCTCCTCGGTCACGTTGGCCTCGCCGATCTTCGAGCGGTAGATGGGGCAGTCGAACTCACGCGCCACGGCGTCGAGTACGTGCGTCGTCGCGAGGTTCGCGACCACAGGCCCGCGCTCTCGTGCGAGCACGTAACGCGTCGCGAGGACGAGCGTGTACTCTTCGCCGACCGGCTCACCTTGTTCATTGACGACCGCCAGGCGGTCTGCGTCCATGTCCTGCGCGAACCCAACGTCGGCGTTGTACTCCCGCACGGCGTCGCAGAGCGCGCCCAAGTTTTCCGGCACAGGCTCCGCGCCTCTGGGAAACAGGCCGTCGGGCGTCGTGTTGACTGTGAAGACTTCCGCGCCGAGCGCGGCGAGCAGGCGCGGCGCGACGATTGAGCCTGCGCCGTTGCAGGAGTCCACGGCCACGCGGAGCTTCCGGCGCGCGCCCGCAGGCAGTGGGCCGAGCGCGTCCAAGACGGCCTTGACGTGCAGGTCAATCGCGCCCGCCGAAGGCTCGACGGAGCGCATTTCCGACCCCAGAACCTTCACGTACTCGCCCTGATGATAAATGTCGAGGAGCTGACGCGCCTGCGCGGCGGTGAGAAAGAGGCCCGCGGAGTTGACGAACTTGAGCGCATTCCACTCCGCCGGGTTGTGGCTCGCCGTGATGGCCAGCCCGCCGCGCGCGCCTCTCTGTCGCACCAGCAGTTGCACGGTCGGGACGGGGCAGATGTCGAGGTCAACGACGCGGCAGCCCGACGAGAGCAGGCCCGCGACGACCGCCTGCCTGACCATCTCGCCGGAGGTGCGCGTGTCGCGCCCGATGACGATTGCACCCGGCCCGACGTATGTCCCGAACGCCTGCGCGAACCGCGTCAGAAGCGTCGGCGTCAGCGACTCGCCGACGACGCCGCGCACGCCGCTGATGCTGATCTTGAGTGTGGGTATGGCTCGCATAAGAATTAAATGATGAATGCGGAATGATGAGTGATGAATGACGAAAAGCGCGCCGTCTTTAATTCATCATTCATCATTCCGCATTCATCATTTCTTCAGAAGTTGCACGGCGAGACAAGCGCGGGCACGGGCGCAGGCACGGTGTCGCGGAACCTGACGGACTGACGACGCAGCGCAGCGACTCTGGCCTCGACCTGTTCGGGCGTGAGCGCCGCCTTCGCCTCGAAGAAGACCCAGTCAATGTCTTCGTTGTAGGAGCGCGCGCCCTGTGCTCTGGCCGCGCCGTCTTTGATGAACCAGAGGTTGAAGTTGATTGACATGATTGACCGCGGGTAGAAGCGTCCGTCGTGCTCGACCTGTTGCTCGCCGTCAACGAAATACCTGACCTTGCCGCCGGCGACCTGCGTGACCAGCGTGTGCCAACCGGCGCGGCTGCCCTTCGTCATGTTGAAGACGTTATCCTTCTTCCAGTTCGGCTCAGGGCTGAAGGTGTACCAGGTGGTCTCGTACAGAGTCGGCCCGGCGACGCCCCAGCCGCCGTTCGGGAGGTACTCGAAATCAAGCTCGCTGTAGGCCGCGTCCATCGGCGCTTTCAGGGGGCTGATGGTGTAGAAGCTCTCGACGAGCTGATCGCCGCCCGGCCCCGCCGCGGGGTCGTCGGTGAAGCGCACGCGCGCGGCATAAGTGCCTTCGAAGAATTTTCGCTGGTGGCAGATTTGCGTCTGCCTTGTGTGCTCGCCCGTGCCGTCGGTCGAGGAGGTCATGCGAAGAATGCGGTTGCGCGCCAAGCTCTCGTCCTTCAGGAACGTGACGCCCTCCGGCCACCAGGTCGCGCCCGGCACGCCCGGCCACCCCGCCGCCGCGCGGACGATCCAGCCGTGCGCGGCCAACTCCTTCCGGTCGGAGTAGCTGAAGTCGTCGAACAGAACTTGAGAAGCAGACTTCTCGGACGGGGCCGCTCCGGGCGCGACGGCCAGCGATTCACTATCTGGACGGCGCGAGGCCGCGACACCGGCGGCGGAGGCAGCCGGCGCGTGGCCGCTGCTTTCCAGGGCGAAGAGGGCGACGACGCACAGGACGACGCACAAGACGATTACGGATAACATCGCGGTGATTTTCATAAGCCAACGCTCCAAAGTTATTACATGTCACTTGCCCAGCATGTCGCGCGCCTGGTCGAGTAACTCCTGCGCCTGCTGCGGGGTCGCGGCCTCGGCGATGACGCGGATCATTGACTCGGTGTTCGAGACGCGTATGTGAACCCAGCCGCCGGGCCGCGCGATTTTGATCCCGTCGGTCTGGTCGTACTCGACGCCCTCCCTCTCCAGCCCGTCGTACACGCGTTGCAGAAGGGAGTAGATTCGGTTCGGCTCGACGGGGACGTTGTGCTTGATCATCGAGAGGCGCGGCAGGCGGGCGGCCAGCTCGGAGATGCATTCGCCCGTCCGCGCCAGGTGCTCAAGGATGAGGCCGACGGCAGCCGCGCTGTCGTGCGTGAGCTGCACGCGCGGGACGATGACGCCGCCGCTGCCCTCGCCGCCGATGACGGCGCGGTTCTCGATCATGGCCTCGGAGACGTAAGCCTGCCCGACCGGCGTGCGGACGACGCTCGCGCCGTGTCGCGCGGCGACCTGCTCGATTGCGCTGCTGGTCGAGACGTTCGTCACGACCGCGCCGCTCTCGCGCGTCAGTTGAATCTCCGCGCACGCGGCGAGCGTCGCCTCTTCGGGGAGTATCTCGCCCGATTCGGTGACGATGCCGAGTCTTTCCCCGTCGGCGTCGTGCGCGAAGCCGATGTCGGCGTGCCCCGCACAAACTACCGCGCGCAGTTGCGCCATCGTCTGCCGTCGAGGTTCGGGCGCGTGCGGGAATGGCGCTGCGGGGTCGTCGTTGACGGCCAACACTTCGCAGCCGAGTTCGCGGAGCCAGCGCGGCGAGAGCAGCGAGCAGGAGCTGTTGCAGCAGTCAACGGCGACCGTCAGGTGCCGCGCGCGTATCGCTTCCGTGTCGAAGGCGCGCGCCAGAATTTCCAGATGATGTGTGACGGCGTCGCGCTCTTCGACCTTGCTCTGTATTCGCTCCCAGGTGGCTTTGGCGAACTCGGCCTGGTGAAAGATGTCGAGCAGCTCGTCGGCCTGCGTCGCGTTGAGGTAGAGGCCGTCGCCGCGCACGAACTTCAGAGCGTTCCAAGGCTCCGGGTTGTGCCCGGCGGTGATCGAGATGCCGCCGTCGGCGCTCATCCACTTGACGGCGAGTTGCAGGCTCGGCGTCGGGCAGATGCCCAAATCAAAGACCTCGCAGCCGGCGGCGAGCAGGCCCGCGAGCGCGGCGGCGCGCGCCATCGGCCCTGACGTGCGCGCATCGCGGCAGACGAGTATGCGCCCCGAGTCGAGGTAAGTGCCGAAGGCTTGCGCGAACCCCACCACCAGCTCCGGCGTGAAGGTTTCGCCGACGACGCCGCGCACGCCGCTGATGCCGATTTTGAGCGAGTTCATAACGCGAGACCGGAGGATAGCAGAAAGGAAAGATGCGGGTCACTGAAAACTTTTTCACGACCCCGTTCATTCAACTTTCAAGGCGAGTCAACAAATTTTGATTGACTAGCCGGCGCACTCTGTTCTAATGATTAGCCTTCGATTCAAGTTCGCCCTGAAATTCTACCGTCAATTTATTCCGGACGAGCGCGCGCGTACAGGTCTGCACGCGCGCGCCGCGCAAGATGTTTTCGTCTCGTCCGGCTCGTCGAGGATCACATGAAAGCAATCGGATACGTCTCGATCCTGCTCCTTTTGTCCTGCGTCCTGAAAGTCTGCGCGCAGACCGCAGGGCCGGGCATGCAACCCGCGACCCGGCACCACCTGATGCCCGTGCCGGCCTCTGTGCGATTCAATCCGGGCAGGCTCGCCGTCACCAAGTCGTTCAGCGTCGCCGCGCGCGGGCACGTTGACGAACGCCTGCGGGCGGGCGTCGAACGCGCAGTCCGAAGGCTCGAAGGACGCACGGTGCTGGAGTTCCCGCAGGGACTCGCGGGAGACGCGAATGGCGCGGCGCTCGTCGTCGAGTGCAAGGGGCCGGGGCAGACCGTCCCTTCGGTCGAGGAGGACGAGTCGTACTCACTCGACGTTTCGGACAAGCAGGCCGTGCTCCGCGCCGCGACGGTCGTCGGCGCGCTGCGCGGGCTGGAGACGTTCCTGCAACTCCTCGAAGGCGACCGCGACGGCTACTTCATCCCGGCAGTCCAGATTCAGGACGTGCCGCGCTTCCGCTGGCGCGGGCTTCTGATTGACGTGGGGCGGCACTACGAGCCTCTGGCGGTCTTGAAGCGCAACCTCGACGCGATGGCCGCCGTCAAGCTCAACGTCTTTCACTGGCACCTCTCGGAAGACCAGGGCTTCCGCATCGAGAGCAAGAAGTTTCCGAAGCTCACGGGCCTCGGCTCCGACGGCCTCTTCTACACGCAAGACGAGGCGCGCGCGATCATCGCCTACGCGAGCGAGCGCGGCATACGCGTCGTGCCGGAGTTCGACATTCCGGGCCACAGCACGAGCTGGCTCGTCGGCTACCCGGAGTTGGGGAGTGCGCCGGGGCCTTACAAGATTGAACGCGGCGCAGGGATATTCGAGCCGGCGCTCGACCCGACGAACGAGGAGGTCTATAAGTTCCTCGACGCCTTTCTAGGCGAGATGGCCGCGCTCTTCCCCGACGCCTACCTGCACATCGGCGGCGACGAGAACGAGGGCAAGCAGTGGGACAGGAATCCAAAGATTCAAGCCTTCATGCGGGAGCACGCCGTCAAGGACAACCGCGCGCTTCAGACTTACTTCAACCAGCGCCTTCTGAAAATCCTCAACCGTCACGGCAAGCGCATGATGGGCTGGGACGAAATCTTTCAGCCCGACCTGCCGAAGGACGTGGTCATACAATCCTGGCGCGGCCCCTCGTCTCTGGCCGAGGCCGCGAAGCGCGGCTACGACGGCGTCCTCTCCGCTGGCTACTACATTGATCTCATCTACCCGGCCTCTCAACACTACCTCGCAGACCCTCTGCCCGAAGGCAGCACACTCACGCCCGCGGAGGCCGCGCACGTCCTCGGCGGCGAGGCGACGATGTGGGGCGAGTGGGTTTCGCCGGAGACTATTGACTCGCGCATCTGGCCGCGCACCGCCGCCATCGCCGAGAGGCTCTGGTCTCCGCGCACGGTTAACGACGTGGACGACATGTATCGCCGGCTCGCCGTCGTCAGTGTGCAGCTCGAAGAACTCGGACTGACGCACGAGAAGAACCAGGCCGTGATGCTCCGTCGCCTCGCCGGGGGCGAAGACAACGGGGCATTGAGGACGCTCGCCTCCGTGGTCGAGCCTGTGAAGGAGTACAGGCGCTACGAGGTGCGCCCGCAGACGATGCTCAGCCCGCTCACCGGACTCGTGGACGCGGCGCGCCCCGACAGCGACGCCGCGCGCAGGTTCGCCGGCGAGGTTGACGGCCTGCTCTCCGACGCCCCACGCTTCGAGACCTACTCGCGGGACATACAGGATACACTGACCGGCTGGCGCGACGCAGGCCCGCAGTTGGAGGCTTTGATTGACCGCTCGCCCGGACTCGCCGAAGCGAGGCCGCTCGCCGGAGACCTTTCGCGGATCGGGACGATAGGCTTGGAGGCCCTTTCGTATCTGACGAAGGGCGTCGCGCCGGGCAACGAGTGGCGCGACGCTCGTCTCGCCGCGCTCGAAGAGGTCGCGAAGCCGAAAGCCGCCCTTGAGTTCCCAGTCATACCGAGTCTCAGAGAGTTGGTCGTCGCGGCCTACGAACTGCCGCAACTCAAGACCACGACGCCCGCGGACTGGCGCAAGCGTGTGAAGCAACTCGCCGCCCCGGCAAAGAAATAACCCGGCTGATGTTATGCACATGCTCCCGACGAAGGGTTGCGCCGATTCATAACTGCTACGGAGAAGGTGAACGCCATGAGAAAAACACTGTGCTCGTCCGTCGCCGTTCTGTCGCTCCTCGTCAATAGCTTTACTCCGGCCCGCGCGCAGACGAACGCGCCGCCCGCGCCTGCGGAGGTCGAGCGCCGCGTCGAGTCCATCCTCGGCAAGATGACGCTTGAGGAGAAGATAGACATGCTCGGCGGCGTGGACGGCTTCTTCGTGCGCGACGTGCCGCGCCTCGGCCTCCCGCGCCTGAAGATGGCCGACGGCCCTTTGGGCGTGCGCAACTACGGCCCGGCGACGGCGATGGCGGGCGGCGTCTCGCTCGCGGCCACCTGGGACACGCCGTTGGCCGAGCGCGTCGGCACGGAGATCGGACGCGACGCGCGCGCCAAGGGCGTGCACTTCCTCCTGGGGCCGGGCGTCAACATCTACCGCTCGCCGACGAACGGGCGCAACTTTGAATACTTCGGCGAAGACCCCTTTCTCGCCTCGCGCATCGCCGTCGGCTACATCCGCGGCGTGCAGTCGCAGGGCGTCTCGGCCACCGTCAAGCACTTCATGGGGAACAACTCGGAGTTCGACCGGCACAACACCGACTCGTTGATTGACGAGCGCACGGCGCGCGAGATTTACATGCCGACGTTCGAGGCCGCAGTCCATGAGGCGCACGTCGGCGCGATCATGGACTCCTACAACCTCGTCAACGGCGCGCACGCTTCGCAGAACCAACACATCCTCACCGACGTTGCGAAGGGCGAGTGGAATTTCGACGGCCTCATCATGTCCGACTGGTTCGCCACCTACGACGGCGTGGCGGCGGCTAACGCGGGCCAGGACTTGGAGATGCCCTCCGGCTTTTTCATGAACCGGCAGACGCTCCTGCCCGCCGTCCGGGAGGGCCGCGTCTCCCAGGCCACGATTGACGAGCACGTGCGCCGCATACTGCGCACGGCGATACGCTTCGGCTGGCTCGACCGCGAGCAACTGGACGCCTCCATCCCCCGCTTCAACCAGCAGGGCCGCCAGGCCGCGCTCCAGGCGGCGCGCGAAGGCATGGTGCTTCTCAAAAACGACGGCAACCTGCTCCCGCTTAACCGTGGCAGAATCAAATCCGTCCTCGTCGTCGGCCCGGACGCGTACCCGGCGGTGCCCGTCGGCGGCGGCAGCGCCGGCGTGCAGCCGTTCGCCGCGGTCAGCTTCCTCGAAGGCTTGGGCAACACGCTCGGCCCGTCGGTCAGGGTCTTGTACCAGCGCGGCATTCCCTCTCTGAGCGAGTTGGCCGAGGCGACCAACTTCACGAACGCCGCGGCGAACGGGCAGCCGGGCCTGCGCGCGGAATTCTTCAAGACCGAAGACCTGCAAGGCCAGCCGGTCGCGACGCGCACCGAGCGTCACATCAACTACGGGCCGGGCGCACGGGCTTCTTTGCCGGAAGGGACGACCTCATCGCGCTGGACGGGCTACTACACGCCGCAGGCCGCCGGCACGCACGACATCTTCGTGCAGTCAACCGGCGAGGACGGCGGCTACAACCGCCTCTACGTTGACGACAAGCTCGTCCTCGACAACTGGAAGGTTTCGATGGCGCTCACGGGCTACGCGACCCTACAGCTCGACGCGGGGCCGCACAAGGTCGTGCTCGAACAGCACGGGCGCTCCGGCTGGCTCGGCGCGAAGCTGAGGCTGGGCGTCGTGCGGCGCGGCTCGGCGGTTGACGCGGAGGCGAAGCAGATGGCCGCGCGGGCCGACGCGGTCGTCGTCGCCGCGGGCTTCGGCCCCGAAACGGAGAGCGAGGGCGCTGACCGAACGTTCGGCTTGCCACCCGGACAGGACGAGTTGATTCAGGAGATGGCCGCGGCGAACAAGAACACCATCGTCGTCGTCACGTCCGGCGGCTCGGTGGACATGAGCGGTTGGGTCGAACGCGTGCCCGCGTTGATTGAGGCGTGGTATCCGGGGCAGGAGGGCGGGACGGCTCTGGCCGAAGTTCTCTTCGGCGACGTGAACCCTTCGGGCCGTCTGCCCGTCACGTTCGAGCGGCGCTGGGAAGACAACCCCGTCCACGATAGCTACTACCCGGCGGCGGGCACGAACCGCGTCGAGTACAAGGAGGGCGTCTTCGTCGGCTACCGCGGCTACGAGCACAACAACACGAAGCCGCTTTTCCCGTTCGGCTATGGCCTCTCTTACACGACCTTCAAGTACGGCAACCTGACCGTCAGGCCCGCCGCCGCGAGTCCGGCTAACGGCGCTTCGACGGGGGCGCTCTACGAAGTCTCATTCGACGTGAAGAACACCGGCACGCGCGAGGGCGCGGACGTGGCTCAAGTCTATGTCGGCGACACGCACGCGAAGGTGGCGCGGCCCGCGAAGGAGTTGAAGGGCTTCGCGAAGGTCTCCTTGCGCCCCGGCGAGACGCGACGGGTGAGCGTGACGCTCGACCGACGCGCCTTCTCCTACTACGACGCGGGCGCGAAGCAGTGGCGCGCAGACCCCGGCGACTTCGACGTGCTCGTAGGCCGCTCCTCCGAGCAGATTGAGCTGCGCGGCAAGCTCACGCTCAAATGATAAATGATAAATGATGAATGATGAATGATGAATTAAAAGACGGCCTGCCTTTCATTCATCATTCATCATTCCGCACTCATCATTTCATCTCGGCACGGCCTCGCCCGGCCTGACGACGCGAATCCAGTGGTCGGTGAACTTGTAGTGCATCTCCGGCAGCTCGACCTTCGGCATGTGGCACGTCGCGCACTGTTTCGCACTGACGGGGCAAGCGGGAGCCGCGCGCGCCTCGGTCTTCGGCTCTTTGGCGCTTGAGAGGTGGCAGGCGAGGCACTTCGAGTCGTAGTAAGCTTCGTCGTGCTGCAACTGTTCGTGCGGGTCGTGGCAGGCGACGCAACTGAGGCGGCGGTCGTTTACGAGGTGGCCGCGGCTGTTGAAGATTCGGTAGGGCTGGAAGCGTATGTTGCCCGCGCCGCCCTGCCCGGCGAGCGACATCACGGTGTCGAAGCTCTGGTGGCACGCGCCGCAGAACTCCTGCGACAGTTCGAGCGCGTCCAGGCTCGCCGGGTTGAAGATTTGCGGGTCTTTTAAATTCTTCGCCCTCGCCGCCGCGACGTGTCTCTCGCCCGGCCCGTGGCAGGCTTCGCAACTGACGCCGGGCGCGGCGCGCTCCAACTGTGGACGTGGGCCGCCCGTGGCTGGCGTCGTGTGGCAACTGAAACAACCTTGCGTCGCCTCCTGGCTCATCGGGCGTCCGAGCGCGTCTTCGAGCGACGACGGGACAGCGCGCGGGTGCAGGATTGTGATGTCGAGGTTCTGGAGGGCTTGAAAATAGCTGACGCGGCTTTCGTAGAACGCGCCGCCGTGCCGGAAGATGTAAGTCTGTCCGGCCACGCCCTGCCCGAAGCAGAAGAGTACGGGTTCCGAGATCGTCGCCGCGCCGTCGCCGACCGTGTAGATGCTGCGGTCGCCGTCGCGCGTAATCCGGTAGGTGTAGGGGCCGTTGCGAAAGGTGAGTGGCGCGCGCGTCTTTAAGACTTCGCAGTCGGCTGCACGCTCCGACGCGTGGCCCATCGGCGTCGTGAGCTGCGTGCGCGCCTCTTTCGCGTGGCACTCGGCGCAGGCGCTCGCGCCCACGTAGCCGACACCGTTGAGGTCGCGCGCGGGCCGCCACCTGGAGAGGGAAGTGTTCCCACGCGTCTGGCCCTGGCCGCTTATTAAAAGTGACTCTCCGAGATAGAGGAGTGCGCAGGCCAGAAGGAATGAGAGTGTCAGGGTTCTCTTAACTCTATCTCCCATTCGTTCACCCGTCGGAGATACTTCGAGCGATTGCCCCGGCGACAGGGAAGCGCGCGCCGGGCCGTTCCTTAAAATCCGCGCCGGGGGCTATACTCCACTTCTCGACTCGTTTTGTCGAGAGGCAATCGTCCGGCCTGTTCGAGTCTGATTCGAGGCCGACCGCCCGGAGGTTTCAATGATGTCCGTCAAAATCTCTTTCCTGGGAGCGCGCCGCTTGAGCCTGACCTGGCGCCTGCTCGTCGTCGCCTCCCTCCTCCTCTGCTCGGCGCGTCCGCAGGCGCAGCAGAGCAAGGAGACTCAGAAGAACCCGGACGAAGAGGTGGTGACGGTGAGGTCTCACCTCGTCAACGTTGACGTGATGGTCAAGGACAAGAAGGGGAACTACGTCAACGATCTCAAGGCCGACGACTTCACGGTGTTCGAGAACGGCGTGCGGCAGAAGGTCGAGTTTTTCAATCCGCCTCTCGCCGGCAACGCGACCGGCGTCGAGAGCGCGCCGAAAGCGGCGGGCGAAACGTCCCGGCCCGCCGCACAGCCGACGCGCGCGCAGGCCGGCATGCCGGGCAACGTCATCTCGCTCGTGCTCGACGGGCTGACGACCGACACCGCGAACATGAAGCGCGTCCGCGACGGGGCGATCAAGTACATCAAAGAACAGGTGGCCGACACCGACACGGTCGCGCTGTTCTCCGTGACGGGCGGGCTGCAACTGCTCCAGCCGTTCACACGCGACAAAGACAAGCTGCTCGCCGCCGTGGATAAGGCCGCCGCCGCCTCGACCTCCTCGAAGAACTTCGAGCAGCGCGAGATCGAAGAGAACATAGTCAAGCTTCGGGAGGCTTCGACCGGCGTGGACACGGCGGACGTCACTTCGATAACGAGCCAGGGCGGCGCGGAGCTGCTAATGGCGGCCATGATCGCCGCGCGCGTGCTACAGGAATACCTCCGACTCCGCACGGCGCTCGGCCTCCAGCAGGCGCGTCCCATCCTCGCCGCGCTCGCGGCCATCTGCGAGGCGCAGCGCAATGTCCCCGGCAAGAAGACGCTGGTTCTGTTCTCGCAGGGGTTCGTCTCACCGGAGGTTTTAGATTGGCAGGTGCAGAGCACCATTGACATCGCCAACCGCGCCAACGTCGCCATCTACATCATAGACTCGGCGGGACTCCAGGCGAACGCCCCGCTATCGGGCGCATACGCGCCGCCCTCGCCCTTGCAGGGCATCGCCGGTGTGGGCCGCCCCGAAACGAGGGCGCACACCGAAGGCGGCGAGAACGAGTTCGACCAGTCGCGCTTCGAGGGGTCGAACCGCGAGCACGACATCCTCTTTAGAATCTCCGGCGACACGGGCGGAAAGTTCGTCCGGGGCACGAACGACATCGCCAAAGGTCTGGAGCGCATTGACCAGGAGATACGCGCGCGCTATACGCTCGCCTACCAGAGCACCGACCCGAATTTCGACGGCGGCTTCCGCAAACTGAAGATCGAGGTCGGCAGGCCCGGCGCGCAGGTGTTGGCGCGCAACGGCTACTACGCCATCGCGCCCGACCAGATCGTGCCGCTCTCGCCGGACGAGAAGAAGCTGCTGGCGAGCGTCACCGCGCCGGAGTCCGTCTCCTCTTTGCCGCTCTTCGTCGAGATGAGTCCGTTCCGTTCGCAGGGCGGGCGCTACGTCGTCCCTCTGGCGCTCGAAGTGCCGCACGACGCGGTGAAGTTCGAGCCGAGGGCCGACCGCCAGCGGATGCAGCTCGACGTGCTGGTCGTCGTCCGCGAGGGGCAGGACAGGATTCTCTCCCGTCTGGGCGGGAACTTCGACGTGTCGCTGACGGCGGAGCAGTACCAGTCCATTCTGAACAACAACGTCTTCTACCGGCAGGACGTGGAACTCGCGCCGGGCACGTACAGCGTTGACATGGTCGTTAGAGACAGGCTGTCTGGGAAGACGGCGGCGCGGCGGGAGAAGCTCGTCCTGCCCGAAGCGGGCACGGATTTCTCGATGACCGACGCGGTGCTGAGCCGCCACGTAGAGCCTGTGAAGAGTGCGCCCCCGACGGCGGCGGGCGCGGGCGTGCCGGGCGACGTGCTCAGTCATGGCGGCGCGCTCATCAGCCCCTTGCCCAGCCGGGAGTTTCGCGCCGGTGACAACCTGATAATCTTTTTCGACCTCTACAACGCGGCGGCCAGTGCCGCGTCAGGCAAGCCGAAGGCGTTGGTCACGGTGACTCTCTTGAGAGACGGCAAAGCCGCGTTGAAGCCGATAGACTACGAGTTGACGGAGGCCGTAAACGAGCCGCTGCCGCACCTGACGTTCGCGAAGTTCATCAGCCTGACGGGCCTCCCGGCGGGCAAGTACACCGCCGTGATCGAGGCCGTGGATTCGGTCGCGCACAAGACGGTCAGGCAGCAGGCGTCATTCGTCATCACGAACTGAGCCGGCCCGCGAAGCCCGACACGCGAAGCCGTGCGCTCGCCCGTGGGTTTTCAACTCGGAGATTTTGTGTCCCGTCGGAGGTGACGACATGGCTCCGTCCTCAAGGCCCGCGCGCCGCGCCGCCTTCGGCCTCGCCGCGCTACTCCTTGCGTCGCTGTGCGCGTTCTTCGTATTCTACACGGCACGCCTCCTCTACGTGACGCGCGGGCTGAATGCGACGCGCGCGGGCGGACAGGGGGCATACGTGGGGGCGGTCGCGTTCCCCTTGCTCGCAGTCATACTCGGCTGGGGCGCATGGCGCTGCGCGAGGGCCGCCCGCCGCGCCTGACTGATTAAATGCGCGCCCGGCGCGCCGGGGCCGCGCGACCTCTCGACATCAAAGCCGCGGGCGTACGTCGTCGTCGCAGTCACCGGGAGTCGAACGTTGCGTCACAGTCATTAGGAGTCGAACGTTGCGGTGTCATCATTAGGAGTCGAATGTTAAGGGCCAGGCAGTTCAGGATTCTCCTCATCCTTCTACTCACATTTCAGTCCGCCGCTTCGGGCCGGCAGTCCGCGCAAGCGGCGAAGACGCCCGCGCCGCAGTCGCAGGGGCAACAGGACGCGGACGCGGACGCGAGGCGGAGGCGCAGCGAGGCTTTCGAGATCGTCTGGCGGACGGTCAAGGAGAATCACTTCGACCCGACCTTCGGCGGCGCGGACTGGGACGCCGTGCGCGCGGAGTTCGCCCCGCTCGTCGAGCGCGCCGCGAGCGACCGCGAGCTGCACGCGCTCTTGCAGCAGATGCTCAACCGCCTCGGACAGTCGCACTTCAACATCATCACGCCCGAAAGCATCCCCTCGACCGACGGCGAAGACGACGAACGCGAAGACGGCGGCGGCGAATCCGCCGGGAAGCGGCAGCACAGGCCGGGCAGCCTCTCGATGGCCGAGCATCTGACCTACGGCATCGGCATTGACCTGAGAGTCATTGCCGGCGCGGCGGTCATCACGCGCGTCGAGCCGCAATCGCCCGCCGCGCGCGCGGGGCTGCGGCCCGGCTTCGTCTTGCGCAGCGTTGACGGCCAGGGGATGAGGGGCATCCTGAGTATGCTCGAAAGGGCCGCGGTCTTCGAGCCTTCGGTGCTCCACCAGATTCCGGCGGAGGTTATCGTCGAGTTCGTCAACGGAGCGCCGGGGACTTCCGTGCGCCTCTCCTACCTCGACGGACTCAACCGACTGCGCCGCGCCGTCGTCCCGCGCGAGCGTCTGCGCGGCGAGATGTCGCCGGTCTTTCAGGCGATGCCCTCGCAGTTCTTCGAGTTCGAGTCGCGGCGTTTGCGAAACGGCGTCGGCTACATACGCTTCAACCTCTTCGTCGCGCCCGCGCTCGACAAGTTCTGCGCGGCGCTGCGGGGGATGAGGGATGCGCCGGGCGTCGTCATAGACCTGCGCGGCAACCGCGGCGGGCTGCTCGGCTTGGTTTACGGCCTGGGCGGGCTGTTGGAGACGCGCGACGTTTCCTTCGGCGTGATGCGGACGCGCGCGGGCCGGTTCGAGTTGCAAGTCAACCCGCAGAAGAACCCCTACCGCGGCCAGGTGGCCGTGCTCATTGATTCGACGACGCAGTCGGCGGGCGAGATTTTCGCGGGCGGGCTTGGCGAGTCGGGGCGTGCCGTCGTCGTCGGCGAGCGCAGCGCCGGAGCGACTCTGCCCTCGGCGGCGAAGGAGCTTCCGACGGGCGCGATCTTGCAGTACGCCTTCGCGGACTTCGTGACCGCCAACGGCAACCTCCTCGAAGGCCGGGGCGTCAACCCGAACGTGCCGGTCAAACTCAGCCGCCGCTCGCTCCTCGCGGGACGTGACCCGCAACTCGAAGCCGCGCTCAACACAATCGAGACGCGACGCGACCGCGTCGCCACGCCGCCCACACCTCCGGGCGTCGTCACGGTCGAGACGGGAGGCGTCGCGCCGAAGGACGAAGGCGGGGCAACGAAGGGCGACGCAGACGGAGCGACGGCGAAGTCCGGCGCGGACGGCGCGAGACCGACGGACGGCGCGGGAGTGAAGGCGAGCGGCGAGGGGATTGACCCGCGCGTCCGTCCCGTGCTCGAAAAATTCGCGCAGGCCGTCGGCGGGCGCGCGGCGTTCGAGAAGCTCTCGACGCGCGTGTCCAAGGGCACGTTCGAGGGCACGAGCGCGGGGCTACGTTTGAGCGGCACTATCGAGATTATCGAGAAAGCGCCGGACAAGTCCGTGACGTTCATCAACGTCCCCGGCGCGGGCGTCATGCGCCGCGGCTTCACGGGCGAGTACGGATACCAGCAGATACCCCTGATGGGCTTCCGGCGGATCGAGGGCGCGGAGTTGGCCGAGCTGAAGCTCACTTCCGACTTCAAATGGATGGTCAACCTCGAACGCCTCTACCCGAAGATGTCCCTGAAGGGCGAGGAGAAGAACGTCGGCGACGATCTCTACGTCGTCGAAGCGACACCGACGACGGGCCTGCCCGCGACGCTCTACTTCGACGCGAAGTCGGGTCTTCTAGTCCGGCGCGACAGAACTTACTTCGAGGACTACAGGGAGGTGGACGGCGTGCGTGTCCCGTTCACCGTCCGCGACGACTTCTCGGTCGTCCGCCTCACCGAGATCAAACACAACCTGCCCGTTGACGACGCCCGCTTCGCCGAGGAGAAGAACTGTTTCACGCAATGATCCGCGCCCTCAGCCCTGAAGCTTCCGCGCCGCCGCTTCAATCGCCTCGGAGAGTTTATCGGCGCGCGGGCCGCCGCCCTGAGCCATGTCCGGGCGACCGCCGCCGCGCCCTTCTAATAGTTGACAGGCTTCGCGCATGAGCGCGTTCATGTCGGCGGCGGCGTCCGCCGAGCGCGCGAAGACGAGGCGCGCGCCCGCGTCTTCGCGCGCGCCGAGCAGCGCCACGACCCCCGCGTGCGCGGCGAGCGCGGCGGCGAGCCGACGCAAAGATTCCGCGTCGCGCCCCTCGAAGGCGCGCGCGACGACCTTCACGCTGCCCGCCGCTTCCGACGCCTCCAGAATCTCACGCGCCTCGGCGTGCGCGGCCAGTTCTTCGGCGGCGCGCAGGCGGCGTTGCAAGAGCTTGTTCTCCTCCTGAAGCCGGGCCGCTGCATCGGCGGCTTCGTCGCGCGCGGCGCTGAAGAGCGCGGCCACCGAGCGCGCCGTGCGGTTGGCGCGGCGGTAGTCTTCGAGCGCGCGGCGGCCCGCGACGAACGTCACGCGCACGAGTCCCTTCGCGCGCTCCCACTGCCGCGCGGCGACGAGGCCGACCTCGCCGGTGTGCCGCGCGTGTGTCCCGCCGCACGGGCTGAAGTCGAAGCCCTCGATTTCGATCACGCGCAGGCTCCCCTCGCGCGCCGTGTCTTTGCGAAGGGGCATGCGCGCGGCCTCCTCCGGCGTGACGTTGTGGACGCGCACGCGCCTATCGCCCCAGACGATCTCGTTGGCGCGGTCAACGGCCCGCTCGACACGCTCGTCGGAAGGGTCGGCGAGGTCAACGTCCACCTCGGAGGCATCGGCCATCATGCGGAAGCTGCGCGTCTGCGCGCCGAAGAGTTCGACGAACGCCTGCGAGAGTATGTGCTGACCCGTGTGCTGCTGCATGTGGTCGAGCCGGCGCGGCCAGTCAACCGCGCCGCGCACGCGCGCGCCCGCCTGCGGCGCTTCGCCCTCGACGAAGTGCAGCACGCCGCCCTCTTCCGCTTCAACGCACTCGACGACGCGCGCCCCGCCGAGCGCGCCCGTGTCGGTGGGCTGGCCGCCGCCCGTCGGGTAGAAGGCCGTGCGGTCGAGCGTGACCACGGCGCGACCGTCCGCGGCGGGCGCGACCGACGTGACGAGCGCGTCGAATTCGGTCAGGTGCGAGTCGGCGTAGTAGAGGCGTTCGGTCGTCATGGCGAAGAGAAGTTACCCCGGAAGAATAATCAACAGCGACGTGTTTTTATCTTGCACGCAAAAAGCTAGCGGACGCGGACGCGGGGCGTCAAGCGCCGCTTTTGACACGCGCCGCGGCGCGCGCCGATAATCGCGCGGCAGCCGCCGCCGGCATTTAACCCAACTCGCAAACCGGAGTCCGAACGCATGACGCCTTGCTTACGTCGTCTCGCCCCGCGCGCCCTTTTCCTCCTCGCCCTCCTGGCGCTCGCGCCGCGCACGTCCACGGCGCAAGACCTGTCCGCGCCCGCCTACAAAATCTCTTACACGCTCTCGATACGGCAGCCCGCGTCGCACCTCTTCGAGGTGCGGGTTGACGTGGCCGGACTCGCGGGCGCTGACCACGTTGACTTCCAGATGCCGCGCTGGTCGCCGGGCCGCTACGCCGTCTTCGACTTCGCGAAGAACGTGCAGGAGGTGAAGGCGACGACCTCCTGCCCGACGGACGTGAAGTGTGAGCGAATGTCGCTGCCCGTCGAGAGGCTGGACACGCAGACGTGGCGCATCACAAGTCCCGTCCAGCCGAGCGTGGTTATGAGCGTGCCCGGCGTCACACTCACCTACAAGGTCTTCGCCGACGATCTCTCCGGCACCTTCTCGCAGCTCGACGCGCGGCACGCGAACTTCAACGGCGGCTCTCTCTTCGCCTACGTCGTCGGCCACAAGCAAGACCCCGCGAGCCTGAAGATTGAAGCGCCCGGCGGCTGGAAGATCATCAACGGCTACTCGACACGTCCAGACCAGAGCGAGTTTCAGTTCCCGAACTACGACATCCTCATTGACACGCCGACCGAGGTCGCGCCCGACTTCACCGTCCAGACCTTCGAGGTCGGAGGCAAAACGTACCGCGTCGTCGTCCACTCGCTCGGCCCCGAAGCGGGACGCCGCGACGAACTCGTCCGAAGCGTCGAGCGCATCGTGCGCGCCGAGGTGGCGACGATGGAGCCGCCGGAGTTCGAGCACTACACCTTCCTCTTCCACTTCGACCCTTCGGCGCGGCGCGGCGACGGCATGGAGCACCTGAACTCGACCGAGATCATCGAGACGGGCGCGCTCGCCGACCCGAAGGTGCTCGACTCGGCCATCGGCACCGCCGCGCACGAGTTCTTCCACAACTGGAACGTCAAGCGTCTGCGCCCCGTCGGATTAGGCCCCTGGGATTTTACGCGGCCCGTCGTCACGCGAGGGCTTTGGATCGCCGAGGGCTTCACGAACTACTACGGCAAGCTCTCCCTGCGCCGCGCCGGAATCTGGGGCGACGAAGACCTCTTCAAGTCTTACGCCGCGACAATCGGCGGCATCGAGAACTCGCCGGGGAGCAGGCTGATGAGCGCCGTCGAGTCGTCCCTGCTCGCGCCCTTCCTCGACCGCGCGAGCCACGACCAACGCACCAACCTCGCGGACACCTCGGTCAGCTACTACCCGAAGGGCGAGACGCTCGCCGTCACACTCGACCTGCTGATCCGCGGTCGCTCTCGTGGCCGCGCCTCGCTCGACGACGTGATGCGCCGCGCCTACGAAGAGTTTTATTTGAAGGGCGCGCCGGACAGCTACTACCTCAAGGGCCGCGCCTACACGGTTGAAGATTTTCAGCGCGTCGCCTCCGAGGTCGCCGGCTTCGACCTCTCCGACTTCTTCCGCCGCCACGTCTATGGCGTCGAGCCGCCGCCCTACGACGAAGCGCTCGGATATGTCGGCCTGCGCCTCGTGCGCGCGCCTGACGCGAAGCCGACGAGCGCGGGGCCGACCGTCGGCGCGGGCGAGGCGACGCGGCAGGCGCGCACAGCCTACCGCATCGAGACGGACGAGAAGGCGTCGCCCGAAGCGCGCGCGCTGCGTGAGGCTTGGTTGAAGGGAACCTAATGCAGAAGTCCGCAACGCAGAAGGTAGAAGTCCGCAACGCAGAGCGATGAACTGAAAACCATCTGTCTTTCAGTTCATCGCTCTGCGTTGCGGACTTCTGCCTTCAGTTGACGATGACCTCGACGCCTTCGGGGATGATCTCGAAGGTCATCGGCAGCTCGCCGATCAACTCGCCGTCGGCCTGCACTGAGGCGTCGCCGTCGCAGCGGACGCGCGTGGCCGTGCGGAAGGTGACGCCGGGCGTGCCTTCGCGCGCGCCGCCGCGCATGGCCTGCGTGAGCAGGCGAAGGTAGCGCAGACGGCTGCGCGAGTTGATGACGCAGACCTCGAACGTGGGCGCGTCGAGTCGCGCGCGCGGGGTGAGCTTGAGGCCGCCGCCGTACCACGGCGCTTTGCCGATGGCCGCGTAGGTCGCAGGGAGTGCCTCGCCTCCGATCTCGACGGTGAACTCCTGCGGCTCCCAGTGCGCGAGGTGTCCAAGGCCCGCGTACCAGAACGCGGCCTCGCCCACGCGCCGCTTCAGGCGCGGGCGCACGCTGCGCACGACCGACGCGTCCAGCCCCACGCCCGCCAGCATGAAGAAGTAGCGCCGCGCGCCCGTCCGCTCAACGGTCGCGCGACCCAGAGAGATGCGCCGCACGCGCCCGCGCAAAAAAACTTCCGCCGCCCCTTCCGCGTTTGCAGGCAACTTCAACTGCCGCGCCAGAACGTTCGCCGTTCCCGCGGGCCAGGCCATGAGCCGCACCGACGCGCCAACCAGCCCTTGAATCGCCTCGTGGACAGTGCCGTCGCCGCCGCGCACGACCAAGTCGGTCGCGCCCGCGCTCACGGCTTCTTCGGCGAGACGCGCCGCGTCGTCCGGCCCCGCCGTCGCCCTGACCTCGACCGAGACGCCGCGCCCGCGCAGCCGCTCGCAAAATCTCTCGACCTCGCGCGCCACGCCCGCGCCGCCGCGCCCGGCGTTCGGGTTAAGAATCAAGACTGCTTTGCGTTCGATCATCAACAAGTTTTCAGCAACCCGGATGCCGCCGGAATTTTGTTTGGAACGTAAGCGCAAAACGCCGGCTTGGGCGCGACGGCTAAGGACGGCGCATGTTTTACCGGACAGGTGTCGGAGGCGCGGGCGGGCGGAGCGGATGAGCAAAAGAGCGCGGGCGTCTGTTGACCCTCCCGCGCTCCCTCCGGCCCGAAGACGCTCGCCAAGGTTTATTCGAGGCGGTAGTTCGGCGCTTCCTTCGTGATGATGACATCGTGGACGTGCGACTCTTTGAGGCCCGCCGAGCTGATGCGGACGAAGCGCGTGTTCTCCTGAAACTCGCGGATTGTGCGGCAGCCCGTGTAGCCCATGCCGGCGCGCAGGCCGCCGACGAGCTGCGTCACCATGTCCGAGAGCGTGCCCTTGTAGGGGACGCGGCCCTCGATGCCTTCGGGGACGAGCTTCGACTCGGTGTCGGTCAACTCCTGCGCGTAGCGATCCTTCGACCCCTCGCGCATCGCGCCGATTGACCCCATGCCGCGGTAGGCCTTGAACGAGCGGCCCTGGTAGAGAATCAACTCGCCCGGCGACTCCTCCGTCCCGGCGAACAGAGAGCCGATCATCACCACGTCCGCGCCCGAAGCAATCGCCTTCGCCACGTCGCCGGAGAACTTCACGCCGCCGTCGGCGATGATGGGCACACCGCTGCCGCGCGCCGCCTGCACGCAGTTGTAGATGGCCGTCAACTGCGGCACGCCCGCGCCCGTGACGACGCGCGTCGTGCAGATGCTCCCAGGCCCGATGCCGCACTTGACGGCGTCAACGCCCGCCTGAATAAGCTCGCGCGCGCCCTCGCCGGTGGCGACGTTGCCGGCGATGACCTGCGTGTCGGGGTGGCGTCGCTTGACCTCGCGCACGGCCTCGATGACGCGCGAAGAGTGGCCGTGCGCCGTGTCCACGACGAGGCAGTCAACGCGCGCGCGCACCAGCTCGTCGGCGCGCTCGCGGAAGTCGCCGGTCGCGCCGATGGCGGCGGCGCAGCGCAGCCGTCCCAGGTCATCCTTCGCCGCGTTCGGATACCTAATGGCCTTCTGGATGTCCTTGACGGTGATGAGCCCCTTGAGGTGCTTGTCGCCGTCTATGACGAGGAGCTTTTCGATGCGGTGCTTCTGGAGGACGACCTTGGCCTCGTCGAGCGTCGTGCCGACGGGGACGGTGACGAGCGGCTGCGGCGTCATCACCTCGGAGACGGGGATGTCGAAGCGCGTCTCGAACCGGAGGTCGCGGTTGGTGATGATGCCGACGAGGTGGCCGCCCTCGTCAACCACGGGGACGCCCGAAATCTTGTAGTGCTCCATGACGGCCAGCGCCTCGCGCACGGGGCGGTCGGGGCGGATCGTCACGGGATCAACGATCATCCCCGACTCGGAGCGCTTCACGCGGTCAACCTCCTCGGCCTGCCGCTCGACGGGGAAGTTCTTGTGGATGACGCCGATGCCGCCCTGCTGCGCAATCGCGATGGCGAGGCGGCTCTCCGTCACCGTGTCCATCGCGGCGGAGCAGAGCGGGATGCGCAGGCGTATGCCGCGCGTGAACTGCGTCGAGGTGTCGGTCTCCGTGGGCAAAACGTCGGAGCGCGCGGGCACGAGCAGCACGTCGTCGAACGTCAGACCCTCTTCCAGGTCAGGCTTGATCATGGCTTAATAACTCCGGTTCAAAGTTCAAAGTTCAAGGTTCAAAGTTTGTGACGTAGAAAAGTTCAAGGCCCAAGGCTCAGAGCTGTCCTGTGGAGACAACTTTGAACTTTGAACCTTGAACTTTGAACTGACATTACTGCGCGAACTGTTTATAGTTGTCCTTCGTGATCGTCCAAACGGTCGTGTCGGTCGGCGTCCGTAAAGCCTGGCCGTTGACCGTGACCTGGAGCGCGTCCGCCGAGACCTTGTCGTAGTGCAGGTTCAACGCGGACTCCGGCTGGAACTCTTCCGGCTTGTCCGGCGCGAGGAAGCGCCCGCGCTTCTTCTTCTCGTCGTCCTGCCAGGACGTGAGCCAGAACGGGCGCGCGGATTTGACCTGGACGTGAAAACCCTGCGCGGCGGCGGGCGGCGCTTGCGCGGCGGCCTGACGGTTTGCGTTCGCGGCGGCGGGCGAAGGCTGTGCGCCGGCGGCCTGCGGCCCCTCGGTGCGGCGGTAGTAGTGCAGCCCCCCGTAAACGATCAGGGCCAGGACGCCGACGATAACGACGCTCAATAGAAACGTCACCCAGGGCGAGCGCGCCGGGTCGTCCATGTAGACGCGCGAGCGGTGCGGCGTGGTCGCGACCTCGTCCACCGACTCGCCGCGCTCGCGGGCCGTGCGCGCGTAGAGTTCGAGCGCGCGCTGCTCGTCGAAACCCACGTGGCGCGCGTATGACTTGATGAATGATTTGTTGAAGATGCCGCCGGGCAGTTGCTTGTAGTCGTCCGACTCGATGGCTTCGAGGTGGCGCATGGTGATGCGCGTCTGCTCGGAGATTTCGCGCAAAGAGACGCCGCGCGCCTCTCTCGCCCGGCGCAACTGTTCGCCGAGAGAGCCGTCCGCGCCTCCGTCCCGCCCGCCGCCTTCGAGAGTCTGGTCAGAGGTTTTAGGGTTCACGTGGCGCTCGGTCTTCGGTGTGATTACAGGTCTCGCAGTCGGGCGGTGGCCCGACTGCGGCGCTCCCCGGTCGCTTGCGCTGTACCGTGTACGGGCCGCGCGGCAAGGCACAATATAATGTGCCCTCCGAAGGCGTGTCAAACTTCACGCGCAGGCGGGGACGGGCGCGTCTTGAACTTTGCGCCGCGCGGTGCTACGGTTGCCCTACACCCGGACGGACAGCGAATCAGTTTTTACTTCTACAACCACAGAAGCGAGGTCTTAAAGCGATGCCTCTCGAAGCACTCGGAATGGTCGAGACCAAAGGTTTCGTCGGCGCGGTCGAGGCCGCGGACGCGATGGTCAAGGCCGCCAACGTTCAGCTCATCGGCAAGGAGTACATCGGCGCGGGCTAC
Organism: Acidobacteriota bacterium; assembly: GCA_003222975.1. GTDB lineage: Bacteria > Acidobacteriota > Blastocatellia > Pyrinomonadales > Pyrinomonadaceae > QHXN01. The sequence continues at coordinate 16,187 of QHXN01000029.1, read as the reverse complement.
GTCACCATCTTCGTGCGCGGCGACGTGGGCGCGGTCAAGGCCGCGACCGACGCCGGGGCCGCCGCCGCGCGCCGCGTCGGCGAGCTGATCAGCGTCCACGTCATCCCGCGCCCCCACGGCGAAGTCGAGCGCGTCCTGCCGCGCAACGGTCGCACCGGCCATAGCCCCGACGAGCGGGCGCTCTCCGGCGGCGGCTCAGCCGGCCAGCTCCGCGAAGGCGAGCAGGGCCGTTCGCTCCCGGCCAGCGCGCGTGAGAACAACAAGGAAAGAAGCAAGTAGCTGTCAGCAATCAGCACTCAGCTCTCAGCTTTAGACTTGTTCCGGCACCTGCCCGGTCGCATCGAAACTTGAGCGTTCCCCCAAAGATTAAAGCTGAAAGCTGACCGCTGATTGCTGACAGCTCTCGGAGGTTGTCAATGGCGGCTGATAAAGACCTCGTGTCGGTGCAGCAGGCGCGCGACCTCGTGGAGGCCGCGCACCGCGCGCAGGGTCAACTCGCGCGCTTCGACCAGGCGAAGATTGACCGCGTCTGCGAGGCGATGGCGCGCGCCGCGCTGCGCGAGGCCGCGAGGCTCGGACAGTTGGCCGTCGAGGAGACGGGCTACGGCGTCGCCGACGACAAGCGCGAGAAGAACCGCTTCGCCGCCGAGGACGTTTGGAACTTCTTCCGCGGCTTGCGCACGGTCGGCGTCATCAACGAATCGCCGGACGTTTTGGAAATCGCAAGCCCGCGCGGCGTCGTCGCCGGCATCATCCCCTCGACGAACCCGACCTCGACCGCCATCTTCAAAATCCTCATCGCCGTCAAGTCGCGCAACGCAATCGTCCTGTCGCCGCACCCCTCGGCGGCCAAGTGCATCAACGAGACGGCGCGCGTCATGCGCGAGGCAGGGGTCAAGGAAGGTCTGCCCGCGGAGGCCGTCGCCTGCATGACGAGCGCGACGATTGAGGGCACCGAAAGCCTGATGAAGCACAAGCAGACCGCCGTGATTTTGGCAACGGGCGGCATCGGGCTTGTGCGCGCGGCCTATTCGTCGGGCAAGCCCGCCTTCGGCGTCGGCCCCGGCAACGTGCCTGTCTTCGTCGAGCGCACTGCCGACGTGCCGCTCGCCGTGCAGAACATCCTCACCGGAAAATGTTTCGACAACGGAACGATCTGCGCCTCGGAGCAGGCCGTCGTCGCCGACGCGCCCGTGGCGAAGCAGGTCAGGCAGGAGTTTGAAGCGCAGGGCGCGCACTTCCTCTCGGCGTCGGAGGCAGACCAGCTCGCCAAAGTCGTCGCCACGCCGCAGCGGGCGCTGAACCCGGCAGTAGTTGGCAAGTCGGTCGAAGTTATCGCGAAGATGGCAGGCTTAACAGTCCCGCCGGGCACGCGCTGTCTGGTCGCCGAAGTCGGCGGCGTGGGCCGCGACCACCCGCTCTCGATGGAGAAGCTCTCTCCCATACTCGCCTTCTACGTCGAGGACGGCCTTGAGCGCGGCGCGGCTCGCTGCTTCGAGGTCTTATCTTACGGCGGCATGGGCCACACCGCCGGCATCCACACGCGCTCGCGCGAGAAGGCCACGGCCTTCGGCACGGAGATGCCCGCCTCGCGCGTCGTCGTCAACACGCCGACGACGCACGGCGCAATCGGGTTCTCGACGGCGCTGCCGCCTTCGATGACACTGGGCTGCGGCTCTTGGGGCGGCAACGTCACCTCCGACAACATCTCGCCTTGGCACCTGATGGACATCAAGCGCGTCGCCTTCGAGACCAGGCCCGTGCCGAGCAAACGGCCCGCCGTTTCGGGACGGGGTGAAGGGGCGACAAGGAGACTGGGAGAACAAATCGCCCCGTCGCCCCGTCTGCCCGTCGCCCCGTCTCCCGCCGCGGGCGGGGTGAGCCGCGAAGACATCGCGAAGATCGTTGACCGCTTCCTCGGCGGGCGTCAGCCGAGCCAACCCGCGCCGCAGGCGGGAGCGCAGCCGCTGCCCGTGGCGCACCCACACGCGGTCGTCCAGTCGGGCGTGGACATCGAGCCGCAGCGCGTCGCGCACTCCGGCGGCGCGGCCCCGCATCCCGAAGCCGCGCCCACCGCGCAAGGCAACGGCGGCGGCAACGGCTCGCAGCAGAACGCCGTCTCCGACCGGCAGGCTTTGGACGAGAGCACGAACCCGGCGGCCAGCGCGAAACCGTCTGAACAGTCTCGACCCGCGCAAGCAACCGGCGCGCAGGGCAACGGACGCAAGGCCGTTGACTTCGTCTGCGAGGACGACGTGCGCCGCGCCATACAGAAGGGCGAGAAGATTTACACGAACGCGCGCACCATCATCACCCCCGCCGCGCGCGACATGGGCGAGGCCGCGGAGGTCTTCGCGAAGGGATAAAAGCAGATGTCAGATGCTAGATGTTAGATGTCAGTTCTCGTCTAACATCTAGCATCTGACATCTAGCATCTGCTCTTATGTTTCTCGGCAAAGTAGTCGGCACGGTCTGGTCAACGAAGAAGACGCCCGATCTGGAGGGCGTCAAGTTTTTGATCGTCCACCCGATTGACTTAGACAAGGAGCCGACCCGGAACATCGTCGTCGTCGCCGACCGCTTGGGCGCAGGCGTCGGCGAGGTCGTGATGTGCGCCTACGGCAAGGCCGCGCGCACGGCCATTGGCAACCAGGAGATGGCAATCGAGGCCGCGGTCGTCGGCATCGTTGACCGCGTGGACGTGCAGGACGGGGACGCGCGCTCCGACGAACTTATAGAGACTTCGCGCGAGCTGCGCGGGCGGGACAACGGGAGGTGATAAAAGCAGTGATGAGTGATGAGTGATGAGTGATGAGTGAAAGCGACTTGCCTTTCACTCATCACTCATCACTCATCACTCATCACTTCCCCAATGGCTAACGAGGAGCTGATCTATCGGATCACGCGCGCGGTTTACGCTCGTCTGGGCGCGGACGCCGACGAGCGCACGGTCGAGGCGCTGGTGACGGACATCTATCGCGCAATCGAGCCGGTCGTCGGCGCGGACGGCGGCGCGCGGTCGCGCGAGTCGCCGGACACCGCCGCGGGTCATGGTGAAGGGAGGGCCGACCGTCTCATCATCTCCGTGTTCGGCCTGGATCATCCGGGCATCGTCGCGGGCGTCTCGCAGGTTCTGGCCGAGGCGCGTTGCAGCATCATAGACATCAACCAGACGGTCGTCTCAGGCAAGTTCGCGATGGTCATCGTCGCCGACATCTCGCAGGCGCGCGAGTCGGCAGCGGCGCTCAAAGACCGCTTCCGCGGCGAGGGCGAGCGCCTGGGCGTGCGCGTCTATGCCCAGCGCGAAGACCTCTTCAACGCGATGCACAGGATTTGAAAGCCGTAAACTGTGAACCGTAAACCGTGACGAGTAAAAACAGCCTCATCGTCGCTCGCCCTTCACGGTTCACGGCTCCTTCTTGTCACGGTTTACGGTTCACGGTTTACGACCCTTATGCTTCCTGAAATCTCCCGCAGGTGTCTGTCGTGCGGCGCGGCTGTGCGTGCAGGCGGGAGCTTCTGCCCGCAGTGTGGTCAGCCCGTGGTCGCCGCGGGCGGCCAGTCCGGCGCGTCGGCGGGTGGGGGCGCGTCGGAGCAGCGCGCGGCGCGGACGCCCGCGGAAGAGTTGCAGGGCGAGGTGGCGTCCGCGTCCGACGCCGGGGACATGAGGGCGGAGTCAGCCGGCGACGGCGCTGTGCGCGAGGGACGGCGCGCGCCGGAGCGTGCCGAAACGGACGCGCCGAAGACGCAAGACGCGGAGGTGGCGGAGGCGCGTGATGCCGGAGCGCCGGATACACGTGACGCCGAAGCGCCGCGCACGGCGACCCCGACGGCGCGAGACGTTAACGTCCCGTCGCGTGATGGCGAGGCGGCGGCGGGAGAGGCGGTCGCCGAAGGGCGCGCGGGAACCGTGGCGGCTCCGGCGGGCACGGACGCGGGCGACGGATTGTTAAGTGCCGGCGGCTCGACGGGCGCGGGCGACGCAGCCATCGCCGCCGACGCTGAGAGGCGCGGGCGGGTGGCGCGCGTGCGCGAAGGCGCGCGTGAGCGCGTCGGGCGGGTGCGCGACGAGGCGCTGGTCGCGCTCGAAGAGACGCCGGACGACGCGGGCCTGCGCTTCGTCGTCGTGGCGGTCGTGCTCTTCCTCCTCTTCGCCTTCCTCCTTCTCTTGAGCACCACCGTTCTCAGGTAGCCCACGATGGAATACACGCAGGCGGAAATCCTACAGACCGTGCGCATGACCGAGATCGAGCACCTCGACGTGCGCACGGTCACGCTCGGCCTCTCGTTGCGCGACTGCGTGCGTTCTTCGATTGAAGAGACCGCGGAGGCCGTGCGCGAGAAGATCGAGCGCACGGCCTCGCGCCTCGTCCCAACCGTGAACGAGATCGGCGAGGAGTACGGCCTGAGAGTCGCCAACAAGCGCATCTCGATCACGCCCGCCTCGCTCGTCGCGGGCCGGGCGCGCTCCGCGCAAGAGTTGTTGCCGCTCGCCCGCGCGATTGACGAGGCCGCCGGGAAAGTCGGCGTTGACTTCATCGGCGGCTACACGGCGCTCGTCCACAAAGGCTTCACGCGCGGCGAATCGGTCTTCGTTGACTCGATACCGGAAGCGCTCGCGACGACCGAGCGGTTGTGCTCTTCGCTGAACGTCGCGACGACGCGCGCCGGCATCAACATGGACGCCGTCCGGCGCACCGGCGAGATCGTCAAGGAGATGGCCGAGTTGACGCGCGAGCGCGGCGGCCTCGCGTGCGCGAAGTTCGTCTGCTTCGCCAACGCCGTCGAGGACAACCCTTTCATGGCGGGCGCATTCCACGGCGTCGGCGAACCCGAAGCGGTCGTCAACGTCGGCGTCTCCGGCCCCGGCGTCGTCAACCACGCGGTGCGCCACGCGCCAAAGGATGCGCCGCTCGACGAGATGGCGGAACTCATCAAGCGCCTCTCCTTCAAGCTCGCGCGCGCGGGCGAACTCATCGGGCGCGAAGCCGCGCGCCGCCTGGGGCTTCGCTTCGGCATCATTGACCTCTCGCTCGCGCCGACGCCCACGCCCGGCGATTCGGTCGCGGAGATCATCGAGGCCCTGGGGTTCGAGCGCGCGGGCACGCACGGGACGACCGCCGCGCTCGCGCTTCTGACCGACGCGGTGAAGAAGGGCGGCGCGATGGCTTCGAGCGCGGTCGGCGGGATGAGCGGCGCTTTCATCCCCGTCTCGGAGGACGACGGGATGATCAAGGCCGCGCGAGACGGCGCGCTCACGCTCGACAAGCTCGAAGCCTGGACGAGCGTCTGCTCGGTCGGCATAGACATGGTCGCCGTCCCCGGCTCGACGACTGCCGAGACGATTGCCGCCATCATCGCCGACGAGATGGCCGTCGGCGTGATGAACAACAAGACGACCGCGGTGCGCATCATCCCCGTCCCCGGCAAGGATGTGGGCGACACCGTAGAGTTCGGCGGGCTTCTCGGCACAGCGCCGATCATGCCCGTCCACAAGTTTTCGTCCGACGCCTTCATACGCCGGGGGGGGCGCATCCCCGCGCCGATTCATTCGCTCAGAAATTAAAACATGGACGGACAAGACGGGATGAAGGCGAACGTTTCATCCTGCCCATCTTGTCTATCCACGTTAAATTCTTTCTGAATCGAGAAGACTTGTTCGAGAGGTTGATAAATGGACGCACTGGGAATGGTCGAATGCCGCGGGCTGGTGGCGATGATCGAGGCGGCGGACGCGATGGTGAAGGCCGCCAACGTGCGGCTCGTCGGCTACGAGAAGATTGACGCGGGGTTGGTGACGGCCATCGTGCGCGGCGAGGTCGGCGCGGTGAAGGCTGCGGTTGACGCGGGCGCTGCCGCCGCGCGTCGCGTCGGTGAGGTCGTTTCCACGCACGTCATCCCGCGACCGCACGCCGAGGTTGACGAAGGCATCCCCGTTTTGGAGACGGGCGAGACGACGCGCAAGAAGATCGCCGGCTCGGTGCATGGCAAGCGCGATGAAGGTAAGTGAGGACATAATCGAAGGCGGGATGGGCGCGGTGCGTGCAGAGCCGGCGGGCGAACCGACCGCGGTCGAACCCGACGTGGCGATGTGCGACGGCGAAGTCTCGTCTTCGTGCCCGAACTGCGGCGAGGAGCTCGCGGGCGAATACTGTCACGGCTGCGGCGAGAAGCGACCGGAAGCGCGCGACCTGACCGTGCGCCACTTCGTACAGGACGCCGCGAAGGAGTTGACGAGCCTCGACTCGAAGCTCTTCCGAACCCTGCTCGCGCTCCTCTTCCGTCCCGGCTTCCTCACGCTCGAATGGATCAGGGGGCGGCGCGGCCACTACCTCAAGCCGCTCAACCTGTGCCTCGGCATCTTCGCCGTCGGCATCTTCGCCTACTCGGCCTACAAGCCCGTCTCGATGTACGACATGTCGAAAATCGTCGAGCAGGACAAGACGGGGGTGTTCAAGGAGATGATCAACCGGCAGGCCGCGAAGAAGCGCATGGAACCGCAGGCTTTGCTCGACGAGATAAGCGAGAAGTGGCAGCGCTTCATGTCCGTGTCGCCGCTCGTTTTCGTCGTCTCGTTCGCGCTGGTCTTGCAGTTCGTCTTCGTGCTCTCGCGCCGCTACTTCGTCGAGCACCTCGTCTTCTCGATGCACTTCGTCTCGTTCTCGATGCTGACGGTCACGCTCATGTGGCCGATCTACTTCCTCATCGGCATCAAGCCGGGCGGCATCAACACGGTCGTCGCCGTCTTCAAGTGGCTGCTCGACATCGTCTATATGTTCTTCGCTGTCCGCGCCGTCTATCGCCTCGGCACGGCGCGCACATTTATTGTTTCTCTCCTGCTCATCGTCGGCTACTTCGTCAGCTACCTTCTGGTCTTCATCGGCTCACTCGTCGCAGCCATTCTCGTCGTCGTCAAGTGAGCACGCCGGGCCGCCGGGAGGTTTTCCGAGCGGGCACGACTTTTGAAAGTTGACGGCTCGCACCTCGCCCGCCTTCTTCTCTTACTTCGCGCCCGCGATGGCGTTGAAGAAGAGCGGGTATGTAGCGAGCGACTGGCCGCGGTACTGCGGGCGGAAGCCGAAGAGGTAGATGTGGCCTTTGCCTAAGCCTACATCAACGAGCGCGGCCTTGCCGCGAATCCTCTCCGCGCCGAGCAGCCAGCCCGAAAGCAGAGGCGTGCCCGCCTCAGGGTAGCGTGCGACGACGCGCACGCTCACGTTCGCAACCTTCTCGTTCGTGATTTCAAACACGGGCGAGTCCTCGACCCACGCGATTGACTCGCGCGGCATCCCCGCTGCAATCGGCTGCGTGGTGTCGAGGACGGTTCGCAAGATAGAGCCGGGACAGTAGAACTCCGTGCGCTTCAGGCCCTCGGTCACGTCGCGCAAGGGCAGCCCGAACTGCTCGACGGCGAAGTCCGAAGCCTGGTTCAGCGCGACGAGCGTCCCGCCCTGCTCGACGAACTCGCGCAGAGCCTTCACGCCCTCACGCCCAAGCCCGCCCGTCAACTCCTCCGGCATCGAGCCTTTCCTGTAGCCTTCGAGTATGGCGCGCGGCGACTGGTCGGGGATGACGATTGCGTCGTACTTCGCGCGCAGGTTTCCGGCACGCGCTTCCTTATCTTCCAGCGATGAATAATAAAGACACTTGCTCTGATGTTCGAGAACCCAGCGCGTCCAGCCTTCATCCAGACTCGGGACGTGCGACTTATAAATGGCACGGCGCGGCGGACGTGGCCCACCACAACCGCCATTCCACCCTCTGCCCTCCTCCCGCACTTTCGTATATCTGATGGGAGAAAAGAACGGTTCGGCTTTAACTCCCATTAGCAGTGACAGCGTGTGCGCCGTGACATCATACGGGGGGATCGGGCGACCCGATTCGTCGCGCAGATCGGGGTAATGCTGCGCCTCCAACAGTGCTTTGGCGAAACCGCCGTAAGGTTGAGCCATGCGTATGACGGCAGCGCCCTTTGGGTACTTTCTGTTACTCACCGCGAACGGATTGGCAATGTCTATCTCCACGCCGCCTCTCATTAGAATGTTGAGCAGGGTGGGTGAATTCTCGGACGGCGGCACAACGAAGGCGAACAACTCGTCGGCGCGGCGCGGGCGCACGGCCTCTTTGCCGATTGCGTAGAAGCGTCGGAGCCACGTCTCGCGGTTCGCGGAGGCGTGCTTGAGAAGCTCGAAGGCGGCGGTCGTCATGTAGTTGGTGATGTCGCGCAGGTGCCACTCGCCGCCAGGCCAGAGGACGGGGATGTTGGGCGCAGCCTTGCGCGCGTCGTAGCCCTCGCCCGGTCGAAGCTGGTCGGGCCTAACGTTGATGGGCGTGGCTAGCTGCACCGAGGCCGTCTCGGAGAGTATGCGGACGCCGCCGTGGTAGTGGGAATATGCGCGCGAGGGCGTCCAGGCGTCGTAGGTCGAGTCCCAGGTGATGCCTTTGAAGCCGGCCTTGAGCATGTTGCCGGAGATGAAGTGGCCGAGTTCCGTGTAGCCCTCTACTATCTGGCGCGGCACGTTCGGCTCGACCGGCTGCATGTAGGGCGGCAGGAACAGGCGCGAGCCGTAAGCGCCTTGCTGGTGTATGTCGTGGACGATCTGCGGGTGCCAGACGTTGTGCACCTTGTCAACGGTCAACTGCGTCTCGACCTGCGTGAAGGCGTACCAGTCGCGGTTGTCGTCGTGTCCGACGTACTTGTGATAAAGCTCCGGCGGCGAAGTGCCCTCGTAGGGCGTGCCGAGCGTCCGGTCGTACCAGTTCTTCACGATGTCCACGCCGTCCGGGTTGAGCGACGGCACGAGCAGGATGATCGTGTTGCGAAGTATCTCCTGAATCTCCGGCTCGTTTGAAGAGGCGAGGCGGTGCGCGATGAGCATGCCTGAGAGGTAAGAGCCGACTTCGGTCGAGTGTACGCCGCAGGTGATGAGCACGATGGTCTTGCCGCGGCGGATTAAGTCTTCGGCCTTGCGGTCGGGCGCGGGGCCGAGCGTGCGCGGATCAGCGAGTTGGCGCTGGATGCTACGGAACTCTTCGAGGCGCGCGAGATTTTCGGGCGCGCTGATGGTGGCGAGCACGAAGGGCGCGCCCAACGTTGACCTGCCCAACTCCTCGAAGCGAACGCGCGGGCTTGAGGCGGCGAGGCGGCGGAAGTATTCGACCGTCTGCGCCCAGCCCGCGAGCCGTCGGTCGTCGCCGGGCGTGAAGCCGAGCACGTCCGCCGGCGCGGGCACGTTCGCAGTCTTCGAGGCCGCGGGCGACTGCGCGCTCGACTCCGCGTTTGCGCGCGGCTGGGCCGCCCGTCGAGTCTGCGCGGGGGCGGGCGTCGAGAGCAGGAGCAGCGCCATGACGAGCGCGAGGGCGAGAGTCCGCGTGTGCATGCCTTTCATAACTCCGTGCGGTTTTAGTCTGAGAACAAGAAAGAGTGGAGCGCAGAGTGTAGCACATTATAAGTCTGTTGCGTCTGCTTGCTTCTCTCGGCGTGGCGCGTGTAAAGTAGCGCCACGATCCCCTTACTTGGCTCTTCCCGTGTAGCTCGTAAAATTGTTGTCGGAGGTCGCTTTCTGATGCCTTCTGGAAACGTTGAGGCCGAGCGCGTGGCCGCCGCCGCGGCGCAGGAGTACCCGGATCGAACCGGCTGGACGCCTGACAACCCTTACCTCGCGGTCTTCCGCCCCTTCATCCCGACGGGGGCGCACCTGCGCGAGCTGACGCCGCTGCCGCTCATCATGGGCACGCTGCTCGGCATCGTCTTCGGCGCGTCGTCGCTCTACCTCGTGCTGAAGGTCGGCTTGACGGTGAGCGCCTCGATCCCCGTCGCCGTCATCTCGATCACGCTCTTCCGCACCCTCTCGAAGATAAAAGCCATCCCGGCCACGGGAAGATACGTTCTAACGTTTTTGAGCCTCCTCCTCGGGGCGGGGGCTTTTTATCTCCTCCAACGGTTCGGCATTAGTTTCACCTGGAACGTTGTCGCGTCGGCTTCGATTGTGGCCGTCCTCGCGTGGGTCTTCTTAGTCGGGGCGAGGGACGCGACCATCCTTGAGAACAACATCGTGCAGACCGCCGGCTCGGCGGGCGAAAGTATCGCCTTCGGCCTCGGCGTGACGATGCCGGCGATCATGATCCTCGGCTTCGACCTGGAGTTCACGCGCGTCATGCTCGTCGCGGTGCTGGGCGGACTGCTCGGCATCCTGATGATGATACCCTTGCGGCGCGCGCTCATCGTGCAGCAGCACGGCTACCTGAAGTACCCGGAGGGAACTGCGTGCGCGGAAGTCCTGAAGGCGGGCGCGTCGGCAGAGTCGCTCGACGCGGCGCACACGGACGAGGCCTCGGCGCGCGTGGCCGACGAGGCGACCACCGGCGGCAAGGTCATCTTCGCGGGCTTCGGCATCGGCTTCGTCTATTACGCGCTCGAACAGATTCTCAAGACGTGGAAGGAAGTGCCGACCAAGGTCTTCGGCAAGCCCTTCGAGGGCGGCTCTTTGTCGCTGGAGAACAACCCGGCCCTCCTCGGCGTCGGCTACATCATCGGGCCGCGCATCAGCTCCATCATGGTGGGCGGCGGCGTGCTCTCGTACCTCGTGCTCATACCCGCGATCAAGTATTTCGGGTCGGGCCTCGGTGCGCCGCTCGCGCCGGAGACGGCGCACACCATCGCCGACATGACGGTGGGCCAGATACAGAAGGCTTACATCCTCTACATCGGCGCGGGCGCAGTCGCCGCCGGGGGAATCATCAGCCTCTTCCGCAGCCTGCCCATCATCTGGCACGGACTAAAGGGCGGCATCTCCGATCTGCGCGGGACTAAGGCGGCGGGCGAGAACGCGCCGCGCGTTGACCGCGACTTGTCCATGAAGTGGGTCTTGGGCGGCATCATCGCGCTGCTCATCGTCATCATGATCGCGCCGCAGTTGAACCTGCGCTTCAACCTCCTCGGCGCGCTCCTCATCGTCGCCTTCGGCTTCCTGTTCGTCACCGTCTCTTCGCGCCTGACGGGCGAGGTCGGCTCTTCGTCGAACCCGATCTCCGGCATGACGGTGGCGACGCTGCTGCTGACGTGCCTCGTCTTCCTCATCATCGGCTGGACTGCGCCGCCCTTCTTCGTCACCGCGCTTTCCATCGGCGGCATCGTCTGCATCGCGTCGTCGAACGGCGGCACGACCTCGCAGGACTTGAAGACGGGCTTTCTGGTCGGCTCGACGCCGAAGTATCAGCAGATCGCCATCTTGGTAGGCGCGCTCGCCTCGGCGCTCGTGCTGGGGCCGATCCTTTTGCAGCTCAACCAGGCGGGCACGGTTTACGTCCCCGTCACGGGCAACAAGGACTTCGCCTTCCCCTCGGACTACCACGCCGCGGCCTCCGACTATGAGAAGGACTCAAGCGGCCAGCCCAAGCGCGAGCGCCTGTCGGGCGCGCAGGCGGGCGACGACAACGCGGAGTATTTCGTCTATCACAAGACGACGCCGGAGAACGGCCCCGCCGGGCGCTACCTCGTCAACCAGGATGGCGTGCCCGTCTACTTGGCAGACCCCGGCATCAACGGCATCTACGACAAGCGCCCCGACGGCTCCTCAGTGCAGAAGTTCACCGCGCCGAAGGCGACGCTGATGTCCTACATCATCAAGGGCATCCTGAGCGGCAAGCTCCCTTGGGGACTCGTCCTGCTCGGAGTCTTCATCGCCATCGTCCTCGAACTCTCCGGCATCCCGTCGCTGGCGTTTGCCGTCGGCGTCTATCTGCCGCTCTCGACCTCCTCGCCCATATTCGTCGGCGGCATGATCCGCCTGCTCGTGGACAAATACACACGCCGCAAGTACGCGAACGCCCGGATGAGCGAGGAGCAGTTAGTCGCCGAGGGCGACAAGAGCAACGGCGTGCTGTTGTCGTCGGGCTACATCGCGGGCGGCACGTTGGCGGGCGTCATCTTCGCCTTCATGAACATCCCGCTCAAGGACAAGCTCGACCAGTTCGAGAAGTGGGCGACGGCGAATAACCCCTTCTTCGAGGGGCCTTGGTCGGACGTGCTGGCGATGATCCCGTTCATCTTGCTGACGGTTCTGCTCTACGTCGCCGGGCGCGAGTGGTGGCTTTCCGGCAGGCGCAGGCCGGACTCGCTCACGCGCGACCTGAAGTGAGGCGGCGCTTGACGCTCGGCGCGCGCGGGTGGAAGAATGGCTGACGGCGAGAGGCGCGAACTTCTCGCCGTCAGCCGTTCTCTTATCGTCCGCATGTTGCCGGCGCGAACCCTTTTGCCGTTCCCCCTCCCCGGACAGTACGCGGCGCACGCCGCGAGACACCTGCCTTGCCGAAAGACTCAAGACCGAAGATGAACACACGCACGAAACTCAAACGGCACGCAGACGTGCCTTGCCTTCTCTTCGCCGCCGCGCTGCTCCTCGGCGCGGCGGACGCGCGCGCGCAGTCGAAGCCGAACGAAAAACGGGGCGGCGACTCGGCGGCACAGGGCGCGGGCGTCACGCCCTCGGACGCGGTGCGCGCCTTCTACGCGGCGCTGCGCGAGGCGCGCGTCCGCGACGCGATGATGATGTCTATCTTCCGGCCCGCCATCGAAGGTCTGAGCGCCGCGGAACTGGAAGAGTTTAGGCCCGACTTCGAGCGCCTCGTTCCCCTCGTCCCGCCCGACTTCGAGATCACGGGCGAGCAGGTCAGCGGCGAAGATGCTACGGTCTTCGTGAAGACGGGAGAGGGGAAGGACTTGAAAGTAGAGCCGGTCTATCTCATACGGAGCGGCGGCGCGTGGGTCGTTGGCGACCGCGAGGGCGCGGCACTCGTCAAAAAGCAGGGCAAGAAGTTTCTCTACGAGTGGCGCGTCACCGCGCACGAAGGCGACGCCGAGGACATGCTCAAACGCATACAGGCCGCCGAGATCGCCTACGCCTTGCAGCACGCGGGCGCGGCGGGCGACCTCAACGCCCTCGTTGACGCGGGCTTCGTCCCCAAAGACATACTCGGCACGGAGACCACGGGCTACCAGTTCACCGTCACGCCCGGCCCCGGCGGCAAGGGCTACGAGGCGCACGCCGAGCCGTCGCGCTACAACCGAACTGGCCGACTCTCCTTCCGCATGGATCAGTCCGGCAACATTCAGAAGAAGGACACGGGCGGCAAGCCGTTGGTTTCGCCCCCGGCGAAAAAATGAGAAACCACCGAATGCCGCCGCGCGGGCCGCAAGCGCTCCGGTCGTACATGCGGCGCTCGCGGCTGGCCGCGCCGGCCCAGTGAGGTAAAAATGGCGGAGCTGCTTCGCACAATCGCCAGCCGCCTGCGCCGGCTCGCCGGCAACCGGCGGCGACACCCGCGCTTCCGCGTGCGGCTCGCCGCCTCGGTCGTGCTGCTCGGCGCGAAGGGCGAGGCCGCCACGACGCCGCTCGAAGGCCACACGCGCGACGTGAGCGCCTGCGGCCTCGCGCTCATACTGCCCGCGGTGCGCGTCGGCGACCGCTACCTCGCCGGCGAGGCGCAGACGCTCGCCATCACGCTCCGCCTCCCCTCAGCGTCCGTCCGCCTCCGCGCCACGCCCGCGCGCTACGAACGCCTCGACGACGAAGACGCAGAAACAGGCTACCTCATTGGCCTCCGCATCACAGAGATGGACGAGCGCGACCGCGCCGCCTTCGACGAATACCTGAAAAGCAAATGATGAATGCGGAATGATGAATGATGAATGAAAGACAAGTGGATTTCATTCATCATTCATCATTCCGCATTCATCATTTAAACGCCATCCAGCCGAATTTGTCGGGGACGTGGAAGCTGGGTTCGGGCGTGTGTGTGGGCTGCCAGGCGAGGTAGCCGCGCGAGGGGTCGCGGCCTACGCAGCGGAAGAGGTTGCAGCGCCAGCGTTCGCCCGCGCGCGGGGCGTGGCCCAGGTGTTTCCAGGGCACGCGCAGGCCGAGCGTCAACGAGTCCGGGCGGACGCGCGCGGCGGCGTTCACGCCGGAGTGGAAGTGCCAGTCGGTCTCGCGCCCCTGTGGGCGCACCGTGAGCTTGAGGTCAATCCACTCGCCCGTCGGCGCGACCTCGAACTCGAAGTAGTGTCGGATCGCTTCCCGTTCCGGCGTGATGAAAAGCTCGCACACGTCCCTGTCCCACAGGCCGATGGTCTTCTGGTCGAGACGCGGCGCGGCGCTGACGACCAGCGGCTCGGCCTGCTGGCAGTCGAAGCGCACGGCGAGCGCGCGTTCGTTCCAGAGGGCGCGCGCCTCCGCGCGGCGTCCGGGCGGCGCGTCCTCGCCCGACCAGTAGCGCGCGATCTGCGCCGCGCGAGGTCGCGCCCACGCGTCGTCGTCGAAGTCGCCCGCGGCCAGGTCGTGCTCGACCCGCAGGGCCTCGACGATGTTCGTTATTTCGTAGCCTCGTGCCACCATAAGAAAAGAAGTGATGAACGTGGAATGATGAATGATGAATTACAAGCAGCGGCCTTCTTATCATTCATCATTCCGCATTCATCATTCATCATTTAGAAAAGTCCTTTCACCCAGCCGCCGTCAACGACGATGGTCTGGCCCGTGACGTAGGAGGCGCGCTCGGAGGCGAGGAAGGCGACCGCCGCGGCGATCTCTTCGGGGCGGGCCATCCTGCGCATCGGGACTTCGGCGGCCCAGCCCTCGATCATCTCCTCCCTGGTCTTTCCGAGCTTCCGGCCCCGCGTCAAGGCGTGCTCCTCCTGCCGCGCCGTTAGCGTCCAGCCCGGCGCGACGTTGTTGACCGTCACGCCTTCGGCGGCCAACTCGTTCGACAGGGTCTTTGCCCAGCCCGTCAGCCCCGCACGCACAGTGTTCGACAGGAGCAGCCCCGCAATCGGCTGCTTGACGGAAATCGAGGTGACGTTGACGACGCGGCCCCAACCTTGTTCGCGCATCGCGGGCACGACGAGCCGCGCCAGCCTGATGGCCGACAGCACATTTAACTCGAACGCGCGCCGGTACATCTCCATGTCCGTCTCGTCGAACGTCGAGCCGGGAGAACCGCCCGCGTTCGTCACCAGAACGTCAACCCGCCCCGCCCCTTCGAGCGCGCGTCCGACGAACGCCGCCGCGTCTTCGCCGCTCGTCACGTCCGCCGCAAGGCCCGTGACCTCCGCGCCCGTCTCGGCCTTGATCCTCTCCGCCGCCTCGCGTATCCGCCCCCCGTCGCGCGAGCAGATAAACACTCGCGCGCCCTCGCGCGCAAGCTCCAGCGCCGACGCGTAACCGATGCCGCCGCTCGCCGCCGCCACCAGCGCCACGCGCCCTTTCAAGCCCAAGTCCATTTTCAATCACCTTCGTCTGGAAAACTTTTCAGCGCGCCGAGGCACTTGTCGAGCAGTCGCGTGGGTTCGTCGTCGAAGAGGAAGACGGCGCGCGTCTTCTTACGCAGAGCTTGAATCAGACGCTCCGCCTCGTCGGCCACGCCGCCCGTGCCCGTCAGACACCCGACGACGCGCCCCTCGTCGTGCGCGATGGTGAGTTCGTTGAGCGTGCCCATCCCGCCGCGGAAGATTAGAACAACGTCGCACGAGCGCACGAGCACCACGTTGCGGCCTTTAAGCCCGAAGCCCGTGTAGATCAAAACATCCGTGCCCTCGACGGGCAGCTTGTAACGCTCGACGTGCTCGCGCTCGTTCTCGGCGGGCGAGACGCCGACGTGCAGCGCGCCCGCTCGTTGCGCCGCCGCGCCGACTATGTGCGGCAGCCCCGTCGTCCCGCCCGTCAACGCCACGCACCCACGCCCGGCAATCGCGCGGCCCAGCGCCTCCGCCTTCGCGCTCAACTCCTCCGCCACGCTTTCTGAGTGCGTCTCGCCCGCGGAACCCATGACGCCGACTTTAACTCTCATGGCTCTTAACAAACGGCGCTCAGCTTTCAACTTTCGATTCGCGACGGGCTATCAGTTTCCGACGAGTCAGGCCGTTGAAGGGGCGCGGAAAGCTGAAAACTGACTACTGGTTTGTGCGCAGCACGCGCGCCTTTAGCTGCGGCAGGACACGGCGACTCGGTGAACTGTGCGGGATGATAAAGGAAAAGCCGACGGGTTGAAAGGAAACGGGGCGTGTTTATTAAAGGTCGTCTTCGGCGAGTCCGGCCACAACGGACAGACAGCCCTCCACGGCCTCGTAGAGATTCTGAAGCAGCTCTTCAAAAGTTTCGCCCTGAGTGGCGCAACCGGGTATGGCCGGGACT
>QHXN01000111.1 GCA_003222975.1 Acidobacteriota bacterium | reverse complement strand
GTTGGGGCGGCAAAGGCCACGATTGAGGCCGCGTGCTTGAGCAATCCGCCGATGTAGAAGCGGGCGAGGTCGGAGAGTCCGGCGTAGCCGTCTCCGGCAAACAGAGGCTTCTCGCCCTTCCACAAGGATTGGTGGCAGTGCATCCCTGAACCGTTGTCGCCGTAGAGCGGCTTCGGCATGAAGGTGGCCGTCTTGCCGTACCGGTAGGCGGTGTTGCGAACGATGTACTTGAAGAGTTGGAGATTGTCAGCCGTGCCGAGGAGGGTGGAGTAGCGGAAGTCAATCTCGCACTGGCCGGCGGTGGCGACCTCGTGGTGGTGGCACTCGACCGTGATGCCGACCTCTTCGAGCGTCAGCGAAATCTCCGAGCGCAGGTCTGCGAGCGAGTCGGCGGGCGGGACGGGCACGTAGCCCTCCTTGTTGCGTATGCGGTAGCCGAGGTTCGGCCCGCGCATGTCGTCCTCGCCGCGCCCAGAACTCCAGATGCCCTCGTCGGAGTGGATGCGGTAGCCGGACGAATGCGGCTCGTTCTCTATCTCGACCCCGTCGAAGACGAAGAACTCGGCCTCGGGGCCGAAGTAGGCGGTGTCGGCGACGCCCGTGAACTTGAGATAGCTCTCGGCGCGCTGCGCGACCGAGCGCGGGTCGAACCCGTAGCCCTCTTTGGTGATCGGGTCAACGGCGTTGGCTATAAGGCACAGCGTCGGCTCCTCGGCGAACGGCTCCATCCAGACGCGGCCCGAGTCCGGGATGAGCAGCATGTCCGACTCGTGGATCGAGGCCCAGCCGCGGATGGAGGAGGCGTCGAAGCCAAAGCCGTCCTCGAACGAGCCTTCGTCAAGCTCGTGTATGGGAAATGTCAGGTGCTGCCAAGACCCGACGAGGTCTGTGAAACGAACCGAGACGAACTTCGCCTCCTGGTCTTCGGCATACTTCAAGACCGTTTTTGCGTCCATAGTCTCTCCTGAATGATTTTGTAGGGGTGGAAGGGCTTGGCCGCCTTTCGGCGGCGGCATGAAGCGCGGCGGAAACGAAACCTGGGTTGTGCGTCATACCAAGTCCGTGACGCTTAAAAAGCTGGCATTATAGCTGCGTGCGGCGGGCTGTCAAGGCTTTCGCGTCGCGCGCGCGCGCGAGGCGCGGACGCCTTTCCGAACGCCTTCAGATAAACCTTTCTCGCACGCGGTTTAGCTGCGGAGGAGCGCGCGGAAAATAGTTTTTGACCGCCCCCGGCTTTTCTGTTAAATTGCGCGTTTAAGTTGTCCAATCCTGATGTCTTCAAACCGCACAGGCCGACCGGGAGGCCGACCGCGCTAAACTTTGCCCTAACAGGACGAACCCGAGGGAGGCAGGAGAGCTAGAAGTTGACCACGGCCATCGAACAGACGCTTGAAACCTACGGCATCGAGGACTGGGGGGCCGGTTACTTCGGCATCAATCGCAAAGGCAACTTGGTCGTCCACCCTTCGGAGACCGACCACACGAGCGCGGCGGACGTGCGCGAGATCATAGACGACCTCCGGCGGCGCGGCATCACCGCCCCCGTGCTCCTGCGCTTCCCGCAGCTCATCGCCGCGCAGGTCAGGAAACTCCAGCGCGCCTTCCAGCGCTCCATACGCGAGTATGAGTACCAGGGCGCGCACATGTGCGTCTATCCGATGAAGGTCAACCAGAACCGCGCCGTCGTCGAAGAGTATCTGCGCGAGGGCACGCGCTACGACTTCGGACTCGAAGCCGGCTCGAAGGCCGAACTCTACGGCGCGCTGGCGATGGAGCAGTCGCCCGACAGCCTGCTCGTCCTGAACGGCTTCAAGGACGAGGAGTTCATCGAGCTGGCCTTCCTCGGCGCGCGCTCCGGCAAGCGCGTCGTCATCGTCATCGAGAAGCTGAACGAGCTTGACCACGTCCTGAAGGTCGCGGGGCGCTACGACGGCGGCGACCTGCCGATGGTTGGCCTGCGCGTCAAGCTCTACTCGAAGGGGTCGGGGCGCTGGGAGAAGTCGGGCGGCGAGGCGGCGAAGTTCGGCCTGACGACCACCGAGATTCTCGAAACCATCCGGCGGATGCAGGACGAGGGGCGCGTGGACATGCTCAAGCTCCTGCACTTCCACATCGGCTCGCAACTGACCGACATCAAGCGCATCAAGAACGCGATGAAGGAGGCCGCGCGCGTTTACGCCAAGATTTACCAGATGAAAGTACCCGTCGAGCTTCTGGACGTGGGCGGCGGCATGGCGGTTGACTACGACGGCTCGAAGACGGCCTTCGACTCCTCAGCCAACTACAGCGCGCAGGAGTTCGCCAACGACGTGGTTTACACGATCATGCAGGTCTGCGACGACGAGAACGTCCCGCACCCGACGATCATCCAGGAGTCGGGCCGGTATCTGTCGGCCTACCACGCCATCCTCGTCACCAACGTCCAGGACGAGATCGAAACGGTGGTTGAGGACATCACGCCGATTGAGGTCGAGGAGGACGACCCGCAGGTCGTCATCGAGCTGGCCGACCTGCGTGAGACGATCACGGTCAAGAACTACCGCGAGTTCTACCACGACGCGCTCGAACATCGCGACGAGCTGTTCACGCTCTTCAACCTCGGCCTGATCTCTTTGGAAGACCGCGCGAAGGGCGAGGTCTTGTTCTGGGACGTGTGCGAGCGCGCCGACAAGCACGCGCAGCAGGCCGAGTACGTCTCCGAGGAGTTCACGGAGCTGCGCCGCCTGCTCCGCTCGAAGTACCTCGCAAACTTCTCCGTCTTCCGCTCGGTGCCCGACCACTGGGCGCTCGACCAACTGTTCCCCATCATCCCCATTCACCGCCTGAACAAGCCGCCGACCGAGTACGCGACGCTCTGCGACATCACCTGCGACTCGGACGGCGTGGTGGACAAGTTCGTTGACCTCCACGACGTGAAGCAGGTCCTGGAGCTGCACGCGCTCATCGAGGGCGAGCCGTACTACATCGCCTTCATGCTCGTCGGCGCGTACCAGGAGGTGATGGGCAACAACCACAACCTCTTCGGCGCTCCGAACGAGGCGCACATCCATATAGACGAGGACGGCTACCTGATCAAGAAAGTCGTCAAGGGCACGACCGTCGGCGAGGCGCTCTACCGCGCCCGCTACGAGCGCGGCCAACTGCACGAAGGCTTCCGCCGCCTCGTCGCGCAGCGCGTCAAGCGCGGCGATCTCTCGGAGGCCGAGGGCGCGGGGATGGTCGAGTTCTACGAGTCGCGCATCAACGCCTACACCTATCTCTCCGTCAACGGCGCGGACGAAGACAAACGCCGGAGGCGATGAAAGGAAAAATGATGAATGCGGAGTGATGAATGATGAATTGAAGGCAACCTGTCTTTCGTTCATCATTCCGCATTCATCATTCATCACTTAAAATTATGGTCACTCAACGTAAACCGCGAGCCACAAAGTACCTGACCGCGCCGATCAGGCCCGTGCAGGTGGATCGCGACCGCTCGGTCGCTGGCCTCCTCGAAAAGATGGAGGGCGCCGGGCTGGGAGCGCGCCAACTGGCCGAGGCGCACCGCATCTGGCTCGACATGCTCGGTGACAACACGACCGTCATCGTCGCCGCCAACGGCGCGCTCATCCCGGCGGGGATGCGCCGGCTCCTGGCCTACGTCATCAAGAACCGCTTCGTTGACGTGATGGTCTGCTCCGGCGCGATGCTCTTCCAGGACTTGCACGAAACGCTGGGCCGCCAGCACTTCCAGGCGCACCCCTCGATGACGGAGGCCGAGCTTGAGGCGTCGCAGATCAGCCGTATGTGGGACGTGCTCGCGAGCGAGGAGGAGTACCGCGAGGCCGACGAGTGGATCGGCGGCTTCACCAACCAGCTCGACCAGACGCGCACCTACTCGACGCGCGAGTTCCTGCACCTCCTGGGCCGCGAGTTGGCCGAGATCGCCACCGACGACGGCATCCTGACCTCCTCTTACAAGGCGCGCGTGCCCATCTTCTGCCCGACCATCTCCGACAGCTCGATCACGGTCGGCATCGCCGGCGCGCGCTTCGAGAAGAAGAACAGCTTCTGCTTCGACCTCGCGCAGGACATCCTCGACCTCATGCAGATCGGCTCGCGCTCGCGCGTCACCGGCGTCATCAACCTCGGCGGCGGCTCGTCGCGCAGCTTCGTCCAGCAGATGGAGGCTGCCGCGAGCATCATCAAGACGCCGCCGCGCGGCCACAAGTACGCCATCCAGATTTCCACCGAGCAGCCCACCCACGGCGGGCGCACCAGCCCCAACACCGACGACGAATCCCTCGTCTTCGGCAAGCTCATGCGCGGCGCGGCGACGGCCTACGTCAACTGCGACACGACCATCGCGCTCCCCATCCTCGTCACCGCGCTTTCGCAGACCGCGGCCAAGTACATGAAAGGCCGCAAGCGCCCGAACTTCGTCTTCATGGGCAAGGAGTTCACGGTCGAAGTGCCATAGCGCGTATTTTTTTCTTTGCGCTCGCACTTTTTCTGATGGTATGCAGGTCAAGCGCAATTAGCGCTCACTTAAATAAGGCTCATTCGGCCTTAACCGAACAGCCGCCCGAAACTCTGACACGACTTTCAAAGTCGCTCGGAAGTTCCGGGCGGCTTTTTTTTAGCGAAAAACACTTCGGAGAGCGCAGATGGCAAGCAAGAAAGAGCATCCGTCGGAGAGAGCTTCACGCTTACGGCGAGAAAACACAGATGCAAGAGTGGAGCGTTGGCAGAAGTGGGCACCACTCGGTCTGAGTGTACTTCTTGTGCTGTGTTTGATCTATGTAACTTTGCTGGGTAACTTCAGTTTTGAGGAAAGAAAGTGGGCGTGGCAACAGCTTATGCCGTTCCTTGCAGGGTCAGGGTTAGGCTTGGCAGGCAGCTTAATGAAGAGAGGTTAGGTCAGCAGAAAATGTATTCTTGTCTTTATGTAGGCTTTCGATGTAGCCACGGATTGCGTCGGCGGCCATCTCGCGTGCCTCTTCGAGCGTGTCGCCTTCGGTGACTAATCCAGGCAGAGCGGGACAGGTCACGACGTAGCCGCCGGTCTCGTCGGGCGTCATGATCACCGTGTAGTTCAGGATTTTCATAGGCATCGCTTCATCTACTGCGTCGGCTTCGGTTCAAGCTCATCTAGCCGTTTCTCCAAGTCACGCTGGTCTCCGCGGACTTCCAGTACGTCCTTAGCCAGCGTCTCGATCTGTCGCTCAATTCTGCGAAGGCCCGTCCGCAGCTCGCTTTCGAGAGTGCCCATCCGATTCTCGACTCCCTCTAACCGAACAAGCACTTGCTCCCAAATCGGGCGAGTCTCCTGTAAGCGGCGGTCAACTTTATCTTCGAGTGCCGAGAGGCGACCCTCGACGTTCGAGAGGCGGTTCTCGACGTTGCTGAGGCGCGAGTCAATGGAATCCAGCCGCGCGAGGATTTGTCTCAGGCCGTCTTGGGATAGGCTCTGTGTGGGGTCTTCACTCATCCGTCAGATTATCCTCCACACCGCTCCGGCTTTCAAGGCGTTCGTGCTTCAAATCGGCCTACGTTATACTCTCCGGCATGTCCGAATCGGCAAACCTTCCGATGAACTTCGGCGGCATCGAGGACGAAGCGCTGTCGAGTTTCGAGCGCGCGCGCGTCGTCGTCTGGCCCGTCTCCTACGAGGGCACGGTCTCTTACGGGACGGGGACGGGCGCGGGCGCGAAAGCGATCATAGACGCGTCGCGCAACATGGAACTCTACGACGAGGAGACCGACGCGGAGGTCTATCGCCTCGGCATACACACGACCGTCGTGACGCCGCCCGCCGAGCCGCCCGAAGCGATGATGAAGGGGCTGCTGGCGCGCGCGCGCGAGTTGGTCTCAACGGGCAAGTTCGTCTGCATGATCGGCGGCGAGCACTCGGTGAGCGCGCCGGTGATTCAGGCGCACGCCGAAAGGTACGAGAACCTGTCAGTCTTGCAGATAGACGCGCACGCCGACCTGCGCGACACCTACGACGGCACGCCGCACTCGCACGCCTCGATCATGGCGCGCGTCGTGAAGGACTTGCGTCTGCCCGCGGTGCAGGTCGGCATACGTTCGGTCTCGGCGGACGAGGCGCGCGCGATTGACACGCTGCCGACGCGCATCTTCTGGGCGAAGGACATCGCGGGCC
Organism: Acidobacteriota bacterium; assembly: GCA_003222975.1. Taxonomy (GTDB): domain Bacteria; phylum Acidobacteriota; class Blastocatellia; order Pyrinomonadales; family Pyrinomonadaceae; genus QHXN01. Next base: position 7,385 of record QHXN01000111.1, on the reverse strand, counting down.
GAAACGACTGGTGGGAGCGGGCCGTCTCTTCGCTGACCGAGAACGTCTATCTGACGATTGACATTGACGGCCTCGACCCCTCGCTCGTCGCACAGACCGGCACGCCGGAGCCGGGCGGCCTGGGCTGGTACGAGACGCTCGGCCTCATCCGCACGCTCGCGCGCGCGCGCCGCGTCGTCGGTATGGACTTGACCGAATACTCTTACGTCGAGGGCTTCAGCGCATCGGCTTTCCTGTGCGCGAAGCTGATTTACAAGTCTCTGGCCTACATCTTCGAGGCCGAGACCGAGCGCGTGCGCGGCGGCGAGCGCGCCTCGCGCGTCGGCGCGTGAGCTTCATTCTTCGTCTGGCACTTTCCGAACAGCAATTAACCACCGCAGGCACAGAGGGCACGGAGGGTGCACAGAGTTTTAAATTCTCTGTGCACCCTCCGTGCCCTCTGTGGTTAAAATTTTTCTTGACTTCAGCCCGGCCTGTGTGTGGAATGCACACGATGCTGAAAGATCAAGGCACACGCTTCCCTCCCTGGTAAGCCCCTTCTGAAACTGCGGGCCTGACGGCTGCGGCGGCGCGCGGCGCGCGTGAGCGTGCGCGCGTGTCGCGCCGGCTGTTGCGTGCGCTCGCGCGCTCGGTGATTCCTCCGCCTCGCGGGGACGTTTTCGCACTCACCTCTTGAAGAAAACGTCCGACGCTTCCGAGGAAAGGAGAATCACCCTTCATGTCTTCCGCACGAAAGTCTGTTCCCGCGCCGCGCCAGCGCGACGGCGCGCGGCGGAGTCTCTTCTCGTTCGTCCTCACGCTGCTGCTCATAGAGTTTCTCGACGAGCTTGTGTTCGGCGTGCGCGAGGCGGCGTGGCCGCTCGTGCGCGACGACCTGCGTCTGACCTACACGCAGGTCGGAGTGATCTTGAGCGTGCCGGGCGTCGTCGGGAATCTCGTCGAGCCTTCGTTCGGCATCCTGGGCGACGTGTGGCACAGGCGCGCGCTCGTCCTCGCGGGCGGCGTCGTGTTCGCGGCGGCGATGCTGCTCGTCGGACTCAGCACGAGCTTCGCGGCGCTGCTCGCGGCGACGATTCTTTTCAACCCGGCGTCGGGCGCGTTCGTGGGGCTTTCGCAGGCGGCGTTGATGGACGCCGCGCCCGCGCGCCGTGAGCAGAACATGGCGCGGTGGGCCTTGTCCGGCACGATAGGAAACATCACGGGGCCGATCATGCTGGGCGCTTCGCTCGGCTTCGGCGCGGGCTGGCGCTGGCCTTTCTACGCGACGGGCGCGCTCGCGTCCCTGCTCGTCGCCGCCGCGTGGCGACAACCTTTCGAGACGCCCGCGGCGGACGAGACTGTAAGAAGTCGGACTCGACTCGCCGACGGCGCGCGCGAGGCCCTGCGCGCGCTCAGGCGGCGCGAGGTGCTGCGCTGGCTACTTCTGCTGGAGGCGGGCGATTTCACGCAGGACGTTCTTCGCGGCTTCCTCGCCCTCTACTTCGTGGACGTGGTGGGCGCGGGCGAGGCGCGCGCGGCTTTGGTCGTGGTCGTGTGGACGTGCGCGAGTCTGCCGGGCGAGTTGCTCCTGCTGCCGCTGCTTGAGCGCGTGCGCGGGTTGAGTTACCTGCGCGTGAGCATTTCGCTCGTGCTCGTCCTCTTCCCCGCCTTCCTGCTGGCGGGGGGCTTCGCCGCGAAGCTCGCACTGCTCTGCGCGCTGGGCATGGCGAACGCGGGCTGGTACGCCGTACTCAAGGCGCGTCTGTACGCGGAACTGCCCGGTCGAAGCGGCACGGCCCTGACGCTCGGAAACGTCTTCGGCGTCGCCGGGTCTTTCTTCCCTCTCGCGCTCGGCGCGTTCGCCCAGAGGTTCGGCCTCGGCACGATGATGTGGCTGCTGACGGCGGGGCCGTTGGTGTTGCTCGCGGGGCTGTTCACAACGCAGGAGTCAGAACGATGAACTGAAAAGCAAGTGGCATCAGTTCGGCGTTCAGCGTTCAAACTTCTGCGTTCATTCGCGGACTCGTGTTATCTTGCACGGACTGCCGCCGTGTTTCATTCGTCGCCAGACGCATTGTTCTGCTTCGCGGTAGCCGACGTGAGGACGAGAAATGATGGCGGTAGGGGACAACAGCGAAGGCCGATCTTCCGCGAGAGCTTACCTCGAAGAGCAGAGCGCACTTGTCAGGTCGGGCGGCTATTGGAACTGCCTCGCCGCCGCGCGAGAACTCTCGGCGCTCCTCCTCGCGGAAGGCCGAAGCCCCTGGATCGCGCGTCTGCGAAGGACGGAGGTGGAGGCGGGGCGGGTCTTCCACGCCCCGCTCATCCCCCGCGGGCCGGGCGTCAAGGCGACCTGGACGACGCACTACGTGTGCTGTTGCGAAGGGATGGCCTACGATCCCGTGGCGGGCAAGCCGACTCGACTTGAGGCGTATAGCCTGGAGGTCTTCGGGGAACAAATCTCGTTGGAGGTCTTCGTCCCAGCCGTTGAAATCTCGGATTACCTCGAACGCCCCCGCGCCCGGCCCCCTTCAAGCCGCCCGTAGGCTAACACCACTTTTCATTTTCGGAGTTTAAAGACGATGCCCGCGAACATGACCGAAGAGGACTTTAGGGAGAACCTGAACACGAAATTCCGCGTCCGCGTGGACGCGCCGAGGCCGATTGAGTTGGAGTTGGTCGAGGTCAGGAGCTACGAATCCAGGCCGAACGAGCAGCCCGGCATGGAGCGCTTCTCGCTCTACTTCTACGGCCCCGGCGACATCTACATGCCGCAGTACAACTACCCGCTCGAACACGAGCGGATGGGGGAGTTCAGCATCTTCCTCGTGCCCATCGGGAGCGACGAGCGCGGCTTCCGCTACGAGGCCGTCTTCAACAACTTCGGTCGGTAGGCCCTCCGCCCTGCGGCGCGCTCCGCCACTCCATGTGCAGGTACGGGCCGACCTCCTCGAAGGCGACGAAGCCGAGCCGCTCGTAGAACCGCACGGCGTCCGTGTTGAGGACGAAGACCATGTGGCGGAGCCTTCTGCCCGACGCCCGCGACTCCTCGATGAGCGCGCGCAGGATGGCCGTGCCGACGCCTTGGTTCTGCGCCTCCGGCAGCAGCGCGATGTCGAGGAGGTGAATCTCCACGTCGTCCCTGCCGACCCAGACACGCCCTGCGGGCCGCCCGTCGAGCAGGATCAAGTCGTACTCGGCTCCGGGGTAGTGCGCGTCGTACTCGCGCCGCTGCGCGCCGGACTGCTGCCGCACGAAGGCCTCCTTCTCGGCCTCGCTCCAAGGGACGCGGGCCAGCTCGTCCTCGCGTGTGCTGGCGTAAACCCGCAGCAGGAACTCTTCGTCTTCGGGCGTGACGGGCCGCAGCGAGACCTTCTGCCCGCCGGCCAGCGCGAACTCTCTTGCCAGACTCTCCATGCGTGAAGCGCTCCTTGCCGCCGCTCGCCCGTCTCACACGCTGCGCCGTCCACACGCTTCGACGGGCGCGTCGCGTCGGATGCCGGCTGGCGGGTCTCGGGCGGTGCTGCTGTGCGACGGATTAAACCAGGTGGGCGGCTACGGGGCCACGTGGTTGATGACCGCCTCGTAGAAGATTTGGCCCTGCGGGTCTTCGGAGCGCGTCATGAAGAGGTCGAACGCGCCGAGCGCGCCGTGTTCGAGGCGGTAGATGGTGGTCAACTCCGGGAGGTTGTCCGAGGCGCGGAACACAAGCGAGAAGCAGTCCGCCCTGCTCGTCACCGCCTCGGCGACCCTCAGCTTCGACTTGGGCTTCGGGTTCCAGTCGCGGACGGCGACGAGCGTCAGCTCGACGGTGCCCCCGCCCACGCCCCGCGTCGTGAAGACGCCGCCGATGTACGGCTCGAACGTCGCCCGCGTGTAGTTGAAGACGGACTCCTGCTGCGCCTGGAGTGGGATTGGGTGAAGGCCGCGGGCGGAGTCCGGGCGCTTCGCGTCCTGGCCGAAGGCGAGAACCCCCGGCCTGAAGACGAGGCCCGCCGACAGGATGGTAATCGCCCCCGACCTCAGAAACCTTCTTCGTGTGAAAGACATTCGGGTAGATACTCCTAAGTTGTCCTTTGGTAGGTGGCGGGAGACCCCCTTCATTTCCGCCTTGCTTCCAGTGTATGTCGGCTGGGCAGCGGTTGGCAACAGCTTACTGAGAAATTATTTCCTTGCAAATTCTTCTACACCCGGTTTAGAATCCGGCCCGCTTCGCTTTGCTGGACAAAAGGTCGTCCCTCGCTAAGCACGCGTTCCGAGTCAGGCATTTCCACGGACACATCAGCAGTTTACTCCAGGCTCTACGAACAAGGGTTGCTATCGGCTGGCGCGGCCAAGGGCGCGCGCACTCCCGCCCGGCCAAACCATCTCTCGCGGCCCCCTGACCGCTAAAGGAGTGAAACATGGGCACACCGTTCCTCGGAGAAATCAAGATCATCAGTTGGAACTTCGCGCCGAAGGGCTGGGCGTTCTGCAACGGCCAGCTCTTGCCGATCAACCAGAACCAGGCGCTCTTCTCCATCCTCGGCACCTCCTTCGGCGGCGACGGCAGGGTGAACTTCGCGCTGCCGGATTTTCGTGGCCGGGTGCCGATCCATCAAGGTGCCGGCTTCACAGTCGGGCAGAAGGGCGGCGAGGAGTTCCACACGCTGATTCTGAGCGAGATGCCGCAGCACATACATTTCGCTCAGGGCACGTCGCAGACCGGGAACACGCCGAACGCCGCTGGCGCGCTGCTCGCAGACCTTTCGACGCAGCCCTACGCCCCCGGTTCGAGCGGGAACCTGACGACGCTCTTCCCCGGCACGATCAGCAACTTCGGTAACAGTCAGCCGCACGAGAACCGCCAGCCGTTCCTCGTGCTTAACTTCATCATCGCCCTCCAGGGCGTTTTCCCGTCGCGGAACTAAAGGAGGATGAGATATGAGTGACCCTTATATCGGTGAAATCAGGATGTTCGGCGGCAACTTCGCGCCGCAAGGCTGGGCGATGTGCCAGGGGCAGCTCATGGCGATCTCACAGAACGACACGCTCTTCAACCTCATCGGCACCACCTACGGCGGCGACGGGCAGAGCACGTTCGGCCTCCCCAACCTCCAGGGCCGCGTGCCGCTACACCAGGGGCAAGGCCCCGGCATCACGCAGAACTACACCATCGGCGAGCTAGCCGGGGTGGAGAGCGTGACGCTGACGGCTCAGCAGACCCCGACTCATTCACACCCCATGCTCGCCACGACGAACGCCGCCAGCCAGACCGGCCCGTCGAACAACATCCTCGCGACCTCGAACACCTCGCGCATCTACATCGGCGACGTGCCGGGCGCAAATCTAGCCGCGAACGCGATCCAGCCGGTCGGCGGCAGCCAGCCGCATGAAAACATGATGTCGTTCCTCGTCATCACGTTCATCATCTCGCTGTTCGGCATCTTCCCGACCCAGAGCTAACGAAGGGAGAGAATCATGTCCAGTCCTTTTGTCGCAGAGATACGGATGTTCGCCGGTAACTTCGCGCCGACCGGGTGGGCGCTGTGCAACGGACAGCTCCTGCCCATCTCGCAGAACACGGCCCTCTTTTCGCTCCTCGGCACCAACTACGGCGGCGACGGGAAATCAACCTTCGCCTTGCCCAATCTGGAAGGCTCGGTGCCCATCGGGCAGGGGCAGAGTAGTGCCAGTGGTACGAGCTACTTCATCGGCGAGCAGTCGGGCGTACCGAACGTCACCCTGCTCCAGACCGAGATGCCGGCCCACACGCATAACATGATGGCGCAGAACATTGACCCGGCGGACACCAACCAGCCGGGGCCGCAGGTGACGCTCGGAAAAACGACGCCCGGCTCTCAATACCTGGTCACGAACACCAACATCGTGCAGATGTGGCCGACCGCACTAGCCGTCGCCGGCGGCAGCCTGCCGCACAACAACATGCAGCCCTTCCTCACGGTGACGTTCATCATCGCCCAGCAGGGCGTCTTCCCTCCCCGAGGTTAGAACGCCGAGGGATTAACGGGCGGTTAGTAGTCAGCGTTTACAGATCATTCCAATAGAAGAGGGGCGAACCGCATGCGGTTCGCCCCTCCCTTTAAGAACGCCGAGGAAAGACGGACAGCTTATCGCCTTCCTTCCCGGCCCCTCCGCACCCTCCGCGTTTAATCGTCGCACACGCACGGCGCAGACTAGCCCGTGATGGTGGCGCTGACGGTGTGACTCCAAGGCCCCTGCTCGCCTTTCGCGTTGACCCAGCGCAGCATGTAGTAGGCTGTCTTACCGGCGTCGGTCTCGTCGTGCTCGACGAGGTAAGGCGTCCGCGTGTCCGTCCCCAGGTAGGTCACCTGCGACGGGCCGGCGGGCGCTTCGCCGACCTTCATCCAGATTTCACAGCCCGCCACGCCGTCCGGCTTACCCTTACTGCCGGGCGTCAACTCGTCTATGAAGTTGATTGTGTGGCGCAGCCTGTGGTCGGTCTCGACGCTCGCGACGGGGCGGGTCGAGGGTACGGGCGTCGGCGCTTTCTCTTTCCGCACCGGCAGCCCCATCGAGGCGCGTATCTCGTCGGTCGTCGAGGGCATCCCCTGCACGCGCCGCACGAAGTTGCGCGTCTGTGTTTCGAGGTCGGCGCGCGCCGCGTCCTTGCTCTGTCGCGCGCCCTGCGCCGCGCTCTGCGCGGTGACGTGCGCGCCGAAGGCGTCGCGCCACGTAGTCTGTGCCGCGGCGAGCGGCGTCAGGTCGGCGGCGGTCAGACCTATCTCGGAGAGATGAGAGTTGACGTAGCCGTAGAGGTTCTGCTGCCAGGAATCGAAATCCGCATCTGAGTCTGGGATGTAGTCAGGCATGGTGATTCTCCTTTAGGTGTTGGACTGAGGTTAAAGGGTGCGAGCGCGCGCAGTATAGCCCAAGTGCGGGCGCGCTGGAAGGATAAATTTCAGGCGGGCGGGGCCGGGTTCGCCCCGAAAGCGGAAGAGTTACGCCGGGGAGTGGCTGACACACTCCGTGGGGAAATTGAATTCCTCCGGCGGGAGATTCGGCCCCACTCCGTGGAGATTCGATCCCGGCGGGGGGAACATCAACTCCGTCGGGGTGAAATTCGATCCCGCCGCGGAGGAATTCAATTCCCCCCGGAGACTCCTGAAGACCTCCGGGCGGTAGTCTCTTGAGATACGAATTTCTCCGGCTACTGGCCGGAGACAAGGAACACGTCCCAGGCCCAGCGGCCTAGCTGCGCGCCGTGCACGTCCCTGACCTTCGCCCGGTAGCGGAACCGGTTGCCGTACTGGTCTGTCCGCTTCGACTCCTTGTAGTCGAGGTCAATAGAACTGAGGCCGAGTTCCGGCAGCGTGTGTAGCTCGCCCGGCTCGGAGATGCCATCGTGATTGGTGTCTTGCCACAACCTCAGCGACGAGAAAATG
>QHXN01000002.1 GCA_003222975.1 Acidobacteriota bacterium | reverse complement strand
TTCGAGGTAGAGGTCGAGCACCGCGAACAGCACGCTCAGGTGCGCGAGAAAGACCGAGAACGGGTTGATGTCGTAGCCGATCAGACAGCGCCGGACGAGTTCGATTCTGTTCGCCGCCGACAAGTGCTTGCTCCGTTCGAGCAGCGGCACGAGCGCGCGCACGCCGAAGGTGAACGAGCCGCACGCCGGGTCGAGCACGCGCTTTCGCATCAACTCCTCGTCTCGCGTCGCTCCCGTCTGCGCGAGGATGTAGTCCACGACCTCCTCCGGCGTGTAGTATTCGCCCAAGCGCTTGCGCTCGGTCTTCGGGCGGAAATACTGGTAGATGCTGCCGAGCACGTCGCGGCCCACGTTCTTGAACGAAAAGGCGTTGAGGCGAAAGAGTATGCGTTCCAGGATTTCGTTCAACTCGCCGTTGCCGTGCCCGTACCAGTCGAAGACGGTCGTCTCGAAGAGTTGCGAATAGATGTGCGCCACGTCCTTGTAGGCGACTTCAATCAAGTCCTGGTAGCGCCCCTTGATGTGCTCGACGAAGCGACGCCACAGCCCTGGCCCCTCGTGCGAGATTTTCCGCGTCGTCAGCCCTGTGTCCTCGCTGATGCGCACGAAGAAGAGGCGGCTTAGTGCGACGTAGGCCGTGTTAGTGATGAAGATTTCCTCGAAGTGCTCCTCCTTCTCCGTGCCCGCGTAGGTCTGATCGTGCTTGAACTGCGGGTAGTCCGCCTCGAACAGTTGCAGCACGATGCCGTGCTCACGGCGCACGCGCCTGATCTTCGCCTCCACGGCGCGACGCATCTTCACGTCGTCGCCTGTACCCTCAAGCGTTTGACCCAGCCCGCGAAGCTCGTCCGCCGCCGCCCGGTAATCTTGCTTGAGGCGGTCGAAGACGCGCGCGCAGTAGCCCTTGAGTTGGAGCAGGGCGTAGTTGAACGTGTCTTGTAGGTCACCGACCGTTTCCTGCGAGAGAAGGATATAGCCGCCCGCGAGTTCGCCGCGGCGGAACTTCTCGTACTGCGGCTCTTCGAGCGAAGCTTCGTATGTGACGCGCGCGAGCAGGCGGCGGAAGTTCTCGTCCGCGGCGGGCAGGTGTTCGCCCGATTTCACGTCCAGCAGCTCGCGGTCGCCATCTTCCACGTGCAGCCCTTCGAGGATTTCGCCGTCGAGGTCGCAGACGTAGAAGGTGCGCGGCGCGCAGAGCATAACGTAGAAGGTCTCTGCGCGGATGTAGCCGCGCTTCAGGATTTGCTCGCGCCAAAGCTTCCGCCGCTCTTTCTCTTTCCTGAGCTTATTGTCTTCGAGCTTCGCTTCGCAGACGATCCACTCAGAACCGTCCGCGCCGGAAAGGATACGCACGTCGGGCGTCCCCTTCGCGCCGCTCTTGTTGATGGCGTAGCTTTTCGACGGGTAGTGGAGCACGCCGCTAAGGATATGCGTGGCGAGCGGCGTGTAGAGCGCCGTCTCGCTGACCGCGCCCTGTGAGTTGATCGCCGCGAGGTATTTTTTCAGTGACATATCAAGCAGTATTCGAGTCTTCCGGCGAAAAATCAACCTACTGCCGCGCGCGCCGCGAGCCACGCGCGCACGTCGGCGCGCATGGCGGGCACGAACTCGTGGCCGGCGTCGTAGGCGCGCACCTCAACGTCCGATGCACGCGTGCGCAGGCGCTCGGCGTAAGTGGAGACGCGCGCGGGCGGGTAGAATTCGTCGCGCTCGCCCGACAGGTGAAGGATGGAGGCGCGCACGGGGCCGTACAACTCGCCCGTCTCCCAGTCGCCGGGCAGGCCGCCGCAGATGCCGACGACGCCGCGCAGAGTCTCGCGGTGCGTGAAGGCGAAGCGGTAGTTGAGCGCGCACGACTGTGAGAAGCCCATGAGGAAGACCTGTTCGCGCCGCGCGACTCTCTGTTCGACGAGCGCGGCAATCAAAGAGAGAAGCGCGCCGTGGTGGAGCGCGATTGAGTCTTCGGGGCGGAAGTTGGTGAGCCAGCCGAAGCCGTAGCGCAAGCTTCCGCCCGGCTCGCGTGCTTCCTTCAGGTGTTGGTGCGGGCCTTGCAGCGCGGCGACGGCGAATCCCGCGGGCGCGTGATGCCTCGCCTCGCGCATCATCCACGCCTTCTTGCTGCCGTAGCCGTGCAGCGCGATGAGGAGCGGCGCGGGCGCGGGCGACGGTGCGTAGAGGTCGTAATAGAGTTTCGCCTCGGCCTTCAGCGTGAGGTCGGCGCACACGTCCTCGCCGCCCGTGCGTTTCACGTCTCGCGCGTCGTCGGTGTGCGTCATGCTTCGCCCGCCCTCGCGCCTTTCGTGGTGACGATGGCCGCGAGCGCCGCGAGGTAACACGCGCCCGCCAGGACGAGCACCACCTTGAAGCCGAAGGCCATGCCGAGGATGAGCGCGCCGACCGAGCCGATGACGGTGAAGAAGCCGTTGACGCCCCACGCCCAAGGGACGAGCGCCGCGGAGTCTTCGCCGACCAGGCGCAGGCCCGTCGGGAAAGGCATGCCGAGCAGGACGCCGAGCGGCGCGACGAGCAGCACGGCGATGACGACGCGCCACGCGAGCGCGAGTCCGAGCGCGGCGGAGAAGACCGCGGGCGTCAGCAGCGCGGTGAGTAAGAGCGCCAAGAGGATTGCGGGGATGATACGCAACAATTTGCCGCGGGCCGGGCCGGGCCGGAGGCCCGACGCGTATGCGCCGACGCCTGTGAAGAGGAGCAGGCTCGCGAGGATGACGGCGAAGGTATAGACGGGCTGGCCGAGGAAGAGCGTGAAGCGTTGCAGGAGCGCGATCTCGATCATGATGAAGCCGAGGCCGAGGCCGGCGAAGTAGGCGAGGTAGTTCCAGCGGCCCGGCACGCGCGTCCCCGCGCGCGAGAAGCGCGCGAGCGGCAGCAGGATGAGAACGGCGGCGACGACGACCGACTGTAACAGCAGCGTGACGAGCGTGACCTCCGCCACGGGGCGGTCTTCGAGCGCCATGCGTCCCTGCTTCTCCTGCGTGAACACGTCGCGGAACGTGTTCAGGCCGAGGCTCGACCAGCGCGTGTGTTGATTGAAGAACGGGCGGTCGTCCGTCGCGGGCGCAAGCTCGAAGGGCTGCGAGGCATAGACGGCCTTCACGTCGGGCGCGTTGACGAGTCGGTCGTAGATGCTGCCCGCGTGCGGCTCAAGCGGCGAGTAGAGAACCTCCGGCGGGTTGCCGTTGGCGCTGCGTGCGGGGCGACCGACGCCGAGCAGTTCGTTCATCCGCCGCAGCTCTTCGGGCGTGAAGGGCGTCTTCTTGAGCAGAAAACCCGCAGTGAAAGAGAGACGATTTGTCCCGCTCGTCTGGAATGTTTGAGTGCCGGGCGGGATGCGGTAGGCGTAAAGGTGCGCCGCCGTGTCCGTCACGCCGCGGGCGGCGAAGACCTCGCGCGCGGTGGCGAACAGGCGCGGGATTTGCGCCTCCGGGCGCGTGAAGTAGATGACGCCGTCGGGCGTCAGGTGATCCAGATAGTCCTCGAACGCTTCGCGCGTCAGCACGTAGTTTTCGGCGAGCGAGAGCGCGCCCGACGCGATGGCGGCGTTGCTGATCGTGTGCACGGAGACGATGGCGTCGTACTGCTCGCCGGAGCGCCGCACGTAGCTGCGCCCCTCCTCGGTGACGAGGCGGACTTCCGGCTGGTTGAAGAGGTCGCCCCAGTAGTCGTTCATGCGGCGGCTGACGGTGTCGTTGATGATCGGGTTGATCTCGACCGCCGTGATCGAGCGCGCGCCGTAGTGGAGCGCGTCGAGCACCTGCGCGCCGCCGCCCGAACCGATGATGAGAATCTTCGGGCGCTCCTTGCCGACGTAGGCGACGCCGGAGTTGTATTCCGCGTCGTCGGTGTGGCGGCTCAGGTAGTCGCGCACGCCGGGACGCAGGTCTTCGATGCCGGTCGCAGCCGTGCCCGCGTCGAAGATGAAGCGGCGCATACCCGGAGCGTGGGTCTGCGGGTTCTGTGGTCGCTCGTAAACGTCAATCCGCGAAAACGTGTTCCAGGCGGTGTAGATGGGCGGGGTCGGCGGCGGCTGTTTATTCGGCGTCACGGAGATCGGCAGCGCGCGGTCGGCGACGCAAGCCAGCGCGAGCGCGCCGGCGGCAAGCACGACACCGGCGACGGCGAGCCGCCGCGCCTGCCTGATGCCGAAGACGGTTGCGGCGACGAGTCCGAGCGCCGCCGCCACGGCGACAGACCCGGAGCCGCCGAACGCGGGCATGACCAGGGCGAGCGCCGCACAGCCCACGCCCGCGCCCACCAGATCGAAGGCATAAAGTTTGTTGACCCCGCGCGAGCCGCGCGTGAAGAGGAGCGCGATGGCGAGGCCCGAACAGAAGAAGGGCGCGGCGATGAGGACGTAGTAGAGCGGCATGAAGAGGAGCTGCCGCCTGTCCGAGAGCAGGCTGAACGGGTCGAAGGGGACGCGCTGCATCAGCCAGAAGCTCAAGACCGTAACCACGCCGAAGGCCAGCGAGAGCGCCGCGAGAGCGCGGTCGAGCGGCGCTCGCTCGCGCAGGGAAGTCCAGAGCGCGAGCGCGACGCCGGACGTGCCGAAGCCCAGGAGCGCCGTCGAGATGACGAGGAACCCGAAGTGATACCAGAGCGCGACCGAGAGCACGCGCGTGAGCGAGAGTTCGAGCAACAGCGTCGCCAGCGAGATGAGAAAGATGCCCGCGAAGTGTCTCCGGCTGACGACGCTTTCGGGGCGGCGCGTCTGGTCTGACATGGTTCTCCTCCGTGTGGAGCGTGATCGGGCTGTCTTTTCGTTTTGCGCGGACTGCTTCGGCTGAACCGGCGGCCACGCACGCGGGCTTATATCACAACGCGGGACGGAATTTCACTTCTGCGTGCCGGCGACCCAGCGCTGCGAGCCGTCGGGCGCGATGGCGTGGAGGTTCTGTCGGGGGCCTGTGACGTAGATGGTGCCGTCGCCGCCGACGGTGGGCTGGCCGATGGCGGCCTCGCTCACGCGGTACTGCCACAAGGGCCGCCCGTCTTCGCGCGCGTAGGCGTAGAGCACCCCGTCGTCGCCCGCTTCATAGACGGCGTCGTGGCCGATGGCGATGGGCGCGACCCCCTGCGCCGGGAAAGGCACGTCGCGCTCCCACAGAAGTTTGCTGCCGTCGAGCGCGAAGAGGATCGAGACGCCGTTCTGCCGGCCCGACAGGCGCGTGGCGAGGCCGAAGACACGGCCGCCGGAGCGCGCCGCGAGGTAGTCAATGCGTATGTCGCGCGAGGGTTGGCCCGAAAGGCGTTCGAGGTCTTCGGCCAGCGAGTAAGACCACTGCTCCGAGCCGTCGGGCCGGAGCGCGCGGATGCGCCCGCCCTCCTCGGCGAGGTAGATGTCGTTGTCGAGCGTGGTCGAGGGCGGCACGCTCAAGACGGTCTGCCGCCCGACGCGACCGCACGACGCGAGCGCGGCGAGCGACGCGGAGACGAGGAAGACGACAAATGCGCGACGGGTTTTCACTTTCAAGGCCGCCGGGAGACTCAAGCCCACACGTAGCTGAGGGCGAAGCGCAGGACGGCTGCGCCGAGCATGACGAAGAAGGGGTTGACGCGGTAGCGCAAGAGCACGAGCGCCGCGGCGGCGGCGACCGCGAGGCCGACCCACGTGTGAATCCCTGAGCGCCCGATGCTCCAGGCGGCGGCGACGAGCAGGCCGACCACAGCCGGCGTGACGCCGCGCAAAAAAGCCTGCACCTGCCGGTTCGCGCGGAAGCGCCGCAAAGATGAGCCGGCGGCGACGGTCAGCACGAGCGACGGCAGGAAGATGCTCACGGTGGCGACGAGCGCGCCGAGCGTGCCCGCGACGCGATAGCCGATGAAGGTCGCCGTGATGAGCACGGGGCCGGGCGTTATCTGTCCGAGCGCGAACGCCTCGACGAACTCCCGGTGCGAAAGCCACCCATGCCCGTTGACGACCTCCGACTCGATGAGCGGAACCATCACGAAGCCGCCGCCGAACGTCACCGTCCCGATGCGTAGGAAGATGGAGGCGAGTGTCAGCAGAAGGCCCAACTTCAACATCACGGGCATCGCCGCGAGCGGCGCGAAAGAGCGTAGGCGCAAGCCCCTGCGCTTACCGCGCCCGCCGCCACGCGTCTCTTCGACGCCGACCTCTCGACCCTCGACACCCGCGGCGCTCCCCGCGCCGTCGCCTCCGATGTTTTTAGCAACGCCCCCGACGTTCTCGCCGCCGACGTTATTAGCGACTCTCCCATCGCCGGCTGCGAGAGCGCCCGGCTCGTCGGCGTCGCCCTCGCCCTCGCGCGGCTGCGCGCCCTCCCTCCTCGACCTGCGCCAGACACGCACGCGCTCCCTGATCTTCTCGGCACGCTTCGCACGCCGCTCGGCCCTGCGCTCGTCCGGCGCAGACGCCTCCGTCTCGACGAACTCGACGCCTGCCTCGCGCACCTGCTCGTCGGCGACGGCGCGCGTCAGATGCCCGCCGACGAAGGCGCGCGCCTCAAGCTCCTCAAGCCGCGCTCGTCGGAGCGAGGCGATGTGGCGTATGCGACGCCAGCGCTGCCAGCGCCTCTCGGCGAAGGAGTCAATGTAGATTCCCGCGAGGCCCGAAACCAGCACAACCTCGATCACGGTCGCCTCGAAGATGATGATGGCGAGGCCGGAGAAGACGGCGATGTACCACTGCCAGGGCTTGCCCAGAGTGCTGCGGCCTATGCGCCAGGCCGTGACGCCGATGAGCGCGACGACCGCCGCGTTCAGCCCGTGGAAGAATCTCTCTGTGTCCGGCAGGTCGCGCAGGTGTCGGTAGAGTATGGCGAGGAGGATCATCAGGAGCATCGAGGGCAGGATTAACCCTGCGACGGCCACCGCCGCGCCGCGCCACCCGCGCAGGCGCAGGCCCACGTAGGCCGCGACGTTGTTCGCCATCGAGCCGGGGAGGCTCTGGGCGAGCGCCAGCCCCTCTGCGAACTCGTGCTCGGTGAACCACTTTCTTTTTTGCAGCGCGAGGGCGCGCAGTTGCGCGATGACGGCGAGGCCGCCGCCGAATCCCGTGCAGCCGACTTGCAGGAATGAGAGGAAGATGCCGCCGAGCGTGGCGGTGCGCGAAAGTCGCTTCAGGCGCTTCTGCCCGTAGCGCACGCTCCGCCGTATCCGCTCCGCCCGTTTGTCCACCTGTTCGATCACTGTCCCGTTGGCGACAGTCTAGCACACCGTCACGCGGGCGCGCGCGACGCGGGCGGCGTTGAAGCCCTTCAGACCGTCTCGAAGACGTGAACCGCGTACCCGGCGGCAAGCTGACGCAGGAACGTCTTGAGCACGAGGCGCGGGATGATTCCGGCGCGCTGGAACTCGACCGACTTTTCGATCACGGAGATTTTAGACGCGCGGCGGTAGCCGCCCTCAAGAAAGAGGCGCTCCGGGTCGTCAACCGTGAACTTGAAAGGTGCGCCCATGCCGGAAATCTTTTTGTTTATGGTCTGACCGTACTTCTCGAAGAAGCGTCGGTTCATCAGGTCGCAGACGAGCGTGTGCCGCGGGAAGAGTCTGTGCAGCGTCAGAAGAAGCTCGCGGATCGCGCCTTCGTCAAGGTACATGAAGACTCCTTCGACGACGACGAGCGCGCGCGTGCGCCCCGCGAACGGCGCGAGCTTTTCTTCGAGCGACTCCGCGGAGAAGTCCACGGGGATGCGCCGGAGTTCGTTCTCGCAATCGGAGGCCGGCAGCCGCCCTTCCTTGTATTCGATTACCTGCGGCTCGTCCAACTCGATCCACGTCCCGCCCTTCAGGCGGTAGGCGCGCGTGTCGAAGCCCGCGCCGATGATGACGACGAGGAGTTTCGGGTCGGCGGCGAGTTCGCGCCGGAGACGGTCGTCAATGATTCTGTGCCGCGCGACGTTGCTGGCGTTCGGGCGTGGTTCGTCGTCGAACGCTGCGAGTATCTGCAAGCCCTCCTCGTTCATGAAGAGGCGCGCGTAGGTGTCGCCGCACACGGGGCTTGGCCCTTCGGCGTCCCGCATACGCACGCCGCAGCAGTAAAAGGCCGTCTTCGATATGGGTTTCAAAACGTCACCGTCCTACTAAGAAGCCGTTTGAGAAGTCCCGCCAGGGACGAAACGTTTGTAGCTTGAGGCTTCTTTATTCCCCCGCAAGCTCCGTCGGAGCGAAATATTAACATCCCGCTCCTACGGAGCTAACCGCCCGCCTGACTTTTCAAACAGCTTCTTGAACGTCGCCGCCCGGCTCGCCGCATATACGACGAGGCCGCGCACGCGCCCACCCAAAGCGCACGCAGCCTCGCGCCCCGGCGATCTCACCGGGGCTGGCGGCACAGTCTTTCCCCAAGAGACGTGCCAGCACTTAGTCGCAGACTAAAATGCCTTTATCCGTGACGTTCATGTGGTATCCTCTCGCGCGTTCCAGTCTTTGAAAATAAGGCAACGGGTCTGATGCGTAAGCGCGGCTCACCCTCAAGCGAGTGATGAGCATCGCCGTTGAGCATGAGAGGTTCATACTCACGGCGATTACATTGCGCGGCAGCATTTTATGTATATTTATACATAAGGTCAAGCCTCTTTCTGCTCCGTCGGAAGGAAA
>QHXN01000110.1 GCA_003222975.1 Acidobacteriota bacterium | reverse complement strand
GCCCCGTGTCTGCGAAGGTGATGCGGACGACCCCCGCGCGCGCGCGGCGCATCTCGGCGCGGAGGCGGCCTCCGCCGGGCATGGCTTTGAGAGCGTTGCGCGCCAGGTTCCAGAAGACCTGCTTGATGCCCTCGGCGTCGGCGAGCGCGGGCACAGGCACTTCGGGCAAGTCCTCTTCGAGCACGTGGCCGTCCACGACTTCGGGGCTGTGGCGCAGCAGCGCGAAGGTCTCGCGCAGCGGCTCGCGCAAATCGGTCTCGACGAGCGAGAACTTGCGCGGGCGGGCGTAGGTCAGGAAGTCCGTGATGATGCGGTTGAGGCGGTCCGATTCGCGCAGCACGATCTCCATCAGCTCGGCCTGCGCGGGGTCGGCCTGCATCTCCGAGCGCAAGACCTGGATCGAGCCGCGCATCGCCGCGAGCGGGTTGCGTATCTCGTGGGCGATGCCGGCGGCCACGCGACCGACCGCGGAGAGTCGTTCCTGCCGGCGCGAGGTCTCCTCCATCGAGCGCACGTCGGTCAAGTCCTGGAACGTGATGACGAGTCCCGTGGTCTCGCCGCTCTCCGACGAGAGCGGCGAGATGCTGTAGCCGAGCTTGACGAGGAAGCCTTCGGAGGTCAGACACTCCGCCTCGTGGCGCGGGCTTACCCCGCCTTCGTCCGCCGCGCGCAGAGAGTCTTCGATCTGGCGCGTGATGTCGCCGAAGAGGATGGACACGTCCTTGCCGCGCAGGTCTTCCGCCGCGTACCCGATCATCTCCTCCGCCGCGCGGTTCACCGTATAGACGCGCCGCCGGAGGTCGGTCGTAATCACGCCGGAGCGTATGGACTCGACGATGCGCTCGTGCAGCGCGCGCAGGGAGGCGAGCGCGCTCGTGGCCTCGCGCACCTCCACCTCGGAGCGCGTCTGCCGCTCGGCCAGACGCGCCGCGAGCAGCCCGACGACGAGGAAGGCCACGTCGTTCAGGCCCGTCGTCTCGACGGCCTCGGCCAAAGAGGCGGGCGTCAAGTCCCTCGCGCCGCCCACCCAGCCCAACGCGAACACGAGCATCGTCGCCGTGTAGCACGCCGCGCAGCCGACCGACATCAGCAGCGCCCCGCGCGCGCCCAGGAAGATGCTCGCGACCGAGACGGCGATGATGTAGAGGGCCGAGTAAGGCGAGTTGAGATCGCCCGTGGCCCAGACGAGCCACGTGACGAGCAGCGCGTCGAACGCGAACTGCGCCCCGGCCTGCGCGCGCAGCGGCAGGCTTGAGAAGCGCAGCGCCAAAGCGTAAGAGGCCGACAGCGCGAGCACCGCGCCGACGAGCGGCACGACGCCCCCCAGCCTGTGCGACTCGTGCGCGTTCGCCGCCAGCCCGCCAGCCCACAGCGCGCTCATGCCGAGCAGTAGGGCGGCGACGACGACGCGGCCCGCGATGAGCCGCCAGAGCCAGCGGCGTGGCGGCCCGGCCTCTTCGCCCCGGACGTTTCCCTCACGCACGCTCATCAGGCTTTAGCCTAGCACAAAAGGCGCGTGGCCCTTCGGAATTTGTCCGGGGAGGGAACTTGCCCGCCGCTGGCAACCGCCCGCGGCCCCACGCTCAACATGCTAAATGTTGAAGGCGGTCGCGAAGGCTTCCCGACGCCTTCGAGCGGCATCTAAAAAGCCGGGCGGCATGGGCTTATTAAGTTTAAGTCCGGCTCGCCACTTCATTCGGGGAATTCAGCAGATTAAGTGGGGTGTTTATGAACAGACAGAAATCTTCATCGTCATTCGGCAAGAGGGCGACGCCCGCGCGCGTGCGGGCCGCGCTCCTTTCGTTCTTCGTCGCCCTGACGCTCACGGCGTTCGGGGCGCAGACCGGCTTCGCGCAGAGCGCCGTCGGGCAGCCCGTCGCATCAGCCGCCGGTCTGCCGGTGCAGACCTCCTACGCCAGCATCGTCAGCCGCGTCGCGCCGGCGGTCGTCACCGTGCGCTCAGAGCGGCGCGTGAAGGCCTCTTCGCAGCAGTTCCCGTTTATGGACGACCCCGCGCTCCGCGATCTCTTCGGCGACCGCGCGCCGCGCGGCGGGCAGGGGCGGCAACAACAGCCGCGCACCGAAAAGGAGGAGGGCCTCGGCTCCGGCGTCATCGTCAGCCCGGACGGCTACGTCCTGACGAATCATCACGTGGTTGAAGGCGCGCAGCAGATCACCGTCGAGCTGACGGACAACCGCGTCTTCAACGCCAAGCTCGTCGGCTCCGACCAGCCGAGCGACCTCGCGGTGCTCAAGATTGACGCGTCGAACCTGCCCGTGCTCTCGCTCGGCGACTCCGACAGGGCGCAGGTGGGCGACGTTGTGCTCGCCGTCGGCAACCCCTTGGGCATCGGCCAGACCGTGACCTCCGGCATCATCAGCGCGAAGGGGCGCACGACCGGCCTCGGCGACGGGAGCTTCGAGGACTTCATCCAGACGGACGCCGCAATCAACCGCGGCAACTCCGGCGGCGCGCTCGTCAACACGCAGGGCGAGCTGGTCGGCATCAACTCGCAGATACTCTCGCCGTCGGGCGGTTCAATCGGCATCGGCTTCGCCATCCCCGCCAACATGGCGCGCGACGTGATGACCCAGCTCGTCAAGCAGGGCCGCGTCCACCGCGGCATGATCGGCGTCGGCATCCAGCCCGTCACCGCCGACATCGCGCAGAGCCTCGGCCTCAAGGAAGTGCGCGGCGCGCTCGTCAACGAGGTGCGGCTCAGCAGCCCCGCCGCGGGCGCGGGCGTCCGCCGCGGCGACGTGATCGTCGCCTTCAACGGCGCGCCGGTCGCCGACTACAACTCGTTCCGCAACATGGTCGCGCGCACGCAGCCCGGCACGCCCGCGACCTTCACGGTCTTGCGCGACGGGCGCGAGCTGCAACTGCACGTCACGCTCGCCGAGCTGCCGGTCGAGAACCCGAAGGGTGACGAGAATGCCAGCGCCGACAACGGCGGCGGCGCGAGCGAGAGCGGGAAGCTCGGCTTGACGGTCGAGCCGCTGACGCCCGAACTCGCCGCGCGCGCCGAGCTTTCGCGCGACACGCGCGGCCTCGTCGTCCGCAGCGTTGACGCCGAAGGCCCGGCTGCCGACGCCGGACTCCGCGCCGGCGACGTGATACAGGAGGTCAACCGCCAGCCCGTCGGCACGCGCGAGGAGTTGCGCGCCGCGCTCGAACGCTCCGGCGCGCGACCCGTGCTCATGCTCGTGATGCGCGACGGACAATCCACCTTCGTCACCGTGCGTCTGCGCCAGTGACCGCGCGCACGTCCGGGGCCGGCAGCCGCGACGCGACTTCGGTCAATCGAATCGCACGCCGGCGTCAACCCCTCCGACCGAGGTCGAATTGAACGAGGCCGCCTGTTAGCTCTTCGGGGCGAACGGGCGGTCTCATCTTTTAACGTCTCTCCTTTACGTCTCGCCCGGCTGAGCAGAGGCCGTCGCCGTCACCTTTTCGCGCGCGCGTTACTACGGGCGCGACCGGCTAAACTTTCCATTTCCGACGCGAATTCATTGACTGCAAAAGAATTTGCAAAATTTAAACCTAGTTTAATAAACCGTTGAAAATAAACAGGTTGACAATCCCCTGGCCTTCGGTTAATCTTCGCGCCGAACTGAGGCTTCATCTCGCGGGTTGAGCACTCAGTCGCCTGTCTTTTGGGTTCCCTCTGAACACTACTTCACTTCACAAGCGAAGGAAAAGGCAGGATGGTTGTCTGTTCGCACAGTGGCGGGTGTTCGACTTGAGCATCCTGTAACAATCTTCTCGCCGAAATATGGAGGTTACAGTGAAAAGAGCACATCTCTCCCCGATGACATCTCTGCTGGTGTCATTTTCCTTCGTCGTGGGCATCCTGGTCGTTGACCTCACGAAAGCCCGAATCGTCCCTGCGGCTGAGGCGCAAGGACGCTCTCATTCATCGGGCGCAGCCGTCGTTTCTTCTCTCACCGTGGCGAGCGCCACGATCAAGGGCAAGAGGATCATCGCGAGGGGCGTCGTCGTGAACGGCGTCGCCACGGACGGCGTGGTCGTCAGCGGCGAGGTCGCGCTTGCCGACGGCGTCGTCGTGTCCGGCGAAATAATAACAACCGACGGCGTGGTCGTCAGCGGCGAGTCTCCGACAAACACGGACGGCGTCGTCGTGAGCGGCGAGGCCCCGACGAACACCGACGGCGTGGTCGTCAGCGGCGAGATAACGTCGCGCCCGGCTGACGGCGTGGTCGTCAGCGGCGAGTCTCCGACAAACACGGACGGTGTTGTCGTCAGCGGCGAGAGTCCCACCAATACGGACGGCGTGGTGGTGAGCGGCGAGGCCCCTACGAACACGGACGGCGTCGTCGTGAGCGGCGAAGTCGCGTCGGCGGGCAGACTGCAAATCAACGGCGGCGTCCTCGAAGGCGATAACGTGCGCGTCGTCGGCGGCGTCATTCGCGGCAGAAATCTCAGGGTCGTGGGCGCGGTCGTCACCGGCAGCCGGCTCAGAATATCGGGAGCCACTTTCGCGGCTCACACGCCCTGAGTCGGGCGACGACGCGGGGCCTCCAAAACTCTCCCCGGCGGCTCCTCGACCGAAGGGCGGCGGCTTCAAGGCCGCTGCCCTTCCGCGTTTTTACTGCGCCCGTCCTCGGCTGACGGCGCGGGGCGATTACGTCTTAGCCGGGCGGCGCGTGCGATTGTCCTTTCCTCCGGTTTGAGACTATGATGTCACTCCGCCCCAGTCTTATCTCACCCGTCTGGCCGGACTCTATCCGAGCGTAGCCGGCAGACTACCCCGAAGGGCGTCGCGGTTGCCCCCGGTCATGGATAAGAAGCGCGTCCTCTCATACTACATCTGGCTCGTCGTCGTCGCCGGCGCGGCGGCCATCGCCTACTGCGCCCTGCGCGTGCCGGTCGCGCGGCTGGACTTGAAGTTCGCCGCGCTGGCCCTGCTGACGATCTTCTTCAGCGCGCGCTTCGCCATCAGCATCCCGAACTACAGCGGCCACCTCACCATCTCCGACACCTTCATCTTCCTCATCATGCTCTTTTACGGGCGCGAGGCAGCGGTCTTCGTGGCCGCCGCCGAGGGCGTTTACACCTCTTTCCCTTACCGCCAGAGGCCGCGCGCCATCGCCTTCAACGGCGCGGTCATGGGGATTTCTACCTTCCTGTCGGCCACCGCCGTGCTGCTGCTCTTCGGCGAGGTCACGGAACTGCCGCGGACTGACAACCTGCGCGCCTTCCTCGCGGCGGTCTGCGTCATGGCTATCGTGCAGTACGTGTCAAACTCCGGCCTCGCGGCCATCTTCACGGCGCTGCGCAGAGACCAGGGCGTCGGCCACACGTGGAGCAGGTATTACCTCTGGTCTTCGATCACGTACTTCGCGGGGGCGTCCGCCGCGGGGCTGGTCGCGCGCCTCGTCGAGCAGTACACCTTCTACTACGTGCTGCTGGCGACGCCGATTATTTTTGTCATCTACCTGACCTACAAGACCTACCTGAAGAACGTCGAGACCTCGGCGGCGCAGGCCGAGCAGGCCGAGCGCGAGCGCATGCGCGAGCACTACGCGCAGATCGAGAAACTGTCGGCCCTGGGCGAGCTGGCCTCAGGCGTGGCGCACAACTTCAACAACACGCTGACCGGCATCCTCGCGCGCGCGCAGTTGCTCCTCGAGGCCTCCGACGACCCGCAGGAGGTCAGGCGCGGCCTGGAGATCATCATCCAGACAGCGGAGGACGGCGCGAAGACTGTCAAGCGCATCCAGGACTTCGCGCGCCAGCGGCGCGACCAGGACTTCGTGCCCATTGACGTTGACCAGTTGATGCTCGAAGTCGCGGAGATCACGCGGCCCCGCTGGAAGGATCGCGCCGAGGCCGAGAACGTCCACATCAAGCTCGTCCGGCAGATCGGCTCGAACGCCCTCATCATGGGCGACGCGGGCGAGCTGCGCGAGGTCTTGGTCAACATGGTCTTCAACGCCGTGGACGCCATGCCTTCGGGCGGCACGCTCACGCTCTCGACGAACGAGGCCGGCGAAGAGGTGGAAATCCGCGTCTCCGACACGGGCACGGGGATGACGGAGGAGGTGCGCGCGAAGGTCTTCGACCCGTTCTTCACGACGAAGGGCAAGGCCGGCATGGGCCTCGGACTGTCCGTCTCTTACGGCATCATCCGCCGGCACGAGGGCGTGGTCGAGGTCGAGTCGGAGGTGGGGCGCGGCACCACCTTCCGCGTGAGACTGCCGAAGGTGGGTGAGGCCGCGCTCCCCGCACAGGCCGCCGCGCCGCAAGCCCAGCCGTCGCGCCGCGACGAGAGCTTGCGGATTCTCGTCGTTGACGACGAGGACTACGTGCGCGAGCTTCTGGCGGACATACTCGAACGCGAGGGCTGCGAGGTCGCGCTCGCCGCCGAGGGGCGCGAGGCGCTGCGGCTCTACGAGTCGGGGGAGTTCGACGCCGTCTTCACGGACGTGGGGCTGCCGGGCATGAGCGGGTGGGAGCTGGCGCGCGCCGTGCGCGAGCGCGACTCGGAGGTGGCGCTGGCGGTCATCACGGGCTGGGGCGATGAGGTCAGCCACGAGGAGCGTGCCGCCGCGCAGGCCAACTGGATAATCCCCAAGCCCTTCACCGTCGAGCGCATCACCGACCTCGTCCGCGAAGTCTCTCAGCGCAAGTCGGGCCGCGACCGCCTCTACGCCGTGCGCGACGCGTCCGGCTGAAACTCTCCGCCTCTTCACTAACTCAAAAGCACGTGAGACTCACCGCAGTATAGCGTCCGCACATCGGGTTCGGCCTGTGTTCAGCCTTCAGCCTTCAAACCGTCTCCGCGGACACGCTGAAAGCGTGAACTCTAAACGGGCCGCACTCTTTCGCCACGCACTATAGACCCTGACCTTCCTCCGCCGCGGCTTGTCTCGCCCGCGCGCTCGCAGTAAGCTTGGCGGCAAAGCGATTTCACAATCCAGTAAGGAGGAAGGGCATGCCAGATAACGTTCAGCCCGTCAAGGGCGAGGAGCAGGAAGTGTCTTCATCAGGACTTTTACTCTCGGTTGATCCTTTGCCGGGCGCGGGCGACTACAAGCTGAGCGCCGACGACACCGACGCGACGGACAAGGGCGACTCGACGGACGTTGCGGGCGGGGACAGCGACGCGACGGACGCTTCGGACTCTGACGGCACAGACACGCTCGGCGACACGGACGCGACGGACAAGGAAGACTCGGACGCCGACGGCACGGACGTGTCGGACGCCGACGGAACCGACACGGGGCTTGACGCCGACGGGATGGACCCGCTCGGCATCGCGCCCGAACACGACACGACCGACAGAAGGGACACGGACGGCACGGACTCGAAATGACTGCCGGCACGCGCACCGTAGCTCCTGGCCCCGCCGCCCTCGCGCGTATCTTAGAGCCTTGCGCCCCGGAGGAGTTCCTCGCTTCCTCCTGGGGCGTCCGTTTCTTGCACGTGCGCGGGCGCGCG
Source organism: Acidobacteriota bacterium (assembly GCA_003222975.1). GTDB lineage: Bacteria > Acidobacteriota > Blastocatellia > Pyrinomonadales > Pyrinomonadaceae > QHXN01. The sequence continues at coordinate 10,711 of QHXN01000110.1, read as the reverse complement.
GGCCGGTTCGCGCGTCTGATGCCGTGGGAGAAGTTAAGCGAAATACTCCGCCGCCACCGGCTCGACTTCCCGCGCCTGCGTCTCGTGCGGGACGGCAGTCCCGCGCCGGTCTCTTCCTACCTCCGTCACGTCGCGGGCGGTCGCCGCGGGACGAGCATCCCGCGCCTCAAGCCGTCTGAACTCACGAAGCACTTACGCGAGGGCGCGACGCTCGTGCTCGACGCCGTTGACGAACTGCACGCGCCCATCGAAGGGCTGGCCGAGGAGCTTGAACTGTTCTTCCACGAGCACGTGCAGGTCAACCTCTACGCGGGCTGGCAGACCTCGCGCGGCTTCGACCTGCACTGGGACGACCACGACGTTTTCATCCTCCAGGTGACGGGCCGGAAGAAGTGGAGCGTTTACGGCATGACGCGTCCTCACCCGCTCGTCGCCGACGTTGAGCGGGCTGAGAAGCCGACGGGCAAGCCCCTGTGGGATGGCGTGCTCGAAGACGGCGACCTGCTCTACATCCCGCGCGGCTGGTGGCACGTCGCACAGCCCCTGGCCGAGCCGACGCTGCACCTGACGGTCGGCGTGCACAACCGCACCGGCCTCGATTTACTTCGCTGGCTCGCGGAGCGCCTGCGCGCAAGCGAGACGTTCCGGCGCGACCTGCCGCGCACGGCCTCGCCGTCCGCGCGCGCCGCGCACGCCGAGCGCCTGCGCGAAGAGTTGTTCGCGGAGTTCGACGCCGCGACCCTCGAACGCTTCTTCGCGGAACTCGACGCGCGGGCCGAGCCGCGCGCGCGCCTCAACCTGCCGCGGGACGCCACTCCGCACACGCTCCCCGACTCAAGACACACGCTCGTGCGCCTCGTTGCGCCGCGGCCTCTCGAATTTAAGACGGCGGGCGGCGCGGTCGAGTTCGACGCGTTGAAGAGGCGCTGGCGGTTCGCTGACGAAGCGCTCGTCTTGCTGCGCCCGCTCGCGGAGCGGCGCGCGTGCACGGTCGCGGAGCTGTGCGAGGAAGCGCGGGGCAAATTAGATGAGCGAACGGTGCGCGCCTTCGTCTGTGAGTTGTTGACGCACGGGCTTGTAAGTTTGGGCGACGGCGACGAAGGGTGAGGGGCGTTGGGCGAAGTGTCTCGTTTCTACTGCTCCGAACTCTCGCGCCGCGCCGACGAGAGGACTTTCGGCACGGCCTCGGTGGGGGCCGTGTGGATACTGCTCGAATACCCGCACGGCTGGGGCCGGCACGCGCTCGAAGACAGTGCGCTCTCGCCGGAGGTCAAAGAATTCTTCGAGCACACGCTCGCGCGGATCAAGCACTCACGACTGCTCTTCATCAAGACCGACCGCGGACGCCGCGACGCGAGGATGAGCCTCTTCGTCGTCCGCTGCCGCGAGCGCTCGCCCTTCGTCGTGCGCTTCCGTTTGGAGAAATATGAGGACGTGACCGCGTTCGACCTCGCCGCAGTCGCCGCGGGCGCTGACACACAGGGCGGGGTGGTCACCGGCGGGCCGCTCTTCCTCGTCTGCACGCACGGCAGGCGCGACAAGTGCTGCGCCAAGTTCGGCGTCTCGCTTTATAACTCGCTGCGCGAGGCGGCGGGCGAGGCGGTCTGGCAGTCGTCGCACGTCGGCGGCGACCGCTTCGCGGCGAACCTCCTGTGCTTCCCGCACGGACTCTTCTACGCGCACGTGGACGACGCGTCGGGCCGCCGCGCCGTCGGCGAGTACCGCGAGCGTCGCGTGGTTCTCGAAAAGTTTCGCGGTCGCGCGTGCTACTCGCGCCACGTACAGGCCGCGGAGTCGTTCGTGCGCACGGAGGCGGGCATCGTCGGCGTCGAGGCACTGCGCTTTCAGTCCTCGGCGCGCGAGGGCGTGGAGAGCTGGCGCGTCCGGTTCGCCGAAGGAGCGGCGGGGCGCGTGCACGAGGCGCGCGTGACGAGCCGCCTGTCGGAGTTCCGCAACTTCATCACCTGCCATTCGACGGAAGAGAGGCGCGTCCCGCAGTTCCAACTCGAAGACTACCGCGTCAGGGGCGAGGAGTAAGTCACGCGCGTCAAGACTTCAGCCAGCCGCAAGCGGACGGGTCTTACAGCGGTTATCGCTTGCGTGCGTGCGAGGTTTAGAGTTCAGCCTTCAGGCTGCTCCTGCCGGGCACGCTAAAGCGTGAACTCTGAACACTCGCACCCTCACGAGAATCGCTATAGTTTATGAGACCAAGACCCGCTTGCGGCTGGCGGAATCTTGACGCCCAGCCGGGGCGGTCACACCCAACCGCAATTCACCTGCCCACAATCAAAAGCGTGAACGAGCCGGGCACGATGCTCGGTCGCGGGCGGGGCCTTTCGGGCGTCGGCGCGGGCGGCGGGCCGAACTCGGCGGTGACGAGAAAGACGCGGTGCGTCTTCGGGTCGAGCGCCATCGTGCGCGCGCCCCTCTGCGTGGCAGCGTTCTCGACGACCGTGAACTTGTCCGGCGAGTCTTCGTGGACGACCGTCAGCGTGGCGTCGCCGCCGTTCGAGCTGAACGCCAGCCCCGCCTCCGGGTCGAAGCCGTTGGCGTCAACGCCCGCGCCAATCGGCACGGTCGTGACCACCTTGCCGCTGTCCGAGTCAACGACGGCCATCAACTTGTTAGAGCAGCCGGAAAAGAGCCTGTGGTGCTTCCTGTCAATCGCCATGCCCGAAGGCTCCTCGCACGGCGCGAGCGGCCAGCGGTTCAGCACGGCGAGCTTCTGAGAGTCGAACTCGACGACGACGCTCTTGTCTTCCAGGTTGACGAAGACGTGCCCGCGCTCGTCGGCGGTGGCGAACTCCGGCTTCCCGCCGAGCGGGACCGTGCCGGCGACCGCGTCGGTGTTGGCGTCAATCGCCGTCGCGTCGCCGCCCGCGCCGTTCATCGTGAAGACACGCTTGGACGACGGGTCGTAGATGATCGCGTCCGGGTTCTTGCCGACCGGAACCTGCTTCAAGACCTTGAGCGTCTTCAGGTCGAAGACCGTGACGTTCGACGCCCGCCCGTTGCTCGTGTAGCCCTTGCCGAATTCGTCGGCGAGCGCGATGCCGTGCACGCCCTGCGTGTCGGGGATGTCGCCGACGACCGCGCCCGTGTCGGCGTCCACGACCATCACGTGCGTCCCGCGCGAGATGAAAAGTCGGTTGCCCTTCGCGTCGAACGTCAGGTAGTCCCAGCCGCCCTCGCCGCCGAGCTTCAACTGCTTTATCACGTGGTAGCCCGACTTCGGCTGCGCGTGAAGGGCCGCGCTCGAAAAGAGAAGAAGCAGGCAGACAAACAGACCGCGCCGACTAAGTAGCTTCATCATTGACCTCCCGGAGAAGTAGAGTTTGAAACGTGCGCCGCCCGTCTCGCGTCGAGAGCGGGAGGGCGGCATGATAAACCGACCCGCGCCGAAGAGAAATTACCGCAGCCGCTCGCGGCTCAGCATCGCGTAAACGGTCGGCGTCACGACGAGCGAGAGCAGGAGCGCTACCGCCAGGCCGCCGATGACCGCGATGGCGAGCGGCTGCAAAAGCTCCGCGCCCGCGCCGAGCGCAAGCGCGAGCGGGAGCATGCCGAGGATGGCCGCGAGACTCGTCATCAAGACGGGCCGGAAGCGCCTGCGCCCCGAACGCATCAACGCCTCGCGCAGCGTGTCGCCCGCGGCGAGGTGTTCTTCCACGGCGTCGAGCATCAGGATGCCGTTCTTGGCGACGATGCCGACGACCATGATCATGCCCATCAAAGAGACGACGTTGAGCGTCGTGTTCGTGACGTAGAGGCCGAGCAGCACGCCGCCCAAAGCGAGCACCGCGCCCGCGACAATCGAGGCCGGGTGCGAGAACGAGCGGAACTCGATCAGGAGCGTGATGAAGACGAGCACGATGGCGAGGAAGAGCGAGAGCATCAGCTCGCGAAAGCTGGCCTGCTGCTCCTGGTAGATTCCGCCGTACTCGACCGTCATGCCCGGCGGGAACTTCACGTCCTTCGAGAGCCGTGCCTGAATCTGCGAGATGGCCGTGCCGAGGTCAGTCCCTTCGAGCCGCCCCGTCACCGCGACGAACTGCCGCAAGCCCTCTCGATCCATCTCCGTCTGCCCCTTGTCGTACTCGACCGAGGCCACCTGTTCGACGCGGAAGAGCGTGCCGCTCGCGGAGCGCACCTGGAGCGAGCGCAGGGCGTCGAGCGAGGTGCGAACCCGCGCGGGGAAGATGACGCGGACGTTAATCAGCCGCCCCTGTTGCAGTATCGAAGAGGACGTGTCGCCCGACATCGCCGTCGTCACGGTGTTCGCCACGTCCGTGGCGGTGACGCCGAGCCGGGCCGCGAGCTGCGGGTCAACTTTGAAGGTGACCGCCGGGCCGCTCACCACCACGCCGTTGAAGGTGTCCACGACGCCCTGCACCTTCTTGATGGACGCCTCGACCTCGTCGGCCTTCGCGTCGAGCGCGCGCGTGTCCTCGCTGAAGAGCTTGACCTCGATGGGCGAGGGCGAGCTGGTCAGGTCGCCCAGCAGGTCTGCGAGGATGTGCGCGAACTCGACCTGCAAGGCAGGCTCCGAAGACTCGATCTGCCCGCGCAGGTCGTTCGTCACGTCGTCGGTCGAACGCTTGTGGCCGGGCTTGAGCTTGACGAGGAAGTCGCCCGTGTTCGGCTCGGTGATGGAGAGGCCGAGTTGCAGGCCCGTCCGCCGCGAGTAGCTCTCGACTTCGGGCGTCGCCTTCAACATCTCTTCGACGTGGCGAAGCAGCCGGTCGGTCTCTTCGAGCGACGCGCCGGGCGGCGCTTTGTAGTCCAGGACGAACGCGCTCTCGTCGAACGCCGGCAGGAACTCCGAGCCGAGGCCGCTGTAGAGGAAGTAAGAGCCGACCAGCACACCGGCCATGATGAGGAGGACGACCCAACTGTTGTCGAGCGCGTGGCCGAGCACCCACTCGTAGCGCCTGATGATCGCACGCAGGAACCGGCCCTGCTCCTCCTCCTCTTCGATGTCGCCGGCGCGCATCTCTTCCACACGCGAACCCGGCGGCACGTCCACGCCCCCTGCGTCCCTCCGCTTCGCCTTCACGAAGCGCTCGGCCAAGACGGGCGTGAACGAGAGCGCGAGCACGAGCGAGGTCAGAAGCGCGACGGCCATCGTCAGCGCGAGCGAGCGGAAGAAGACGCCCGTCACGCCCGTGAGTATCGTCAGCGGCAGGAAGACCACCACCGGCGTGACGGTCGAGCCGATGATCGGGACGGTGATTTCCGAGATCGCGCTCTGCACGGCCTCGCGCCTCCCCTGCCCGCGCGCCATGTGCGTGTAGATGTTCTCGACGACGACGATGGCGTCGTCAATCACCAGGCCAATCGCCGCCGCCACGCCGCCCAGCGTCATCAAATCGAAGGAGAGTCCGACGAGCCACATCGCCAGGAACGTGACGAGCACGGTGACGGGGATGACGAGGATTGCGACGAAGGTCGTGCCCCAGTTGCGCAGGAACGCGTAGAGGATGACGACCGAGAGGAGGAGTCCGATGAGGATGGCGTCGCGCACGGAGTTCATCGCCTCGCGCACGAGGAGCGACTGGTCGTAGAACGGCGCGATGCGGATGTCCTTCGGGAGTTGCGGGCGCACGGCTGCCAGTTCCGCCGTCACCTCGTCAACGACGGTGACGGTGTTGGCGTCGGGCTGGCGGTTGACGTTTATCAGGACGGCGGGCCGAGCGTCGGCGGTGACGATTGTGTACTGAGGCTCGAAGCCCTGGCCGACGGTCGCCACATCTTCGAGCTTCACGGGCGCGTTGTTGACGGTCGCGACGACGATTGAGTTCAGTTGTTCGGGCGCGAGGGCCTGGCCGCTCACGAGCGCGAGTTCGAGCTGGTGGTTCTCTTCGATCAGGCCGGGGCTGGCGATGATGTTGGAGTTCTTGACGGCGTCCACGACCTGCTGCACGGAGACGCCGTGCGAGGCGAGGCGTTCGGGGTCAATCGTCGCCTGGTACTCGCGCACCTTCCCGCCCGCGACGGCGACGGTTGCCACGCCCGCGAGACGCGCGAGGCGGGGCCGCACGACGTTGTTGGCGATGTCGCGCAGGGAGGCCGGGTCGAGCCGCGTTGCGTAACTGAGCGGATGCGGTTGATGCCGGGGATGCCGTTCATCGCCTCCTCGACGGGGCGCGTGACGGAGACGAGCGTCTGCGGCGCGGGCACGACGCCGTTGTCAATGATGATGACGATGCGCGGGAAGTCTGTGGACGGGAAGATGGCGATGGGCAGACGCCACGCGGCGTAGAGGCCCGCGGCGCACAGCAGCGCGATCAGGACGAGCACCGCGCGCTTCTGCTCGGAGATGAGTCCGGCCAGCGTCATGGCTCGTCCTTCTTCTCGCCCCCCTCGTCGCCGCCCTTCTTCTCCTCGTCGCCTTCGCTCACCTCGACCTTCGTGCCGTCGGGCAGGGAGTAGTTGCCCTCGACGACGACCGTCTCGCCGCCTTCGAGTCCCGACGTAATCTCCATCTTATCGCCGGAGCGTATGCCGACCGTGACCTTGGTTTCGTGCGCGACCGAGGAATCGTCAACGACCATCACTGTCCCCTCGTCGGCGTTCGTCGCGTCGAGTGTGACGGCGGGGGCGGGGACGACGACGGCGCTCGCCTTGGTGTTGGCGGCGACCGTGACCTGCGCCGCGCCATTGACTCTCAGGCGGCCCGCGCCGTTGGCGAGCGTGACCCAGACCTCGACGGTGCGGCTCGTCGGGTCAACCGAGCGACTGATGAGCGTGACCTGCCCCGTCATGTTTTCGCCGGGCACGTCGGTCGGCATCACCGTGGCCGCGTCGCCGACCTTCAACTGCGCGGCGACGGTGTCGGAGAAGGGCGCTTTGACGATCACCTGCGAAGTGTCGGCAATCGTCAACAGCGTCGTGCCCGAAGAGACGAAGCTGCCTTCGTACAAAGCCTGATCGGTGACGACGCCGCTGATAGGCGCGCGCACCGTGGCATAAGAGAGCTGCGCGTCGAGCGTGCCCAGGTGCTGCTCGGCCTGTGCGACTTTCGCCGCGGCCTGCGCGCGGTCGTTCGGGTTCAGAGAACTCGTGCGCAGGGTGACGGTCGCCTCGGCGAGTCGCAGGTCGTTCTCGGCCTTCGTCAGGTCGAGCTGCGAGGATTCGAGGTCTTTCTTCGAGATGCCGCCCGCGTTGTAGAGCGCGAGCCGCCGCTCATAGACGCGGCGCGCGTTGTCCACGGCGGCGCGCGCGTCCCGGAGCGCCTTCTGATCCTGCGCGTTGTTCTGCGGGATGGTGCCGGTCTCGACGCCGCGGGCGCTGGCGCGCGACTCGTTGAGCGCGGCGGCAGCCTCGTTGCGCTGCGCCTGTAGGTCACTCGATTCGAGGACGGCGATCACGTCCCCGGCGTGGACGACGCGGTTCTTCCAGAGAGGCATCTGCCTGATCTGCGCGCTGATCTTCGGTGAGACCTGCGCCGTGTCGCGCGGGAAAATAGTGCCGAGCGCCGAGACCTGCAAAGCGATCTCCTGCTTCTCGGCCTTCGCCACCTTCACGCTGACGACCGGATGCGCCTCCTCTTCGGCAGCCGGCGCGGCGGCGCTCCTCCGCGCGCGCCAGATGAGCGCGACGGCCACGACCGCGACGAGCGCGACCGCCGCGACGGCGACGAGCGTCGTCCGCCGCCTTCTCGCGATCACAGTCCGGCTCTCTTCTGTAAAAAGCACGCGCGGCTCCCCGCCCGGCCCCGGCGCTTCGACCGTCCTCGCCTCCTCGGCCTTCAACTCTTCGCCGGGCGCGAGGCGTTCGGCCCGCGCGCCCTCGTCTCTGGTCTCGTTCCCGTCCATTTCCTGACTCATTGCCCCGCCGCCTGTCTGAGACGCGCGAGCGCCAACTGGTAGTCGAAGAGCGCCTGAAAGAAGGCGAGGCGCTGTGCGGCCAGGGAGGTCTGCGCGTCCGTCACTTCGATGATCTGCGCCTCGCCCGCGCGGTAGCGCGCGACGGAGGCGTCGAGGTTGCTCTGCGCCAGCGTGACGCCCCGGGCCGCGAGCCTGATGCGCGCCGCCGCCGAGAGCGCCTGCGTGCGCGCCGAGTTGAACTGCTGCGCGAAGGCGCGCAGCGACTGCGTCCGCTCGTTCTGCGTGATCTGTAGGCGCACCTGCGCCTGCCGCTCGCGGCTGCGCGTCGCGCCCCAGTCGAAGATGGGGACGACGAGGTGGAACGCGCCGGAGACGCCTACGTGCTCCTTCAGACGCGGCGGCCTGATGGAGTCGGTGTCGAAGCCGCCGTTGAGCGTGTAGGAGAGTTGCGGGAGGCGGTCGGCGCGCGCAATGCGTATGTCCTGCTGTGCGGCGCGGCCCTGGGCGTCGAACTGCGCGAGTTCTGGCCGGCGCTGAATCATGTCGGCGGTGAAGCGCTCGACCTCGCCATCCGCGGGGACGAGCGTCGAGAGGTCGGCTGCCGTGATCGCGCGCGCGGGGCCGTAGCCGACGAGCACGCGCAGGGCGTCCGACGCCACAGACTCGTTGGCCCGCGCCTGCTCAAGCTCGTTCTGCCTCTGGTTGGTCTGCAACTGCGCGCGTGTGAGGTCAACGGGCGCGACCTCGCCGCCGCTCAGAAGGAGCGACGTGATGTGCTCGAACTCCTGCGCCGCCGCCAGATTCTGCTCGGCGGAGCGGCGCTCGGCGGCGGCCAGCGCCAGCCCGTAGTAGGCTTCGACGGTCGTCTGCTGAAGCGTGCGGCGGGCGACCTGCGTGCCGGCGCGCGCCGCGTCGAGCAAGGCGTTGGCGCGCGCGAGCGTCGCGCGCAGGCGGCCCGAAATGTCTATGTCGCCCGCGACGCTCAAGAGCGCCTGGTACTCGCTGATGGCGTTGGCAGCGATGAAGCTCTGCGCGCGAATCGGCGCGCCGATGGAGGGCGAGGTGTAGATGTAGTCGAGCGGCGCGGTTATCTTCGGCAGGAAGGCGGCACGCGCCTGGCGCACGTCCTCCGTCGCGATGCGCTCGTTCAGTTGCGCCTGCTGCAAGCCGGAAATCTGCGCGTTGGCGAGACTGAGAACCTGTTCGAGCGCGAGCGGCCCGGAAGTCTGACTTGGAGGCTGATTGGTCTGCTGGCCCGCGGCGGGCGACGAAGGCGTCTGCGCCGGTAGAGCCGTCTGCGAAGGGGTCGAGGAGGGCGTCGCGGGAGACTGCGTCGGCTGCGGCATGGCGCTCGCCGGCGGGGGTTGCGTCGTAGCGGAGGGCTGCGGCTGGGCGGGAGTTTGCGAAGGCTTCGGCGACTGCGTTTGCGCCGGCTGGGACGGCTGCTGCGCGTGCGCGAGTACCGCCACGGCGACGGCGGTCGCCAGTACCGAGATGCTTTGAAGCAGCCACGCAAGCCGCCCGGCTCGCACCGCCCCACCCTTCAACCCTCGCTTATTCCTCACGCACTCTGACACTCTCGCTGCCCACCTGCGAATCGAAGTAAGAAAGACGCGCGACTCGGTGGCCGCGCACACCCGAAAGACTTTATCGGAGAATATCCACGTCCGGTCTGAAGGAAATATGAAGGAAGTGTGGCGGCATCGGCTCATATGGAACCAATGCCGCTGCGCTTCCTGGTTGACACTCGACCTCACCCGTCACTTCCAGGGATCAACTGTCCCGCGGGGCCGACTTTAATCTCACGCGACTACGGTCGGCGAGTCTTCCCCCCGCCTTCTTTACGCTTCTCGTCGGCCTCCTGCTTCGCGTTCTCGTGCTCGACGCGCACGACCTTGCCGGTGACGGCGCTCACCTGCACTTCCGTGATCGTGTGCTTCGAGTTGCGTATGTCGAACGAATAGACGAGACGCCCGTGCTCGCGCTCAAGCTCCGCACTCTCGACGTTTCCGGGCGCGCGCTTGAGCGCCGCGGCTTGCGCCTGCTCCTTCGTGATCTTGGCCTCGCGCGCGAGCTTCTCCTGCTCCTGCGCCTCCCTGTCCTGTCGCGCCCTCGGCGCGGCTGTCGTAAACGACGCTCCCGCCGTTATGACGGTTACAGTAATCGCGGCCAGCAATAGATAACGTTTCATCGAACTTCTCCTTCTTGATCTGAGATAACACACGTAACCCGTCGAGGCGCTGGGGAACCCCGGCCTGAATCATGTGCGATTACGATTGTACTCCTCTAAAGATTACGGGAAGATTACTATATCGGCGCGGCGTTTAAAAATCCCACGCGAGGGCCAGCCCGTATGTGCGCTCGGCGCGGCTGAAGCGCGGCGCGACGAGCGGGAGCAGTTTCGAGCGCGCACCGCTCGTCTTCTTCGCGCCGCCGGACGCGTCCAGAGACGTGTCGTGGTTCCTGCGATAGACGTAGCGCCCGATGCCGTAGCCGAGGGCGCTGCCGACGAGCACATCCGAGAGGAAGTGGTTGCGCCCCGTGAAGCGCGAGATGCTCACCGCCGTGGCGAGGCCATAGACGCCGACCTGCACGAGCGGTCGGTGCCGCCCGTACTCTTTGGCGACGACGGTCGCGAGCGCCCACGCGCTGATCGCGTGGCCGGAAGGGAACGAGCTGCCCCCGGAGAAAAATTCTCCGCTGGCGTGGTCGGTCGGCGGGCGCTGCCGCCGCGATGCGGTCTTCAACACCTGCACGACGATGGCGCTGTCAACGAGTGCTTCCGCGCCGAGCAGGCCCGTCTCGCGTGCGCGCGCGTCGTGCTCCCCGCGGCCAAACAGGTAGAAGACGGCGGCGATTCCGCCCGTCGCGTAGAGGCTCCC
>QHXN01000109.1 GCA_003222975.1 Acidobacteriota bacterium | reverse complement strand
CGATGCCGAGGTTGGCCGGGAGCGTCCACGGCGTCGTCGTCCAGATAAGGAAGTAAACCTTGCGCGGGTCGTCCTCGTCGCCGAGCAGCTCGCGCTTGAAAGCCTTCGCCTCGACCGAGTCCTCGGAGAGCGGGAACTTGACGTACACGGAAGGACTCGTGTGCTCGCGGTACTCGACCTCGGCCTCGGCCAGGGCCGTCTGGTCGTGGATGCACCAATAGACGGGGCGCGCGCCTTTATAGACGTAGCCGCGCTCGACGAAGAGGCCGAAGAGGCGCGCCGTCTCCGCCTCGTAGTGGTTCGACATCGTGAGGTACGGGTCTTCCCAGAGGCCGAGGATGCCGAGGCGTTGGAAGTCGCGCGTCTGGCCTTTCAAGGCGGCGGCGGCGTGCTCGCGGCAGGCGCGTCGGAAGCTCTCCGTGCTGAGGTCACTCTTCTTCTTGCCCTTCTTGTCGAGCGCTCGCTCGACGTGCTGCTCGATGGGCAGGCCGTGGCAGTCGTAGCCGGGCACGTAAGGACTGTCGTAGCCGAGCATCGTGCGCGACTTGACGACGATGTCTTTGAGGATTTTGTTCATCGCCGTGCCGAGGTGGATGTCGGCGTTGGCGTAGGGCGGCCCGTCGTGGAGGATGAATCGCTCGCGCCCCTGCCGCGAGCGGCGGATCAACTCGTAGAGTCCCGCCTCCGTCCAGCGCTTCAGGCGCGCCGGCTCCGATTGCGCGAGGTTGGCCTTCTGCGCGAAGCCGGTCTTCGGCAGGTTGATGGTCTTCTTCAGATCGAGCGGTGCCTGTGTTGACATGGACTCTTTAGTTTCCTTCGACGCGCGTCACAGTAAGAAGCGGCGGCGTGCCCGTGAATTTCTGATAGTAGCGCACACGCAACCTAAATAAAAATTGAGAATCAGGCTTGCGACGACGACTTGCGGCGAATCTTTTCGCGGTCTTGGATTTGAGAGCCGCAAAACGGACAAAAGATAAGCGCCTGGTCGAACCAGGCAGTACCCTGCTCCGTCTGCGCGTATCCGACGGTCAGGTAAAGTACGTCGTTCTCCTCAACCCTGAAGAGCGACTGCGGCGGCGCGGTCATGGCATCCGACAACTCTTTGCAACAAGGACCGAACTGCTTCGTTCCATGTTTCCCTCCTGCGCTTAATGACAAAAACAAAACGCCCGAACCATCGTCTCTCCGCGGAGAGAATAGTCCGGGCGCGCCAGCGCTTCTGTTACGGCCTGAGAGTTCAGCCGATGAACATCTCCTCCTCCGCGTAAGTTTCGTTAATCTGTTTCGGCGCGGGGGACAGGAGCACTTCGAGGCCGCGCCTGATCCCCGCCATAATCGCCGCGATCTCGCGGGCGGGGCTGACGATCTTCGAGGTGACGAAGTTGGTCGTCGTCATCAACTGCGCGTGTGTCTCGTCTATCGAGCGGCTGATCATCGCGACCTTCTCGCGCGCCGTCTCGGTCGAGAGGCCGACGACCTCCTTGAGTTCGCGCACCTCGTCGCGCACCAGCGCCATTGATTCGGAGAAGTGCATCGTCGCCGTCGAGAGGTGGCCCGACATGACGCCCAACTGCTCGCCGACCTCCTTGCCCTGCGCGGCGATCCCGCGCACCTGTTCGGCGAGTGCGCCGATGCGCTCCAACAAAGGCTCGACCTTGCGTTCGACGCTCACGACCGCCCGCGCGACGCGGCCCACCACGACCGCGATCATGACCATCGCGACCGCGATCACCACGAAGGAGACGGCGACGATTACCAAAACCCAGAACGCCGGGTCGCTCGTCCTCATCTGTAAAGCCAGGAAAGGCATAAAACGGTAGCCAGTAGCCAGTAGTCAGTAGTCAGTAGTTTTCTCTTCACCGTGATGGGCTTTAGTCTTAGCCAGAGCGCTTTAGAGCCGACGGCTACTGGCTACTGACTACCGGCTACTCGTTTAAAAATTCTGCGACTGCCCGCCGCCGCCAAGCGCGGGCGGCTCTTCGGAGAGGGCCGACGACTCCGTGCGCTGCTTCTCGTCGCGGTAGGCCTGGCGGCCCGCGTCTATGGCCGCGGAGACGCGCTCGCCCCGGCGCGCGGCGGCCTCGCGTGCGCTCGCGGCCAGCTCGCCGGCGCGGGCTGAGGCGGCGTCGTAATACTCGCCCGCCTTCGCCGAGAGCTGCGTGCTGGTCTCGCGGGCGCGGTCAACGCCCTTGCGCGTGGCGTCGGCGAGGTCTTCGCGCAGCTCGCGCCCCGACTTGGGCGCGAACAGGAGCGCGACGACCGCGCCCACGGTCGCGCCGATGACGAAGTAGGTCAGGCGAGTGCCCGCGTCCGACGACTCCCGCCGTTGATGATCTGACATGGCTTCTCCTCAAGCAGAAGGCTCGCTGCCCAACACGCTCTTCGGCGAGAGACTTTGACCCCTCGCTCACCCTGCCGCGCACTATAACAAAGACGCGCGAAGCGGCGCAATGGGAAGGGTAAAAGGGTAAGAGGGGAAAGGGCGAAAGGGAACAGAAGAGGTCTTCTCTTTCCCTTTTACCCTTTTCCCCCTTACCCTTTCACCCTTCCTTTATCCTTGTTCTTCCGCCTCGGCCTCGTACTGGCGGAGCTTGCGGTAGAGCGTCTTGCGTCCGATGCCGAGGGCGCGGGCGGCGCGCGTCTTGTCTCCGCCGGTGTAGTCGAGCGTGGCCTCGATGGCCCGGCGCTCGATCTCGTCAATGGTGGCGGGCACGGCGACTTCTAGCTTGAGGCTGCGGCCCTCGGCGGCGGCACGCTCACGCTCGCCGCGCGTGCGTGAGCGCTCCTCGTGGACGGTGCGGCTGATCTGTTCGGGCAGATCGTCGAGTTCGATCTGTCGCCCGGAGGCGATGATGACGGCGCGCTCGATGGCGTTCTCAAGCTCGCGGACGTTGCCCGGCCAGTCGTAGCCCGTGAGCGCCTGAAGCGCCTGGCGCGAGATGCCGGGGATGAAGCGGCCCGTCTTCTGCTTGTAGTGTTCGAGGAAGTGTATGACGAGTGTGTGGATGTCGCCGGGCCGCTCGCGCAAAGGGGGCAGCACTATCGGGAAGACAGAGAGGCGATAGAAGAGGTCGAGGCGGAAACTGCCCTGCTCGACCGCGCGCGCGAGGTCAATGTTCGACGCGGCGATGACCCTCACGTCGGCCTTCAAGACTTCGCCCCCGCCGACGCGCGTGAACTCGCCGTCCTGAAGCACGCGCAGAAGTCTGACCTGCGCGGCGAGACTCATCTCGCCGATCTCGTCGAGGAAGAGCGTGCCGCCGTCGGCCTCCTCGAAGCGGCCCCTCCGGCGCTGCCGCGCGTCGGTGAACGCGCCGCGCTCATGGCCGAAGAGTTCGGATTCGAGCAGCCCTTCGGGAATCGCGCCGCAGTTAAGCTTGACGTAAGGCCCTTCCTTCTGCCGCGAGTTGTAGTGAATCAGGTTGGCGAGCAGCTCCTTGCCCGTGCCCGACTCGCCCTGTATGAGCACGGAGGTCTGCGTGTCGGCGACGTTTAAGGCAAGCTCGATGGCGCGGCGTATGGCCGGGGCCTGGCCGATGATGCGGTCTTCGGCGCGGCGCTCGTGCAAGACGTTTCGGAGGCGCATCACCTCCGCCGAGAGCTGGTCGCGCTCTAAGGCCGTGCCGATCTGCACGGCGATGCCTTCGACCAACTCGATCTCGTGCTCGTCGAAGGCGTCGCGCCGCTCGCTCCAGACGAAGCCCAGCAGGCCGAAGGTCTGCCCGCCGATGGGTACGGGCGCGACGAGCGCCGCGCGCCCGCCCAGGATGGAGTTGAAGGCGAGGCGCATCGGCTCCGGCAGGTCGGAGTCCAAGAGGCGCAACGTCCTCGGCTCGGCGAACAGCTCGACGACCGCGGGGAAGGCCGAGATGTCAATGGACTTTCCGTGCGACGCGATCAGCTCGCGCACGCGCAGCGTCGTCGCGTGCGGCGCGGCCTTGAACGCCGCGAGGCTGATGGCCTTGCCCGAAGGCTCGACGACGCCGAGCGCGCAGTAGTCCGCGCCGACCAGCTCGTTGGCGCGCTCCAGGACGTGTGAGGTCAGCTCACCGAAGTCGGAGCGCGAGTTCAGAATGTTAGCGATTTCGAGGAGCGCGCGCGTGCGGCTCGCCTCGCGCCGCTTGTCCGTGTAGAGGCGCGCGTACTGGTAGCCGACGGCAATCTGGCGCGCGATTGATTGGAGGAAGGCGACCTCCTCGTCGTCCCAGCGGCGCAAGGAGCGCGTCATGTGCAGGCCGACGAGTCCGAGCACGTTGCCGTCGAGGACGACGGGGACGATGAGGAGCGAGCGCGTGCCCAGGGAAGAAGGCAGGAGGCCGATGCGCGGGTCGAGGCCGTGCGCCGAGGTGTCGTCGAGGCGGACGGGCCGCGCGAGGTCGAAGCGCTCGGCGAGCTGGCCGAAGTCAACGGGGAACGAAGTGCCGAGGCTCGAAGGCACTTCGGCTGCCGCGCGCCACTCGTGGCTGATGCGCAGCTCGCCGGAGCGGACGAGCTGCACCACGTCGCAGCGGTCAACGTCCATCATGCGCCCCAGCTCGGCGACGACGGCGTGGAGGAACTTGTCGAGGTCTATCTCGGAGTGGATGTTCGGCGCGAGGCGGTTGATGATGGCCTCGCGCGCCTCGTGCATCCTCGCCTTGCGCTCCTGCGGGGGCGACGGCGCGTTCGAGTCCGGGCTGGGTCGCTGGACGGACAAAGGCTTGTGAGTTCTCCTTAAACGGTTAAAATTCTCCGCTCGTCGGGCGGCGCGGCGACTTCGAGTGAGGAGAGCACCCGCCACAGATTTTTACGCCGCGCGCGCCAGGTTTTCGTCGGGGCGCAAATCATAGCAAGGCGGGTGAAAGAAGGCAAAAGGCAAAGGGCAAAAATAAAAGAGGACGAGCAGCGCGGCTCTCGTCCTCAACTTTTGCCTCTTGCCTTTTGAAGTTTGCCTTTTGCCTTCCGCTTTAGCGGCTCGCGATTTCCTGCGGCACGCCGGGCAGGAGGTTGAAGTAGGCGGCGGCGTCTTCGGGCGCGAGCACGGGGTGGTAGGTCTTGCCGTAGCGGCCCGTGATGACGCGGACGTAGTTCTGCGTCTCGGCGAACGGCGGCACGCCCGCGTGCTTCTCCACCGAACCCTCGCCCGCGTTGTAGGCGGCGAGCGCGAGCGCTACGTCGCCGTCGAAGTGCTTGAGCAGCCAGCGCAGGTACTTCGTGCCCGCCTCGACGTTCGACTCGGCGTCGGAGAGGTCTGAGCAGTTGAAGCGCTTGGCCGCCGCGGGCATGAGCTGCATCAGCCCCTGCGCGCCGACGTGCGAGACGGCGTTCTGGTTGTAACGCGACTCCTGCCAGATGACCGCGTGAATCAGGCGCGGGTCAACGCCGTCGCGCACGCCGACGCGCTCGATGATCTGGTCGAGGTTGCGGTCGCCCGACGTGGGCATGTCCGCGGGGATGAACTCCTCGAAGGCGGAGGCGGCGACGACCGCCTTGGCCGAAGCCGAGACGGGCGCGAACACGCGCGTGAACGAACTGTCGACGACGTTGGTCAGGAGGAAGATTGCAAAGATCGCGGAGAGGACGTTTCTGAAAGAGCGCAGACGGGTATTCCTTCGGGTCAGGTGCATTCTCTGTCGTTCTCCATGTGAGTTAGTGACCTCTGCGTTCGCTTTCGTCCAGCGAGGTCGGCGATTTCTACTTGCACATCGCCTGCGATGCACGGGGTTGGGGGCTACGCATGGTGGAAACGATCAAGCTCGCGTCTCTCAAAGAGCAGCTCATCGAAACCGCAATTAAGATGCAACAGACGCCACGCAGTTGCTTTCGGCGCACGGAAACCTGCCATTTAAGTGCTTGAAATGTATGACTTTAAATCAAACAGGTCTAAGCTGCTGAGAACTTGAAACTTGCCGTGATTACTCTCAGCATGAAAGTCAATTTACGGGCAGTCGCGATAATTTCGCGTATCGAAGACAGACAAATTTTCCGCTTTATCGCCAAAAATTTTTAGCGTCAGTTTGATGTAGCAGACGCGGACGCGCACGCGTGCATCGAACAACCGAGACGCGTTTGCAAGACGAAAGATTGTTCGTATAATTTTGGTCGGGACACTTTCTCATTAAAGGCTCAACCGGAGAGGTTGGAAAAAGGGATGCCCATTTACGAGTATTCTTGTCGGAAGTGCGGGGCGCACCTCGAAGTGATGCAGAAGATCACGGACAAGCCGCTCGCGCGCCACTCCCGCTGCGGCGGCAAGCTCGAAAAGGAGTGGTCGCGGACGGGCTTTCAGTTCAAAGGCTCCGGCTGGTACGTGACCGACTACGCCGGGCGCAAGACGGAAGCGAAAGAAGGCAAGGACACGGCGGACGCGAAGGAGAGCAAGGAATCGAAGTCCGACTCGTCCGAGCCGAAGACGACGACGACCGAGACGAAGACGACGACGGCGAAGGAGTCGAAAGGGTCGAAGCCGTCTTCGACTTCGGGCAGCGGGGACTAGCCACGGACGCGATGCGCGCGCACATCAAAATCATCCCGGCGCTCGTAGTCGCCGGCACGCTCTTCGCCGCGTTGGCCTTTGGGCAGGCGGGCCGCAAGCCGGGCGCGCCGAACGAGGTCGGCAAAGAGCGTGGCGTGCTCCTGAACATCATCGCCACGCGCGCCGACGGCTCGGACGAGCGTGTCACGTCGAAGCAGCTCGCGCTCTACGACGGCGGGATGGAGCAGACCATACAGAGCTTCACGCCCGACCCCGGCCCGGCGCGCGTCGTACTCCTGGTTGACAACTCTCTGGGCCTGCGCGCCGACGTGGAGAAGTTGCAGAAGGCGACGCGCGAGTTCGCCTACGAGATTTACGAGGGCGACAAGGTCTTGGTCGTCGGCTACGACCAGAACGCGGAGATCATCGCCGACTGGACGGACGACGCGAAGAAGGTCGAGGCGGCGCTGCCTGAATTTCGCAAGCGCGGCGAGCCGCACCTCTTCGACGCGCTCTCCGCCGTGATGAACGACGCGCTGGCGCAGTTCGCCGGCACGAACCGCAAACGCGTCATCGTGCTCGTCGCCGACGGCCTCGACCGTGGGAGCAAGACGCACTTCGACCCGGTCTTCAAAGAACTCCTGCGCGAGGACATCACCGTCTATGCGCTCCAGATTCCCGACCGCACGGGCGGGGCGCTCAGGCGCGACAGCCTCAAGCCCGGCCAGGTCATCCAGAAACTGACCGAAGGGACGGGCGGGCGCGTCCTCTCGGTCAACGACTCGCGCGAGGCCGCCAAAGCGATCTGCGACGAGCTGCGCAATAACCGCTACGTCCTCGCCTACACGCCCACGAGCCTCCCGCTCTACGAGGCGCGCCGCCTCCTCATCGTCCCCGACGAAGGCATCAACGTCCGCTACAAACTGACACAGCCGGGACAGTGAAAAGCCGTAAACCGTGAACCGTAAACCGTGACGAGAAGAACAGGGGTTTTCTCTTGTCACGGTTTACGGTTCACGGTTCACGGTTCACGGTTTACGCCTGCTGTAGATGTAGAACATAACGGCGATGATGACGAGGAGGAGTGTTTCGAGCTGGAGGAAGTATTGCCAGTCGAAGCGACCGGCGTCGTCGCGGGCGATGGGGTAGAGCGAGAACGTGCCGAAGAGGAGGCCGACCGTCAGCCAGATGATTTGACGCTTCCTGTCCCACACCGCGATAAAACCTTTTCGTAAACCGTGAACCGTAAACCGTGACAAGAGAAAAGCGGTTTCATCTTGTCACGGTTTACGGTTCACGGTTTACGACTTTTGAAGTTTTTGCAGTCGCTCCGCGGCTGCCTCAAGCGTCTCGTCCTTTTTGCAGAAGCAGAAGCGCACCTGGCTTGCGCCGAGTTCGGGGCGGCTGTAGAAGCTTGAGCCGGGAACGACGGCGACGCCGATCTCGCGGACGAGGAAGCGCGTGAACTCGATGTCGTCGCGGAAGCCGAAAGCCCGGATGTCGGTCATGATGTAGTAAGCGCCGTCGGGCCGAAAGACTCCGAAGCCGGATTCTTCGAGGACAGGCACGAGCACGTCTCGGCGGCGCTGGTAGTCGCGTTGAAGCTGCTCGTAGTAGGCGGGCGGGAGCCGCAGGGCGAAGGCCCCGGCGCTCTGCAAGGGAGCGGCAGCGCCGACGGTGAGGAAGTCGTGGACTTTGCGCACCGCGCTCGTGATGTCGGGCGGCGCTATCACGTAGCCGACGCGCCAGCCGGTGACGGAATAAGTTTTAGACATCGAGTTGACGACGACGGTGCGCTCGCGCATGCCTTCGAGCTGCGCCATCGAGATGTGCTCCACTGTGCGGTCTTCGCGCGGGTAGAGGATGTGCTCGTAGATTTCGTCGGTGAAGCAGAGCGCGTCGTGCTCGCGGCAGAGCGAGGCGATGAACTCCATCTCTTCGCGCGTGAAGACCTTGCCCGTCGGGTTGTTTGGGTTGCAGAGGATGATGGCTTTGGTGCGCTCGCCAAAGGCGGCGCGCAGCTCCTCGCGGTCGAAAGTCCAGTCGGGCGCGCGTAAGGGGACGTAGCGCGGTCGCGCGCCGGAAAGAATCGCGTCGGGCGCGTAGTTCTCGTAGAACGGCTCGAAGAGGACGACCTCCTCGCCGGGGTCAACCGTCGCCATCATGGCGGCGATCATGCCCTCGGTCGAGCCGCAGGTGACGGTGATCTCCCGTTCGGGGTCAACGTCTAATCCGAGATACCACTTCGTCTTCTCGGCGATGGCCTCGCGGAAATCTTTCGCGCCCCAGGTGATGGCGTACTGGTTGATGTCTTCGGCGATGGCCTCCTGCGCGGCACGCTTGATCTCTTCGGGCGCGGGGAAGTCGGGGAAGCCTTGAGAGAGGTTGACGGCCCCGTGCTTCATGGCCTCGCGCGTCATCTCGCGGATGACCGACTCGGTGAAGCGGCCCGCCTTCTCCGAGACGCGACTGCGCTTTGCTGTCTCCGGTGTAGCCATGCTTTGATTACCTTCTTCCGACCTGATCGCTCCGGCGGTCTTCTAAGTCTTCGGAGGGCGATGCTCTCACAAAGTCGGAGCGCGAGGCAAACGGCCAAAAAGTCGTCCCCCTTCGGCCTTCCGGCGTGCGGCGGCGTTGACGCGCGGCGCGGTTCGGGTGTAGAAGCTTTCGGCGTCTGCCTCTCTGTAAAGTTCAAACGATCAATCAACACGCGCGAAAAAAACAACACCCAGGAGGTGTCAAAGCATGAGTTCAGTCAGCGAAGCAGGTCAGATCAATCCCGAAAAGCTCGAAGCCTTCATCGGCAAAGTCGTCGGCGACTTCGGCGCGGCGCTCAGTTCGTCGCTCGTCTATATCGGCCAGAAGCTCGGCCTCTACAAGGCGCTCGCCGAAGGCGGGCCGCAGACGCCCGCAGAGCTTGCCGGGCGCACGCAGACGACCGAGCGCTACGTGCGCGAGTGGCTAATTAACCAGGCGGCGAGCGGCTACGTCGAGTACGACGCCGCGTCGGGTCGCTTCCGCCTCTCGCCCGAACAACGGGTCGCGCTCACGGACGAGGACAGCCCGTTCTTCGTCGGCGGCGGCTTCTACGTCATCAAGGCGATGGCGAACGCCACGCCGCGCATCGCCGAGGCGTTCAAGAGCGGCGGCGGCCTCCTCTGGGGCGACAACGACCCAGACCTCTTCGTCGGCGTCGAGCGCTTCTTCCGCCCCGGCTACCGAATGCACCTCGTCGGCTCGTGGATACCGTCGCTCACAGGGATAGAAGAGAAGCTGAAGGCGGGCGGGCGTGTGGCCGACGTGGGCTGCGGCCACGGGGCTTCGACCATCATCATGGCGCAGGCTTACCCCGCCTCGCGCTTCCGAGGCTTCGACAACCACGAGCCTTCAATCGAGCACGCGCGCCGCGCGGCTGAAGAGGCCGGCGTCGCCGACCGCGTCACGTTCGAGGTGGCGAAGGCGAGCGAGATACCGGGTGAGGGTTACGACATGGTCTGCTTCTTCGACTGCCTGCACGACATGGGCGACCCCGTCGGCGCGGCCCGTCGCGCCTACGAAGTGTTGGACAGAGAGGGCAGCGCGCTCATCGTCGAGCCGATGGCCGGCAACACCGTGGAGGAGAACTTCAACATCATCGGTCGAACCTTCTCCGCGGCCTCCACGCTCTGCTGCACGGCCAACTCGTTGGCGCTCGGCGGCCCCGCCCTCGGCGCTGTCGCCACCGAAGACACGCTCCGCGACGTAGTCAAGCAGGGCGGCTTCACACAGTTCCGGCGGGCCGCCGAGACGCCCTTCAACCGCGTCTTCGAGGCAAGGCGCTGAGGGCAAGGCGGAAGGATGAAGCGAGGACATCTCTTCACTTCATCCTTCCGCCTTCATTCTTACTTTCGTTTCCGCCCCGCGCGCCTTACAATCAAGTCCGCGCCGGAACTCTTCCCGCGCGTCCGACGATTGATTTCAACGAGAGCGGTAGATCAATGAGCGAACACGGCACATGTCCGATGGGCAGACATCCCTGGCTGGCAACCTTCTTCGTCCTCGCCTTCGTCCTCGTCTTCCTGGCGCACAAGCTCGGTCTTCTGTAATCCGTTCGGGCCGCAGCCCGACCTTCTTAACTCCAGACGCCAGACCTCAGACTCCAGACTTTAATCAGGTGGCATCTGCTGCTCGGCTTCGGCGGCCTGTTTGCGCAACTGGTCAATGATGGAGTTGATGGCGCTGGCGTGCGCGCCGGTGGGCGCGAGCGCGAGGTATTTTTCGTAGGCCGCGACGGCCTCCTTCCAGCGCTCAAGCTTCTCAAGATTCCTTCCGATGAGTTCGTAGAGAACCGGCTCGGTGTCCGATAGCTGCGCGACGGCCTTGCGGAAGGCCGCGACCGCCTCCTCGTAGCGGCCCTTGTCTTCATAGACTATCCCGATGCCCGTGTAGGCTTCGGGCTGGAAGCCGTGCGCCTCGCGCAGCGCGCGCTGGTAGGCGGCGAGCGCGCCGTCCGTGTCGGCCTGCGAGCGCAGCAGACGCCCCTCGACCGCGGAGGCTTCCGCGTAAACGGGTCGGTCACGCCGCGCGGCCCCGACCTCCGCGAGCGCGCCGTCGAAATCCTCCTGCGATTCGAGCGCGCGGGCGAGTCCGAGGTGCGCCGCCGCGAAGTGCGGGCGCAGCTTCAAAGCCTGGCGGTAGAGTTCCGCGGCCTGCTGCGCGTTTCCTCGCTCGCGCGCGTCTTCGGCCTGCTGGAACGCAAGCTCGGCCTCGTCGTTCGTCTTCGTGAGCACGACCGTGACCGTGCCGCGCTGCGCTGGCAGTAGCGCCACGGTGCGCTCCGCGTAGCCGCCCGCGCGCACGCGCAGGGTGTGACGACCGGGCGTGAGCTTGAGTTGCAGTTTCCCTCCCGCGTCCGCCGTGCCGCGCCGCACCTCGTCAACCCAGACGGCGGCGTTGGGCTGCGTGCTGACGTTGATCGTGCGCGCGGAAGAAGTCTGGGAGGGGCTGCGCGCGGAGGTCTGCGCGGAAGACCTCTTGGCGGGCGTCGCCGCGCGCGGAGTCCTGCGCCTCTGCGCGAAAGCATCAGTCGTAGAGAAGGCGACGACGAAAAGCGCGAGCGCGAGCGTCAACGCCCGCGCGCTTCGATGATTCCCCCTGCTCGATACTTTCCTCTTCACTTACTACTTCCCTCACTCTTCCTCTTCGTTCGACACGCGGCGCGGGCGCGTGTTCGCGTCAGGCGTCTGCGCGGGCGAGGCCGTCGAGATGTCGCGGCGCACGGCGCGCGTGCCGACTTCGGGGCGGAAGCGGCCCTGCTCGTCGTAGAGGCGGCGGTACTGCAAAGTATTCCTCACGACGCCCTGAACGTAGCCGCGCGTCTCCTTGAAGGGGATGGCCTCGGCCCACTCGTCCATCTGGAGCGGGAGCGACGCGCGCCACTCGACGACGCGGCCAGGGCCGGCGTTGTAGGCCGCGGCGACGTACTCGATGCGCCCGTACTTGTCGAGCTGCTCGCGCAGGTATGACGTGCCGAGTCGTATGTTGAGTCGCGGGTTGCTCAGAAGCGCCTCGGTCGTGACCTCTTCGTCAACGCCGTAGCGCTTCGCCGTGAGTCGCGCCGTCGTGGGCAGCAGTTGCATCAATCCGTAGGCGTTCGCCGGGGAGACGGCGCGCGGGTTGAAGACCGTCTCCTGGCGGATGAGGCCGGCGACGGTGTAGGGGTCGAGGCCGCGCGCGCGCGCTTCCTGCGTGATGGTGTCCCAGTAGGCGAGCGGGTAGAACACGTCCCACTCGTCGCGCGTCAGCTCTTCGGGCTGCATCTGCGAGTAGTCGGGGAAGCTGCGCTTGAGGACGTTGAGGGCCTGTATGTTGTCCTCGCGCGCGCGGTAGAGTTTGGCCTTCGCAAGATTCAGTCGCGGACTGGTCGGCGCGGCTTCGAGCGCGCGGTCGAGTTCGGCGTGCGCGGCGTCGTCCCAAGCGACTGCCTGAAGCTGCTCGGCCTTCTCAAGTCGCGCGGCTTCTGAAGGCCCGGCGGTCTCTTCGGCCACGGCGACCGGCTTCAAGTTCTCGACGGCGCGGGCCACGGGCGAGTCAGGCGCGAAGCTGGTCGCCGGGACGCTCACCTTGTTCTGCTTCATCTGGTCGAGGCGCTGTTGCGAGAGGTAGCCGTACCAGTTCGCGCCGTAGCGTGTGAGCATCGCTTCGTAGAGCGTGCGCGCTTCGGCGAGGTGGCCGGCGCGCTCCGAGTCGCGCGCGGCCCAGTAGCCGGCCTTGCCGCGGTTGTCCGTGTTGCGGTCGGCGTAAAGCGAGAGGTGTTCGATGAGAAGCCGCGCGGACTCTGCGAAGTTCTTCGCGTCGTGCGCGGCCCAGGCCGCGTCAAACTGCGCGCCCGCGACTTCAGGCTCGCCGGGGAAGAGCTGGACGGCGAGGCGGTCGAAGTAGAGCGCGTCGGCGTTGTCCTTCGCGTCCTTCGCCGCTTGCCCGGCGGCGGCGAGGGCGCGCATCGTCCACTCGCTCTTGGGGAAGACGCGGCGCAGCTCTTCGAGCGTCGAGCGCGCCGCGGCCCACTGCCGTGCGCGGGCATAAGTTTGCGCGAGATAGTCGAGCGCCTCGGCGCGCGTCTCGCCCGCGTTGGCGGGGACGGCTGTGAGCGCTTCGACAGTCTCGGCGGCGCGGCGCGCGTTGAAGGCGGCGACGCCGCGCCGGAGACGCGCCTGCGGCGTCGCGGTTTCGGGGAAGCGACCGAAGGCGTCCTCGAAGGCGGAGGCGGCGTCGGCGTAGCGCTTCGCCCGGAACAGTTTTTCGGCGCGCGTCGTCGCCTCTTCGGCGGAGGCGGGCGCTGGCGTAGAGTTGAGGCGCGCGAAGGCGGCGACCGCTTCCGTATCGTTCGCGCCGGGCGCGTAGAAGTAGAGCCGCCGGTAGGCGGCGAGCGCCTTGAGCTGTTCGCCGCTTTGCTCGTAAGCCTTCGCCGTGAGGAGCAGCGCGTCTGCGTCGTCCGCGGCGGCGAGCCCTTTGAGTTCGACGGGGACGCCCGCCGCCTGCCCGTCCTGGGCGAGCAGCCCGGCGGCGTGGACGGTGGCGTCGCGCGCGCGGAGCGAGTCGGGGTAGTCGCGCGCGAGCTGTTCGAGCGCGGCGCGCGCCTCGGCGCGATTGCCCGATTTTTCGAGCGCGTCGGCGTGAAGCCACAGCGCGTAGTCGCCGACCTTCGTCTGCTTCGCCGTGTCGCCCGAACGGAGCAGCGAGGCCGTGCCCGCGTAGTCGCGCGCTTCGTACCGTATGCGCGCGCGCAGCAGTTCGGCCAGAGCGCCGGTGCGCGTGCCCGCGTATTCGGAGGCGAGCTGCGCGACTACCGGCTCGGCGGGCAGCGTGCCGCCGCGTGTGAGCATGCGCAGGCGCTCGAAGGCCGCAGGCTCGTCGGCGCGGAGGGTTTGCGTGCGGCAGCTCGCGACGGTGAGCGGGAGCGCCGACGCGAGCGCGAGCGCCGCGCAGAGCGCGAAGACGAAGGTGACGCGTTGACTGCGGGGCCGTGTTGTCAGGTCGTTCATTGTCCCTCGTTTAACGGACGCGAAGCGGACGCGCGGTTTGCAAACCCGGTGCGCGGATTTAGGGGGTGAGAAGGATTATAAACGTTTCGGGCGAAAACAGAACCTGACGATTGCGGAATTCGGTTTGGAAGTAGTCGTAGCGGTTCGACACTTCGGGGCGGACGCGCTTGTCGTACATCTGGCGCGAGCGGTCTATGTCTTCGCGCAGGCGCTCGTAGAGGTCTGAGTGGTCGCGCCCCTCGCGCACCTTCTGCTCGTTGTAGAGCTTGATCTCGGAGACGAGCAGGCGGGCGAAGCGGCGCGCCTCGTTGTGAAAGCGCTTGTCCTCTTCGGAGACTTCGACGGGGAAGTCCATATCCATCGCGCGGTAGCGGCGCGACGCGCCGAGCGGCGAGACCGGGGCCTGCTCCGCGGACACCGACGCCTCGACCGCGGGCGCGGCCCCGCTTGGTGCATCCCCCGGCGCGAATGAAGGCGACGGCTCAGGCGTCGGCGCAGGTGAAGGCTGCTGCTCCTGTGCCGGCGCGGATTCGTGGGCCGCCTGCGGCTCGGCGGCGAAAGAGGGCGCGGGTGGCGACTCGGCTTCGGGCGTCGCGGGCGTGGGCTGCGGCTCGTGCGCAGGGGCTTGCGGCTCGTGGGCCTCTTCGCGCTGCGGCTGCTCGGACGGGGCGGACGGCGCGGGCGCTTGCGCGGCGGGGCGGGCGGCGCTCGACTCGGCGTGCGGCGCGCGGCGCGCGGCCAGAAGCTCGACCGACATCCCCGCGACGCGAACGAGCGTCTCCAGGGCTTCGAGGTTGATGGCGTCGGCGTCCTGCCCCGCGCTGTCGGCGTAGAGCACGGCGACCGCCCTTTCGCGCGCGACCATCGGCACGGCGACGATGCGTTGCGGCGGCTCGCCGCCGAAGTGGTTGTAGATGGTGTGATCCTCGGCGTGCGTGCCTGGCTCGCCCGCCCACGTCGAGCGCGTGTGGGCGACTTCGCCGAGCAGCGTGTCTGCGGAAAGCGGCAGCGAGAGTTCGCGCACCGAGTCGTCGCCCACGGTGCCGGCCAGTCCGCGCGCGCGCCAGCCCGTCGCCCGCTCGCTCTTGACGACGAAGAAGGCGACGCGCGGCGCAAACGCGGCGGCGCGGTTGACCAGCGTGTTGAGCACGTCGGCCTGCGTGCGCTGCCCGTCCAGCTCGTCAACGGCGGCCTTGATGAGCGCGATGTCGGAGGAGGCGCGCGCACGCGTCGACTCCGAGGCGGCGGCCTCGATGCCGAGGTCGCGCGCGTGGCGCAGGTGGTCGGAGATGGCGACGGCAAGCGACGAGTCGGGCAGCGCGGCCTCCCGCATGCGCTCGCCGAGGCTCGTCAGGGCCGCGTCGAGTTGGCCGCGCAGGCGCTCGACCTCCTCCCCTAGTCCGCTCAGCCGCCCGCCGACGTAAGCCTCCACGTCTGCGCGCAAGCTCTGTTCCAAGTCTCCGCTGGACACTTTTGCTCTCTCCTCCGTTGGCGTGATTTGAGTACGGCTACTTTGTCGAGGCACTGCGAGACCGGCTTTGAAGGGGGGTGCTGCCCCGGCAAGCTCTCCGGTCGGCCTTGCCGGGTCGCCGTGAACACCCGAAGACCGGGCGCGCACCGGCTACCGCGAATTATGGACGCCGCGGCGAAGCAGTGTCAAGAGACTCTTTCCCCCATTTTCGATTTGCGATTTTTGATTTTAGATTTATCATGTGACGCCCGAAGCGAGCCGGCGCGAGGCCGTCAACAATTCGGCAATCAACAATCGCGAATCCCCGACGATGCCTGCCAGCATTCTCATCGCAGACGACTACGACGACAACCGGGAGCTTCTGCGCCTAATGCTGGAGACCGAGGGCTACTCGATCCGCGAGGCGCGCAACGGGCGCGAGGCGCTCGACGCCGCGCGCGAGGAAGCGCCCGCGCTCGCCCTCATAGACCTCTCGATGCCCTCGCTCGACGGCTGGGCGCTGCTCCGCGAGCTGCGCTCGGACGAGCGCACGCGCTCGATCCCCTGCGTCGCCGTCACGGCGTTCGCCGCCGACCAGGATCGCCGCCGCGCCCTCGACGCAGGCTTCGACGCATACATCTCGAAACCCTTCCGCTCCAAAGAGCTGATCGAGATGGTCAACGGCTTCGTCCGAAAGGACGGCCACGCCGACGGCGGCGAGTGCCGCCTGTAAACCCCGCGCGGAAGAAACGACCTTGACGGAAGACGAGCGACAAGACGAAGGCATCCCGGCAGCCGGCGTGGTCCTCGTCGCCTTCGAGAAACTGTTCGGCGGCGGGCGCGGCGTCCGACGCTTCTCGCGCTCCGGCCTCCGCTACGTCGAACTGCCCGGCGGCGCGATACTCGTCGAACAGAACCCGAAGAAGTCGAGCGAGTGGGCCGAACTCGCGCGCGCGGGCCGCCGCGTCGCCTGGGCCATGCGCGACGGCGCGTACCTCGCCCGCGTCGTTGACGGCGAAGTCACATTCCTCGATTAGAGCGGAAGTCCGCAACGCCGGGCGATGAACTGAAAAGCAGACGCCTTCAGTTCATCGCCCGGCGTTGCGGACTTCTGCGCTTCTCAGCCGCGGCGTTCGAGGACGAGGCGCGCGACGGCGCGCAAGACGGGGGTCGGCCTCTCGATTGAGTCGAGCGCGGCGCAGGCCTCCTCGTAAACGCGTCGGGCGCGCTCGCGCGCGGCTTCGAGGCCGTAGAGCGCGGGGTATGTGGCCTTGCGCGCGCGCGCGTCCTTGCCCGGCGTCTTGCCGAGGTCTGCGGCGCTCGCGGTCACGTCGAGCAGGTCGTCCGTGATCTGGAAGAGCAGGCCGAGTTCGAGCGCGTAGCGCGCGACCGCCTCTAATTCAACGTCGGAAGCGCCCGCGACCAACGCGCCCGCGCGCGCCGCCGCCGCGATGAGCGCGCCGGTCTTGCGCCGGTGTATGAGTTCGAGTTCTTCGCCGCCCACGCCTTCGCGCGCCTCCGCCTCAAGGTCGTGCGCCTGGCCCGCGACCATGCCTTCGGGCGTGCCCGCGGCGCGCGCCAGGTCGGAGACTAAGCGGACGCGCAACGTCGGGTCGAGCGTTTCGTCTTCGGCGACCGCTTGAAAAGCTAAAGCCTGGAGTGCGTCGCCCGCGAGTATCGCCGCGGCCTCGCCGAAGCGGACGTGGCAGGTCGGGCGACCGCGCCTGAGTTCGTCGTCGTCCATCGCGGGCAGATCGTCGTGGACGAGCGAGTAGGTGTGAATAAGTTCGAAAGCGCAGGCGACACTCAGAAGGCTTTCGGCGCTCGCGCCGAAAGCCTCGCCCGCGGCGAAGACGAGCGCGGGGCGCAGGCGCTTGGCGGGCGCGAACAGGCTCCAGCGAATCGCCGCGTGAACCGACGCAGGCTCGGCGGTCGCCGCCGGGACTAACTCGTCCAGCTTCGACTCGACGAGCGAGCGAACGCGCTCGAAGTAGGCGCGCACCTCACGGGCCGTCGCCTCGGTCGGGGCTTCCGCGCCGCGCTCTTCAAAAGACGCTCTCGTCATCCGCCTCGCCCTCGTCTTCCGTCAGCTCCTCGGCCTCGAGCGGGACGGCGATGGTCGAACCGTCGCCGCCGCGCAGCAGAACCTCGATGCGTCGCTCGGCCTCGTTCAGACGCTCCTGGCACTCGCGCGACAACTTCACGCCCTGCTCGAAAAGCTCAAGACTCTGCTCCAACGGCAGGTCGCCGCGCTCAAGCTCGCGCACGATGCGTTCGAGCGACGCGAGCTGCGCCTCGAAGTTCTGCGCCTCAGCCGCCGCCTTCTTCGTCTGTTCTCGTTTCGGCATTCCTCTTCAGCTCACGCTCTCCTTCAACGCCCGGCCCTGTGATGCGTCTGGACTGACGGCTGCGCGGGCTGCGGCGACATGGGTATGCTCGAAGCCAGCCGCGTCGCGATGTCGTTCGCGACCTGTTCGTCCTTAACCGTGACGATCTTCCAGCGCTCGCCGTCGCGCACCATCGTTAATTCGACGGGCCGGTCGCCCGCCTTGACCATCACAGTCGCCTTGCCTCCCTGCTCTTTCACGTCCGCCGCGGTCTTCACGGCGAGCGCCGTCAGGAAAAACGACGTGTGCCCTTTCGACAGACCTTTCACGTCCTGCGCGATCTCGTCGCGCACCGACTCGCCAACGCGCGGCAGGAGTTGCGGTATCGCTGACGAGAGCTGCGGGCGAGCCTGCGGCGGCACGGGCGAGTCCGCGGCAAAGAGTTTATTGATGACCTGCGGAATGAAACCCTTCGCGATCTTGTCGGCGTCAATCAGCGACTCGACTGCTTGATTGTCGCCGCGCTGCGCCGCGTCAACCAGCAGCGCCAGACTGTAGGCCGGACTCTTCTCGTAGCCCCGCCACCACGCGTAACCGCCGACGAGCAGCACGAGGATAAGGCCGGCGACGACGAGGCCCGTGACGGATAGAAGGCGACCGAAGCGACCGAAGCGCCGACGGCGACGCTCCTGCGCCTCCGCCTGCGCGCGCGCCACGTCTATGACGATGCGGCTCCGCCCGCCGCGACCCCGTGGAGGCTGCGTCATCCCCTTACTTCCTCCCCCTCGACCTCTTCCACGCGGCAGCGCAGCGCGCCCTCCGACAGACGCACGCGCACGCGCTCGCCCGCGCGCACCGCGCGCGACGTGCGCAGAATCTCGCCGCGCTCATCTTGCGCCAGCGCGTAGCCGCGACCCAGGACGGCGAGCGGCGACATCGCGTCGAGCGACGCCGCGGCGACCGCCAGACGCGAGCGCGCTTCTTCGAGGCGTGCGCGCGACGCCGCCTCGACACCTGCGCCCGCCGCCGTCAGACGCACGCGCGAGCGCGACGCCGCGGCGGACATGCGCGCGGGCGAAAGCCTCCGCGCGGCGGCTTCGAGCCTCCGGCGCGAGCGAGCGGTCAACTCGGCGACGCGACGTTCGAGTCCGCGCCGCGCCTCGTCCAGCTCCTCGCGCGCGACGCGGAGCCTCGCTCGAACCTCGTCGAAGCCGGGCGACATCGCCGCCTCCTGCGCGCGCGCCCGCTCGCCGATGACGCGGTAGCGAGCCGCGTTGACGAGGCCGTGCGTGAGCCGTTCGACGTAGCCGGCGATCTCGTCCTCGCGCTCGGCGACGATCTCCGCCGCGGCAGTCGGCGTCGCGGCGCGCACGTCCGCGGCGAAGTCCGCGATGGTGAAGTCGGTCTCGTGGCCGACCGCCGAGATGACAGGCAGAGCGGACGCGCGGATGGCGCGTGCGACCTCCTCCCCGTTAAAGGCCCAGAGGTCTTCGCTCGAACCGCCGCCGCGACCGACGATGATTACGTCAACGCACTCCCCCGCCCGACCCGTGGCGAGCGCGCGCAGGTGGTGTTCGTTCAGAGCTTGTATCGCCCGCACGATCTCGGTTCCTGCGCCCTCGCCCTGCACGCGCGTCGGCGCGACGAGGATGTTGACGGTACGCGTGCGGCGCTCGACGGCGCGGATGATGTCGCGCAGCGCCGCGCCCGCCAGTGAGGTGACGACGCCGACGCGCCGCGGCAGCAGCGGCAGCTCGCGCTTCAGCGCCTCGTCGAACAGCCCCTCGGCGGCGAGCCTCTCCTTCAACTGCTCGAAGGCGACGCGCAGCGCGCCCGCGCCCACGGGGTCGAGCGCCTCGACCATCAGCTCGTAGTCGCCGCGCGGCTCATAGACGGTCATGCGCCCGCGCACCCGCACCAGCAGTCCGTCCGAAGGGCGGAAGAGTATGCGGCAGTTGACGCCGCGGAAGCACGTGGCCCGGAGCTGCGCGCCCTCGTCGCGGACGGTGAAGTACCAGTGCCCGGAGGCGGCGGCGCGGAAGTTGGAAATCTCCCCCTCGACCCAGACGGACGCGAAGCGGTTCTCCAACGCGCCGCGCACCTGCGAGGTCAGCTCCGACACGGTGAGCGGTCGGCGCTCCGACTCGTCGAACAGGGACATGAGTAGGGGGCGAGACATAGCAAGACGGAAGGATGAAGGATGAAAGAGGGAAAATCAAGACGGAAGGCAGGAGCAGGAGGCAGACGGCAGGAGCAGGAGGCAGTAGAAGAAAATTCTCCGGCGCGCGGTCAGGGCGAAAGTGCCGACGCCTGCTACAGTCAACTCCCTGCCTCCTGCTCCTGCCTACTGCCCCTGTTTAGCGTAGTAGCCCTGTCGGTAGAAGAGGCGGAGCTTCTCTTTGCGCAGCGCGGGGTTGGCGATCTCGACCTGCACCTTGCGAAGCGTGCCGTCGGCGGAGCGGTTCGTGGGCGTGTAGGAGATGAGGTACTGCGAGCGCAGCTCGTCCCGAATCTGCGCGAAGGCGGCGGCGAGGTCTTCCGTGTCTTTGGGGAAGAAGGCGCGACCGCCCGTCTGCTCCGAGATGTCGCGCAGGAAGTCGCGGCGCATCTCGCCCTCGCGGAAGTGCCGGTCGCGGATGCCGATTGAATAGACGACCGTGTCGTTCCTGACGGCGTACTCGACGGCCTGGAAGAGGCGAACCTTGCTGCTCGTGTCGTCGCCGTCCGAGAGTAGGATGACGGCGCGGCGCGTCCGTTCGGGAGTCTTCGAGAGCACCTCGCGGATCGAGAGGACAATGCTGTCCCAGACTCCCGTGCGGCAGCGGAGCACGTCCTGCTCGGACGCGTTCTCGTCTTTGCACACGGGGTTGTCCGCCGTGTACTCGACCTTCAGACGGGCGACGGCGGAGAGGAGTCGGTCGGGGTCACGGGTGAGCGGCTGGTCGAGGCGCGTGATGCCGGTGAAAGAGACGACGGAGGCCGAGTCCTTGCCGGGGCGCAGCACCGCGCGGACGAAGGCGCTGGCTGCCGCCTGCTCCTCGCCCATCACCTTCTCCTGCGAGGCCGAGGTGTCCACGAGCAGCGCGAGCGAGACCGGCTCGCCCGTCTCGCGCTCGAAGAGGGAGACCTGCTGCTCGACGCCGTCTTCGAGGACGCGCACGTCCTCGGGCCGGAGCGTCGTGACGAAGCGCCCCTTCGCGTCCTTCGCCGTCAAAAGGAGGTTCGTCGCGTCCGACTCGATGCGCTCGACCGCTTCGCCGTCGGCGGGCGTCGGAGTCGGAGACGGCGTGGATGTTGGAGTCGGGGTTTGCGTCGGGGTCTGTTGCGCGGCGGGCTGCTGAGTTGTTTGTGTGGGTGTGACGTTCGTCTGCGCGCGGGCGGTAAGCGTTCCTGTCGCGGATAGCAGGACGGGAGATGAAAGTAAGGCCGCTAAGGCGAGCCTGAGTGATTGGATTCGGAGTCGAGCGCGGCGCGACTTCTTTTCACCACGGAGGCACAGAGGGCACGGAGATAGCACGGAGAGATTTCTCCGTGCTATCTCCGTGCCCTCTGTGCCTCTGCGGTCAACCAACTTCCGGGCGCGCTCAAGAAAATACGGGAGAAACATTTCGCCCCCTCGTTCGCTGAAACTTTCGTCGGGGGATTTTTAACTCCTCACGGCGCGGCGGTCGGGTTCGACGTCGCCTGTGCCACGCCGACCGCGGGACTCAGGCGCACGGACGCGCCTTCGCGCGAGACGCGGACGCGGACGCGCGAGTCGCGGCGCGAGCCGCCGCCCGCCTCGTAGGTGACGGTGTAGGCGGTGCGGAGCTGCGCGGCCACATCGTCGTAAGCCTTCTGCAACTGTTCGAGGCGCGTGATGGGGTAGTAAGTCCCGCCGGAAACTTCGGCGAGCTTGCGCCCCTCCTCGTCGGCGCGCGACGTGAGTTCGAGGAAGCGCGAGCGCGTCGGGTCGAGCGCCGCCTCCGACGCGGGCGCGCTCCCCGCGGGGATGAGTCCCGAAGGCAGATAGAGCGGGTAGATGATCGCGCCGGTCTCGTAAACGGTGTCGAGTATCGAGGGGAAAGAGAGGAACGAGCGGTTGTCGTCGCCGTCCGAGAGGATGACTATCCCGGTGCGCTCGCCGCGAAGCGGCTTCAAGGTATCAACGAGCGAGTAGCCGAGGGCGTCGTAGAGCGCGGTCGCGCCGCCGGCCTGGATGTCTTTGATCCTCTCTGTCAGCAGATGCCGGTCGGTCGTGAAGTCGGAGACGAGCTGCACGTCGTCGCGGAAGGAGATGATGGCGATGCGATCCTGCGGCCCGGCGGTGTTGAGGAAGGAGAGCGCGGCCTTGCGTATGAAGTCAATCCGCTCCTCGACGCTGCCCGAAACGTCGAGCAGGAGGATGAGATTGAAGGGCGCGCTTGTCGGCTGCACGTCGCGCACGGGCCGCTCCGCCCCGTCCTCGACGACGGTGAAGTCCTTCGCGGTCAGGCCACTGATTGCGCGCCCGTTGTGGTCGGTGACGCGCGCCTGCACGCGCGCGAGGCTCGCGCCGGCGGGCGTCTTCACGTCGAAGGGGTTTGCGCGCGAGGAGAACGTGGGCGAGCCGGCGTGCTGCGGCAGGGTCTCGGCGTACTCGCCGACGAGGCGGGGCGCGACCTTGCGGATGGTGTCAATCAGCTCGGCGTCGCCGCTGCGGATGATGGCGCGCGCAGCTTCGGTGAGCGGGCGCTCGCGCAGGTCTGCGGGCACCTCGGCCTCGTCCTTGACGCCGAAGAGCACGACGCCCCGCGCCGTCTCCAGGTCCAAACGGACGCGCGCGTCCTCCTTCGCCTCCTTGTCGCCGAAGCGCCCCGCGATCTCGTAGCTGCCGCCGCGCTTCGACTTCACTTTGGGCAGCTCGACCTCGCTGAAGAAACGCGGGCGGCTGAGCGTCCAGCGGAAGCTGTAACGCAGCGCGTCGAGCGGAACGTCGGCGCGGATCGTGCCGGTGTCGGTCTTGACGGTCGCGTCCGCGACGTTTCCTAAAACGTCCACCGCGCCCGCCTCGGTCTCGACGAAGACGCGCGCGCGTGAGGGCACGCGCACTGTCAAGTCAATGCGTTCGCGCTCGACCTGCGCGGGGCTGAGCGTCACTTTCCTCCCGCCCGCCGCCGCGCGGCCCGCGCCCTCGCGCTCGACCTCGATCTGGACGCCGCCCGCGCCCGAAGAAACGCGCACTTCCCTTTCGCCGACGGGCAGGCCCGCGGCGGAGGTCGCGCTGATGGAGACGTTCTTCTGAGCGTCGTCGGCGACGACCGTGACGCGCCCCGTGCGGTTCTTCACGCGCAGCTCCAACTTTCCGGGTGCGTCCACCTCGCGCGCGAAGCCCTGCGCGCGCGAGGACGGCGGCGCGCACACGAACAGCGCCGCCAGAACCGTTACGGAGCAAACAGATTTTTTAAGCCGGAGGACGCGTGCGGGCGACGCCGCGGCGGGTACTCTGTAAAGCATACGCTGAAATCTTGCCCCCCGCGCGCGCGAAGGGTCAAGCGGAGAAGAAATGATGAATGCGTAATGATGAATGATGAATTAAAGGCATGCCCCGTCTTCATTCATCATTCATCATTACGCATTCATCATTTCCCCTCATCCATTCCTCTTGTGGATATACTCGGTGATGGCGTCGCGCAGTTCCGCGGCCTGCTCCTCGGTGAGCGAGCCTGTGACGACGCGCCCCTCCTGGAAGCCGATGATCGTCAGGCGACCGTTCATCTGGAAGTTGAAGGTGAAGCTGCCGCCGTTGTCGAGTTCAAAGACGAGCGTGGGCGACACGCACGCCGCGCTGTTCGATTCAAGAGCCATCCTGGCGTCTCCGTGTGCTTGAAAGATTCGAGAACTACTCTGACGACGAGGCCCGTTCGTTCGGAGTTGTCGGCTTCGGCCTCGGCGGCGATAGTTTAGCAGAGTCGCGGCTGTCCGGTCGTGCAGCCTGACCGTAAAGTTTGCGGACGGGGGCGGAGTGGTAAAACGCGCAGGCAGGGGCGCAAAAATTCGCGTCGCGCGTCGAACCGTGACGGGGTGGGCGGCATCTGATATTTTGTTCGCGGGGCAGTCAACCTCACCCCAATTCTTTTCTCCGGTTCGCCATTTTAATGATGAAGCATAAGAAGACTCACTTGGTCGTGTTCTCCGTCGCGCTGGCGACGCTGCTGGCGCTCGCGGCGCTCGTCGCGAAGACGGGCCACGGCCAGTCGGCTTTAAGCTCAAAGGCTTCGACGGGCCAACCCGCCGAGTCGGGCCTGCAACCGACTGCGGCGATACGCGAACGCCGCGTCGCTCCCGCGGCCTCGACGCCCGCGCCTGACGCTACATCTGACGGAAGCGCGACGCTCTTCAGCGCCGCGGCCTCGCGCAACTCGGCTCTCAAGTTTGAACTCGACTGGGCATTCGGCGGCAAGCAGCAGCGCGGCTGGTACATCTACGAGCCGCTCATCTCGCGCCTGATCGAGACGGACAGGGACTCGGCCACGGGCGGCTTCGCCTCTGCGCTCGCGCGCTGGCAGAAAGCGACGGCCCTGCCGTCCAGCGGCGTGCTCGACGACCAGACGCTCTACCAGATGGTTTCGGCGTGGCAGGGCGCGCGCCTGAAGGACAAGACTTACGCGCGGCCCGACCAGCTCATGGTCGCGCCCACGTCCGACTTCTACGACACGTCGCGGCCCGACGAGCTGCGCCAGGTTGAGCACGAGACCTACGCGGCCTACAAGCGCATGATCGCCGCCGCAGTGGCCGACCCCTCGCTCAATCTCAGGCACACGGCGGCGGGCGAGCTTGCGCCCGAAGAGAAGTTCCTCAAGATCGTCTCCGCGTTTCGCCCGCGCGAGTACCAGGAGCAGTTGCGTCGGCAGTCGCCGAACTCAGGCCGCGCGGGACTGGCCGTCAACAGCCCGCACTTCACGGGCCGCGCGCTCGACCTCTACGTCGGCGGCGAACCCGTGGAGACGAAGGACGCGAACCGCGCCGTGCAGGTGCAGACGAGCGTTTATCGCTGGCTCGTCCGCAACGCCGACCGCTTCGGATTCCGGCCTTATTATTATGAGCCTTGGCACTGGGAATATGTCGGCGCGTCGGCGACCGCGGCGAAGTAAAAGACAGGGGCAGACGGCAGGGGCAGGAGGCAGTGAAAACGATAAGGCAGCCGGGTCTTAAAATGACCGGCTGCCTTTAATTTTCTGCCTGCCTCCTGCCCCTGCCGTCTGCCTACTTCTTTCCCGCGCCTCAGACGAGTTCGAGGCCGAGGCGGTCGGCGCTCTTGAAGAGGGCGAGGCCGAGGACGCAGGCGATGACGAGGCTGGTGTAGAAGGTGATCGCGCCGCCGATGAACTTGCCGGGGACGTTGCCGACGAAGGGCATCTGGAAGGGCGCGGTCAGGAGCGCGACGACGACGCCCGCGAAGAAGCTCATGACCTGCACGGCCAGGTACATCAGGAAGGCTTTGAAGTAAGTCGCCCCCATGTGCCGCATCGTGTCGAGGCCGACGAGCGGGTTGACGACCGCCTTGAAGTCCTCAGTCCAGCCGGCGACCAGGAGCGCCATCGGGTAGTAGAAGACCGCCCAGCCGAGCGCCAGGAGCGCGAGCAAAAGGACGAGGCCCGGCCTCGCCACCAACTGCCGGACGACCGTCAGCGCGGTGCTCTCCTCCCCCCCCGACTGCTTGACCCCTTCGGCCATCTGCCCGCGCGGCGTCATCGCCTGCACCTTCTTCTCTAGCTCCGCCTCCTGCTCGGCGGTGCCGCCGTCGGCGAGCGCCTTCAGGTCGTCGCGCGTGATGGCACGGGTCGCGTGCGCCGTCGGCGACGAGAGCGAGAACGGCGTCTGCTCGCCGCCGCGAAACCAGCCGAACAGGAGCGCTAAGACGAGCAGGATCGTCGGGCCGACGGTGACAATGGTGATGCCGAGTCCGAGGAAGAGCGGGACTATCACGTCGTCCCAGAAAGAGAAGTCGCCGAAGTCGGGCATGAAGTCGCGTTCGAGCTTGCCGTAGCCGACGCGGCGGATGACGAGCGAGATGCAGCCGAACAGGAGCGCCCAGGCGAGGAGCTGCGCGCGCAGGCCCGCCAGCAGGAGGAGGCCGTAGAGCGCCGCGCCGCCGAGCAGGCTCGCGAGGTGACTGAAGGGGTAGGCGAGCGCCTGCCGGAAGTCGTCGAGGCCGAAGCCGGAACTCTGCCGCTCGTAAACGCTCGCCCGCGCGGCGATTGTTTCGAGGGGGTCGCAGAAGTGTCCGCACACGGGGCACAGAAGGACGCTGCTCGCGCTGACCTGGTTGGGGCACGCGCGGCAGAAGGTCGCTTGACAGGCGCGGCACACGAGGGTCGCCGCCTGTTGCGGGTGGAAGCGGCAGGCCGAGCCGAGCGACGGCGCGCCGCTCAACTCCGGCTCGCCCCACTGCTGCCCGCCCCACGCCGCGGGCGCGGATTCGCCCAAGACCTGCTCCGCCGCGCGCGGCTGCGGCCACGCGGCTGCGCGCGCTGGCGCGTGCGGCGCGGCGGCGTGTGCGTGCGTCTGCGCGACGGCAGCGGGCGCGTGCGGCGCGTCGAGCGCGGCGGGCGCGAGCGCCGGCTCAAACGCGGCGGGCTGCTCCTCGCCGGTGAAGACGCGGCGCAAGCCGGGAGCGCGCTCCGCCTCGATCCACTTGAGGCCGCCTTTGCGAACCATGTCGGTGGGCAGCACGACGCCCTCGCCGATCCACTGCTTCAGCGTCGGCAGGTCGGCCTGATAGACCTCGCCCTGCGACATGACCTGCCAGATTTCGTTCTCAGCTTTCATCTCTTTACTCCGTGAGAATTTTTTTGAGAAGGTGATGCGGTGGCAAGCTGGCAGCGCCGCGAGCGGGCCGCGGTTACGGGGCGCGGCATTTACTTCGGAGGGAGTACCCCGCTCGCGGCTCTGTTCCTCGTCAGTCTGCGAGCGTGGTCGCACGCTCAACAGCTTTCCCTGGATCGTCTGTACAAGGAATCGTGAGAGCAGCAGAGCCGCATCGCTTGGAGGAGCCTGATCGGTGCGCGTCGCGGAAACGCGAACTGCTTACGTGGCTTCGCGAAAAGCCACGTAAGCAGTATGAAAAAGGCGGGCGGCTCCTGTCAACAGAAAATCGCGCCGCCGCGCGAGGCCCGCTCGGCCTTACTGCGTGATGCCCATCTCGGTGAGCATGAAGGCGTAGTCGAAGGCCGCCTCGTGCAACGCGTCGTAGCGCCCCGACGCCCCGCCGTGGCCCGCGCCCATGTTGACCTTAAGGAGCAGAGGGTTCTTGTCTGTCTTCATAGCCCGCAGCTTGGCGACGAACTTCGTCGGCTCGTGGAAGAGCACCTGGCTGTCGTTCAGTGAAGTCTTGACGAGCATCGCCGGGTACTGCTTGGCCGCGACGTTGTCGTAAGGGGAGTAGGAGAGCATGTACTCGAAGTTCTCCTTGCTCTTGACGGGGTTGCCCCACTCCTCCCACTCGCCCGCCGTCAGGGGCAGCGTGTCGTCCAGCTCCGTGTTGATGACATCAACGAAGGGCACGTAGGCGACGACGGCCTTGAAAAGCTCTGGGCGCATGTTCGTCACCGCGCCCATCAGGAGGCCGCCCGCCGAGCCGCCCGTGATGACGAGCCGTTCGCGCGAGGTGTACTTCTGGTTGACGAGGTACTCGGCGGCGGCGATGAAGTCGGTGAAGGTGTTCTTCTTCGACATCATGCGCCCCTGGTCGTGCCACTCCTTGCCGAGGTCGCCGCCGCCGCGTATGTGCGCGGTAGCGAAGACGACGCCGCGGTCGAGCAGAGAGAGGCGCGCGCTGCTGAACGTGACGTTCGAGGGGATGCCGTAGGAGCCGTAGGCGCTCAGCAGCAAGGGGCGCTGGCCGTCGAGTTTCAACTCCTTCTTATAGACGAGCGAGATCGGAACCTTCGTGCCGTCGGCGGCGGTCGCATAGACGCGCTCCGACTTGTAACCGGAAGGGTCGTAACCGCCGAGCACAGGCTGCTGCTTGAGCAGCTCACTCTTGCCGCTCTTCACGTCGTAGTCATAGACGGACGAGGGCGTAATGAAGGACTGGTAGTTGTAGCGAACCTTCTGCGTATCGTACTCGCGGTTCGCGCCGAGCGAGATGGAATAGACCGGTTCGGGCACTTTGATGTCCACGCCCTTGTCCGTCTTGAGGTCAACGACGCGCAAGACGGGCGTGGCGTTGCCGCGCTCCGTGATGACGTAGAAGTCTTTGAAGAAGTCCGCCGAGTCGAGCATCACGCCGGGGCGGTGCGGGATGACCTCCTTCCAGTTCTCCTTGCGCGGGTCGCTCGCGGGCGCGGAGACGAGCCGGAAGTTGCGCGCGCCGTTTTCGTTCGTGCGGATGTAGAAGCGGTCGCCGTGGTGATCCGCGTAATACTCGTGACCGGCCTCGCGCGGGCGGATGAGTTGGAAGTCGCTGGCGGGCTTGTCCGCCGAGAGGTAGCGCACCTCGCTCGTCGTGTGGCTCGCGGAGGTGAGAAGGATGTAGCCGCGCGAGCGCGTGCGCTCGACGCCGATGCCGAACATCTCGTCCTTCTCCTCATAGACCAGCTCGTCCGCGCCCTCACGACCGACCGTGTGGCGGTAGAGCTGGTAAGGATTCTTGTTGACGGGGTGGTCGACGACGTAGAAGAGCGTTCGGTTGTCGTTGGACCAGGCGGCGCTCGAACAGCGCTCGGCGACCTCCGTCACCCGTCCGTCGCGGAGGTCTTTGACGTAGAGCGTGTACTCGCGGTAGCCGGTCGAGTCGGTCGAGTAGGCCAGAAGGTTCGTGTCGGCGCTCACGTCGAACTCGCCGACGGCCATGAAGGGGTGGCCCTTGACCATCTCGTTAAGGTCAAGCAGGACTTCTTCGGGCGCGCTCATCTGGCCCTTGCGGCGCGCGTAGGTCGCGTACTGCTTGCCCTGCTCGGTGCGCGTGTAATAGAGGTAGCCGCCCAGAGGGTAGGGGACGTTCGTGTCGGTCTCCTTGATGCGCGAGAGCATCTCCTTGTAGAGCCTGTCCTGCAAGCTTTGGGTCGGCTTCATCACGGCGGCGGTGTAGGCGTTCTCGGCTTCGAGGTAGGAGATGACCTCCGGGTTCTTCTTGTCGCGCATCCAGAAGTAGTCGTCACGAAGCGTCGTGCCGTGGACTTCCGTGGTGTGCGGAGTCTTCTTCGCGACGGGGGGCGCGGCAGCGCCCGCGGTCAGGTTGTTGTTCGTCTGTGTCTGTGCCATGGTCGGAATGGATGCCGGTATCATGAGCGCCACCAGCGCCAGCGGCAGGGGGAATCTTCTCATACTGGGGCCTCCGTTCGGGTCTCGTCGTCTGCGGGTCTGGGATTTTCCGGGCGAGCGCGCCTTCGGGAAAGAACGCGGCGGATTATATTGAGAGAGGGCGCGCGCCGCAACCGGAGCAGGCAAAAGACAAAAGTAGAAAGGCCAAAGAGAGGACGCGCTGTAGCGCGGAGAACTTCTCTTCACTTTTACCTTTTGCATTTTTACTTTCGCCTTCCAACGCGGCTTGCGCGCGGCGACGCGGCGGTTGTACGCTGTGCGCCGTCCGGGCGTCCGCCGAGCCGCCGAGAAATCCGAACCGGAGACTTGAGGGCGCGTTTAAACACGAAGTCAGCCTCACGGCTGCCGTTTCCTCGAAAATTTGCCGCACGCCGGAGGTCAGTCGAACATGCTCACACGCGACCCATCCACGCCGCCGCCGTCGAGAGCCGGACGGTTCTTCTCGAAAGCGCGCGCCGCGCTCGCCGTTGCCGCCGCGCTCGTTTCCTGCGCCGCCGCGCACGGCCCCGCCCGAACCTTCGCACAGACTTCCGCGCAGAGAGAAGTGCCCGCCACGGTTGCGGGCCGCGTGACGGACGGCGAGCGTGGCTTGCCCGGCGTCACCGTCGTGCTCATGTCGAGCGACCCGGCGGCGCGCTTCAGGGAAGTCGCGCACGTCAAGACCGACGCCGAAGGCAACTACCGACTGGCGAGCGTGCCGGCGCATCTCGGTCATGCCCGCCGACAAGAACCAGCAGGCGATGCGGACGATGATGCGCGGCCCCTCCGACCCCCGCGACTACTCGACGGACGACCGCGGCGTCTATCGCATCTACGGCCTGCCGCCGGGCAGCTATCACGTGAGCGTCGGGCAGGACGGCAACAACGGCGCGGTCAGCTTCGGCAGCCGCAAGCTCTACAGGCGCACCTTCTACCCCGAAGCAACCGACGAGTCGCAGGCCAAGACGGTCGAGGTCACAGCGGGCGGCGAGACGACCGACATAGACATCAGGCTCGGCAGTGCCGTGAAGACCTACCGCGCCTCCGGACGCTTCGTCAGCGCCGAGACGGGCCAGCCCGTCGCCAACATCTCCTACGGCTACGGCCCCGTCGCGCCGGATGGTCGCGGCGTCAGGAGCTTCGGCAGCGGGTTCACGACGAACGAGCGCGGCGAGTTCCAGACCGAGGGACTCGCGCCCGGTCATTACGCCGTCTTCGTGGCATCATTCGGCAGACCGCAGGACAACAGCGAGTTCTACAGTGACCCCGTGACTTTCGACGTGGCGGACGCCGACGTGACCGGCATCGTCGTCAAGCTGCGTACCGGCGCGTCCGCGAGCGGCGTCGTCACACTCGAAGGCGTCGGCGACGGGGCGACCGCCGCGCGTCTGCTCTCAGGCGTCGGTCTCGACGGCTTCGTGGAGACGCCCGGCCAGGGGATGATGCCGAACTTCGGGCGACCGGTCGCCATCGCCGCGGACGGCAGCTTCCGCTTCGCGGGCCTGCGCCCCGGCAAGCTGCGGATATCACTTAACGGAATGGCGAAGGGACTCACGCTCTCGCGCGTCGAACTGAACGGCGCGAACGTGACCGGCGGCATTGACATCGCCGAAGGGTCGCAGGTCGCGGGCCTGCGCGTCGTCGTCGCCTACGGCAGCGGCGTCATACGCGGGCAGATCAACTTCGCGGGCGGCGAGCCGCAGCAGCAGGGCGCGCGCCTGTTCGTCACGGCGCGGCGCGTCGGCGCTGGGGGCGGCGACGCGGGCGCGCGCGCCGCACAGGCGGACGCGCGCGGTCGCTTCGTCATCCAGGGCCTGCCGCCGGGCGAGTATGAAGTCCAGGCGCGCGTCATGGTCTTCCAGCCGGGCGCGCGTCCGTCTCAGAGCGAGAGCCAGCACGTCTCGCTCGCGGAGGGCGGCGACATGAACGTCACGCTCACCGTTGACCTCGCCGCGCCCTTCAAAGGAGGCAGGCCGTGAAGACCTCACACGCCTTGGCCGCGCTCCTCTTCATCACTCTCGCATGCGCCTCGAACTCCGCGACCGGCGCGCGCGCGCAGACGACCGTCGTCGTGCAGACCGAGGCCCCGCCGCCGCAGCCCGCGCAGACAACCATCCCTCAAAGCGCGGCCACAGCCGACGCGCAAGCTGACAACGCTACTAAGAAGAAGCGCGCCGCCGACTCGATCACGGGGCGCGTCCTCAGCGAGGGCGGCGAGCCGCTCGGCGGCGTCTCGGTCTCCGCCATCCCCAGGTCGTCCGCGCCGAACTTCCGCACGCCGCACATGGCCGTGACCGACGACGAGGGCGGCTTCCGCGTCGTCGGCCTCGAACCCGGCATCTACAGCGTCAACGCCAACGTGCCCGGCTACGTCGCCGAGGTTGACCCCTTGACGGGGCGCGCGGGCGGCGCGTACAAGCCAGGCGACGCGGCCACCGTCCGCCTCGTCAAAGGCGGCGTCATCACGGGCACGGCCACCGACGCGCAGGGCGAGCCGCTCGTCGCCTTGAGCATGCGCGCGTACCGCGTGCGCGACCTCGACGGTCGCACCCCGCCCCCGAACGCAACTTACGTCGGCGCGGGCAGGACGGACGACCGCGGCGTCTATCGCATCTACGGCTTGCAGCCTGGCGCTTACGTCGTCGTCGCGGGCGGACAGTCGTCCCCGTCTTTCGGCGTCGTCTCGCCCTACGACGCGGACGCGCCGACCTTCTACCCCTCGTCCACGCGCGACACGGCGGCGGAGGTCACGGTGCGCGCCGGGGCGGAGGCCGCGGGCGTTGACATACGCTACCGCGAAGAGCAGGGCCACCGTGTCACCGGCAAGATTGAGCCTAGCGCGGTAACGGCAGAACCGAACTACTCAATCGTCCTCGGACTCTCTTACGCCTCTTCGAGCATACAGGCCGGGATGTATTACGTTAATCCCTCTACCTCTAATCTCTCCTTCTCGTTCGAGGGCGTCGCAGACGGCGACTACGACCTGAACGCCACGCTCGCCGGGCGTGACGGACTCGTGGGCACTGCCGCGCCGCAGCGCGTCACGGTCAGGGGCACGGACGTGACGGGCCTGCGCGTCGCGCTCGCGCCGCTCGCCTCCGTGAGCGGCACGCTCGTCGTCGAGCAGGCGACCGAGATCGAACGCGCGCGCCCCGACTGCAAAGGCACACACGCTCAGCTTCCGCCCCAGGAGACGCTCGTCGCCGCCACCTTCGACCGCCCCGCCTCCGCCAGAGCTTTACCCGCCCCGCGCACCTCTCTGACGCGCGAGGCGACGCCCGACGACGCAGGCGCGTTCACGCTTCGCTCCCTCGAAGCGGGCCGCTACCGCCTCGCAGTCCGCCCCTTCGACGAGAACCTCTACGTCCGCTCGATACAACTGCCGGGCGCGAACGTCCCCGCCGCCGCGCAACACGCCAACGCCGCGACTCCCGCAGCGTCGCGCGCCAACGCCGCGGCTACGACCGCGCCCGAAGCGCTCGACATCCGACCCGGCCAACAACTCTCCGGCGTCACAGTCCGCCTCTCGGAAGGCGCGGCCTCCTTGAGCGGCCACGTCGTTGCGGCAGAGGGCGCACAGACTCCGCCCTACGCCTCCCTGCGCGTACACCTCCTGCCCGCCGAGCGCGAACACGCCGACGACGCGCTGCGCCTCTTTGAGACGACGCCGGGCGCGGACGGCGCGTTCTCCTTCAAGAACCTCCCGCCCGGTCGCTACCTCCTGCTCGCGCGCGTCACGAGCGACGCAACCGACGCCGCGCCCCGCCCCGCCTCCTGGGACACGGACTCGCGCACGCGACTGCGCCGCGAGGCCGAAGCTGCCAACACCACGGTCGAGCTTCAGCCCTGCCAGCGCGCGACGGACTTCACGCTCCGCTTCCCGCCGCCAGCGCCGAAGTGAAGTAGCCTTTCAATTGTTTTTCGGGTTGAGTGTGAGGTGAAAGATTTTCACCACAGAGGCACAGAGGACACGGAGACGGCACAGAGAGTTGAATCCCTCCGTGCCGTCTCCGTGTCCTCTGTGCCTCTGTGGTTAACCTGAGCCTCGCTTAACGCTCGGCCCACATCGCAGGGTGGCGCTTCAAATCTCCCGCACGACCAGACCGTCGCGCGCGAAGCTCCAGCCGAGGACTTCCGCGCCCTCCTCGGCGGCGAGCGCGCGGCTGACCGACTCCTTCGCCCCTTCTTCGCAAAGGAAGGCGATGCAGCCGCCGCCGCCCGCGCCGCAGACCTTCGCGCCGACCGCTCCGCTCCGAAGCGCCGTCTCGACGAGGTGTTCCATGTGCGGCGTCGTGATGTTAGGCGCGAGGCGCTTGCGGTTCGGGTACGCGGCGCGCATCACCTCGCCGACGCGACGCCAGTCGCCGGCGGCGAGCGCATGCCTCATGTCGCGCGCGGAGTCTCGGATGCCCTCGAACAGCTCGAAGATCACGGGGTCGCCCTCGATGTGCGTCTTGAACATCTCCCAGTTGTTGACGCCCGACAAACGTGGCTCGCCCGTGTAGCAGATGACGACGCGGCGTTCGAGTTCCTCCGGGTCAACGTGCAAAGGCTCGCGGCGGATGCCGTCGGCTTTGAACTCGATAGCGTTCGCGCCGC
Source organism: Acidobacteriota bacterium (assembly GCA_003222975.1). Classification (GTDB taxonomy): domain Bacteria; phylum Acidobacteriota; class Blastocatellia; order Pyrinomonadales; family Pyrinomonadaceae; genus QHXN01. Next base: position 3,074 of record QHXN01000109.1, on the reverse strand, counting down.
CGTAGAACGCGCCGTAGTAGTCCTGAAACCCCGCGGGCACGCGGATGACGGTCGTCTCGACGTTGGCGGCGATGACGATGAACTTCCTTTCGGGGTAGCGGTCGCCGACCAGCCGGTTCAGCGCGCCGATGCAGGCGATGGCGAGCGCGCTCGACCCTCCTAGCCCTGCGCCCGCCGGGGCCGTGCTCTCGGCGATGAGGTGGAAGCCCGTGTCGGGCTTGAAGAAGTGGACGAGCTTCGAGATGAGTTCCAGGCGCTCCTCGTGCGCCAGGGCTTCGATCTCCGAGAGGCTACTCTCGAAAGAGACCTTGCGGTCGCGCGACTCTAAGATTATCCGGTCGTCTCGGCGCAGCTCGATGCGGCAGCGCGCGCGCATGGAGACGGCGAAGTTGACCGTCGTCGCGCCGGGGTGGAACAGGTACAGGGGCCAGATGTCAATCGTCCCCCCGGCCAGGTCAACGCGCGTCGGTGCGGTGGCTTCGATAATCATAATCAGTGATGAGTGATGAGTGATGAGTGATGAGTGATGAGTGAAAACAAACCATCTTCCACTCATCACTCACCACTCATCACTCATCACTTCTTTCAATCTCCCTCGATCTTACTCTTCTGCTTGGGCGCGTCCTTGTGGCGCGCGAGCGGGTGCGGGAGTATCTCGGAAATCTCCTCCCTGATCTCTTGGAGCTTCTCACCGGCGGCCTGCTCGAACTTCTGAATCCTCTCAGGGTCGGCCTGCTCGATCTTGCGCGAGAGCCAATACTTCTCGGCGAAGTAGAAGCCTGCGATGCCGACGCCGATGACGGCGACGACGACGCCCAGGAGCACGTAGCTGAGGTCGTGGATGTTACCGACCAGCGTGTAGATGGCGCTGTGGAAGATGTAGCCCGCAGACGACAGGGTCAGAACCCACACGGAGCAGCTCGCGAACGACAGCAGCAGGAAGCGCAGGTACGGCATCTTCGCCACGCCGTAGAAGGCGCACGCCCCCCAGCGCAGCCCGTAAGTGAACTTCGAGACGAAGATGGAGAGCGGCCCGAACTTGTCCGTCAGCCGCTCGATGCGCGCGCGCGCCGCGCAGTAGAAGCGGTAACGCTTCACGCGGTAGCGCCCGGCGCGGCCCAGCGCGTAGGCCGCGTTGTCGCTCGCCACCCCGGCGAGCGTGCCGACTATAAGGACTTGCAAAAAGCTGTAGTCGCCGAACGCCTGTCCGTGCGCCAGCACGCCCGCCAGCAGCAGTGTGATGTCGCCCTCCGCCATCGTCAGCAGAAAGATGGCGGGCAGGCCGAACTTCCAGAGTAGGTCGTTGACGAAGTGTAAATCCATAAAGGCCGTGAACCGTGAACCGTAAACCGTGACGAGAGCAAAGCAGGTTTTCTCTCGTCACGGTTTACGGTTCACGGTTCACGCTCCTGTGGCGGCTTGACGACGAGCACGGGGCAGTGGGCATGGCGGACGACCGCCTCGGCGGTCGAGCCGAAGAGGATGCGGCCCCATCCCGTGCGACCGTGCGACGAGATGACGATCAGGTCTGCGCCGCGCTCGCGCGCGACGCGCACGATCTCCGCCGCCGGCTCGCCGTGCGCGACCAGGTCTTCCACGTCGAGTCCGGCGAACTCCTCGCCGCCCGAAAAGGCCGGCAGCTCGTGCGCCGCCGACTCGTCCAACTGCTCGCCGAAGTCCGGGGCGGCGGGCAGCGTCCCGACCATCGGCGTCCAGCCGACCGGCGGGACTACGGGTTCGACGACGTGCAGGCACACGACGCTCGCCCCCAGCAGACGCGCCAACTCCGCGGCCACGGGGACGGCGTGGCGCGCGCACTCGCTGAAGTCCGTCGGCAGCAGGATGGAGCGAATGTTCATAAGAAATGATGAATGCGGAATGATGAATGATGAATTGGCTGTGCGATGGAGGTAAACGACAAAAGCGGCTTGGTTCTGTATTTAATTCATCACTCCGCATTCATCACTCATCATTTCCGCCGCTTATTCTACACGCAGAGGGTATTGTTTGACAGCCCCCCGACCCTTTGTTACCATCACGCCGACCCGGAGCCAGACATCAAAAACTCGTTTACAAACTCTTCACCCGAAGGCCCTTGAGATGACCGCCCAGTCGCCAAATGACCAGACATACGTCGGCGTCGAACTCTGCGCCGGGTCGGCGCGCGCGGCGCTCGTCTCGGCGGGCGGCGAGGTGGTCGCGCGGCGCGAGTCGGCGGCCCCCCCGGAAGACCCCGTGGTCCAGGTCGCGCGCCTCGTCGCCGAGCTGCGCGACGCCTCGAGCGCGCAGGTCGCGGCGGTGGGCATCGGCCTTCCCGGACTCGTCAGCCCCGCGACGGGCCGCGTTATCATCTCTTCCGACCTGCCCTCGGTCATGCGCGGCGACCTGCGCGCCGAACTCGCGAAGGCCACGGGCCTGCCCGTCACGCTCGAAAACGACGCGAACGCGGGCGCGGTGGGCGAGTACGCGGCGGGCGCGGGGCGCGGCAGCCGCGACATGTTCTACGTCACCATCGGCTCTGGCATCGGCGGCGCGATCATCATCGGCGGCAAGCTCTGGCGCGGGGCCTCCGGGTTCGCCGGCGAGTTCGGCCACATCACCATAGACCCGGAGGGCGTCGTCTGCGTGTGCGGCAACGTCGGCTGCCTGGAGACTGTGGCCTCCGCGCCGAACATCGTCCGCCGCACCCGCGAGCGCCTGATGCGGGACTCGACCTCCTCGCTCTCGCGCCTCGGACTGAACAAGAACTTCACCGCCGCCGACATCGCGCACGAGGCGAGGGGCGGCGACGACTTCGCCGCCCTCATGATCGAGCGCACGGGCCGCTACATCGGCACGGCCATCGCGACGGTCGTCAACCTCCTCAACACCGAGCGCGTCGTGCTCGGCGGCGGCGTGATGGAGGCGGGCCAACTCATCCTCGAACCCATCATCCGCGAGGCCCAGCGCCGCTCCTTCCAGCCCAACTTCGAGTCCACACAGATCGTCGCCGCCACCCTCGGCCCCGACGCCGTCCCCATCGGCGCGGCCCTCCTCGCCCGCGACGCGACATAAAACGTCTATCATTGAACTGT
>QHXN01000028.1 GCA_003222975.1 Acidobacteriota bacterium | reverse complement strand
TACTACGTCAACCCGCTTCTCTTCAAGGTCATCCCCGAAAAGGCGGGCGAGGTCAAGCCGGGCGAGGTCGCCGTCATCGTCTCGAACGTCGGCAAAGACCCGACCGAGGAGACGCGCCGCCAGATGGCGAACAAGGTGCGCGCACGCATGGAGCGCGAGGAGAAGGAGCACGTCTCGGAGGCCGCAACCCGTCTCGACAAGCTCGAAGACGAAGACCGCTCGAAGGATGAGATCGAGCAGGACTTGATGATGACCGACCCCGCCGACCGACGCCTCGACGAGGGCGCGCACGAGGCTTACGTCGTCCCCGAAGGCTACCGCGGCATACAGGAGTCGGTCGTCGGCCCAGGCCGTTACTACGTGAACACCTTGGCGGTGACGCCCATCATCATCCCGACGACGAACCAGACCGTCGAGTGGACATCGGGCGAGGTGACGAACACCTTCAACCCGTTCGAGGTCATCTCGAAAGACGGCTTCACGATGCAGCTCGAAGTGAGAGTCGTCTTCCGCGTCAAGCCCGAAGACGCGCCCTTCATGGTCGCCAAGATCGGCGGCATTGACCGCCTCATCCAGAACGTCATGCACCCGCTGATTGACTCCATCTTCCGCAACCAGGCTTCGGAGTCTTCGGCGATGGCTTACCTTCAAAACCGACACGAGGAGCAGGAGCGCGCCGAGGCGCGCGTGCGCTCGCACCTCCTGAAGTACCACGTGGACGTGGTCAACGTCCTCATCTGCCACATCCACCTGCCCGAAGAGCTGATGAAGACGCAGACCGAGAAGATTCTCGCCGAGCAGCGCCAGAACATGTTCAACGCGCAACGCGAGGCCGAGGAGAAGCGCATCCAGTTGGAGAAGACGAAGGCGAACGCCGACAACCAGCGCGACTTGATGGCCGCAACGGTCGGCGTCGAGATTTCGACGCGCCGCGCCGAACAGCGCAGGGCCGAAGGAGAGGGCGAGGCACACTACATCCTCGCGACGGGGAAGGCCGAGGCCGAGAAGGTTCGTCTGATGGGCGAGGCGCAGGGCGTCGCCTACCACGAGCAGGTCAACGCGCTCGGCGCGCAGGGCGTCGCGCTCGTCGAAACCTTGAAGGTCATCGGCGAGAAGAACGTCCGCATCACCCCCGACATCCTTGCCTCCGGCAGCAGCGGCGACGGCGCGGGTGGCATCGGCACGCTCCTTTTACTCAGCCTCTTCAAAGACCGGCTGGGGCTTGAGCCTTCACCCGCGGGCAACGGCGCGAAGACGGTCAAGTAGCGCCACCACTCGCGATTCTCTACTGAGTCGGCCACTCGGAAACGGGTGGCCGAAATTTTTGAAACCTTCGATTGACTTCGCCCGTATTTTGAGACACTGTATTAGTCAGCTAATACAGTTGGCTGTCGGGGGAAGCGTGTTCATTAACATTGACCCGTCGAACGGACTGCCGATCTTCCGGCAGATCGTCAATCAGGTTAAGACAGGCATCGCGGTGGGGCGGCTCCAGCCGGAAGACCCGCTGCCTTCGGTGCGCCAACTGGCGACGGAGCTTCGCGTGAACCCGAACACGGTGGCGCGCGCCTATCTTGATCTTGAGATCGAGGGCGTCATCTACAAGCGGCAGGGGCACGGCACGTTCGTTTCGGGGCAGGGCGTGGAGATGTCGAAGCGGGAGCGGCGCAAGGCCGTCGGTCGCCATCTTGAGAAGGCGGTGGTCGAGGGCGTGCATCTGGGCTTTGACGAGGACGAAATGCGGGAAGCTTTCGACGCGGCGCTCGAAAAGATTATGTCGGCGCGGAGGGCCGAGGCGGTCGGAAAGTGAGCCGCCGAAAACGAGACGGGGGCAGCGGGCGGAATCGGGATTGAGCCATGAATTCAATCGGCGAATACATGCCGGGGGATTACGCCGTCGAGACGCGGAACCTCGGACGCACGTTCGGGAAGTTCGAGGCCGTGAAGGGCGTTGACCTGACGGTGCTCAAGGGCACGGTCTTCGGCCTGCTCGGCGTCAACGGGGCGGGCAAATCAACGATCATCAAGATGATCGTCGGCCACCTGCGCCCGACCAGCGGGCAGATTCGCGTCCTCGGTCGCGCGCTCGAAGAAGACCTCATCGAGATTCGCAGGCGCGTCGCCTACGTCTCGGAGAACCGATACCTCTACGAGTGGATGACGGTGGCCGAGAGCATCAAGTTCACGCGCGCGTTCCACGATACTTGGGACGACCGCAAGGCCGCAGACCTCCTGAAGCGTTTCAGCCTGCCGCCCGAAAAGAAGATAAAACAGCTCTCGCGCGGCAATCGCGCGCGGCTGTGTTTGCTGCTCGCGCTCGCCTACAACCCGGAACTCATCATCCTCGACGAGCCGACATCGGGCCTCGACCCGATTGTCCGCCGCGACTTCATCGAGAACATCGTCTCGGAGATCAGCGAGGCGGGGAAGACCGTTCTCTTCTCCTCGCACATCGTCGAGGAGGTCGAGCGCGTGGCCGACTACGTCGGCATCATCAACGACGGCGAAATGCTTCTGGTCAATTCGATTGACGAGATCAAGGCGTCCTACAAGCGCGTCCGCTACGCGACGAACGGAACGCGGCCCGAAGTGGCGGGCGTGCCCGGCGTGATGGCAGTTGAGAACGGAAGGCACGAGCAGGTCTTGACCGTCCACGACTTCGGCGACGAGACGATGCGTGCGCTCGCGGAGCGCGGCGTCGCCAGCCCCGAAGTGCTGCCGATCTCGCTCGAAGACATCTTCGTGAACACTGTCCGCGCGGAGCGCGAGCGGAGGGCGAGCCTGTGAACCGAGGAATGTTGAAGGCGATGCTCTGGAAGGAGTGGCGCGAGACGCGCTGGAAGTGGCTGGCGTTCGCGCTGGCGTTCCACATCCCGCTCGGCATCGCGGGGCTGACTCTGGCCCTGCGCGAGAGCGCGCGCTTCGACCTTTACGCGCTGAGCGACGCCGTAGCGGCGCAGGTGTTGGAGGTCGCGCTCGTCTTGCAGTCGGGCTTCCTCATCACGGCGGGCCTCTTCCTGCTCGCGTTCTTCGCCGTCGGCTCGGTCGGCGCGGAGTTAGACAACCGGAGCATGTTCTTCCTCTTCGAGCGGCCCGTGAAGCGGTGGCAAGTGCTTCTCTTCAAGTACGCGGTCGGCGCGGTGCAGACGACCGCCTGCGTGGGTCTCTCCATACTGACGACGCTCGTCGTGATCTACTTGGTGATGGCGGCGGCGGCGACGAACGTGACGCTCGCCGGCTCGTGGCATTCATTTGTCGTGGTCGCCTCGAACGGGGCGAGGGGCGCGGTGTGGACGACGGTCATCGCGCTGATGGTCTATTCGGCGACGTTCCTCTTCTCGGTCTGGTTCGAGAAATGGTGGATCGCGGTCATCGCGGGCGCGATCTCGCTCGTCCTGATGTTCTACTACTTCGGCGGCGACCTCTTCGACTGGGTCATCAACCGCGCGACGGTCGCGCCGCGCGCCGGCATCACGCTGGAATTTTACGGTCGGCTCGACCCCTGGCCGATCCTCGTCATGCTACTGGTCTCGACTGGACTCTTCTTCGCGTCGCAGTACGTCTTCGCGCGCAAGGAGATGAAATAGGCGAATGATGGATGCGGAATGATGAATGATGAATATCAACTCACATACCCGTTTTAATTCATCACTCATCATTCCGCATTCATCATTTCTTTATTGTTCGGAGGTGCATTGTGGAAAGACTGAAACGCAGACCGTACCTGTTTGGCCTTCTGGCGGCGGCGCTCGTCGTCGGCCTGGTGGCGCTGAGTCTGGCCCGCCCGTCGAAGGCGCGTAGCCCGCGGCTCGAACGCTACCTGCCTGCGGACGCCGTGGGCTTCGTCGAGGTGAACGACCTGCGAGCGCAGGCTTTGAAGGTCATCGAGTCGGAGGCGTGGCGCGAGTTCACGAAGGAGAATCAGGGGGCCAGCTCGCTCTTCATGATGGCCGCCAATCACGCGGGCGCACTCGACGCGAGCTACGCCGTCGCGCTGCTCGGCGTCGGCGCGAACGCGGACGGCCATCCTGAGCCGCAGTTCGCGCTCGTCGCCGAGTTCAACGGCGGCGCAGCGCGGCGCACGTTCGAGAACCGCGTGCTGCGCTTCGTCAGCCAGGCGGAAGAGAAGGGCGTGACGACGAAGACCGAGCAGTATGGCGACGCGACGATCAACTTTGTCCTGCCCGAAGGCAAGAAGGGCTTTGCCTACGCGCAGGCCGGCGACACGCTCTACCTGTCGAACACGGGCGAAGCGGTCAAGCGCCTGCTCGACGTGCGCGGGGGCAAGACGGCGTCGCTCGAAACCAGCCAGGCGTTCGCGCCGGCGCGTGCGCGCTCGAAGTCTGTGGACGGCATGTTCGGCTTCCTCGACGGCGCGAGGCTCACGAATCTCATTGACAACGCACCGGCGAGCGCCGACAACAAAGGCGTCGCGGCCTTCCGAGAGTTCTTCCACGGGACGGGCGCGTCGAGCGTCGAGTCGGTCGCCTTCACCAGCGCGTTCGAGGACGGTCGCGTGGTCGAGCGCTTCGTCGTCACGGCCCCGCAGCGCGACGGCGTGCTCGCGACCGTCGCCGCGAACCCGCCGACGCCGCAGACACTTCTTTCGCTCGTGCCCGAAGATGCCGCGGCGGCCTTCGACGCCTCGATTGCCAACGCGCCGCAGACCTTCGACCAGATGCTCGCGCTCGCGGGCCAGGTGGCGGAGCAGACCGGAAGGAAGAGTCCCGCGGACGCGCTCGCCGAGTTCACCGACAAGACGGGCGTTGACCTGCGAGGCGACATACTCGCATCTCTCGGCCCGGAGTTCTGCGTCGCGCAGCTCTCGTCGGGCGAAGACGCGGGCGGCGTCCTCCTACTCAGCGTGAAGGACGAGGCGGCGTTCGCGCAGGCGATAGCGAAGTTCGCCGAGCACAAGCAGCGCACCACGTCCGAGCGCGGGTACAAGGGTGTGACCATCCGCCGCGTCGAGGGCGAGAAGGGTCATGCACTTGAGTACACGTTCGTCGGCGGCAGCTTCGTGGCGAGCGGCAAGGGCGGGATGGTCGAGCGCGTGATTGACACGGCGCAGGGCGGTCGCTCTCTCAGGTCGAGCGCGGCCTACGCCGCGGCGAGCGCGCAAGGAGCGGGTCAGCCGCAGTTCATCTACTACAACTCGAACGTTGACTACCTGAACCGGCTCGGACACGCCCTGAAGTCGAGCGACGACAGTTTCAAGACCGACGGGCAGCGCGCGTCTCTGAGGCCGACCTTCGCGTTCGGCCTCACACAGCCCGAAGGCTTCTACGTCGAGAGCCACACGCCGCTCGGCACTTTCCCGCGACTCCTGACGGCGATCACGTCGAAGCTCGGCGCGAAGAAAGAGAGCGGCACGGAGAACGGCGCGGAGTAAACGAAAGCACCGTCACTGCCCGTACAGAACCGCGAGCGTGAGAGCGGGTCTTGCTCGTCGAGAGCAGAACCCACAAGCTAACGCTCGCGGTTCTTTTCTTCCCACACGCCGACGCGCCCGTCCAACTCTTCCGCCCTTCCCTCACATCAGACCACAAAATTTTCCGCGCCCCGGCCAACCGAATGCTCGCCGCGGTGTCTCTTGTTTCGGAGCTTGCCCCTGGGGACTTTGAGTTTGACCAGCGAAGACGAACTGATCCGGCGGGCGCAGGGAGGCGACCTCGAAGCCTTCTCCCGGCTCGCGCGAGAGTACGAGCGGCGCATCTACACGCTCGCGCTCCACTACTGCCGCAACCCCGCGGACGCCGAAGACCTCTCGCAGGAGGTCTGGCTGAAGGCTTTCAAGTCGCTCGGCGGCTTCCGCTTCGAGTCGAGCTTCCACACGTGGCTGCGTCGGATCACGGTCAACTCATTTTTAAACCACAGGCGCGAGATGGTAATGACACGCGAAGACGAGAAGACGGCAGTCCGGCTCGACAGTCTCGAAGAGTTGATCGAGGAGCCGGCGCTCGCCGAAGGCTTCGGCCACGGCGAGACGGAGAACGGCTTTCACAAGAAGATTCTGGTCGGGCGCGTGATGCGCGCGCTCGGCGAGCTGACCGAGCAGCAGCGCCTGATCTTCCTGCTCAAGCACCGAGAGGGGATGACCTGCCAGGAGATCGCGGAGGTCTTCGGCTGCTCGGTCGGGTCGGTCAAGAAATCCCTGTTCCGCTCGATTGAAAAACTGCGCGCGTCGTTCGGCGTCGGCGCTGAGGGCCATGTGCCGCAGCCTGCGGGCGGGAAGGGTTGAGTTCTAAGAAGAAGTGCGATGAGTCACGATTGCCAGGCGACGAAAGAAAGACTGATTGACTTGCTGTTCGGCGAGATGGAGGCGGTGCGGGATTCATCCCTGCTCGAAGAGGTCGGGCGCTGCGACGAGTGCCTGGGCCGCTACCGCTCGATGGCCGAGACGCTGCAACTATTCGACGCGGCAGCACAGGCGACACTCCCGGCTGAAGAGTTCTGGCCGGGCTACGAGGAAAGGTTAAGGAGGCGTATGGCACAAGAAATCCAACCAAACTTTTGGCAGCAGTCAGCCTTCCCGTTCGCGCGCGGCGAGTACCGTCTGACTTTCGTCGAGGACGAGGGCCTGACGCGCCGCCTTTTGCGCGAGCTTCGGGGGGTGACGCGCGCGGCGGGGCTGACGTGGCCGGAGTTCAAGCGCGACCCCTTCGGCTTCGCCGCGCGCTCGGCCACGGCCTACACGCGCGCGGCCTGGGGCTTCTTCTCGCAGCGCAACGTCGCGCTCGCCACACTCTCTTCGTTCGTTCTCATCTCGCTCCTACTCGGCTCGGTCTTCGCGCTCGAACAGTTCCGCCGAAGGCAATTGGCGGGCGTGAACCCTAACGAGAACCTCACACTCATCGGCTACGTTGACGAGAACGGAATCCCGCGCGAGCAGGACAAAGTGGACAAGGGCGCGGCGGGGACGAACGAGGGCAAGGGCGGCGGCTCGAAGGTGAAGCAGGACGCGGCGCATGGAGGAGGAGGCGGCGGAAGGCAGGAGCAACTTCAAGCGTCGGTCGGCAAACTGCCGACCGCGCAGTTAGCGCCTCCGATCCTGACGGCGAATCCGAACCCGTCCGCGGTGACGAACCCGCACCTGCCGACTCTGCCCACGATGCAGGTTGACCCGGCGCTCGTGAAGGTTGATCCGCGCGACATCCCCTACGGGTTGCCGAACTCGAACTCGACGACTCCCTCTTCGGGGCAGGGCACGGGCGGCGGCATGGGCACAGGCAACGGCGGCGGCATGGGGCAGGGCGAGGGCACAGGGATGGGGCCGGGCCGCGGCTACAACGTCGGCGGCGGCGACCCGCACCTCGGCGGCGGCGGGGCGGGAGGCGGTGGTGGCGGCGGCGACGTTGACTACACGCGACCCTTCCGGCAGAACGAGGTGACGCGCAAGGCCATCATCACGTTCAAGCCTGAGCCGGGATTCACCGAGGACGCGCGCAAGAACAACGTGACGGGACTCGTGAGAATCCGCGCCGTGCTGTCGGCTTCGGGCGAGGTGACGAGCATCAGTGTGGTCAAGGGACTGCCCGACGGACTGACGGAGAAGGCCATCGAAGCCGCGAGGCAGATCAAGTTCCGCCCCGCGCAGAAGGACGGCCACACGGTCTCGCAGTACGTCGTCCTCGAATACAACTTCAACATCTACTGAAGAACCAGGAGGCAGACGGCAGGAGCAGGAGGCAGGAAAAAACCTTTCTCGTCGGGCGGTTCAAGTGAGAGCGCCGACGCCCGCTACAGTCAACCCCCTGCCTCCTGCTCCTGCCGTCTGCCTCCTGTCCTTCAGCCCGCGTACTTCTCCGCGACCCTTCGGATGCGCTCGACGCCCTCCTCAAGTCGCTCCAGAGAGGTGGCGTAGGAGATGCGTATGAAGCCCTCCGCGCCGAAGCCCACGCCGTCCGTGACTACGGTCTGGGCCTCTTCGAGCAGGCGGTCTGCGAACTCGGCGGAGGTCTTCAACCGTTTGCCGAGGCAGCCGCGCACGTCGGGGAAAGCGTAGAAGGCTCCTTCGGGTTCGAGGCAGCGGAAGCCGGGGATAGAGTGCAGCGCCCTGACGACGAGATCGCGACGGCGCGTGTACTCCGCGAGCATCTCTGAGACGCACTCCTGCGGCGAGGTGAACGCGGCGACCGCAGCCGCCTGAGAGATCGAGCTGGGGTTACTGGTCGAGTGGCTCTGCACCTTGCTCATCTCGCGCGTCCAGGCGGCGGGCGCGACCGAGTAGCCGATGCGCCAGCCCGTCATCGCGTAGGTCTTCGAGAACGAGCCGGCGATGCACAGGCGCGCGCGCAGCTCCGGCGCGAGAGTCGCCGCGCTGAAGACCTCCGCGGGCGCATAGACGAAGCGCAGGTAGCACTCGTCGGAGACGGCGTAGATGCCGCGCCCGGCGACCACTTCCATGATCTTGCGGAACTCTTCGGGAGCGATGACGCGCCCCGAAGGGTTCGACGGCGAGTTGACGATGAGCAGCTTCGTGCGCGGCGTGACGGCGGCGGCGACCTGCTCGGCTGTGAGGTGGAAGCCGGTCGCTTCGGTGTCAACATAGACGGGCGTCGCGCCGGCGAAGTTGACGATTTCGGGGAACGTGACCCAGTAGGGCCGGGGGATGAGGACTTCGTCGCCGGGGCCGCAGAGCGTGACGACGGCGTTGAAGACGGCCTGCTTGCCGCCCGCCGTCGCCATGACCTCGCCCGCCTCGACGCGCGCGCCGAACTCGCGCTCGTAGTAGCCGGCGATTGCCTCCTGTAGCTTGCGCGTCCCCGCGGTCGGCGTGTACTTGGTTTGGCCCGCGCGCATCGCACGGGCGGCGGCCTCCTTGACGTGTTCGGGCGTGTCGAAGTCCGGCTCGCCCGCGCCGAGGTCAACCACGTCAACGCCCGCGGCCTTCATCCGCATGGCGGCCTGCATCGCGGCCAGCGTCGAAGACGGCTGCATCCGCACGACGTTGGCCGACGGCCTGAAGCTGGCTTGCTTTTGCGTCTCTGCCATTCGTGTTCCCGGCCCTTGTCGAGATTGGTTTCCAGCGAAGGACTGATGGTAGCCGCATTCGCACACGCGCGCAACAGCGACGGCGAAGGCCGCCGGGAGTCGGCGAGAAAACAAAAACGGCGGCAGAGTCGTCTGCCGCCGCGTACCAGTAAAGGCGAGTTGAATCAACTCTTCTTCGAGCCGCCTTTCTTTGAACCGCCCTTCTTCGAGCCGCCGCTCTTCTTGCCGCCTTTCTTGCCGCCTTTCTTGCCGCCCTTCTTTGAGGACGACTTGTCTTCACTCTTGCCACGGCCCGAACCGCTCTTCTTGCCGCCGCCCGAAGACTTGTTGACGGTCGCCCAGGCGCGCTTTTCGGCCTCCTTCTTCGACGTGCCGCGCTTCTCGTAGCCCTCTTCGATGTGTTCGGCCTTCCGCTTCTGCTTGTCGGTGTAGCTCCCTTTGTCTCCCTTTGGCATTCCTGTCCCTCCCGGATTTGGTGTTAACGCGCACGACGCCTCGGTGTGTTATGCGCTCGAAGATTCAAGGGAAAAGGTGCGGGAATTATAGCACGCGAGAGGTGGCGAGTTTTCAACTTTTGTGAAGCTTGACGCGCATGCGCTCTTCGACCGTCGCGGGGACGAGACCCTCGATTGTGCCGCCGAGCGAATAGACCTCTTTGACGAGGCGCGAGCTGACATAAGAATAAGCCTCGGCGGCCATCATGAAGACGGTCTCGATGCGCGGCTCCTGCCGCCGGTTCATCAGCGCCATCTGTAGCTCGTACTCGTAGTCGGAGATGGCGCGGATGCCGCGCACGACGGCGTCGGCGTGCTGCTCGACGGCGTAGCGCATCAGCAAGCCCTGGAACGAGTCAACGCGGAGCCGGCAGAAGCCGCTCGCGATCAGCGCCAGGGCCTCTTCGAGCATCCCGCGCCGCTCGTCAACGGTGAACAGCGCCTCCTTCTCGGTGTTGACGAGGACGGCGATGATGATCTCGTCGAAGAGCTTCGAGCCGCGCTCGATGATGTCGAGGTGGCCGTTCGTCACGGGGTCGAATGAGCCGGGGTAGATGGCGCGTCGCATGTTCGATGCAGGTCGTGCGGGTTGGGCGTCGAGAGCCGCCGCACGACGAGGAAAGTAACACAGCGCGCCGCCGCGGGACAACGGCAATGACTGTCGCCTGGTGGGTCAGTTTCAAATTGAAGGGCTGATAAATGCTGGCCCAGAGTTTCAACCGGCGGATTTTCTGCGAAGGTCAATGCTTCCGAGGTCTTTGTTGCCGTCTAAGTTAACAACTTCTTGATAGACCAAATCCTGTCCGAAATATATTTCGAGCAGGTAAGAGCCTTGGGCCAGCCCGGTGAATTTGAATTTGCCGTTATTATCCGTCGTCGCCAGCGAGATCGGTTTGTTACTCTTTTTGGGAGGGTACAGCTTGAGATTGAATCTTGATATTTGACTTTGAGCCGTACTGTCAACTCGGATGCGACCGGAGAGGGTGAGATTATCTTGAATGCTCGCATGGCAGAGGGGCAGGGTGCCGAGTAAGAACGGAACGAGGATTGAAGTGAGCAGCAGGTTTCTGGCTTTCATCGTTACGCTACCTCCTACTTAAAATCGGTCTCCTTATTTTTGTCGGGTTCAATTATGAGGGGCGCAGCCGCGGCTTTATCGGTGCCCGCGCCGGCTGTCATTGAACTCTCCACCTTAATATCACGCAGCGCGAAGACGAGCGAGTCTTTCGGAAGACAGAATGGGTCTGAGGGAATAATCTCTCCTTTATCGTTAGAGTACATCACCCGGTAGCGCGCATCCTCCTTAAAAGGGACGCTCAGGGTCAGATCGTTTTGAACCTTGTCCGACTCGTCAACGACGGCGTAAACGTCAATGGGTTTTGAAGAGATGACTTTACCGGTCATCGTCACCATCACAGGGAACCTCCGGGCGTGGAGCGACGGGTCGGGACAGACGTTCTTAGCGTAGTAAACGGGATATACAAGGAGGACAGCTCCAAAAAGAAACATAATCAACACCGGGAACTGAGTGCTGAACTTGATCCCCATCGGCACTTCAAACGTTGTTACACTTTGACCTTCGTTATCCAGATAAATTCGACCTTTCCAGAGCAAAAACAGACTGCCAAGCACCATCAACAGCCCGGCAACCGAACACAAAGCGTAGAGAGCCATATACCAGTCCATTTCAAATCCTCCTTCCATTTAGTGAAGAGCGGCCCGGCGAAAGAACGGAGCCATCGCGGATGCTGTTAATGAGCCATTTTAACGAGCGAGGATAGAAGGCCCGCTCGTCGAGGATGCGTTACACGCTTGCGAGCAGAAGTGGAAGCCACGTCGGCTTTGGAAACGGATGCAGCGTAGTCTCCTTGTTAGGAGAAGTCAACAATTTTTTGAGTAGTGATTCACTTTCGACTGTGACGCGGCGTTCTCTCCGGTCGCCGCAGTCATGGCTGCTGCCCCGCCTAATGTTTTCCACCTGTTTATGCGCAGCCGGGGCGAAACGTTTCACGGGCGGCGCGGGCCGGATGACGGGCGGGAGATATTCAAACTAACCCACAACCCTACCCTGTCGTTTTTATCCGCAAGTCTGTTTATCTTGATGCCTCACCCGCTCTCAGCAACGCGCTTCCACCCCGATGCCAGACCGAAAGCTTCCTTGACAGGTGCGGCCACGGATGTTTCAATACGTGGCAAACGTGGTGAGTTAAGGCGACTTGCGGCCACGTAAAATAAACAGCTAAACAGCTCGGCGCGTCTCGTCTTCAGAGGCCCGTTAAAAGAAGGCTCGGAACGGTCGGCCCCGCGTTGTTTGGCGCGGGGCTTCTATTTAAGCGGTCAGCGGTCAGCACTCAGCCATCAGCTTTCTTTCTTCTTCGGCAGTTGAACGATGGAAGAAGCGCGGGCCGCTTGTTGAAGAGGAAAAGCTGAAAGCTGACCGCTGAGTGCTGACGGCTTTAAGATATGAGTAATTTCCTTGAGACGTTGAGAGAGCGCGTCGTCGTCTTCGACGGCGCGATGGGGACGAACCTGCACGCGCAGGGGCTGACGATTGAGGACTACGGCGGCCCGCAGTTCGAGAACTGCAACGAGCATCTGCTCATCACACGGCCCGACGCTGTCGAGCGCGTGCACGCGGGCTTCCTCGAAGTCGGCTGCGACGTGGTGGAGACCGACTCGTTCAACGGCACTTCAATCGTGCTGGGCGAGTTCGGCATCGGCCACATGGCCTACGACCTCAACGTCCGCGCCGCGCGGCTCGCGCGCCGCGTCGCCTCGGACTTCTCGACTAACGACAAGCCGCGCTGGGTCGCCGGCTCGATGGGGCCGGGCACGAAGCTCCCCACTCTCGGCCACGTCACCTTCCTCGAAACCAGAGACGCCTACGGCGAGCAGGCGCGCGGCCTTTTAGACGGCGGCGCCCATCTCCTCATCGTCGAGACGTGCCAGGACATGCTCCAGTTGAAGGCGGCGCTCGCGGGCATCTTCCGCGAGTTCAAGCGGCGCGGCGCGCGCGTGCCCGTCATCGCGCAGGTCACAATCGAGCAGCAGGGGACGATGCTCCTCGGCACGGAGATCGGCGCGGCGCTCACGGCGGTCGAGTCTTTTCCGATTGACGTGTTCGGAATGAACTGCGCGACGGGGCCGCAGCAGATGGGAGAGAACGTCCGCCACCTCTGCCAGAACTCGCGCTTCCCCGTCTCCGTCATCCCGAACGCGGGCATCCCCGACAACGTCGGCGGCGTCGCGGTCTTCCGCGAGACGCCCGAATCGCTCGCCGCCGAGCTACAACACTTCGCGCGCGACCTCGGCGTCTCAATCGTCGGCGGCTGCTGCGGCACGACGCCCGCGCACCTCAAGGCCGTGGTCGAAGCGGTCAAAGATTTAACGCCGCACCGCCGCGAAGCGCCGCAGACGCCCGCCTGCTCGTCGCTCTACATGCAGCAGCCTTACCGCCAGGACACTTCGTTCCTCATCGTCGGCGAACGCGTCAACGCTTCGGGGTCGAAGAAGATGCGGGGGCTTTTGAGCGCGGAGGACTGGGACGGGCTGGTCTCGCTCGCGCGCGAGCAGGAGCGCGAGGGCGCGCACGTCCTCGACGTGAACGTTGACTACGTGGGCCGCGACGGCGTGCGCGATATGCACGAGCTGGCGTCGCGTCTGGTGACGAACGTGCGCGTGCCGCTGATGCTCGACTCGACCGAGTGGGAGAAGATGGAGGCGGGACTGCAACACGCGGGCGGCAAGTGCATCCTGAATTCGACGAACTACGAGGACGGCGAGCCGCGCTTCAAGAAAGTTTTTGAACTCGCGAAGGAGTACGGGGCCGGCATTGTCGTCGGCACGATTGACGAGGAGGGGATGGCGCGAACCGCCGAGGGGAAGCTGAAGATCGCGAAGCGAGCCTACGAGCAGGCGACCGAAGAACTCGGCTTCCCGGCCACAGACATCTTCTTCGACCCGCTCGCGCTCCCGATCTCGACGGGCATCGAGGAGGATCGCCGCAACGCCCTCGAAACCATCGAAGGCATCCGCCGCATCAAGGCGGAGCTTCCGGGCTGCTCCACGCTGCTCGGCGTCTCGAACGTCTCGTTCGGCCTCACGCCAGCGTCGCGCGTGGCGCTCAACTCCGTCTTCCTGCACGACGCGGTCGAGGCGGGTCTGGACGCAGCCATCGTCAACGCCAGCAAGATCGTGCCCCTGAACCGCATCGGCGAGCGCGAGACCGAGGTCGCGCGGGATTTGATTTACGACCGCCGACGCTTCGACGGCGACGTTTGCACCTACGATCCGCTCACAGAGTTCACCAAACTCTTCGAGGGCGTCTCCACCAAAGCCGCCAGGCAGGACACGAGCGACCTGCCCGTCGAGGAGCGCCTCAAGCGTCACATCATTGACGGCGAGAAGCAGGGGCTTGAAGATAATCTAAAGCTCGCGCTTGAAAGCTACTCCGCGCTCGACATCATCAACGACATTCTGCTCGACGGCATGAAGACCGTCGGCGATCTCTTCGGCAGCGGCCAGATGCAGTTGCCGTTCGTGCTGCAATCCGCCGAGGTGATGAAGTCGGCTGTTCGCTTCCTCGAACCGTTCATGGAGAAGAAGGGCGGGGCGATGGCGAAGGGGACGATGGTGCTCGCCACCGTGAAGGGCGACGTGCACGACATCGGCAAGAACCTCGTGGACATCATCCTCACCAATAACGGCTACCGCGTCGTCAACCTCGGCATCAAGCAGCCCGTGGAGAACATCCTCAACGCTGCCGAGGAGCACCAGGCGGACGCCATCGGCATGTCGGGCCTCCTCGTCAAGTCAACGCTCGTGATGAAGGAGAATCTTGAGTTGATGACGGAGCGCGGCATTAACGTGCCCGTCGTTCTCGGCGGGGCCGCGCTCAACCGCCGCTACGTTGACGAAGACTTGAAGTCGCTCTACAAGGGGACGCTCTTCTACGCCAAGGACGCCTTCGACGGCCTGCACATCATGGACGCCCTGAAGGGCGGCGCGGGCGCGGGCGTGGAGGCGCAGAAAGAGAGGGCGGCAGCCGCGAAAGCCGGCGCAGGCGGCGACGCTCAGGCCGACGGCGCAAATGATGAGGCGGAAGAACTCGTGGGCGAAGACGCCAAGCTCGGCGTGCGCCGTCACGCGCGACAGCGCGCCGCGCGCCCGCCAGCGGGCGACACTTCGGACACGACGCGCTCGGACGTGAACCCGAATGCTCCCATCCCCCGCGCGCCCTTCTACGGCTCGCGCGTCGCCGACGTTCCGCTCGCCGACGTGTTCGCCTTCGTCAACGAGACGGCGCTCTTCAAAGGTCAGTGGCAGTTCAAGCAGGGGCGGCGCTCCGCGGAAGAGTACCGCGCCCTCGTCGCCGAAAAAGTCCGGCCCGTCTATGACGAGTTGAAGGAGCGCTCGAAGCGCGAAGGACTCCTCGCGCCGCGCGTAACTTACGGCTACTTCCCCTGCCAGTCCGAGGGCAACGACCTCGTTGTCTATCAGGACGACGAGCGGACGGAGCGCGTGCGCTTCACCTTCCCGCGACAGCCCGCTGGCCGACGCCTCTGCCTCGCGGACTTCTTCGCGTCGCGGGAGTCGGGGCGCGTGGACGTGGTCGCCTTCCACCTCGTCACCGTCGGTCGGCGCGCGAGCGAGTACGCGCAGGAACTTTTCCGCGCGGACAATTACGCGGACTACCTCTACTTCCACGGCCTCTCGGTCGAGTCCGCCGAGGCGATGGCCGAACTCTGGCACAAGCGTATCCGTGAAGAACTCGGCATCGCGGGCAAGGACGCGAAGGAGCTTGCGAAACTCTTCCACCAGGGCTATCAAGGCTCGCGCTTCAGCTTCGGCTACCCGGCCTGCCCGAACCTCGAAGACCAGACCAAGCTCTTCGAGCTGCTCGACCCTTCGCGCATTGACGTGGAGTTGAGCGAGGAGTTCCAGCTCGTGCCCGAACAATCCACCTCCGCCATCATCGTCCACCACGAGGAGGCCAAGTATTTTTCGATTGACTGAAGCCTCTTCGGTTGTGCGTAAGGCGCGTCGGGATTAAACCACCGCAGGCACAGAGGGCACGGAGGTTTCGCAGAGAAAACAGGACTTCTGTGCCGTCTCCGTGCCCTCTGTGCCTGCGGTGGTTAACGGTTGTTGCCATACGCTCAACTGAAAATCGTCATAGACTCGCCGCTTGCGCGACTCCGCTTCAGTCCATTAATTTTGAGCCGGTGGCACATGAACAATCCGGTCGAGATGGGAGTCGAGGTGAAACAGGACGGGGCGGGCGCGGTCGAGGCGACGGCTGAGGAGTTGGCCGTGCTCTCGCCGTTCGAGCGCTTCGCGTTCCGCCTCGCCTGGCGGATGAACCGGGGGGCTTGGAAGCGCTTCTGGACTTTCTGCCAGCGCGTCGTCGGCGCGGGCTGGATTCATCTTTCGACTTACAACCTGATGCGCGTCCACGGCCTCGAATACGTCGAGGCGGTCTCGCACGGACGCCCGCTGCTGCTGGTCGCCAACCACCGCTCGTTCTTCGACATGTACGTCGTCTCGACCGTGCTCTTCCGCCGGACGCGCTGGCGCAAACAACTGTTCTTCCCCGTGCGCGGTCGCTTCTTCTACGACTCGGCGGGCGGCCTCGTCGTCAACTTCGTCATGGGCTGGTGGTCAATGTTCCCGCCCTTCTTCGCGGGCGGCGAGAACCCTCTGGTCGAGAAGCGTGAGTTCGACAAGCTCTCGATGCGCCTGCTCACAGGGCTTTGCCGCGAGGGCGCGGGCAACGTCATAGGCTTCCATCCCGAAGGCACGCGCAACAAGTCGGCAGACCCTTACACGTACCTGCGCCCGCAGCCCGGCATCGGCAAACTGATAAAGGACGCCCGCCCGCAGGTCGTGCCCGTCTTCATCGCGGGTTTAGGCAACGACCTCGCGCATCAAGTCACGGGCAACTGGCGCGGCGGCGAGCCGGTGCGCGTGCGCTTCGGCCCCGCGCTCGACTTCTCCGAGTTCTACGAACGGCGCGACTCGGTTCGCACCTACAAGGAGATCGCCGACTTCTGTATGTCGAAGATCGCCGAACTCGGCGAGCAGGATCGCGCCGAGCGCGCACTCGAAGCGAAGTACGACGCGCTCGACTCCGCGCCATCGGCCCGGATGAAATCTCAAATCTACAATCGCAAATCATAAATGTCTCTGCTGCCTCTCATCATCGTCAACCCCGCGTCGGCGGGCGGCGCGACCGGCGCGGCCTGGCCGGGCTTGGCGAGCGAGGTGCGCCGACACTTCGGCCCGTTCGAGGTGGCGTTCACGCGGCGTGGCGGCGAGGCCGAAGAGATAGCCGAGCGCGAGGCGCGCGCGGGCCGCGCGCTCGTCGTCGCCTGCGGGGGCGACGGCACGATCAATGAGGTAGTGAACGGCATCCTGCGCGCTGGCGCGCGGGCAGAACTCGGCGTGCTGCCGAGCGGCACGGGCGGCGACTTCCGGCGCACATTAAAAATCCCGACGCGCGCCGCCGACGCCGCGCGGCACTTGCGCGACGGCGAGACGCGAGTGTTGGACGCGGGCCGCGTCCACTTCACGAGCGAGGGCGGGGAAGAGGAGACGAGATTTTTTTTGAACGTGGCCTCGTTCGGCATGGGCGGCGACGTGATCCGCCGCGTGAAGGAGCGCGCCGGACTCTCGGCGGGCGCGTCGCGCCTCGTCGGAGGCAGGCTCACGTTCGCGCTCGCGGCCCTTCAGTCAACGCTCACTTTCGAGAAGCCCGCCGTGCGCGTCTCGCTCGACGACGGGCGCGAGTCGCGTCTGGTCGTCACGAACTTCTGCGTGGCGAACGCGCGTTTCTTCGGCGGCGGCATGAAGATCGCGCCGGGGGCTGTGCTGGACGACGGCCTGTTCGACGTGGTCGCCGTTGGCGACATGAGCGCGCTCGCGATACTCACTAAATCTTACCGCGTCTATCTCGGCACGCACCTCGGCATGCAGGATGTTCGCCACGCGCACGCGCGCCGCGTGGCCGCGCAGCCCGTTGCCGGCGAAGAAGTGAAGCTGGAGATTGACGGCGAGCTTGCCGGGCGCTTGCCCGCGACATTTGAGATTGTGCCGGGGGCGCTGCGCGTTCGGTGTCCCTGAAACCATTCAACCCGCGTTGCGGAAAGCCTCGCCG
Organism: Acidobacteriota bacterium; assembly: GCA_003222975.1. Classification (GTDB taxonomy): domain Bacteria; phylum Acidobacteriota; class Blastocatellia; order Pyrinomonadales; family Pyrinomonadaceae; genus QHXN01. The sequence goes on along the minus strand of QHXN01000028.1, from coordinate 74,570 downwards.
CCGAGGAAGTTCTCGCGCACGTAGTTGACCGTGTCGAGCAAAGTCTCCGACGTGTCGCGCGGCGTGAAGCCGAGTTCCGTCCGCGCCTTCGACGAGTCGAGGTACCAGAAGTATTCGGCCATCTCGATCTCGGCTGGCTCGACGGGCGGGGCGAGTTTCCACTGGCGGAAGATTGAGCTAAGCCCACGCGCCCCCGCAACAGCGAGCTTCGAGGGAAGCGAGACGAACGGAGCGGAGACTTTCGTGATGCGCTCCAGACGCCCGAAGAACTTCTCGAAAGTCCAGTTCGCCGAGCCGAGCAGGTAGCGCTCGCCGTGCGCGCCCTGCTGCATCGCGGCGTAGAAGGCATGCGCCGCGTCGCGCGCGTCCACGAAGCTCAGGCCGCCTTTGGGCACGGTCGGGATTTTGCGCGCGAGGAAGTCGAGCACGACCTTAGTCGAACTCAAACGCTCGTCGCCGGGGCCGAGCAGCAGGCTCGGATTCATGATGACGAGCCGACGGTTCTTGCCCGAAAAGTGTTCGAGGGCGACGCGCTCCTGGTAGAGCTTGCTCGCGTAGTAAGGCCAGCGCGAGATGATTTCGAGCGGGACGGGCCAGTCCTCGTCCGGCACAACGTCGCCCGTGTCCGTCACGGCGATTGTGCCGCTCGTCGAGGCCAAGACCATCGAGCGGACGCCCGCCCCACGCGCCGCCTCGCACAAGACGCGCGTGCCCTCGACGTGCAGGCTGTACATCTTGTGCGCGTCTTCCTTATCGCGCGAGACACGCCCCGCCAGATGATAGACCTCCGCGACGCCCTCGACCGCACGCCGGGCGTCCTCCGGCGAAGTGACCGAGCCTTTGACGGTCTCGACGCCTAGTTCTTCGAGCCACGCGGGCGCGGAAGTCGAGAGCACGCGCAGAGGCTTCACGCCCTCCGCGACGAGCAGTCTGACGAGGTGCGAGCCGAGGAATCCCGTCCCGCCCGTGACGAGCGTCAAGGGCCGCCGCCTTCTGGCGAGCGCGCCCGTCTTCGACGCGCCCTCAGCCTTCTTAGCCTTAGCCGCGGCTTTCGTCGCCCCCTTCTTCGCGGTGCTTTTCTTTGTCGCGGCCATGAAAGTTCAAAGTTCCAAGTTCAAGGTTCAAAGTTCAAGGCCGCCGACTTTGAACCTTGAACTTGGAACTATCGCTCAGTCTCCCGTCGTCGCAAGCTCGCCCTCGTCGTGCGCGTCTTCGTGGCTGTGATGGCGCTCGGCCTTCCAGCGGCGGCGGAGCGTGGTGGCGTCGAAGGCGTGGCGCGTGCCGTCGCGCAGGTTCTCGATCTCGTGGCGGACGAGCGCGGCGACGAGGCGGTAGGCTTCGGCGCGCGGCATCCCACGGGTCAGCTCTTCGAGTTCCTCGATGGCGAGGAAGCGACCGATGCGCGCGCCGACCTCGCGCCCTTTGAGTACGGTCGAGCCTTTCGGGAAAGCTTCGTAGGTGCCCCAGAGGTATGCGGGCAGGATGCCGGTGCGCGTGTTCAGGGCGAGGTAGGCGAAGCCCGACTTGAACTCGGCCATCTCGCCCGTCATCGAGCGCGTGCCTTCGGGGAAGATGAGAGCCGTGTAGCCCCGTTCGAGGAACGAGCGCGCGTGGCGGAGCGACTGGCGCAGACTTCCCGAACGCTCGATGGGGACGATGTTCGTGAAGTTGTTCATGTAGGCGCGCTTGTAACGATTGTCGAAGAAGTAGTCGGCGGCGGCGAGCGCGACCATGTCGCGCCCGTACTCGCCGAGCGCGTACTTGATGAGTCCCGTGTCGAGGTGCGAGGTGTGGTTGGTCGCCGCGATGAAGTTGGTGTGGGTGGGGATGTTCGAGCGCCCCTCCACGTGAGTTTCGAGCACGCGCTCGTAGAGGAGCCGCTGCGTTATATCAACGGCGCGGTTGCCGACCGTGCGGACGAGCGTGGGGACGTAAATCTCTCGCTCCTCGACGCGGCGGTCTTCCTCGGCGCGCGCCTCCGCCGCACGCCGGGCCGCCGCGGTCTCGCGCCGGCGGACGACCGAGTACAGCTCGCGCACGTCCGTCACCTCGTTCAAGGTGTCGGGCGAGACGATTGTGCCGCCCGCCTGCTCGATTGACGTTGCCAGCTCGACGAACATCAGGCTGTCGAAGCCGAGTTCGGACAGGCGCGAGTCGAGCGAGACCTGCGCGCGCGGTCGCCCCGAAACGGAAGCGACGAGTCCGAGCAGCCAGTCGGCGTCGTGGTGCGTCTCGCGCGGCGCTGTTTTTTCCGTTATCCCTGCGCGCTTTGAGGCTTCGAGCGACTGGATGATGCGGATGACCTCGCGGCGCTTGACCTTGCGCGTCGCCGTGCGCGGGAGTTCCGTGTCGGTGAAGTAGAGCGCCTTGACGCGCTTGTAGAAGGGGAGCGCCGAGGAGATTTCGCGGAAGTGGTTTTCGATTCGGCGGTGCACCTCTTCACGCTGAAGGCTGATGTCGGAGTCGTAGTCGGGGACGACGAGGCACGCGACCTTCTCGCCCAGCCCCTCGGCGATGCCGACGACTCCGAGTTCTTTGACGAGCGGCGAGTCCTTGTAAAGCTCCTCGATCTCGTCCGGATAGACGTTCTTGCCGTTCGTGTCAACGATGATCTCTTTCGAGCGACCGACGAGGTAGAGGTTGCCTTCGTCGTCGAGGCGGCCCAAATCGCCCGTGCTGAGCCAGCGGCCCGTGAGCGCCGATTGCGTCGCCTGCTCGTTGCGGTAGTAGCCGAGCATGACGTTCGGCCCGCGCGCGATGACCTCGCCGATGCCGGACGAGTCCGCATCGCCGACGCCGACTCGTCCGGCATCGGCGATGCGGATTTCGACGCCGGGCAAAGCCTTCCCGACGCTCGCCGCGTTCAGAGAGTTCTGCGGGCGCGTCACCGTGAGCACGGGCGAAGCTTCCGTGAGGCCGTAGCCTTCGAGTATGGTGAAGCCGAGGCCGTGCATGTCGCGCTTGACCTTTTCGTTTAAGGCCGAGCCGCCGCTGATGAGGTAGCGAATGTTCCCGCCCAGGCCGCGGTGGATCGGGAGGAAGATGACCTGACCGAGGTTGAGCGGCGTCTTGTCGCGCAGCCAACTGTTGAAGCGCATCATGGCCTCGGCGGCGCTGCCGACCCACTCGCCACGCTCGCGCAGGCGCGACATGATGCGCCGGTGCAGAAGCTCCCACAGGGCGGGCACGCCGACCATGCCCGTGACGTGGTTGTGCTTGATGGCGCGCGCCAACTCCTCGCCGTTCAGCTCTGAGAGGTAAGTGATCTGCGTGCCGCGGCTGAGGGGCGTGAGGAAGCCCGTGGAGAACTCGAAGGTGTGGTAGAGCGGGAGAACCGAGAGCACGCCGTCGCCCGTGTCCATCTCGAAGACGGAGGCGAGCATCGAGACCATGTTCGTCAGGTTCTTGTGCGAGAGCATGACGCCTTTGGGCTGGCCCGTCGTGCCGGAAGTGAAGATGAGCGAGGCGACCGTGTTCGGCGAGACGCGCGCGGGCAGAAGCGCGATGCGCCGGTCTTCCGTCGCCTCGTCCGTCAGCTCGAAGATTTCCGCGTAGCGCCACAGACGCGCCTCAAGTCCGGCTTCAATCAATTTCTCCTGAAGGTCTGGGTGTTCGGCGTCGGCCTTCTCGCCGAGGATGACGCCGGTCGCGCCGCTCGCGCGCGCGAAGTTGACGAGTTCTTCGGTCGAGCTTTCAGGGTCAACGGGCACGCAAGTCGCGCCCGCCTTCAGCACGCCGAAGTAGCTGATGCCCCACTCCGGCGCGTTGTGGCTGGCGAGCAGGACGCGGTCGGCGGGCTTGACGCCCTGCGAGGCGAAGAAGGCGGCGGCGCGCGTCGCAAGCTCCTGAATGTCGGCGTAGGTGTAACGCTCCTGCTCGCCGTCGCGCTCGACGCGCATGGCGACGCGCGTGGAGAAGCGCTTGGCCGAGGTCTCGAAGAGTTCGAGCAGGTCGCGGTAGGTATAAACGCGCTTCGGCTGCGCGCGCATGTCCTCTTCGAGCTTGGGGAAGACCCACTTCTTCAAGCCGGGGAAGTGGACGTTCATCCAGTAGTCGTACCAGTCGAACTGCTCCGGGTTCCACTTGAGAAGTTGCCGCTCGTCCTCGCGCACCTGCGAGAAGAGCGAGCGGACGTTGTCGGAGCGGAAGATGTATGCGTTCTCGACCATGAAGGGCCGGAACATCTCGAACGCTTCCTCAGTCTCGCGCGTGAACTCCTCGACGCGCCCGACGGTGGCCTTCGCGCGGTCAACGATGTCTGTGAGGCGGCCCCCGCCCCAGCGCGGGCGCACGCGTTCGAGGAGCGACGAAGCCCGTCGAGCCGCCGCGTTGACCATCGGCGTGGACATCGCGTCGAAGCGCGAGGGCGTGACCGGCTTCGTCTCCATGCGCGCGGCGAACTCGTTGACTATGCGGAAGCCGGTCTCCTTCTCCTGAAAGTGTTTCCGTTTGTGGAGGCCGAGCAGGCCGACGATGCGCTCCATCGTGTTCGGGTTGCTGTCGCCGGTGGCGGCCTGATAGACGAGTCGCGGCTCGCGCTCAATGGTCTCGGCGGCGACGGCGAGCATCACGGCGGCGACCTGATCCACGGGCGTGATGTCGAGGATGAGCTTGTCGTTGACGGGAATCTGCTGCTGACCCTTGAGCGCGATGAAGATGAGCGGCGCGGTCGTCGTGAAGCCCTCGTTCCAGCCGGGGAAGGGATAGCTAAGCGCCGACTCGACGATTGAAGGGCGGATGATGGCGCGCACGATCTCTTTCTCGGCGGCGACAAGTTGTTCGCCGAGGCTCTTCGTGTAGGTGTAGATGTTGGGCCAGCCCCAGAAGGTCGCGCGCTCGATGCCGAGTTCCGTCAGGCGCTCGCGCGTCCAAAGTTTTCGCTCACGCGCGACGGCGAGTCCCATCGCGTCGAGGTCGTCGGGGTCGCGCCCTTCTTCGACGAGGCGCTTGCGCGCGTTCTCGCGGAAGCGGGCGACCTGCAAGGCGTCGCGCGCCTCCTCGCGCACGCGCTCGGCGAGGCGGGCGCAGTCGCGTATCTCGTGCTCGACGTTGAACTCGACGCCGCGCAGCTCTTCACGGCGCGGGAAGTAGCCGAGCACGGGGTCGCTCTCCCAGACGGGGCCGGTGCGGTTGCCCGCGACGAAGCAGGTCGAGATGTGGACGAGCGCGGGCCGGCGCATCCTTCTGGCGAAGGCGATGACGTTCTGCGTGCCGACGACGTTCGTGCGAAGCGCGCTCTCTAAGGTCGGGTTGAAGGTGACGTTGCCCGCGCTGTTGATGAGCACGTCAATGTCCGAGGCGACCGTTTGCGCTTCTTCCTCCGTGAACCCTAAACGCTCCTCGCTGATGTCGCCGTTGACGACGCGAACCTTGTCGCGGATGAATTCCTCGAAGGCCGCGCCGTAGCGCTCGCGCACGGGGTCGAAGGGCGGCGCGGTGATGACGTTGTTCCAGAATCTTGTTTCCGATTCCTCCTTCGAGCGCGCGCGCACGGTGACATAGACGCGCCCGACGCCGGGGAAGCGGTCGAGCAGCATCGAGAGCGCGACCTTGCCGACGAACCCGGTCGCGCCGATGATGAAGACGTTCCTGCCGTTATAAATCTCTGTGGGCGATAGCTTCATACTTTCAAAACTGACAACATGATACCTGCTTCCGCGTCGCACGTTAACTCATATCGCAGATGGCGATCACGGGCTGGTGGAGCATCGTGATCTGCGCGGAGCGGCCCACGTAGCTGCGGGCCATGGCGATGGCCTCGGTCAGGTTGTCGGCGCGCTCCCACCCAAGCGCGGCGGGGACGTGCGCGTTCTCCGCGCCCGCGGCGATGACGCGGCCCACGTGCGCGCGCCCGTTCTCGCCCCAGTACCACATATAAAAAGGGTGCGCGCCGTGGTAGGCGTGGCCGCGGCGGTACATCTCTATGTAACTCGGATTCGTCGCGAACTCGCGCTCGTACTTCTCGCGCAGGGTGTGGGAGTCGCGCGTTTCGGGAAGCAGCCGGTTGAAGAACTCGATGTAGCTCGGATGCTGCACGTGGTCGAACTCGTCGTAGCATGGGTGGTGAAGTATGAGCACGCCGCCTTTCTTCAGCAGGGGCTTGCCGCGGTACATGTTGAAGTGGTAGCCCAAGGCCATCACCTGCACGAGCAGCGGGTTCAGGGTCGAATAGACGTTGTAGGGCGAGATTTCGGGGATGGGGCAGATGAGTATATCGCACTGGCCTTCGATGGGGACGACGTACTGCTGCATTGATTTTTCGATGATGCGTTCGTGGACGGGGTCTGTCCTTCCGGCCTCGACGGCGATCATCTCGTAGTCGGAGGTGAGCGCGTTGTACATCTTGCGCTGCGCGGCGCGCGGCATCTTCGACATCGTGAAGCGCATGGCCTCGTACTTCATGCGGTCGTAGGCCGAGAACTCGTCCTCGTTTTTGGTGAGGAAGGAAAGCTCGCCCTTGAACATCTGGTTGTTGACAGTCGTCTCGATGTGGAAGACGTTGAGGTGCTCGTCCACAAGCTCTCCCATGCGGTTGATCTTGCGCGTCAGCTCCGAGTTCGCGGGGTCCATGTAGCTGTCCGAGTCGAGTATGGTCTGCGGCTCGTGGTGCGGGCGCAGGGACTCGTAGTCGCACAGGCCGACGGCGACCGACTTGTGGCCGCCGTTCATCGGGACGAAGTTGTAGTTGAGGTAGATGAGGAGATCGCTCTCGGCGGCGCGCCGGTTGAGGCGCAGCACCTCCTTGTGGCGCGTCTCGCCGATGGTGACCATCCGGTCGGGGTCTTCGGCGTCGTGGTTGTAGAGGCGTTCGGGCCAGAACTCTTTGAAGACGCGCGGGCCGACCATGCGCTTGATCTCCGACTCGGTCATGCGGCGGTGGAGCGAGATGGCGATGATGAGGTGCACGTCGTCAACGCCGTTGGCGTGCAAAAGGTCGAGCAGGATTTCGAGCGCCGTCTGCCGTATGTCGGGCGTCCGCATCGGCGGCAGGGGCATCGAGATGTCGTCTATCGCGACCGTCACCTTCATGCCCGGCTCCAACTGCGCGTAGAGCGGGTCGCAGTCGTGCGGGTGGTTCAGCGCGTAGCGGATCGCGGCCTCGCGGTTCGGCAACCCCTTGATGGGCGCGTTCGGGTAGATGACGCGCGTGCCGACGGGCAGGTCTTCGAGTTGGAAATCCATCCCCGAAGAGATGATGCGCGGCGCGCTGTCGCGGTCAATAAAGACGACCGACTCGTGAACTTTGCGTCTTAGTTGTAAAGCCATCAGTTCAAAGTTCAAAGTTCAAAGTTCAAAGTCCGAGGCCAAAGCATTTAACTTTGAACCTTGAACTTGGAACTTGGAACTCATTTCAGATTAAGTATCGGCCAGTCGTGGTGCAGCGCCGTCTGGCGGAGCCGCATGTCCGGGTTGACCGCCGCGGGGTGGCCGACGATGGAGAGCATGGGCAGGTCGCTCATGCTGTCGCTGTAGGCGTAGGACTCGTTCAGGTTTAGCCCCTCGCGCTCGGCGTAGGTGCGAATCCACGATGCCTTCGTGGCCGACGCGAGCACGGGCGGCAGCAGTCTTCCGGTGGCGACGCCGTTGACGAACTCAAGGCGGTTGGCGACGAAGTCGTCAACGCCGAGGTAGCGCATCAGCGGCTCGACCGAAAAATCGAGTGCGCCGGTGACGACGACTTGGCGCAGGCCGAGGCTGCGCGACTTCTGAATCAGCTCAATCGCGCCGGGGAAGACGCCGGGCCGGAGGACGTTCTCGAACAGTTCCCCGGCGAAGAAGCGCAGGCGGTCTTCCGGCTCACCCTTGTAGCGGCGGAAGAAGATGTCGTTGAAGACCATCCGGCTGTAGGAGTCGGCGGCGGCGAAGAGCGGGATGCTGACGAGGGTGGCGGCGCTCTTGCGCAGGGAGCGCATCAAGCCCTGCTGGTTGCGCGCGTAGAAGCCGAGCGTGTGCACGAGGTTCGTGCTCACCAGCGTCCCTTCGAGATCGTAGAATGCGGCTGCCGCCAAATACAGTCCTCCAACTCGGTCGGTCGAGAAACTCTGTTACGGCTCAAGTGCTGCGGACTTCTTGAATGCAGGACGAAGAGTTTACCGTATTTCGGAAGGTTTTTGTAACCCGCCGTGCGTTCTCAAGCATTTAGCCGGGGCGCGTGTTAATTGTTTTCGCGCCGCCCGCTGTGTTATTTTCCAGCCAACTCTGGCGTTCCGAGAATTTTAAGAGCGACCGGCCTCGCATCTCTTTCTTAAAGAGATGGGAAGACCGGTGCGAAAATTGAGATGAGTCCTGAAGCACCTCCGGCTCCCGTCGAGAAGGCGTCGCGCCTGCGCGCGCTCGCGGCGGAGCTGCGTGAGCTGGAGACGAAGCTGCGCGCGGGCGGCGGCCCCGCTAAAATCAAGAAACAGCACGAGCAGGGGAAGCTGACGGCGCGCGAGCGCGTCGGGTTGTTGCTCGACCGCGGCGCTTATGCGCAGGAGATAGGTTTGCTCGTCGCATACGACCAGTACGAGGGCGCTGCGCCGGCGGCGGGCGTCGTGACGACGGTGGGCCGGGTCGGCGGGCGCGAGTGTGTAGTCGTCGCGAACGACGCGACCGTTAAGGCCGGCTCGTGGTGGCCGGAGACGATCAAGAAGATTCTGCGCGCGCAGGAGATCGCGATGCGCTCGCGCGTGCCGATCATCTATCTCGTGGACTCGGCGGGCGTGAACCTGCCGTACCAGGGCGGGGTCTTTCCCGGTCAGTACGGCGCGGCGCGCATCTTCTATTACAACTCGATTATGCGAAGGTATCTGCGCGTGCCGCAGGTCGCGGCGGTGATGGGGCCGTGCGTGGCGGGCGGCGCGTACCTGCCCGCGCTCTCGGACATCATCATCATGGTCGAGAAGACTTCGTTCATGGGCTTGGGCGGCGCGAACCTGGTCCGAGGCGCGACGGGGCAGACGATTGACAATGAGAGCTTGGGCGGCGCGCGCACGCACACCGAAGTTTCCGGCGTGGCCCACTACCGCGTGGAGTCGGACGAGGCGTGCGTCGAGAAGATCAGGGAGATGGTCTCCGAGCTTCCGCCCGCGGAGAAAGCGCGCGCGTCAAACACGGGGAGCAGAGAGGCGTCGCGGCCTCTCGAAGATTTGTACGAGCTCATCCCCGAAGACCACCGACACCCTTACGACGCGCGCGAAGTCCTCGCCTGTGTCCTCGACGAAGGACATCTTGACGAGTTCCAGGCCGACTACGCGCGCGAGATACTGACGGGCCACGCGCGCGTGCGCGGAATTCAGGTCGGCGTCATCGCCAACAGCCGCGGGCTGGTGCGCGAGAAGGGAAAGCCCCCGAAGTTCGGCGGCATCATCTACACCGAGTCCGCCGAGAAGGTCGCCTACTTCATAGAGACCTGCAATCGCCAGCGCACGCCGCTCCTCTTCATACAGGACGTGTCCGGCTTCATGGTCGGCGCGGAGGCGGAGCATAGCGGCATCATCCGCGCGGGCGCGCGCTTCGTCGAGGCGATGGCGACGGCCACCGTTCCGAAGATCGTCCTGACGATCAACCACGCTTCGGGCGCGGGCTACTACGCGATGGCCGGCCAGGGCTTCGACCCCGACTTCATCTTCAGTTGGCCCACGGGGCGCATGGGCGTGATGGAGGGCGACTCGGCGGTGCAGGCCATCTACGGGACGCAGTTGGAGAAGCTGAAGCGCGAAGGACGCGAGCCGGACGAACGGCTTAAGGCGGAGATGGGACGCGTCCGCGAAGACTACGAGCAACAACTCGACGCGAGGTACGCCGCCGCGCGCGGCTATGTGGACGCTTGTGTCACGCCGGAGGAGACGCGCGATGCGCTCGAACTCGCCCTGAGCGTCAGCCTGAACTACGCCGGGCCGCACCTGGGCCAGTTCGTACTACCCGCGGTGCTCGCCTGAGCCGAATCACCCCCGGCGCGAAAGTCGCTTGGCCGCTGTAAAAAATTACGTGCAACTGGCGGCCCGTTGTGCGACACTATGCGCCAACCCAGCAAGCTTTTCGAGATGTTCCCCTTCCGCCGACTGAGGGGCGTTCGACCCCGCGCGGCGGAGTCCCAGGGAGGTCGTCAGAATGATCGCTCGCGCCCGTCGGTTATCCGCCCGGCACGCGCAGATGTTAACAGGAGGAGAATCATCCGTGAGCAAGAAGAGCAGCGTTAGATTCCTTGTCGTCTTTCTCTTTGTCACCTTCACGACCGCCGTCCTCGTCGTCGCAGACCTCGCTGTGCTGGCGCAGAACACCAACAGCAGCACGACGCAGAACGACAGCATGCAGAACGCCAACGCCACGAACACCAACACGGGGCGTCGCGCGCGCGGTCGCCGCCGCGCCGCCGCCGCCAACACGAACGCGTCCGGCGACGCGAACGCCAACACCGGCGATACCACCGGCCAGAACACCAACATGGCCGGAAACTCGAACATGGGCGGCATGGCGACCGGCACTGGCACGCGCGGTCGTCGCGGTCGTCGCCGCGGTCGCCGCCGCGCGGCTGGAGCAGCCGCGGCAGCGAGCGCCGGGATGGGCGCGAACGCCAACGTCAGCGGCGGCGAGCAGACCGACCTGTCTGGCACCTACACCGGCACGATCAACTGCCTCGACGCGACCGGCGACGCCACACTGACCGTCACCGGCAACCAGTTCACGCTGAGCGGCGCGTCGAGCAAGTCGGGCCGGATCACCGCCGTCACGACGCGCGGCTACACGGGCGCGACCCTTCGGTTCGACGCGGCTGGCGGCGGCACGCCGCAGACCGTCTCGGTGCGCGCGCGCAAGGTGGGCGACCGCCTGACGCTCTCGCCCGTGCCCGGCGAGACGAACAAGTGCTCGTTCGCGCCCGCCGGTGCTGGCGGTAGCATGAGGGGGCGACGTGGGCGCAGGCGCGGCAGAGCCAACTCGGCGACTCCCGCGACGCCAGCTACGTCGGCCACACCGGGCGAAGAGACCGCTACGCCTGCGACGCCCGCCACTCCGTCGCCGCGCTCTCGCGGCAGGAGGCGCGGTCGCCGCGGCGGTGCGACCAACACGAACGCCAACACGAACGCCAACATGAACAGCAACGCGAACTCCACGCCCCCGCAGCGTTAGTCTCAGCCGGCGTGGGCGTTTGAGAAGCTTTGCGCGACTCGCGTGCGGCCAACGCGCCGCGCGAGAGTCGTGCTGTACTGAGCGGGCGGCGCGAATCTTCAAAGGGCTTCGCGCCGCCCGTCCTCATTTCTCGCCGCGCCCCGGCTGCTCCCGGCTGAAGCTTTGTCTTGCCCACGTCTATTCGCTAAACTGCCGACGACTCATTCAGCCGGACTCCTATGAGCACGAAACGAGAGACGATTCGCGTCGCCTGCGGCCAGGGCTTCTGGGGCGACCTGCTCGACGCGCCCGTGCGCCAGGTCAGCGAAGGGCCGATTGACTACCTGATGCTCGACTACCTCGCCGAGGTCACGATGTCAATCATGCAGAAGCAGCGCGCGCGCGACCCCCGCGCCGGCTACGCGCGCGACTTCATACCACTCATGCGAGAGATTCTTCCCCTTTGCGTCGAACGAGACATACGCGTGACCGCCAACGCGGGCGGCGTCAACCCCACGGGCTGCGCCGAGGCCGTGCGCGACGTTGCGCGCGAACTGGGACTCGCGGGCCGTTTGAAGATCGGCACGGTCACGGGCGACGACATCATGGGCCGCCTCGACGAGCTGCTCGCGCGCGGGATAGAGCTTCGCAACATGGACACGGGCGAGCCGCTCGCGCACGTTCGAGAGCGCGTGCAGAGCGCGAACGCGTACCTCGGCGCGTGGCCGATTGTCGAAGCCTTGCGGCGCGGCGCACGCGTAGTCGTCACGGGCCGCGCCACCGACACGGGGCTGACGCTCGCGCCCTTGATCTACGAGTTCGGCTGGGGCGAGAACGACTGGAACAGGCTCGCCGCAGGGACTGTCGCCGGGCACATCATCGAGTGCGGCGCGCAAGTGTCGGGCGGCAACTGCCAGTATGAGTGGCAGGCGATTCCAGACCTGGCAAACGTCGGCTTCCCCATCGTCGAGGCGAGCGCGGACGGCACGTTCGTCGTCACGAAGCACGAGGGCACGGGCGGTCGCGTCAACGTGCCTTCGGTCAAAGAACAACTCGTCTATGAGATGGGCGATCCCGCCGGCTATATCACACCCGACTGCGTCGCGGACTTCACGACCATCCGCCTCGAAAACGCCGGTCGCGACCGCGTGCGCGTCCGCGGCGTGCGTGGCCGACCCGCGACGGAATTTTTGAAAGTCTCGATCAGCTACTCCGCGGGATTCAAGGCCGTCGGCACGCTCGTCTATGCGTGGCCCGACGCCTACGCGAAGGCCCGCGCCGCCGATCAAATACTGCGCGCGCGCCTCGAACGTCTCGGCCTCAAGTTCGAGCAGATACTCGCCGAGTTCGTCGGCGCGAACGCCACGCACGGCCCGCTCGCGGGCGAGCCTTCAACGGACGCTCCCGAAGTGCAACTGCGCGTCGGCGTGCGCGGCCCCGACCGCGCGGCGGTCGAACGCTTCACCAAAGAGATTGCGCCGCTCATCCTCACAGGGCCGCCCGCCGTGACGGGCTTCGCGGGGGGCCGACCCAAAGTTGAAGAGGTCGTCGCCTACTGGCCCGCGCTCATCCCGAAGATGGAGATCGAGCCGCGCGTGGAAGTCACCGAAGTTTAAGAGGAGGTCGCCGAAAGCTTGAGCGGCGGGCGAGGGAACACAAGCGAATCAGCGCAGGCCACGGGCATCGAAGCTGAGAAAGCCGGCGGCGGCGCGGCCTCGCCTCTCGCGTGGGAACGTAAAAGCTCCGAGCAAGTGGCTGACTGTCGGGTTTTCAAAGTGAGACGTGACGTGAGCGCAGACCCGCGCGACGGGCGCGCGCACGACTTCTACGTCATCGAAGCGCCGGACTGGATCAACGTCGTCCCCGTCACCTCGCGCGGCGAGGTCGTGCTCATTGAGCAGTACCGGCACGGCACAGGGGAAGTCTCGCTCGAAATCCCCGGCGGGATGGTTGACCCCGGCGAGACGGCGCGCGAGGCCGCGGCGCGCGAGCTTCTGGAGGAGACGGGCTACGCGGCTGCGGAGTTGGTCTTCCTCGGCAAGACGCGCCCCAACCCGGCGATTCAGAACAACTGGATTCACACGTACCTGGCGCGCGGCGTGGAGTTCAGGCACGAGCCGGAGTTCGACGGGACGGAGCAGACGGTCGTCCGCCTCGTCCCCGTCGAACAAATCCCCACGCTCATCGCCGAAGGGAAGATCACGCACTCGCTCGTCGTGGTAGGATTCCACTGGCTCGGACTTTACGAGAAGCAGTCAGCATGAGAATTAAACTTCTCAAACTCGCGCACGCGCGCTCCGGCGACAAAGGCGACACGGCCAACGTCGGCCTCATCGCGCTGCGCGAAGAGTTCTACCCCGTGCTCGTGCGCGAAGTGACGGCGGAGCGGGTCAAAACGCACTTCCGCGGCATCTGCAAAGGCGAGGTCGAGCGCTTCGAGCTGCCGAACCTCGGCGCGCTCAACTTCCTCCTGCACGAATCTCTGGGCGGCGGCGGCACGCTCTCGCTGATGACCGACGCGCAGGGCAAGACCTTCTCGACGGCCCTGTTGAGAATGGAGATTGACGTGCCCGATGAGGAGGCACGCGAACTGAATTTAGGTGTTGAGCGATAAGCGATAAAGAACACCCGGCTGCTCTGTCTTATCACTCATCACTCATCACGGATTGCTTATGACCGACGCTCTTACAAATCTCGAATCCTCCGTCCGCCACGGCTACGCGCAGGTCGGCGACGTGCGGCTGCACTACGCGGAGGCGGGCGAAGGCCAACGCCTCGTCATCCTCCTGCACGGCTTCCCCGAATGCTGGTACTCCTGGCGGCATCAACTCGCGGCGCTCGGCGAGCGCTTCCGCGTGGTCGCACCGGACATGCGCGGCTACAATCTGAGCGACAAGCCGCCGCGCGTGGAAGACTACCGCGTCGGCAGGCTGGTTGACGACGTGACCGGCCTGATACGCCACCTCGGCGCGCGCGAGGCGGCTGTCGTCGGGCACGACTGGGGCGCTGTCGTAGCGTGGGCCGTGGCGCAGCACTACCCGGACTACGTCTCGAAGCTCGCCGCGCTGCAAGTGCCGCCCGCCGCCGTTTGGCGGAAGAACCTCAGCTTGCGTCAGCTCCTGCGTAGCTGGTACATGTTCTTCTTCCAACTGCCCGCGATCCCCGAATGGTGGATCAGTCGCGAAGACTTCGCCGGACTCGAAAAGATGTTCCGAAAGACCGCGCGGCCCGGCACGTTCGACGCCGAGGACATCCGAGTCCTCAAGTCCGCCATGCGCGAGCCGGGCGCGCTGACCGCCGCCGTCAACTACTACCGCGCCAATTTCGGCTCGTTCCTCGGTCGCCGCCTCCGGGCCGGCGGGTACACGAAGCAGGAGCGCGTCCGCGTCCCAACCCTCTTCATCTACGGCGAGCGCGACTTCGCCATCGTCCCCGAAACGGTCGAGGGCGTCGCAGCGTATGTGAACGCGCCGTACACCGAAGTGCGCCTCGCAAAAAGCAATCACTGGGTGCAGCAGGAATTCCCGGCGGAAGTCAACGCGGCGCTGTTGAGTTTTCTGGAAGAATGAAAAAGCAGAGGTCAGAGATCAGTAGTTACGCGTTCGCGGCGGCGAGCGGTCAAACAGGGCAACGCTTTTACTGACCTCTGACCTCCGACCTCTAACCTCTAGCCTCTGAATCATGGAAGAAAACAGTCCCTTAATCTACGCGGTCGAAGGCGCGGTGGCGCTCATCACGCTCAACCGTCCTGAGAAACGGAACGCGCTGAACGACGCGCTCGTCGCCAGCCTCAAGCAGTCGCTCGGCGACGCGGACGCGCGCGAGGACGTGCGCGCCGTACTCATCACGGGCGCGGGCGCGGACTTCTGCTCCGGCGCAGACCTCTCGGCGCTCAGGAAAATTTCTGAAGCTTCGGTCGTCGAGAACCTGGAAGACGCGCAGTCGTTGATGGAACTCTTCGCGCTGATACGGAGAGTGCGCGTGCCCGTCGTCGCCGCCGTTCGTGGCCGCGCGCTCGCGGGCGGCTGCGGGCTGGCGACAGCCTGCGACATTGTGCTGGCCTCCGCCTCGGCGCGCTTCGGCTACCCCGAAGTCAAGATCGGCTTCGTGCCCGCGATGGTCATGGCAATACTTCGCCGCAACGTCTCGGAGAAGCGCGCCTTCGAACTCGTCACGCGCGGGGCCGAGATTTCCGCCGCCGAGGCCGAGCGCGCCGGCCTGGTCAACCACGTCTTCGATGACGACGCCTTCGAGGCGAAAGTTGAAAGGTACGTCGCCGGGTTCGAGCAGGTCAGCCGCTCCGCGGTCGTCCTCACCAAGCGCCTGCTCTATCAGATGGACGGCCTGAACTTCGACGCCGCACTCCAGGCGGGCGCGGACGTAAACACCATCGCCCGCACGACCGAAGACTGCCGGGCCGGCATTGCCCGCTTCCTGACTAAGACAAAGTAGAACCCGACCTGCCGGCCCGCGCACGAAACTTTCAACGAGTGTGCCCCTCAAAGTACAACGACCTTACTCAGTTCCGATGATTCACAGTTAGGCATTCGCCTCTCGGCGGAACATCTCCGTCGAACTTGTCGTCGTGCCGCGTCGTAATCGCCGTTGAGGAGGCGAAATGAAGATGTACTGCTCATCGTGCGGCTCTGCCGCGGCAACGGGCCTGGACTATTGCAATCGCTGCGGGGCAAGGTTGGTCGGGACGAAGGCCGACGCCCGCACCAGGTCGTCGGAGGTGCGGCCCGAAATGCTCGTGAACGCGATTTTGTGCTGCTTCGTCTTCGGCCTCGGGGCCATCATCGGCCTGCTGGCGGTGATGAGAAGCGTCTTCGACTTCAACCCGGGGCTGATCATCGCCTTCACGCTGCTGAGCTTCATGTTGCTGACCGCGACCGAGGGCGTCTTCGTCTGGATGCTGCTACGCCGCACGGGCGCCGCTAAAAAAGCCGGCGACGCCGGCCTTCCGAAGAAGCAGACGACGACGAATGAGCTTGACGCGGCGCGGGCGGGCGCGCTTCCCGAACCCGTGCCGAGCGTCACCGAGCACACCACGCGCACGTTCGAGCCGATCTACGTCGAACGAAAGTCAGAATAAATCCTCAGCATTATTCCGGCCAGAACCAGAGTCCGGTCGCCCACACCTGAAGTCGGGCGTCGGCGCAAGTCATTACGGTCAAAAATTTCGTTATGAATGCCGCCGGATCAACTGCGGCGGGAGGCGAGTTCGAGCGCGCAGGCGAGCGCGTCGGCGTGCACGCGGCTGGCGAGGCCGATCTCAAGCGCCTCGTCGGCGTTGACGCGGCGCGCGGTGGTGAACAACTCAATGGCGCGCGCCGTGCCGACGAGTTGAGGGAGTCTTTGAGTGCCGCCCCAGCCGGTGATGATGCCGAGGCGCGCGCCGGGGTGCGCGAAGACCGCGCGCGGCGAGGCGACGCGGACGCGGCAGGCGAGCGCGAGGTCGAGGCCGCCGCCCATGCAGTAGCCGTTGACTGCGGCGACGGTCAGAGGCCGCGCGTCCGCGATGAGGTTGAAAAGTCTCTGGCCGCGCGCGGCGAACTCGCGCGCCGCGTCGGGCGTGAGGGCGCGCAGTTCGCGTATGTCCGCGCCGGAGGCAAAAACGTCGCCCGTGCCGGTGAAGATGATTGCTCGGATTCGTTCGTCCTGTGTCAGGCGGGCGAAGGCGTGCTCAAGTTCGTCGAGAGTTGCGACGGAGAGTGAGTTGCGCTGTGCGGGTCGGTTGATGCGTATGACGGCGAGCGCGTCGCGCTCTTCAACAATGACGGGAGGGGGTTGACTGTCGTCGCGCGCGCCCGTCTTCATGTCCGCTGGCCGACGTTCTCGCGCAGGAACTTGACTATGTTCTCGGTGGACGTGCCGGGGAGAAAAACTTCGGAGACGCCCTGTTCCTTGAGTCGTCGGATGTCCTCCTGCGGGATGATGCCGCCGACGATGACGAGGCAATCGTCCATCCCGCGCTCGCGCAGAAGCTCGACGATGCGCGGGCAGAGAGTGTTGTGCGCGCCGCTCAAGATCGAGACGCCCACGGCGTCCACGTCCTCCTGCAAGGCCGCCGCCGCGATCATCTCCGGCGTCTGCCTCAAGCCCGTGTAGATGACTTCCATCCCCGCGTCGCGCAGCGCCCGCGCGATCACCTTCGCGCCGCGGTCGTGTCCGTCGAGGCCGGGCTTGGCGACGAGGACGCGAATCTTTCGTTCACTCATAAGCTGTCAGCGGTTAGTAATCAGCTTTCAGCTTAGACCTCTCTCGGAAGATGAAAGCTTCGGCGGATAGGGCCATCAGCGGAACGGACAAAAACTGAGAGCTGACGGTTGAGCGCTGAACGCTCTTTCAAAATGCCGGCTCTTCGTAGAGTCCATAAACGTCGCGCAGCGCGTCGCAGATTTCGCCGAGCGTGGCGTAGGCGCGCACCGCCTCGATGGTCGCGGGCATCGTGTTGTCGCCGCCGCGCGCGGCCTGCTTCAGTTTTTCGAGGGCGTTTGCGACCGCGCCGTTGTCGCGGCGCGCTTTGGCCTGTTCGAGGCGGGCGAGCTGGCGTTCGCGCACATTCTCGTTAATGACGAGGGTGGGAACTTCGGCGGATTCTCCCTCCATCGCGTACTTGTTGACGCCGACGATTGTCTGTTCGCCGCGCTCGACCGACTTCTGGTACTGGTAGGCCGACTCCTGAATCTCCCGCTGCGGGAAGCCCTTCTCGATGGCCTCGACCATGCCGCCCATCGAGTCAATCTTGTCGAAGTAGTCGAGCGCGCCGTCCTCCATCTTCTTCGTCAGAGATTCAACGAAGTAAGAGCCGCCGAGCGGGTCAACCGTGTTCGGGACGCCCGTCTCCTCGGCGATGATCTGCTGCGTGCGCAGAGCGATGAGCGCCGCCTGGTCGGTCGGGAGCGCCAGCGCCTCGTCGTAAGCGTCCGTGTGCAACGACTGCGTGCCGCCGATGACGCCCGCGAGCGCCTGTATGGCGACGCGCACGATGTTGTTCAAGGGCTGCTGCACCGTGAGTGAGACACCCGCGGTCTGCGTGTGGAAACGTAGTTGCAGCGTTCGCTCTTCACGGGCGTTGAAGCGCTCGCGCATCACGCGCGACCAGATGCGGCGCGCGGCGCGGTACTTCGCAATCTCCTCGAAGAAGTCGTTGTGCGCGTTGAAGAAGAAAGAGATGCGCGGGACGAACTCGTCAACGTCGAGGCCAGCGTCCACGCCCCACTGCACATACTCGATGCCGTCGCGCAGCGTGAATGCGAGTTCTTGCAGTGCAGTCGCGCCCGCCTCGCGGATGTGGTAGCCGCTCACGGAGATCGGGTTGTACTTCGGGACGTGGCGCGTGCAGAACTCGAAGGTGTCAACGACGAGCTTCATCGCGGGGCGGATCGGGTAAATCCACTCCTTCTGCGCGATGTACTCCTTGAGGATGTCGTTCTGAAGCGTGCCCGAAATTTTGTTGAAGTCAGCGCCCTGCTTTTCGGCGACTACCAGGTACATCGCGAGCAGCACGGAGGCGGGCGCGTTGATTGTCTGCGAGACCGTCACCTGTTCGAGCGGGATGCCGTCGAAGAGCACCTCCATGTCGGCGAGGCTTGAGACGGCAACGCCGCACTTGCCGACCTCGCCCTCCGATAGAGGCGAGTCGGCGTCGTAGCCCATCAGCGTCGGCAGGTCGTAGGCGACGGAGAGTCCCGTCTGGCCGTGTTCCAGAAGATACTTGAAGCGCGCGTTCGTCTCTTCGGGCGTGCCGAAGCCGGCGAACTGGCGCATCGTCCAGAGCTTGCCCCGGTAGCCCGTGGGGTGTATGCCGCGCGTGTAAGGGAACTCGCCGGGGAAGGAGATGTCGCGCTCGTAGTCAACGTCCGAGGTGTCTGCGGGCGTGTAGAGCCGCCCGACCTCTTCGAGCGAGACGGTCTCGAAACGCTTCTTTCGTTCGGGCCGCTTCCTTAAAGCAGGCTCAAGCGTCTCGCGCTCCCAGCGCTCGACTGACGCCTCCGCAGGCGAGCTGAACTCTTTCGTCTCAGACATAAATCTGCTGTCGCTTCAGTGTCCGGTCACCCCGGCAAAGCGCGGGGCAAAGTGGTCGAAATGTCTCAGAAATTAACGAGAAAACGATATTAGTTGACGCCCGCGAAGGGTGTCAACCAGTTGAATCGAACGCGCGAACCGAAAAAAAGGGGGCGCGGCTGTTTGTCAATGCGAACAGCCGCGCCGTAGAGGAAGGAGAACCAACGGCGGTAAACGAGCGGGTCGGCGTCGGCGGGCGTCAGGCAAAAATGATTGCGATAAACCCGCCGCGGCGAACGGGAGCGGGGAGCTATTCCAGCGGGACGACGACCTCGTTCGAGCGAACCATGTTCAGGCGCGTGCGCGCCGCGGCCTCGATGGCCCACGGGTCTTTGTGCAGGCGCTCGATGTCCCGTCGCAGAGACAGGTTGGCCTGGTGAATCTTTTGCACGTCGGTGTTCATCTCGTCGAACTTCCGTTCGGCGCTGCCCCTCTCGGCGTAGGTGCGCATCGTGACGGTCACGCAGACGGCGAAGGTCGCGAGCATGATCATGCAAAAAACGACCCAGGAGGGAATCGAGAGATCACGTCGCCGAATCTTTGTGCGGGTGCCCAACGTTTCAACGCCCGCCTCCAGTACGGGCGAGGGAAGAGTCAGGACGCGAGCGGCGGGTCGCTGTGCGGCAAGTCGGGCGTCATTCCAAATAGGGTTCGCGGCCATTCTGTAGGGCACCTCCGATTTGTCTAGGTCAGGCTTACGGCTGTTGACTTATCGCTCTCTGTTGAAGCGACCAGGGAGGGCATCGCTCGGAGATAGTCTTTTTTGCCAGCGGGATAGAGGGGAGAATTGATGGTCACAGATGTGGAAAAGAATGGCCGCTGGCTAAACACGATTGAGTAATGATTCGGGTCGAGAGTTAGCGATACGGAGGCGACGCGGACAGGTGAATAGTGATGTAAGAGTTAAGTTAAGGAGGTTTTTCTTGAAAAAACATTAGAAAATGAAATTGGTTGACACCCGTCGGGGCAATTCCCTAGACTGCTAAAGACCTTCGTCGGTTCCAGGGGCTGACAAACCGGTCGCTTCGACGAGACTCTTCCCGGTCACGACCTCTTGCCCTTGTTAATCCCTCTCGCACGCCGAGTGAAAAAGAGACTCACTCCGGCAGCTTTCAGTCTTTCATAAACAGCAAGGGGTTCTATGCCTGGCATGCCTCCGTCGCACTCCGGGACGGCTGTGAACGACACGTCGAGCGCGCTCAACCTGCCGCTGGCGTCAATGGTGCGCGCCTTGTGCAGGGCAGCCAACACGGACACGGACATTCTCTACGATGTCATGCTCAAGGCGGCCCTGATGGTTGACGCCGCGGCACACACCTACGGCATGGCGACCTTCGCGCAGAAGCCGGGCGAGCGTTCACACCTGAAGTGGGTCGAGGGGCTTGACCCGGACGAGATAGCCGAGGCGGAGGCGAGAGTCGAGTCGGTGCTGGGCGGGGCCGAAGGCGGGCCGGAAGTGAATGAGGGCGACCGCGACATTTGCCTCGTCCTCTGCGCCGCGAACGCGCAACGCGAAGGGGCGGCGATCTACGGACGCTTCGCGCGCCCGCTGACCGCAAGGCAGGCTTCGGGGCTGGGGATGCTGTCGGACGTTGCCAGGCTCGCGCACGCGCACGCGCAATTGCGCGAGGAGTTGCACAGGCCCGCGAAGGCGCACAGGCACGCCGAAGTGTCAGCCGCCTCTTTGCCGGGCATGGTCTTCGTGAGCCGCTCCATGACGGAGCTTGCGCGCTCGGTCGAGCGCGTTAAAGACTCCGACTCGACGGTTCTGATCACGGGCGAGTCGGGTACGGGCAAGGAGCTTGTGGCGCGCGCGGTTCACCGTCTGAGCCGGCGCGCGCAAGCGCCCTTCATTCCCTTCAACTGCACAGCCGCGCCCGCCGACCTCATCGAGAGTCTCCTGTTCGGCCACCGCAAGGGCGCGTTCACGGGCGCGCACACAGACCACGAGGGCCTCGTGCGCGCGGCGGAGGGCGGCACGCTCTTCCTCGACGAGGTGGGCGACCTCCCTTTGTCGCTTCAGCCGAAGCTCCTGCGCTTTCTACAGGAGGGCGAAGTCCACACGCTCGGCGAGCGTGCGCCGCGCAAGGTGAACGTGCGCGTGCTCGCGGCGACGCACAAGGATTTGTTCAGGATGGTGCGCGAGGGCCTGTTCCGCGAAGACCTCTACTACCGCGTCGCCGCGCTCACGGTTCACGTCGCGCCGCTGCGCGAAAGGCCGGAAGACATCACCGCGCTCATCTCACACTTCCTCTCACACTACGCGCGGCGCAATAGTCATCCCGTCGCCGGGATCACCGTCGAGGCCATCGGCGTGCTCCAGAGTTACTCTTGGCCGGGCAACGTGCGCGAGCTGGCCGCCGAGATCGAGCGGCTCGTGCTCTACACCGACGAGGGCGCTTACATCCGCCCCGAAGACATCAGCCCGCGCGTCCGGCCCGCGTCCGCGCAAGACCGCCCCGCCGACGCGAAGAACACTTCGGCGCATCTCGAAAACATGCTCGAAGACTATGAGCGCCGCGTCATCACGGAGACGCTGCGGCGCAACGACTACAACGTGGCGCGCGCCGCCGTCGCGCTCGGACTCGGCTCTCGGCAGACGCTCTACAAGAAGCTGAAGCGGCTCGCGATCAACGTCGGTGATTTTCTACAGGACGAACAGCAGCCCGGCCTCCAACTGCGCGCCGACCCGCAGTTGTCGAAGTGAAGTGAAGAGAGGCGCGGCCCGGCTGTAGAGTGTCGCGACTGCTCCCGGACGCCGCGCCCCGCGCCCCTTTTGAAGACTCCCCGACCATCCTCACGTCTTATTCAACAATCCGATTTCGACAGCTTCAACAGTCCGACTTCGACAGTCTGACGGGTCTTCATAAACTGGATAGAACGGGCCTGCAAATGATCCTCGTTTACGTCTTCTGGTTCGTCCTCGCGATGCTCATCCACGAACTGGGGCATCTGGCCGCTGCGCGCGCGTGCGGCGTCCGAGCCACGGAACTCGGCATCGGCTGGGGGCCGCCCCTCGGCGGCTTCAAGTATGGCGGGGTCGAGTTCTGCCTGCGCGCGCTGCCGGTCGGGGCATACGTCCGGCTCGACGTTGAAGAGTTGCAGAGGCGTCGCCTGTCGCGGCAGGTCTTCGTGCTGCTGGCGGGCGTACTCGTCAACCTCGCGGCGGCTGAGCTGGCGCGCGGCACGTGGTTCGGGGCGATGAATTTTTTACTGGCCGCGACGAACCTTCTGCCGCTCTACCAGCAGGACGGCTGGAAGTGCGGGATGGTCATCATTCGCGCGGCGTTGCGGCGCAGGAGCGCGCTCGTCGAGTGGAGCTTCACGGTCGCGGGCGGCGGCGCGAGCCTCGCGCTCTTCGCGGCGCAGGCGCTCAGACACCTCTGAGGCGGAGGGGCAATCGTTGATGGAATCAAGTCAGGAAGTCGCGGCTTTAAGGCGGCGGGAGAACGTCGTCGCCGCGGACGCGCGCGGGACGCGTGAGCCGTTAGCGCCGTGGCTCGACTTCGTTTGGCGTCTGTACCCCGTTGTGCTCGTCACTGTTTTTCCCGTCGCGCTGGTGAGCAACTTCTGGCTGGAGGTCTGGCGCGGCGTGAGGTCGCACGCGACGGACGGGTCGGGCCACTGGGGCGTCGCGCAAATCTACAACGCTCGAATCTTCCCCGACACCTTCGGCTGGACTGACGCGTACTTCGCGGGGATGCCTTTCCCGAATTTCTACCCGCCGCTCTTCCACTGGCTCGTCGGCCTGCTCTCGGCGACAGGTCTGCTCTCGTTCGAGTCGGCGTTCAAGCTCGTCCTCTTCGTGCCGACGCTGTTGATGCCCGCCACCGTGGGCTTCCTGGCGTGGAGGCTTTCGGGCAAGAGCGCGCGGGTCGCCCTTGCGTCGGCCTGCGCGTGTGTGCTGCTGTTGGTCAACATGCGCTTCCAGACCTCGACGTGCGGACTCGACTACGCGAGCACGTTCGTCGCGGGCTTCTACACGCAGCCGCTCGGCTTCGTCCTCCTCCTCGCGTGGTACGCCGTTTATGCCCGCGCTCAAAGAAGTCGGCTGCGCGCGGCGGCGAGCTGCGCCCTGCTGGCTCTGACCGTCCTCGCCAACTTCTTCAACGCCTTCACGGGCGTGCTGCTCGTCGCCGCGACGCTCGCGTTCGACGCGCTGAGCCTGCGCGCGGCGACGGGCGCGGACGCGCGCGCCGAGGCGAGGCGACGACTCGTCACGCACCTCGCGACGCCGCTCGTCGCGCTGGCGCTGTGCCTCTTCTGGCTCGCGCCCGTGTTTACGACCTACGAGTATTTCGTCACGCGCCCGCTCGTCATTCCCCTGGACGGTCTCGTCACGCCTTGGCTGTGGGGCTGGTACGCGGTCGCCTTCGTCGGCGTCGTGCTGTGGTGGAGACGGTCGAACGAGTTCGCGCGCGCGTACATTTTAACTGCGGGCGCGCTCGCGGCGGGCGTGGTCTTCGCCTCCACGGTCGCGCCGCCATGGTTCCCCCTGCAAGCCTTCCGCTTCCTCTCGACGCTGAACTTCATGCTGGCCGTGCCGGTCGGCGTGGCGCTCGCCGCCGCGCTCGACTTCTTCAAGGTCGAGGTGCGCATGCCGCGCGGCGCGTGGACGTTCGCGCGTCACGCTTCGGTCGTCACACTCGCGGTCGTCGCCTTCGGCATCTTCCAGGCGACGCGACCGACCGGCGGCCTCACCTTTTACACGCCGGAGGAGAACCGGAGGCTCGAAGCGGTGCTGCGCTTCGCGCGCGAACACAGGGACGGGCGCTACCTGGTCGAGGTGCTCAACCTGATTGACAACCCCTTGCACGCCGACAGCCCCGCGCTCAACGCGTACCTCGGCGCGCAGGGCAACGAGGCGTTGGGCGTCGTCTATCGAGAGGCGTCGCCGAACTCGATCTTCTTCAACGCGCTCGCGAACGCCGTCTCGACGGGCAAAGACAGCTTCGGCATCAGCTCGGTGCTGGCCGACGACCAGGACTTCGCCGCGCAGCCGCTCGCGCGCCAGCTCGAACGCGCGCGCTGGCTCGGCGTCCGCTACATCGTTGCCGAATCAGACGAGTTGAAAGAAAAACTCGCGCGCGAGCCGACCGTGGGGGCGCGGCACGACTTTGACCATTGGAGCGTCTTCGAGATCGGCGACGGGGAAGCGCCGCGCGCGCGCGTACTCGACTACAGGCCGGCGCTCGTCGTCTCGAACTTCTCCGTCAAGGGGCGGCGGCGCGGCGAACTGGACTTCGTGCGTCTGGCCGAGCGAGCGACGCGCCACTTTTCCGGCGCATACGCTCTTCGCTCTCCGAGTTCCCGCATGTACACGTCGTCGAGCGCCCGCTCGCGGAGCCGCCGGGCGAGCGCGTCGAGAGTTTTCAGCCGTCATTTCATTACGACGGGAGTTCCATCCGCCGGGTGTGGCGTGACGTGCGCGCGGCGCTCGAGAGCGAGAAGATCGCCGTCGGCGAAAGTCCTTCGGTCGGCGAGAGGGCTTCAGTCAAAACGCAGCTCAGTCGAAACGAGATGAGCCTGACGCCCGACGCGCCGCACGGCGCGGGAGACCTGCCCGTGCTCGTCGCCACGACCTATTCGCCCGACTGGCGCGCGCGCGAGGGCAATCGAATCTACGCCGCGACCCCGTTCTTTATGCTCACCTTCGCGCGCGGGCCAGTGCACCTCGACTACGCGCGCAGCACGCTCGACCGCGCCATGCTCTGGGCTTCCGGGCTGACGCTACTCTCTCTGTGCTGTTTCGTCTTCTTCCCGCGGCGGCGCGCATCAGGCCCCAACTCAGGAGAAGGCAAGACGTGCCCTTCAGCCCCGGCGCGGCTCGCGGGCGAACCCGCAGACGAAAGGACTGCATCGTGAAAGAGTATTCAAACGGCGTCGCGCCGTCAGTCAATGAGCCTCTGCAACCAGTCGCCGAGACGTTCGGGCGCGGCGCGGAGCGGCTGGGTGAGTTGCACCTGTCCGTGCGCCGCCTCCTCGTCTTCGTCCTCATGTCGCTCGTCTTCGTGCTGGCGGCGCGGCCCATCAGCGACCCTGACTTCTGGTGGCACCTGCGCGCGGGCAAGCTCATCTTCGAGACGCGCGCCATCCCGCGCGCCGACATCTTCTCCTCGACCTTCTACGGGCGCGAGTGGGTTGCGCACGAGTGGCTGTCCGAGGTTCTGATGTACTCGATTCATCAGGCGCTCGGCTACGCGGGGCTGGTGGTCTGCTTCGCGCTCGTCATCTCGGCGGCCATGTGGGTCGCGTACAGGCGCTGCGCCGCCGTCGCGGGGCACCCTTACGTCGCGGGCTTCGCAGTGCTGCTGGGCGCGCTCGCCGCGTCGCCGACGTGGAGCGTGCGCCCGCAGATGTTCTCGTTCCTCTTCGCAAGCGTCTTCCTCGCCGTGCTCGACGGCTACGTGCGCTGGGGAAGCCGTCGCGCAGTCTGTTGGCTGGTTCCGCTCACGGCTCTGTGGGTGAACATGCACGCGGGCTTCGCGCTCGGGCTGGCCCTCATCGCGCTGACGGTCGCGGGCCTCGTCCTCGACTCATGGTTGAGCGATGGCGGGAGAACGCGAAGAAATCAGAGCGGCGGTGACGAGGGCAGGGACAACAGCAGTGACGAGAGCGACGGGAACAATCAGAGCTGTGGTGACGGAAGCGACGGGAAGAGCCTAAGTAATGTAAGCGACGGGTCGCCGTTGTGGCGACGCGTCGGCCCGCTCGCCCTCGTCTTCGCGGCGTGCCTGATGGCCGTCGCGCTCAACCCGAACGGCGTGCGTTTGTATCTCTACCCGTTCGAGACGCTGACCTCGCGCGCGATGATGAAGTACATCAACGAGTGGCTCTCGCCGGACTTCCACGAGCTGATGTTCCAGCCGCTCGCGCTCCTCCTCTTCGCGACCTTCGCGGCGATGATTCTGTCGCGCGGGCGCGTGCGGCCTTCGAGCCTTCTGCTGCTCGCGGCGACGGGCTACGCGGCGCTGCGCTCAGGCCGCAACGTGCCCTTCTTCGCGCTCGCGGCGATGCCTCTGCTGGCCGAGCACTCCTGGCGGTGGCTCACGCGGCAGACGTGGGGCGCGTGGCTCGCGAGGCCGGAGAAGCGAGAGGCGGGCGCGGGCGTGAAGGTCGTGCTGAATATCGCGCTATTCGTCGCCGCGCCGCTGGCGCTCGCGTTCTTGCGTGTCGGGCAGGTCGCCGCGCGGCAGGCGTCGGACGAGGCGCGGAACTTTCCCGTGGCCGCCGTCGAGTTCATGCGCGCGAACCGTTTGCCGCAGCCGGTCTTCAACGAGTACGGCTGGGGCGGCTACATGATCTGGAATCTATACCCCGACTACCGCGTTTACATTGACGGGCGCGCCGACGTTTACGGCGACGACTATCTGGAAGAGTTCCTGCACACGCACGACGGCGTCGCGAACTGGCGCGCGCCGCTCGAACGCGAGGCCGTTCGAACAGTCTTCGTCAACCCGGACGCGCCGCTCGCCAGCCTGCTGCGGCAGGACGCCGGCTGGCGTAAGGTGTTCGAGGACGGCCAAGCGGTGATCTTCGTGAGGGAATGAGTAGTTGTAATTTTAGATAAGGCGTGCATAAGTCGCCGCTACACGGCTGAATTACGCGCACGCTTCAGATAACTGAAGTTTCCGTTTAGAGGCTTGCACAAAGCCAGCCGTCTCAAGCTCCGAGGGATTTGAGACGGCTGGCTTGAGCAAGCCTCTAAACGTTCGTGGCTTCATTGGCTGGTTGATCACTTTGAACGAGGCCGTTGTCACCGTTGCGGTGAACGCGTGCACGTGCGCCTGACAACCCGCGGCGACAAGAATCTAAGTCGTTCTCACCTGCTTACTTGACGGGGGCGACGAACGAGTCGCGCACGCGCACGCGCCCGGCGGCTGTCAACCTGCGGCGACAAAGCCTTCCTTCGTCCTTCACGAAAACATAGTAAATACGGCCCGAAAGCGTTTGCACGGCAGTGGCACGGCCTTTGTAAAAGACAGAGTCGTCCACGCGACGCAGATCGTCGGCAGTAAGTTTGAGCGGAAGGAGCAGAAGACAAGGATGAAAAAAGTCACCGCCAGAATGTTCTTCGCGCTCGCCGCTGTCGCGCTGGCCGCCCCGTTCTTCGCCTTCGCCGTCTTCGTCGGCCTGCGCGCCGTCGAGATGGCGTCGGACGCACGGCAGAACCTTCTGCTGCTGGCGCTCGCAGCCGTGGGCGCGTCGTTCCAGATGCTGAACGCACGCGGCGCGGGCGCGCGTGTGAAAGCGCGCGAGTCGTCGGTCGCCGCGAGGCGCGCGGGTACGCGTGAGACTTCGGCGCTGCACCTCGGTCTTTAAAGTTCTCAGTTGTCCTCCCGCCGCGCTCTGGGTGAGAAGTCCGGGGGAGAGGGCTTGGCACACAACCTTCAAACCAACTTCGGAAAAAGGAGCAAACGAACCATGATTAAGAGCTTTCTTCGCGACGAAACCGGCCTTGAGCTTTCCGAGTACGCGGTGGCCGCGGCTCTCATCGCCCTCGCGGTCGTCGGCGTCTTCACGACGCTGGGCGGCAACATCAAGGGCGTCATCAACAACCTCGCCGGCAACATCAAGTAAGCGAGCGCTGTCGCGACAGACGCGGGGCGCGCCCGACTTCCCCCGCACAGGTGATCGGGCGCGCCTCCGCTAACACGAACACACGAGTAAGGAGCAGAAGGGAACGGAAATGATTAAGAGCTTTCTCCGCGACGACAGCGGGCTTGAGCTTTCGGAATACGCGGTGGCCGCGGCGCTCATAGCCCTCGCGGTCGTCGGCGTCTTCACAACCCTGGGCACAAACATTTCGGGGGTCATCAACAACCTCGCGAGTTTCATCAAGTGAGCGAGCGCCGCCGCCACAGCGCGGGGCGCACCCGCCGTGCAGCCAAACGGTCGCGCCCCCGTTTTCGCATGAGGAGCAGAGGAAATGTTCAAGAATTTTATTCGCGACGACAGCGGCCTTGAGCTTTCCGAGTACGCGATTGCGGCGGCGCTCATCTCGCTCGCAGTGCTCGCGGCCTTCACGACCCTCGGCACTAACGTCCGAGGGGTCATCAACAATCTTGCCGGCAACATCAAGTAGACAATGACAGGCTACCCCGCAATCATCGCCGCCGCCTTCCTCGTGCCGCTGGCGCTCGTCATCACTTACTACGACGTGCGCTACCGCCGCATCCCGAACCCGTTCGTGCTGGCGACGTTCCTGACGGGGCTTGCGGTGAACGCGCTCGCCGGGGGCGCGGGCGGGGCGCTCGAGAGCCTCGGCGGCTGCGCGCTGGCCTTCGCGCTGATGTTCATCCTCCACGTCTTCGGCGCGATGGGCGCGGGCGACGTGAAGCTGTTCGCGGCCATCGGCTCGGTGTTGGGCGCTCCGCTCGTCGTGCCGACGTTCTTCGTCGTCGTGCTGACGGGCGGCGCGCTCGGCTTCGTGACGATGCTCCGGGCGGGCGCGGTTCGCTCGACGCTGCACAACACGCTGATGCTGATCGTGGGCCTTTTGCCCGGCTGGAAGATGCCGCGCCTGACCGTCCCCGCCGACCGTCGCAAGACGATCCCCTACGGCGTGGCGATCACCTTCGGCAGC
This sequence comes from Acidobacteriota bacterium, assembly GCA_003222975.1. Classification (GTDB taxonomy): domain Bacteria; phylum Acidobacteriota; class Blastocatellia; order Pyrinomonadales; family Pyrinomonadaceae; genus QHXN01. The sequence continues at coordinate 45,826 of QHXN01000028.1, read as the reverse complement.
CTGATCTCGCTTCTCATTTTCCGCCCGTAGCGGCTTGCAGGGGCGCGCGCCAAGCGTCGGCCCCGACTTGGAGAACAAACGCCATGCGCAACAAACGCATTCTCTTCGTGCTCTTCGGGGCCGCGGCCTTCGGGCTGGTGGCCGCGGTCGCCGTTAGCCGCTACCTCTCGAACGCCCAGGCGTTGACCAGGGACATGCGGAAGGTCGTGGTCGCTAAGGTTGACATCCCCCTCGGCACGAAGCTCGTCACCGAGCAGTTGACGACCGTGCAGGTTCCGGGCGACGCCACGCCCGACGGCGCGTTCGAGTCGGCGGACAAACTCGTCGGTCGCGTCGTCACCGTCAACGTCGCCGCGCGCGAGCCGGTCACGGACTTCAAGCTCGCGCCCGAAGGCTCTGCCGCCGGACTCTCGGCGGTCATCCCCGAAGGCTACCGCGCCATGACCGTGAAGGTGGACGACGTGGTCGGCGTCGCGGGGTTCGCGCGCCCCGGCTCGCTCGTTGACGTGGTCGTCGTCATCCAGCCGACCGACAACACGACGGGCGGCACGGGGCCGATCTCGAAGATCGTGTTGCAGAACATCAAGGTGCTCGCGTCGGGGCAGAACATTGACCAGCCGAAGAACGGCGACCGCGACGCGCAGCAGGTCAAGGCCGTCACGCTTCAAGTGACGCCGGAGGAGGCCGAGAAGCTCGCGCTCGCCTCGACCGAGGGCAAGCTCCAGCTCGTCATGCGCAACTCGATTGACCAAGACGACGAGCAGACACAGGGCGTTGACAAGCGGACGCTACTCGGCGGCGAGCACGCCGCGCCGCAGCCCGACCCCGGCTCTCTGAAGAGCGAGCAGCCGAAGCAGAAGCCCGTTCCCGCGGCCCCGCGCCCGGTCTTCGAGCACCGCTCGTCGGTGACGCAGGACGCGCCGAAGGCCGAGCAGCCGAAGCCCGCGCCCACGCCGCGCGCGACCGTCGAGATGTTCGAGGGCGCGAAAAAACGCAACGTAGATTTTCCCTGAAGCGATTAGCCGATAGCGATTAGCCGTTAGCTTTCCCGCTCACAAAGGTTGAGTGTTGAAGGCAAAGCGGCTGGCTGACGGACTAAAAAAAGCTAACAGCCAACAGCTAACAGCTAACGGCTAATACAGAGGAGTCGAAACACCATGCTGAACCGTGCCAGAATCACCAGCCGCGTCGCGCTCGTCTGCGCCGCCCTCTTGCTCGCCGCCGCCTCGTCGAGTGTGTTCGGGCAGTCGCCGTCGGTGCAGTCAAGCTTCTCTTCGAGCGCGCAGGAGGCGACGCCGATCAATGTCTTAGTCGGCCAGTCGCGCGTCATCAACTTCGACAAGCCCATCGGTCGCTTCTCGGTCTCGAACCCGGAAATCGCCGAGGCCGTACTCGTCGCGCCCGACCAGGTGCTCGTCAACGGCAAGGCGTTCGGGCAGGTCAACTTCATCGCCTGGGAGCAGAAGGGCAGCCGCTTCCTCGTCTTCGACGTGTTCGTCCGCACCAACCTCTCGCTCATTGACGCGCAGATTCGCGCGCTCTTTCCGAAAGACGACATCCGCCTGAGCCAGGCCAACGGCTCGGTCGTCATCTCAGGCAGCGTCAGCACCGCGAAGACTGGCGAGCAGGTGGATCAGGTCGTGCAGGCCGCGGGCTTCAAGACCGTCAACATGCTCCAGTCGCCCGTGCGCGACACGGCGCAGGTGCAGCTTCAGGTTCGCGTCGCCGAGGTGAGCCGCAGCCGCCTGCGCGACCTCGGCGCGTCTTACGCCTACGAGTCAAGGCCGGGCGTCGGCGGCTTCGTCGGCAGCGGCGGCGGCCCGTACTCTGTTGACAGCGTCACCGCCGGCAACATCGCCGGCACAGTCGCGGGCAGCGCGCTCAATCTCTTCGTGATGGGCGGCAACACCTTCAACTTCCTGCGCGCCTTGCAGACGCAGGGCGCGATTCGCGAGCTGGCCGAGCCGAACCTGATCGCGATGGACGGCCAGCAGGCCAGCTTCCTCGCGGGCGGCGAGTACCCCGTGCCCGTCGTACAGAGCGGGACGGGCGGCAACGCCGTCAGCATCGTCTTCAAGGAGTACGGCGTCCGCCTCAACTTCAAGCCGACCATCGTTGACGAAGATCACATCCGCCTCGAACTCGAACCGGAAGTCTCCACGATTGACTTCGCCAACGGCGTCAAGTTCGACGGCTTCCTCATCCCCGCCTTGAAGACCCGCCGCGCCAAGACCGGCGTCGAGCTGAGAGACGGACAATCGTTCGCGCTCGCGGGCCTCCTGGACAACAGCGAGACGAAGTCGCTCTCCAGAGTTCCCTTCATCAGCGACGTGCCCATCATCGGCAACCTCTTCAAGTCGAAGACGTTCCAGAAGCAGGAGACCGAGCTGATGTTCATCATCACGGCGCAGCTCGTCAAACCCGTCAACCGCGACGACCTGCCCGCCATGCGCGGCATGGACGGCCTCAAGGGCTCGTCGCCGCTCGGCGTCGAGCCGAAGGGCGAGGGCATCAAGGGGCCGAGCGGCTTCTCCACCGGCGGCGACAAGTCGAGCGGCGCGACGAGCGGCACGACGGACGGCACCAAGTCCGGTGCCGCCACGTCGGGCGGCACGGCGACGAGCAGCACGACGAGCGGCGCGGGCGTCGGCGGCGCGGCGAGCGCAGCGGGCCCCGTGGTCGCGCCCGACGACGCGGCTGCGCCGCCGCTGCCCGCGAAGCAGGCGGCCCCGACAGGCGCTTCTTCCGCCAGCGCGGCCAGCGCCTCGGCGAGCGCGAGCAAGCCTGCGGACGCGAAGGCCGCGGCGCAGGCGACGACCAGCGCGGCGGCGCAGCAGGCGAGCATCAAGCCGCAGCCGTGAGGCCGCGCCGCCACGGCGCACAAGGGCGGTTCATTTTCGAGAGGAGGGAAGAGCGATGAAGCAGGGCGCAGAAGAATCTGTTTGCATCCCACGCCGCGGGCGCGGCGAGCGCGGCTCGGTTCTCGCAGTCAGCACGCTCGGCATGCTCGCCTTCCTCCTCGCCACGGGGCTGTGCGTGGACATCGGCCACTTCTACCTCGTGAAGAACGAATTGCAGAACGCGGCGGACGCCGCCGCCATCAGCGCCGCCGCCTCGCTCAACTCCGACGACGGCGGCATCACGAAGGCGACCGACATCGCCGTCAGCTCGTTCAACAACTACGAGTTCAACCACAAGCAGGCGACCATCACGCGCACGGATGTGCGCTTCGCCGTCAACCTCTCGGACTTCGACGCGGGGCTGGACATGAGCGAGACGAGCGCGAAGGCCGTCGCCACGCGCGTCCGCTTCGTGAAGGTGACAGTCCCGCCGAAGACGCTCCACGTCTTCTTCGCCTCCGTTGTCATCGGCGGCTCGCACGACATCGGGGCCGACGCGGTCGCGGGGATGTCGGTCGCGCCGAACTACTTCGAGCACATCCTGCCGGTCACGGTCATCACGAGCAACGACGGCCAGGACATCCTGCCCGGCAACATGTACACCATCCGCCGCGCGCCCGGCACGGCGGTCAGCCCCGGCAACTACCAGATACTCGCCATTGACGCCCCCGGCGCGAACGACGACCGCACGGGCCTCGCCAACGGCGTGCATGCCGACGTGGGCGTCGGCGACGTGGTGCAGACGAAGCCGGGCGTCTCGTCGGGCGCAGTCCGCCAGGGCATCAACACGCGCTTCGGCGACTACACGGGCGGCCTCGACTCGGCGCTCTACCCGCCGGACATGAACGTCAAAGAGGGCATCACCTACCAGCAATATCTCGACAGCCAGCAGCCGGGACAGCAGACCGGGAGCAACTTCCAGTCGCCGAACACGGGGACGCCCGTCTGGGGCCGCCGCGTCGTGCTCATCCCGATCATCAAGCAGAGCGAGTTCGACAACGGGCGCGACACGGTGCAGATATTCCGCATCGGCGCGTTCTTCCTCAACAGCAGGATCGGCGGCGGCAACGGCGGCGACATACAGGTCGAGTACATCGGCCTGCGCACCGTTCTCGGCGCGGGCGGCTACGACCCGAACGGCGGCCCCGGCATGACGGAGTTGTCCGTGCCAGTCCTTTACCGCTGAGGTCAAACGTGATGACGAAGCGACTCGCGAAAGCGTTATGCAAGATCGCCCGCCGCGGCCTCGCGGACGAGTGCGGCACGCAGCTCGTCGAGCTGTCGCTGGTGCTCCCCGTGATGATTCTTCTCTTCGCGTCGGTGGCCGAGTTCGGTCGCTTCTACTACACCTACGCGACGCTGGCGAAGGCTGCGCGCGCCTCGGCGCGCTACGCCATCACGCGCCCGTTCGACTCGACCGATGTGGCGCAGGCGCAGAGCCTCGCCGTCTTCGGAGACCAGTCGGCGGCCTGCGCGGGGACGCCGATCTTGCAGGGACTCGGCTGCGCCAACGTTGATCTCCAACAGACGACGAACGCGGGCACGCAGGTGGTCACGGCCAAGATCGTGAACTACCAGTACCAGCCGATCTTCGACCTCGGCAAGCTGACCGGCATCTCGGCCATCTCTTTGAAGATCAACGTCAGCCCGAGCGTGACCATGAAGTACGTTTACAACTAGGTTCTCCAAGGGAGCGAAGGGAGACGAAGGGTGTCTGCGAAACGAGACAGGAAGGGCGAACGCGGGGCGGCGCTGGTGGAGTTCGCCGTCGGCTCGGCGATATTCATGACCGTGACCTTCGGCGTCCTACAGTTCGGCGTTCTGCTCTGGACGCACAACGCCCTGACCGACGCCGTGCGCCGCGGCGCGCGCTACGCCATCAACCAGTGCGACCCGGCGGACGCCACGTGCCCCAACTCCTCGACCTCCGTTGACCGCACGAAGAACGTGGTCGTTTACGGCACGCCGAACCCGCCCGCGGGCGCGCAGCCCGTCGTCAAGGGGTTGACGACGAGCAACGTGCAGGTCAGCTATTCGGGCTTCGGCGTCAACGCCGGTCGCGTGACGGTCAGCGTCGTCAACTACAACTTCAGCTTCGCCGTCGCGCTGTTCGGCACGACTCTGGGGATGCCCTCCTACCAGACGACCTTGACGGGGGAGAACGCCGGCTACGTGCCGCCGAACATCTAGCACGCCGGAGAACACGTTCGTTTCGGTCGGGAAACTTTTCGGCCTCGAAGGATCAGCGATGAGCCAACAACTCACCTTCGTCATTCTGAGCAGCGGCCTCGACTCGCTGCGCGAGTTGCGCGCCGCGCTCGCCGCGCGCGACCACACGCACCTCCTGGCCGCCGGCGACGACACGGAGCAGATGCTCCCGGAAGTCGAGCGGCTCCGGCCCAACGCGGCCATTGTCGCGCTCGGCGCGGAGCCGGAGCAGGCTTTGAAGTTCGTCGAGCGCGTGGCCTCGGTCAGCCCGACGACCGCAGTCGTCTGCGCCTCGCGCGACGCCTCGCCTGACCTCATCCTGCGCTCGCTGCGCGCGGGCGCGCGCGACTTCCTGCACCTGCCCGTCGCGCCCGCGGAGTTCGAGACGGTGCTGGCGCGCACCGCCGAGTTCTGCCACGTGCAGCCCGTAGCCAAGAAGAAGCGGGGCCGCGCCGTCGCCGTCTTTTCGAGCAAGGGCGGCTGCGGCACCTCCTTCATCGCCACGAACCTCGCCGCCTCTCTGAGCGCGCCGACCGTGCTCGTTGACCTGAACTTGCAGGCGGGCGATCTAACCCTCTTCCTCGGCGTCGAGCCGAAGTACACAATCGCCGACCTCGTCGAGAACCGCGAGCAGGCCGACGACGCGATGCTCAAGAGCTACCTCGCGCCGCACTCGGCGAACCTCTCTCTGCTCGCCGCGCCGCGCGAGGCCGACGCGGCAGACGACATCGAGGCCGAGCATGTCTTCTCGGTCATCCAAATCCTGCGCGAGCGCTACGACTACGTCGTCATAGACCCGCAGCATACCTTCGACTCGATCACGCTGGCCGCGCTCGACCAGGTGGACGAAATCCTGATGGTCTTGACGCTCGACATCCCCGCCATCCGCAGCGCGCAGCGCACGCTCGCCATCTTCGACCGCCTCGGCTACCCGCGCCACAAGGTGCGCATCGTCGTCAACCGCTGGTCGAAGCAGATTGATCTCGACTTGCGTCAGGTCGAGCGCTACCTCGGCGAGCGCGTGATGGGATTCATCACGAGCGACTACCGCGCCGTCGTCAACTCGATCAACCTCGGCCAGCCGCTCGTCGAGTCAGACCCCTCTTCGCGCATCGCCGGCGAGATTCGACAGATCGCCGCGGGGCTAGGCGGCGGCGCTCACGCCAACGCCCCCGCGCCGTCGCCCGAAGCCGACGGCGAGCGGCGCGGACTCCTCGCCGGACTATTCCGACGCCAGGCCAAAGTGCAGGAGCAGACGAAATCGGCACGCGCGCTGCTCGACAAGAAAGCCGTCGGCGGTCAGCCGTCGCCGGTCGGTTAAAGGAATTCCGAGGGTTCAGAGTTCACGCTTCAGCGTGCGTTCTGAACGAAACAAGCTAAAGCTTGAACTCTGAACTGAACTCTAAACTTCCAGAAAGCCATGTCACTCCGCGAACGACTAATCAAAGAGACGATGCCGCCGGGCGGCGCGCCGTCCGCGCGTGGCGGCGGCGCTGCCGAGGAGCCGGGCGTCAACCGCCAGCAGGTCTTCCAGGAGATGAAGTCGCGCCTGCACCGCGCCATCATCAACCGGATGGACTTGAAGAAGCTCGGCCAGCTCGACCCCGAACAACTCCATTCGGAGGTCGCGCGCCTCGCCGAAGATTTGCTGCACGTCGAGAGCACGCCGCTCTCGACAATCGAGCGCGAGCGACTGGTAGAAGAGGTGCGCCACGAGCTGTTCGGCCTTGGCCCCCTTGAGCCGCTCCTGGCCGACCCCACGGTCTGCGACATCCTCATCAACTCGCCCTCCCAAATCTACGTCGAGCGCGCCGGCAGGCTCGAACGCTCCGACGTAACCTTCAAGGACAACGAGCACCTGATGAGAGTCATCGAGCGCATCGTCTCAAGCGTTGGCCGGCGCATTGACGAGTCCTCGCCGATGGTTGACGCGCGCCTCAAGGACGGCTCGCGCGTCAACGCCATCATCCCGCCGCTCGCTTTAGACGGCCCAGTGATGTCCATCCGGCGCTTCGCCGCCGACCCGCTCCGCATTGACATGCTCATCGAGAAGGGCGCGCTCACGCGCGACATCGCCGAGATGTTCCGCATGTGCGTCCACGCGCGCCTGAACGTCCTCATCTCCGGCGGCACGGGCGCGGGCAAGACGACGCTCTTGAACGCGCTTTCGGCCTACATCCCCGAAGACCAGCGCATCGTGACGATTGAAGACTCGGCGGAGTTGCAGTTGCAGCAGCCGCACGTCGTCCGCCTTGAGACGCGGCCCCCCAACATCGAGGGCAAAGGCGAGATCACGCAGCGCGACCTCGTGCGCAACGCCCTGCGCATGCGGCCCGACCGCATCGTCATCGGCGAGGTCAGAGGCGGCGAGGCCATAGACATGCTCCAGGCTATGAACACGGGCCACGACGGCTCTTTGACGACGATTCACGCCAACACGCCGCGCGACGCCCTCGCCCGCGTCGAGACGATGATCCAGATGACCGGCATGCGCCTCTCCGAGAAGGCCATGCGCTCGCAGATCGCCTCGGCCATTGACCTCGTCATACAGGTCGCGCGCCTCTCCGACGGCACGCGCCGCGTCACTTCCATCTCCGAGATCACGGGCATGGAGGGCGACGTGATCACGATGCAGGAGATATTCCTCTTCGAGCGCCGCGGCGTTGACAAGGAGGGCAAGGTCGTCGGCCAGTTCAAGGCCACGGGCGTGCGCCCGCGCTTCGCCGAGCGGCTCAAGCAGTACGGCATGCAACTGCCGCGAGTCTTTTTTGAGTAGTCAGTAGCCAGTAGCCAGTAGAAAAGCTCCCTGCCTTCTACCACGCGCAGGCTACCCAGACTCGACAGACTTGAGAGACAAAATCTACTGACTACTGACTACTGACTACTGACTACTGACTACTGATTAAAGCCATGATTCCATTCTTCGTCTTCATCTTCTGCCTCGTCCTCGTGCTCAGCGCGTACCTTCTGGCGACGCACGGGTCGGAGAAGCGGCGCGTGCGCTTGCAGCAACGTCTCGCCGAGGCGCTGCTCCACTCGGCCCACAGCGAGGACTCGGAGGTGCGGCTCGCGCGCGAGGAGTTGATGAGCGAGATACCGCTCCTCAACCGCGCGCTGTTGGAGTTGCAGTTCGCCACGAGGCTTCGGCGCGTCATTGACCAGGCCGACCTGAACCTCACGGTCACGCGCCTGCTGATGTTCTCGGCGATGGCCGGCATACTCGGCGCGCTCGCCGTCTGGATGCTCACGCCGAACTGGGTGTTCGCGCTACTGGCGGGACTCTCGGCGGCGGCGATCCCGTTCGTGCACGTCTTCTGGAAGCGGCACCAGCGCCTGCGCGAGTTCCTGGCGCTTTTGCCCGACGCGCTCGACCTGATGAGCCGCGCCCTCCAGGCCGGACACGCCTTCGCCGAGTCGCTCCACATGGTCTCCACGGAGATGCCGGAGCCTATCGCGACCGAGTTCCGTAAGACCTACGAGGAGCAGAACCTCGGCCTCTCCCTGAAGCTCGCGCTGGAGAATTTGTCGGAGCGCGTCCCGCTCCTCGACCTGCGTCTGTGCGTCACGGCCATACTTATCCAGCGCGAGACGGGGGGCAACCTCGCCGAAATTTTGGAGAAGGTCGCCCAAACGATCCGCGAGCGCTTCCGCATCCTCGAAGACCTGAAGACTTTGACGACCTCCTCGCGCATGTCCGCGTGGATTCTCTGCGGCCTCCCCGTTTTCATCGCGCTGGCCGTGACCGTCATGAACCCCGAATACATGAGCGTGCTTTGGAGCGACCCGCGCGGCCACCGCCTGCTGGCCGTCGCCGTCGCCCTCCAGATCACGGGCATGCTCGTCATTCGGAAGATTCTGAGGATAAAGATTTGAAGGCCGTAAACCGTGAACCGTGAACCGTGACCAGATGGGAGCAACTTTATAGTTCACGGTTGACGGGCAGCGGGTTTTCAATTTGTCACGGTTTACGGTTCACGGTTCACGATTATGATTTTCTTCATCACCATCTCCACCTTCGTCTGCATCATGCTGGGCGCGCTGGCCGCCTACTGGCTGATGTTCCGCCCGCCGTCGGCAGCGACCGAGCGGCTGAAGCGCATGGGCGACGGGAGCGGCGGCGCGGTCGCGTCCGCGCCCTCCGCGCTCATCGAGGAGTCTTCGGTCGCGGCGTTGGCCGAAAGGGTCGCGACGCCCTTGAGCCGCCTCGCGCCGCCGTCGGCTGCGGAGGCCAAGAAGTTACAGAAGCTTCTGATGCACGCGGGCTACCGTTCGCCGAATGCGGCGGTCGTCTATCGCGCGCTGCAACTGCTCTCGCTCGCCTTCTTCCCGGCGGTCGTTGCGCTCGTCTGCGCCGTCATGGGCCGGCCTCTGGGGAGCGCGGCCCTCTGGATTCTCGCGGCCTTCGTCGCCGGCTTCGCGCTCCCGCGCTACACGCTGAGGCGGATGATCCGAAGCCGACAGCAGCGCCTTCAGTGGGGCCTGGCCGACGCGCTCGACCTCCTGGTCGTCTCCATCGAGGCGGGGCTGGGCCTGAACGCCGCGCTCATCCGCGTCGGCGAGGAGTTGAAGGAGGTGCACCCGGACATCTGCGAAGAGCTGACGATGACGAACATGGAGATTCGCGTCGGGCGCGACCGCGCCGAGGCTCTCAGAAACCTCGCGGAGCGCACGGGCGTCGAAGACCTCCGAAGCCTCTGCGGGATGCTCATCCAGGCCGACCGCTTCGGCACTTCGATTGCGCGCGCCGTGCGCGTCTATGCCGACAGTCTTCGCACGAAGCGGCGGCAGCGCGCCGAGCAGGCCGCGCAGAAGGCTGCTGTCAAGCTCCTCTTCCCGCTCGCCTGCTTCCTCTTCCCGGTGCTCTTCATCGTCCTCCTCGGCCCCGCGTTCATCAACCTTATGGACACGTTCGCACAGATGTAAGGAGACGTTAACCCATGTTCACGCGCAGAGTCGTCACGCTTCTCGCCGCCCTCGTCCTCGCCGTCAGCGCCGCCGCCCTTTGGAGCGCCGAAGGGGACGGGCGCGACGGCGACACGGACACGAACGTCGTCGCCGCTTCGGGCGCGGAGGCCGGCGCGCAGGACGCAAGCGCGCCGAAGAAGAAGGGCGGGGGGTTCTTCCGTATCTTCAAAGCCCCCTTCAAGGCCGTCGAACACCTCTTCGGCAAGGGCGACTCCAAGCTCGCGCGCATGAGCGAGAAGGACGCCTCGCGCTTCGAGAGCGTCGCGGTCGTCCGCGTCGAGGACAACACGACGGCGCGCAAACAGGCCGCGGGCGACGAAGATCAAAGCGCGCAAGGGTGTCTCGCGCGCGGTCGCGCGCTGCTCGAAGAGGGGCGTCTGAACGAGGCGATTGCGGAGCTTTCGCGCGCCGCCTCGCTCGACCCGCGACTGAGTCAGGCCCACAGCCTGCTCGCCGTGGCCTACGACCAGAAGGGCCTGCACGACCGCGCGAAGGAGTCTTACGCGCGTGCGGTGGACGTGAACGGGCGCGACCCTGAGGCCCTGAACAACCTCGGCTACTCGCTCTACCTCAACGGCAACTACCGCGCGGCGGTGGACAAGCTGAAGCGCGCGGCCCGGCTCGCCCCCGCCGACGCGCGCGTCCTCAACAACCTCGCGCTCGCCGAGGCGCGACTCGGCAAGTACGACGACGCCTACCGCAGCTTCGCGCGCGCGGGCGGCGAGTTCACGGGCCACTCGAACGTGGCCGCGCTCCTGATACGCGTGGGCCGCGACGACAAGGCCGTCGAACACCTCGAAGCCGCGCGCCGCCTGCAACCGGCTTCCGCGAACGTCCTCCGGCAGCTCGCCGAACTCTACGAGCGCACCGGCGACAAGGCGAAGGCTGACGACGCGCGGCAGGCGCTCCGGGACGCGGACGCCAGGCAGCCCGCGCTCGCCGCGTCCGGCGGGCAATAAGTGTGATGGGTGCGGGGTGACGAATGAATAAAACCGCTTGTCACAGCACGTTCGTCATCCCGCACCCGTCACTACACACTTCTTCCGAACGGAGTTAGAGATGACTCACACAGGGATTCTGACGCGCGTCGAGATCGAGACGATGGGGCCGCCGTCGCTGGAGGAGTTGTGCGAGGCGGACGTGGCGGCGAGCTTTTTGTGCGACCTCGCTTTGAAGCACGTCGCGCAGATGCCGGAGCCGACGACGCAGTCCATCTCCGAGGAACTGCGCCTGCCGCGCTCGCTCGTCGAGGAGATGCTCGTGCACCTGACGCGCGAGAAGATGGTCGAGGTGCGCGGGCAGATCGCCGTCGGCGCGACGCGCTACGCGATGTTGGAGCGCGGCTGGGAGCGCGTCGCGCGCGTGCGCGAGCTGTGCGGCTACGTCGGCCCCGCGCCCGTCTCTCTGCGCGACTACGCGCACATGATGCGTCTGCAAGCCGTCCCGGCGCGCGCCGCCTCGATTGAGACGGTGCGCGCAGCCTTCCGCGACCTCGTCCTGCCGGAGTCGCTGCTGCAAACCCTGGGCTGCGTCATCAACTCGCGCCGCTCGCTCTTCATCACGGGGCCTCCGGGCACGGGCAAGACGGCGGTCGCCGAGCGCATCAACGCGGGGCTGCCCGGCCACATCTGGATTCCCTTCGCCATCGAGATTGACGGACAGATCATCCGCGTCTTCGACTCGCACAACCACCGCCCCGCCCCCGAAGCAGAGACGCCGACCGACTACGACCGCCGCTGGGTTCTCGTCGAGCGCCCGTTGGTCATCGTCGGCGGCGAGTTGACCTTAGACGACGCAGACCTTCAGTGGAGCGAGGCCGCGCGCTTTTACGAAGCGCCGTTTCAGTTGAAGTCGAACGGCGGCACGCTCGTCGTGGACGACTTCGGGCGGCAGAGGGTCGAGCCGACCGACCTCCTGAACCGCTGGATCGTCCCCTTGGAGAAGCGCGTTGACTACCTGACGCTCCACACCGGCAAGAAGATCGAAGTGCCCTTCGAGCAGTTGGTCGTCTTCTCGACCAACCTCGACGAGAAAGACCTTGTGGACGAGGCGTTCCTGCGGCGCATGGGCTACCGCGCGCGCGTCGAGTCGCCGACACCGGCGGCCTACGTCGAGATTTTCAAGCGCGCCGCCTACACGCGCGGGCTGAAGGTCGAGCAGTCGTGCCTCGACCACCTGCTCAACAACTACATGCTCGAACAGAGGCAGATGAAGTCCTGCGAGCCGCGCGACCTGCTCGACCGCGTGACCGACGTTTGCCTCTTCGAGGGACGCCCGCCCGAAGTCACCACGCGCCTGATTGACGCTGCGTGGCGCAACTACTTCGGAACCTCTCACGGCTTCTCGACGCAGGAGCCGGGCAGGAAAACGACGGGAGAGTTGACGAGGAACACTGGGGAGTTGGTTGATGCGAACCCGCTGCAACTCTGAAACAGTCCGATTGCGGATTGCGGATCGCGGATTGCGGATCGGAAGACAGTGCGCTTCTCGTCCGCGTCCGGCGTCCGGCCTATGTATTACACCGCCATCGCCGTTCCGCAATTCGCAATTCGCAATCCGCAATTTCTTAAAGGGGGCCGCGCTGTTCGTCATCGTCCTCCTCTCGTTTCCGACGGGCGCGCGCGCAGATCAGTTGCGCCTGACGGACGGGACGACGATGGAGGTTGACGAGGCTTGGGAAGACGCGCAGGGCGTCTGGTACAGGCGCGGCGGCGTAACCTATCTGGTCGAGCGCTCGCGCGTGAAAGAGGTCGTGAAGGCGGCGGGCGCGGGGCGCGCGTCGAAGCCTACGGACGAGAAGGCGAAGCCTACGCACGACACGAATGCGAAGAATGCGAGCGCCGCCGCGGTCTTGAAAACGGGTGGCGGCGGCACGAAGGAGCCAGGAGAGGGCGAGCAGGAGGTGTGGATTTACCTCGTCGGCGGGGCGAAGATGGAGGTGGACGAGGCGGACGAGAAGGCGGAAGGGGTCTGGTACAGGCGCGACAACATCTCGACCTTCGTCGAGCGCGCGCGCGTTGACCACGTCGAGCGCGTGCAGCTCTCGAATACGGAAGTGGCCGACGCCGCGGGCGGCAAGGGGCGTCGGCGCGAGTGGCGCTGGACGACGGGGAGCGCCCGCCTCGACTCGCTCATCAAGCAGAACGGCTCGCGCTACGGCGTTGACCCTTACCTCGTCTTCTGCGTCATGGAGCAGGAGTCGCACTTCAACTCGCGCGCGGTCAGCCCATCGGGCGCGCGCGGCCTGATGCAGTTGATGCCGGGCACGTCTGCGCGCTTCGGCGTGCGCAACCCGCACGACCCCGCGCAGAACGTCAACGCCGGGACGCACTACCTCAAAGAGCTTCTGGCGCGCTTCGACAACCGCGTTGACCTCGTGCTCGCGGGCTACAACGCGGGCGAGGGCAACGTCACGCGCTACGGCTACCGCGTGCCCCCCTTCCGCGAGACGCGCAACTACGTCCGCCGCATTACCGCGCGCTACGAGGAAGTCAAGTAAGAAGTGATGAATGCGGAATGATGAATGATGAATGAAAGACAGCCTGCTTTAAATTCATCATTCATCATTCCGCATTCATCACTTCTTCTGGAATGTCCGGCTCATTCGCGCTTGTTTACGGGTTGAGGTGCGTGGAGATGAAATACGGTTTGGTTAAGTTCGCAGTCGTGGCGGCGGTCGTCGCCTTTTCCGCGCGGGCGCTCGCGCAAGGGCCGCCGCGGGGCGCGGAAGCGCCGCTCACGAACGGCTCGGTCGTGAAGTTGGTGCGCGCGGGCTTCAGCGAGAAGGCGGTCATCGCGATCATCCGCGCGCGGCCCGCGAACTTCGACCTCGCCCCGGAGCGCCTGATCGAGTTGAAGAAGAGCGGCGTGGGCGAGAAAGTCATCCTGGCGATGATCGGGCGCGGCGGCGCGGACGATCTGGCAAACGACGACTGGGGCGACGACATGCCGCTCGGCGACGTGGGCGCGACGGGGCAGAGTCGCGGCGGTGCGAAGGAGCAAAGCCCCGGCGCAGACGCGGGCAGCACAGACATCTTCGGCTCGTCGGGCGGCTCGAAGGGGCGCGTGCGCTCGCGCGGCGGAAGCGGCGGCGCGGACAACGACACGCAGACCACGGGCAGCGCCACCGTCCGCATCATCCGCCCGCCCGCGGAGGGCGGCGGCGACACGCAGGCGAAGCTCGAACGCACGCCCACGCTCACGGACGACTCGGTCGTCGAGCTGGTCGAGGCGGGCTTCTCCGAAGGAACGATCATCCGCCGCATCGAGCAGTCGCCGGTCGAGTTCGACCTCTCGCCCGCGAAACTCTCGGAGCTTCGCAAGCGCCGCGTGAGCGAGCCGGTCATCGCGGCGATGCGCGCGGCGATGGGCGAAGACGGCGGCCAGGGCGCACGCCCTGAGAAGTGAAGTCGGTCGAGGTGACGTGGTCTATTCATTCTTGGGCGTGGCGGACGTTGAAGCTAACCACAGAGACACAGAGAACACAGAGACGGCACAGAGAAATCCAATCCTCTGTGCTTCCTCTGAGTCCCCTGTGTCTCTGTGGTTAACCTCCCGCCGCCTCACACACAAGAATGAATGAATCTTCGTTGAGGTGAAACGATGCGTGCGTCGGTCGCGTGGAGAAAGAAAACTTCTGCAAGTGTCACTTCGGCGGCGCGCGTAAGTTTCACGGCGGCGCGGCGCGCGCGCGCGTCCCTACTCCTCTTCGTTTGCCTGCTCGCGCTCCTCGCGGTCGCGCCCGCGTCCTTCACGCAGGATCACACGCGCCCGCGCAAAGCCTCGCGCGAGGACGGCACGGGCAGCGTGCAGTCGCAGTCCGGCCAGAAGAGTAAACAGGGCGCGGAGGCGGTCGGCGACGACGAGGTCGTTACGATCAACGCCTCCGAGGTTCTCGTGCCCGCGACCGTGCGCGACTCGTCGGGGCAGCTCGTCGCCGACCTCGCGCGCAAAGACTTCCGGGTCTTCGAGGACGGGCGCGAGCAACCCCTGAGCGATCTCTCGCTCCGCCAAGTGCCCGTGGACGCCGCGCTGCTCGTTGACGCCTCTTCGTCTGTGGCCGACAGTTTCGAGGACTTCCGACGCGCCGCCGAGCAGTTCGCCGGGCGGCTCTCGCCGGACGACCGCTTCTGCCTCATCAAGTTCGACGACCGCGTGGAGCTTCTGCTCGACTGGACGAAGAGCCGTCTGCAACTGCACCGCGCGCTCGCGCGTCTTTCGACCGGCGTCTTCACGCGCTTCAACGACGCGCTCCTGCTCTCGGCGCGCGAGCAGTTCCAACGCGACGAGCGCCGCCGCGCCCTCGTCGTCCTGAGCGACGGCATTGACAGCAACCGCGGCTCGGCCACCGCCGACGCGGCCATGCGCGCCCTGCTCGAATCGCAGGTCGCCGTCTATGTCATCGCGAACACGGAGATCGAGCGCACGCGCAAGCAGGCCGAGCTGGACAGCATGCTCGCCGGGTCGGACTCGACGGTGCGCTTCAACCAGCTCCGCATCGGCGACCTGCGCGAATCTTTGCGCGTGCTCGACGCGAGCGAGCGTAACCTCGCGGAACTGACGCGCGCCACGGGCGGGCGGCTCTACAAGCCGCAGAGCTTCGACGCGCTCGACCGCGTTTACGCGGAGATCGCCGACGAGCTGCGCCACCAGTACGCGCTCTACTACACGCCCACCAACCCCGCCCGCGACGGTCGCTTCCGACGCGTCCGCGTCGAAGTGCCCGGCCACGACTACGAAGTCACCACGCGCGTCGGCTACTACGCTCCGCGCCACTAAGTCAGAGCCGCGAGCGGTGGCGAGTGGGCGTGATTTCAGAGCGTAGGCCGCGCATCGGCAGGCTGACCCGCTCGCGGTTCTGTTCAGGCACAGTTTGACAGACTTCAAAGCGGTCGGTTATAACGGACGCGGCCTGAGAAGCCCTTAGGAAGTTTCGGAGAATGGCACAACGCATCCACATACGGACGCTGCATCATCATGGCAACCACCATCGCCATGCGGGCAGCCGCGTGTGGTGTGACTCCTGACGCGCCGAAGCGACGAGCGCACGAAAGCTTTCACCGACACACACGCTGCCAGCGACGCGACTCGCCCGGCAGCGTTTTGCATTTAGTGATGAATGCGGAATGAAGAATGAAGAATTGAAAGCCGCCGGCTTCTCTTAATTCATCATTCCGCATTCATCATTCATCATTCCCTTATGGAGCCGCTTTCAAAAATTCCCGGCGGGATGCGCTACTACTTCGGGCGTGAGGCGCGTCTGCGGCGCGCGGTCGAGGACGCGGTGATGAGTGTCTTCGACGGCTGGGGCTACGAGGAGATCGCGACGCCCTCCGTGGACTACTACGTCCTGTTCGAGCGTGGCATGGGGCGCGAGGAGGCGAGCCGCGGCTTCCGCTTCACGGACACGGACGGGCGTCTGCTCGCGCTGCGGCCCGACGTGACCTCCTCGGTGGCGCGCGCCGCCGCGACTCTGTTCGCATCCGAAGAGCGCCCCTTGCGCTTCTGCTACGCCGCGTCGGTCTTCCGCCAGCGGCCTCGGTCGCACGTCGAGTGGAGGCGGCAGGGGCGGCAGCTCGGCTGCGAACTGATCGGAACGGGGAGCGCCGGGGCAGACCTCGAAGTGCTCGCCATCGCCGCCGAGGTGCTCGCGCGCCTCGAACTTCGCTACTGCGTCACGCTCAACCACGTCGGCGTCTTCAACGGCGTGGCCGAACAGCTAAAGCTGGACGAGGCAGGGCGCGAGCGGATGCGCCGCCTCGTTGACTCGCGCGCCGCCGCCGAACTCGAAAGCCTCCTGGCCGAGCACTCGTCAGGCGGCGCTGACGTACCGCCGCTGGCCGCGCGCCTGACGCGCCTGTCGGGCAAGCGCGGAGTTCTGGAGGAGGCGCGCGGCGTCGCGACGGGTCTGCGCGCGAGTGCCGCGCTCGAAGCGCTCGAAAAGACCTGGAGCATCATCGAGGCGCTGGGACTCGCGGACAATTTCGAGATTGACCTGGGCGACGTGTCGGGGCTGGATTACTACACCGGCCTGGTCTTCAAGATTTACGCCGAGGGCGCGGGCGCGCGCGTCGGGAGCGGCGGGCGCTACGACGAGCTGACGGCCAACTTCGGGCGGCGCGAGCCGGCCACGGGCTTCGTGCTCGACCTCGACGCCATCACCGAGGTCATCTCGCGCGGCGACTTCGAGCTGAAGAACGGCAAGGCCGACATCACCTCGCTCGTCAAGGCCGCGGGCACGGGCGAACTTTTGCGAGAGGCGAAGCTGAGGCGCGCGCGCGGCGAGAGGATCAAGTTGGAATTAGAGGATTGAGACAGAACCGCGAGGCGCAGAATTTTTGATTTTAGATTTTTGATTTGCGATTGAAAGACAGCGCGTCTCTCATCGTCGGCAGACAATCTAAAATCAAAAATCTAAAATCAAAAATTCAGATGTTGACGATTGCCATCGCCAAAGGGAGGTTGCAGCAGGACGCGCTCGAACTGCTGGCGCGCGCCGGCGTGCGCGCGAGCCGGGAGGCGCTGGCGTCGCGGCGGCTCGCCGTCGAGGACGAGGGCGGGCGCTGCCGCTTCGTCTTCGTCAAGCCGGCGGACGTGCCGGTCTATGTCGAGCACGGCATCGCCGACTGCGGCGTCGTCGGTCGCGACGTTCTGCTCGAATCGGGGGCCGACGTTTTGCAGCCGCTCGACCTGAAGATCGCTTACTGCCGCATCGCCGTCGCGGCGCGCGAGGACGCGGGAATCGGGCGAGCGGGCGTGCTCCACGTCGCGACCAAGTACCCGCGCATCGCCGCCCGGCACTTCGGCTCGCGCGGCGTGCCGGTCGAGATCATCGAGCTTTCCGGCTCGGTCGAACTCGCGCCCGTCACGGGACTGGCCGACTGCATTGTTGACCTCGTCGAGACGGGACGCACGCTCGCCGAGAACGGCCTCGTCGTCGTCGAGACGATCACGGAGTCAACTGCCCGCTTCGTCGTCAACCGGGCGAGCTACCAGTTGAAAGCCGCGGCTGTCGGCGAAATCATCAGGGCGCTCGGACGCGCGGTCGAAGAGAGAGGGAAGGGCGCTTGATCGAAGTTATCAGTGACGGGCGGGCGCGACAGGCGAAGCTCGCGCGCATTAAAGAGCGTCGCATCGCGGCGGACGCCGGACTGTTGAGCGCAGCCGCGGAGATAATCGAGGAGGTGAGGCGGCGCGGAGACGCGGCGCTGCTCGACTACACGGCGCGCTTCGACGGCGTGCGCCTGCGCGCGTGCGAGCTGCGCGTCGAAGAGTCGGCGCTGCGCGAGTCGGCGGCGCGCGTTGACAGTCGCGTGCTCGGAGCTTTGCGCGCGAGCATACGCAACGTCCGGGCCTTCCACGAGCGCGAGCGCGCCGAATCTTGGGAGATGGAGACGGGACGCGGCGTGCGTTTAGGTCAGCGCGTCTCGCCGGTGGACGCAGCGGGACTATACGTGCCGGGAGGGACGGCGAGCTACCCTTCGTCGGTCGTGATGAACGTCGTGCCCGCGCAGGTCGCCGGCGTCAAACGCATCGCCGTCGTCACGCCGCCGCGCACGCTCTCGCAAACTCCGGCGGTCGCCGCCGCGCTCGTCGAACTCGGCGTCGCGGAGATTTATCAGGTCGGCGGCGCGCAGGCGGTCGCCGCGCTCGCCTACGGCACCGAGACGATTCCGCGCGTTGATGTCATCACGGGGCCGGGCAACAAGTACGTGGCCGCCGCGAAGAAGCTCGTCTTCGGGGCGGTCGGGATTGATTCCATCGCCGGGCCGAGCGAGGTCGTTGTGCTCGCGGACGAGACGGCGCGCGCAGACTTCGTCGCCGCAGACCTGCTCGCGCAGGCCGAACACGGCGAGGACGCCTCCGCCGTTTTAGTCACGACGGACTCGGAGCTTGCCGGGCGCGTCGCCGCCGAAGTCGCGCGACAGGCCGAGACCCTCCCCCGTCGGAAAATCATCGAGTGCTCGCTCGCGGACTTCGGCGCGGTCTTCGTCGTCGGCTCGCTCGAAGAGGCTTGCGAACTCGTCAACGAACTCGCGCCCGAACACCTCGAAATCAACATGCGCGATGAAGAGGGCGCGGCGGCGCGAGTCCGTCACGCGGGCGCGATCTTCTTCGGCGCGCACACGCCGGAGGCGGTCGGCGACTACTTCGCCGGGCCGAACCACGTGCTGCCCACGGGCGGCGCGGCGCGCTTCTCCTCCGCCCTCGGAGTCCACAATTTCCTCCGACGCACGAGCGTCATCCGCTACACGCGCGAGGAGCTTAACGAGACGGCGTGCATGATCGCCGCGCTCGCCGAGTCCGAAGGCTTAGACGCGCACGCGCGGTCGGCTATGATTCGACTTACAGAGTAGTTCAAAGTTTAAAGTTGAAGGTTCAAAGCTCTGAGCCTTGCAACTTTGAACTTTCAGCTTTGAACTTATGAATCCGCTGGACAAAATCAAACCGCGCGTGCGCGAGCTGAAGGCTTATACGCTCTCGCCCGACCGCGCGTCGGTGAAGATCAACCAGAACGAGAACCCCTGGGACGCGCCGGAGACGATCAAGCGCGAGACGCTGCGACGCATACAATCGCGAGCGTGGTCGCGCTACCCTGACTTCGTGCCCGCGAGCCTGCACGAGAAGCTGGCGGCGTTCGCGGGGTGGCGCGCGGACGGCGTGGTCGCGGGCAACGGCTCGAACGAGTTGATACAGGCGACGCTGATGGTCACGGTCGGCGAGGGGCGACGCGTGCTCATCAGCGAGCCGACGTTCGCGCTCTACAGACAGGTCGCGACAGTTTTAGGCGGCGAGGTCTTGAGCGTGCCGCTCGACGGAGAGTTGAAGTTCGACGTTGGGGCGCTGCGCGAGGCGATAGAGCGCGAAGAGCCGGACGTGACGATACTTTGTTCTCCGAACAACCCCACGGGCTGCCGCGTCGAACACGACGAACTCGAATCGCTGCTCGCGGCGACTCGCGGCATCGTCGTCATAGACGAAGCCTACTTCGAGTTCTCCGGCCAGACGGTCGCGCCGCTGCTCTACGCCCACTCGAACCTCGCCGTCTTCCGCACCTTCTCGAAGGCGATGGGGCTGGCAGCCCTACGCGTCGGCTACCTGCTGGCCGCGCCGGAACTCGCGCGCGAAGTCGGCAAGGCCGTGCTGCCGTACAACCTCAACGCCTTCTCGCAGACCGCCGCCGAGGTCGCCGTCGAGTTGTACGAGTCGGAACTGAAGCCGACCGTGCGGCGCATCCTGCAAGAGCGCGAGCGGCTTTACGAAAACTTGCGCCGCGTACCGGGCCTCGCGCCCGTGCGCTCGCACGCGAACTTCATGGTCGTGCGTTCAGCGATAGAGCCGAAGCGCGTCTTCCGCGAACTGCTCGCGCGCGACATACTCGTCCGCGACGTGAGCGGCTACCCGATGCTCAAAGACTACTTCCGCCTGAGCGTCGGCACGCCCGCGGAGAACGACAAGCTACTGGCGGCGTTAGGAGATATTTTCTCGGAGGAGGGAAAGGAAACGATGAATGCAGAATGATGAATTAAAAGCAGCACGCTTCTTATCATTCATCATTCCGCATTCATCACTCATCATTTAACTATGAGTAATGAAGTGCAGGCGCAGGCGCGAGCCGCCGAGGTGCGGCGCAGGACGAAGGAGACGGACGTGCGCGTCCGCCTTGTGCTCGACGGCGTCGGCGCGTCGAAGGTCTCGACGGGCGTGGCGTTCCTCGATCACATGCTGGAGCTGTTCGCGCGCCACGGCCTGTTCGACCTCGAAGTCGAGTGCCGCGGCGACCTGCACATAGACGACCACCACTCGGTCGAGGACATCGCCATCACGCTCGGACAGGCCATCGCGCAGGCGCTCGGCGACAAAAGCGGAATCGCGCGCTACGGCGAGGCGACCGTGCCGATGGACGAGGCCCTGTGCCGCGCGGTCGTGGACTTGTCGGGCCGCTTCTACCTCGTCTATGAGGTCGGGACGCGGCGGCAGGTGATCGGCAACTTCTCGGTCGAGCTGGCCGAGCACTTCTGGCGCTCGCTCGCCGAGGCCGCGCGCTGCAACCTTCACATAGACTGCCTGCGCGGGCGCAACACGCACCACATCCTCGAAGGCACGTTCAAGGCGACGGCGCGCGCGCTCCGTCGTGCGGTCGAGCGCGACCCGCGTGTCGAGGGCGTGCCGAGCACGAAGGGCGTGCTGTAAGGAGCATGAGAAGGGTGCTGTCTCGAACGAGCTTGAGAGAGACGCTGTCAGAAATGGGCGCGGGGGTGTGGCTGTGAGAAATCGAGAGGTGTTGCAAGAGACTTGGCTCGCGTGGCGATCATAGATTACGGCGTGGGGAACCTTCGCTCGGTCGAGAAGGCTTTCCACGCGGCGGGCTGCAAGGCGGTCGTCAGCGCTGACGAGGGCGTGCTGCGCGGGGCGTCGAAACTCGTGCTGCCGGGCGTCGGCGCGTTCCGCGCGTGCATGGAGGCTTTGGCGGAGCGCGGCTTCGACCGCCTCGTGCGCGAGCGCGTCGAGGAAGGCACACCGCTGCTCGGCGTCTGCGTCGGCATGCAGATGCTCTTTGAGGAGTCGGAGGAGTTCGGCGTCACCGCCGGCCTCGGTTTCCTGCGCGGTCGCGTGCGACGCTTCCCCGCGAGTCTGCGCGTGCCGCAGGTCGGCTGGAATCAGGTCGGGTGGCGCAAAGAACACGCGCTCGCGGAAGGCATCGAGAGCCAGTCTTTTTTCTACTTCGTCCACTCTTACTTCTGCGATGCGTCGGACGAGGACGTGGTGATCGGCGAGACCGAGTACGGCCTGAGATACTTCTCGGTCGTCGCGCGCGGGCGGGTCTGCGGCGTTCAGTTCCACCCGGAGAAGAGTCAGGCGGCGGGCCTCCGGCTGCTAAAAAATTTCGCGGAAGGCTGAGGCGTCGAATGCTCGCGAAGCGCATCATCCCGTGTCTCGATGTCAACAACGGTCGCGTCGTGAAGGGCATACGCTTCATCTCGCTCGTGGACGCGGGCGACCCCGTCGAGCAGGGGAAGCGCTACGACCGCGAAGGCGCGGACGAGCTGACGTTTCTAGACATCACCGCGTCGGCAGACAAGCGCGCCATCGTCGCCGAACTCGTGCGCCGCGTGGCCGACGAGGTCTTCATCCCGTTCACCGTGGGCGGCGGGCTGAACTCGATTGAGGACGTGCGCGCCGTCCTGCGCGGGGGCGCGGACAAAGTTTCTCTCAACACCGCGGCGGTCGAGCGCCCGGAGTTGATAACGGAGGGCGCGAGCGTGTTCGGCAGCCAGTGCATGGTCGTGGCGATTGATGCGCGGCGGCGTGTCGCGCGCGACGCGTCGGCGGGCTGGGAGGTCTTCACGCACGGCGGTCGCCGCACCGTCGGGCGTGACGCCGTCGAGTGGGCGGCGCGAGCCGAGGAGTTGGGCGCGGGCGAGATTCTGCTGACGAGCATGGACTGCGACGGCACGCGCGACGGCTACGACATCGAGCTGACGCGCGCGGTAGCTGACGCCGTGCGTATTCCAGTCATCGCGTCCGGCGGCGCGGGCAGGCTCGAACATTTCTACGAGGCACTGACGGCGGGCGGCGCGAGTGCGGTGCTGGCGGCGTCGCTCTTCCACTTCGGAGAGTTCACCGTCGGCGAGGTGAAAAAGTATTTGCGCGAACGAGGAGTCTTGGTGCGATGAGTTTGAAGGCGGAGGACGTTCGCTTCGACGAGCGCGGGCTAGTACCCGCGGTCGTGCAGGACGCGCGCACGCGCGAGGTCTTGACGCTCGCCTACATGAGCGAGGAGAGCTTGCGCCGCACGCTCTCGGAGGGCGAGACGTGGTTCTGGTCGCGCTCGCGCTCCGAACTCTGGCACAAGGGCGCGACCTCCGGCCACACGCAACGAGTCGTTGACGTGCGCCTCGACTGCGACTCGGACGCGCTGGTCGTGCTCGTCGAGCCGCGCGGCCCCGCCTGCCACACGGGCGCGGTCTCCTGCTTCCACCAGGAAGTTGAAGGTCTTCAAACGGCAGGCGCGCAAAAATCGGTGGGCGCGAGCGCGGAAGAAGAAGACATCGGCACTGTGCTCGAAAAGCTTTATGGTGTCATCGCGGGGCGGCGGCGCGAGATGCCGGAAGGCTCTTACACCACGTATCTTTTCGAGAAGGGGCTGAACAAGATTCTGAAGAAGGTCGGCGAGGAGTCGGCTGAGACGATCATCGCGGCGAAGGACGGCGACCCTAAGGCTTTGACCTACGAGACGGCTGACCTCATCTATCATCTGCTCGTGCTGATGGTCGAGCGCGGCCTGACCCTCGAAGCCTTGGGCGGTGAGCTTGCGCGCCGCCGCAGAGGGAAGGGAAAAGAATGAGCAACGGCGAGCTGCAAGACCTTCTCGACTTCGGCGTCCGGCTCGCGCGCGAGGCGGGCGAGATAACGCTTCGCTACTTCCGCAAGGAGTTCGAGACGCGCCTGAAGGGCAAGGACAATTTCGTCACGCAGGCCGACGTTGAGGCGGAAGAATTTTTGCGCCGCCGAATAATTGAGAAATTTCCCGACGACGCGATCATCGGCGAAGAGGGCGGCGAAAGCGTAGGCTCTTCGGGCAGGCGCTGGATCATTGACCCGATTGACGGCACGTACTCCTTCGTCCACGGCGTCCCCTTCTACGGCGTCCTCCTCGGCGTCGAAATAGATGGCGAGCCTTCGGTCGGCGTCATCAACATCCCGGCGCTCGGCGAGATAGTCTATGCGGCGAAGGGCGCGGGCTGCTTCTGGAACGGCGAGCGCACGCGCGTCTCCCAGACCGCCGCGCTCGAAGACGCGCTGCTTCTCTCCACAGACTTCGGGACGTGCGAGCGCCACGGCTTCGGCCCGGCGGCGGACGAGTTGCAACGCAGGGCCGCGATGCGCCGAACCTGGGGCGACTGCTACGGCTACGTCCTCGTCGCGACGGGGCGGGCCGACGTGATGCTCGACCCGGCGATGAACGTTTGGGACTGCGCGGCGCTTCTGCCAGTCGTTGAAGAGGCCGGCGGCACGTTCACGGACTGGCACGGGCGTCGTTCGATTCATTCGGGAAATGCCGTCGCTACAAACGGCATTCTGTTCGACGAGGTCATGCGAATCGTCGAGGCAAACGGGCAAATTCCCAAGGATTTCGCGGCCCTGTGAGTCAAGAGTTCCGGCCTGGGATGATTAGTAGGAGGTTGACGTGTCATATGGTCACGCCTCTGCTAGAATCAAGCCTCCGAGGTTCGGATGACCCGGACAGCAAGGTTGTTGTGCACGATCCCTGGAGTCCTCAATCTCGAACAAGTCCAGTTATTTTTCGACTTCGGGCTTTTCGTCGAAGGTGGCACGGTCATTGCACTCCGAAAGCGGCTGGCCTTTTTCTGGCCGGAGCAATAACTCAAGGGAAGGAAACGGACGCGGCGGGCTGTAGTGGAAATTTTGTATCCGGCGCGCTTCAGTTAGTCAACCCGGCGGCGGCCCCACCGTCAAGAGCCGGCTCAAGCGTTTGCACAAGCGACCCGAAAAATTTTAGAAGGGAATAAAGATGAAACCGATTAAGCATGCGGAGAAGGGCCTAGCGTTAGTCGCGGGCGGCCTCTTCAACACGATTCAGTTCTTCAACCAGTTCAGGCCGAACGAGTCGTTCACGCCGAAGTGGTCTGACAAGCCGCTTCTGAAGTCGTGGCAGAAGTCGAAGCCGCCGCTCGGCTTCCCGCGCACGACCGACAGCCTCTGCCCCAAGTGCGTCATCGAGGCGCGCAACAAGATTCTGAGCGCGCCGACGATTGACCCGTCCACGCTCGTCAACGAGAAGGTCGGCGAGATCAAGGCGCAGATCATCAAGCGCGACGGCCAAATCTGGATGGTCAAGGACTGCCCCCAACACGGCCACTTCGAGGACATCATGGCGATTGACTCGAAGTTCCTCAAGCACATCGAGACGATGTTTCCGGGCCGCGACATACAGGCGCACAACGACGAGGGCTTGCACAACCACGGCTCAAGCTCGATCAAGTTCGGGCGCGGCTCAGTCCTGACGGTTGACCTGACGAACCGCTGCAACATGATGTGCGATCCCTGCTTCATGGATGCCAACCAGGTCGGCTTCGTCCACGAGCTTTCCTTCGACGAGGTCAAGGACATTCTCAACAAGGCGATCTCGATCAAGCCGCGCCGCCAGATGTCCGTGCAGTTTTCGGGCGGCGAGCCTTCGATCTCGCCGCACTTCATCGAGTCCATCCGCTACGCGCGCAAAGTTGGCTACAACTCCGTGCAGTGCGCGACCAACGGCATCGAGTTCGCGAAGTCGAAAGAGTTCTGCCGCCAGGCCGCCGAGGCCGGATTGCGCTACGCGTACCTTCAGTTCGACGGCATCGGCAACGACGCCAACTCGCACCGTCAGGTCGGCAACCTCTTCGACGTGAAGCTGCGCGCCATTGACAACCTGCACGGGGCGGGCGTCGAGATCGTTCTGGTCATCACGCTCGTGAACGGCATCAACAACGACCAGGTCGGCTCGGTCATCCGCTTCGCGCTCGACAACCCGAAGAAGGTCGCCTTCATCTCGTTCCAGCCCGTCTCGTTTACTGGCCGCGACGAGGAGATCACGGACGAGCGGCGCATGCAACAGCGCTACACCTTGTCGCACCTCGCCCACGACGTGAAAAGCCAGGTCGGCATCACCGAGCCGACGCGCGACTGGTTCCCGCTCTCTTTGATGGGCGCGTTCGCAGACTTCGCAGACCTCGCGCACGGCCCCGACGCCGAGTGGGGTCAGGTCTCCTGTGGCTGCCACCCGAACTGCGGCGTCGGGACAGCCGTGATGATTGACAAGGAGACGAAGGAGATGTCGCCCGTGCCGGAGTTCCTGAACATTCCGGGACTCGTGCGTGACATGCGGAGGATCACGGACGCGGGGCGCGGCAAGTGGACATCGAACATGCTGATGGGCCTGACTCTGCTCAAGCACTACAATCCGTACAAGGCCCCTTCACAGTTCTCGCTCTACGAGCTTTTCAAGAAGTTCGACAAGTCGTTCGGACTCACGGGCCGCAGCTACGGTCGCGTTGACGGCAAGCGCTCGAAGCAGGACATCGAGGCCCGCCGCGCCGACCGCTGGAACTTCCTCTTCATCGCGGGCATGTGGTTCCAGGACTTGTTCAATTACGACTTCCGCCGAACCGAGATGTGCATCATTCCCTACGGCACGCAGGAGGGCGAGATCAGTTTCTGCGCCTACAACACCGGCATCGGCTGGCGCAACATCATCGAGCAGATGCACCAGAACGCGACCGTCGCGCAGTGGTACAAGGAGCACGGGCGGCACGAAATCTTCGCGAAGGGCAAGGAAGTCTCGCTCAACTACGACGCGCCGGCCAGCCTGGTGCTGAACGAGGTTGACTTGCAGCGCCCGAACAAGCCGCAGATGGAGGGGCCGAAGACGGCGCACGAAGAGGCGGCGATGATGCGCAAGCTCTACCAGGAGATGGTTCTGAAGCAGAAGCTCGGCGCGGACGTGGAGAAGAACACGCCGGTGCAGATCAAGGGCCTCTCCCGCAGCAAGAAGGAGGAGACGGCGAACGCCTAAGCTCCGCCGGACACTCGAAACAATGAAAGCCTCGCGGGCGCGAAAAGTCCGCGGGGCTTTTGTCATCCGCCTCCGTTTGATTAAGATTAGACCGATAGAAAGGAGACAAGCATGCCCACTGACAAGAAGCACGAGGTCAAGGTGAACGTGAAGGTGCTCGAACTCTCGAAGGCGGGGAGCGGAATCGAGCTTGAGGTCTTCGCGGAGGGCGAGAAACTGGGCGAGATAGAGATCGGTCACGGCTCGTTCGGCTGGAGGAAAGCGAGTGGCAAGCGCGGCTTCCGCCGGGTTGACTGGACGACGTTCGCGGGCTGGCTCAACGAGAAGTTTGATTGAGCGCGGCACGCAGGCGGCGCACACGTTTCAAAACTCGCTTGAATAATTCCGGGCGTTAAGGTGTAATGGAGTCCGGCTTAATTTTATGGTTCGGATTCTTCTGACAAACGACGACGGCATACATTCCGACGGCCTCACGAAGCTGGAGGAGGCTCTGCGCGAGGTGGGCGACGTTTACGTCGTCGCGCCCGCCGCCGAGATGAGCGGCGCTTCGCACTCCTTAACGCTCTCAAGACCTTTGCGCATCCGCCAGATTGACGAGCGCCACTGGACTGTTGACGGCACGCCGACCGACTGCGTCACGCTCGCCTTGAACCAGATTCTCGGCCCAGACGAGATGCCCGACATCTGCTGCTCCGGCATCAACCACGGCGGCAACCTCGGCGACGACGCGACCTATTCGGGCACGGTCGCGGGCGCGCTCGAAGCCACCATCCTCGGCGTGCCCGGCCTCGCCTTCAGCCTCGTCGCGCGCGAGCACTTCGACTTCACGGAGGCGGCGCGCTTCGCCGTCGTCGCCGCGCGCAAGGTTCTCTCCGAGGGACTGCCCGAAGGGACGCTCCTGAACGTCAACGTCCCGCCGGGCGAAGTCCGCGGCGTGCGCGTCACGCGGCAGGGCATCAAGAAGGCCCGGCCCATCATCACCGAGCACATAGACCCGCGCGGCAAGGCTTACTACTGGATCGGCGAGGAGTATTTCAACTCCGAGCACGAAGACGGGACGGACTACTCGGCGGTCGAGGCGGGCTGCATCTCCGTCACGCCCTTGCGAAGCGACATGACGAACCACAACGCCTTCGACGCCGTCGCCGGCTGGAATTACCTGCTCGCCGAAGAGGTCGAGAGCCGCGCGCAGGATCAGCCCGCCGGTCTCGGTTGAGCCAAACGCCGCGAACTTAGGAAGAGAGCCTTTGAGTTCCTTGCCTTCAAACTGGTCGGCAGCACAGTCAACAGGTTTTCGCATCCCGCGTAGGCGCATGGTCGAGCGCCTGCGCGACCACTACGAGATTCGCGACCCGCGCGTGCTCGAAGCGTTGACGGAAGTGCCGCGCCACCTCTTCGTCCCCGAAGCCTTGCAGGGCCGCGCCTACGGCGACCACGCACTCCCGATCAACGCCAACCAGACCATCTCGCAGCCCTACATCGTCGCGCGCATGACCGAGCTGCTCGAAGCAGACAAGACGAGCCGCGTGCTCGAAATCGGCGCAGGCTCCGGCTACCAGACCGCCGTGCTCGCGCGCGTCGCCGGCCAGGTCTATGCAATCGAGCGCATCCCGGAGTTGGCGCGCGAGGCGCAGTCGCGCATACGCGGCTTAGGCATCTACAACGCCACGGTCAAGTGCTTCGACGGCACGCTCGGCTGGGCTGCGCACGCACCCTACGACTGTGTCCTCGTCGCCGCCGGCGGGCCTGAAGTGCCCGAACCACTGCTCGCGCAACTGAAGGTCGGGGGCCGCCTCGTCATCCCCGTCGGCGCTTCGCGCGAGTCGCAGCGCCTCGTCCGCGTCCTCCGCACAGAGGAGGGCTACCAGCACGAGGAGCATGGCCCGTGCGCCTTCGTCCCGCTCATCGGTCGCTACGGCTGGAATAACGAATAGTTACAAGTCACAAGTTCAAGGTTCAAAGTTGAAGACCGAATTAACTTTGAACCTTGAACTTGTGACTTGTAACTTAAAACGGAGTGCTTACTTGGTCGCGAGAATAATCGAAATCCTTTCCGCCTTCATCGTGGCGACGATCTCGACGCTCGGCTACGCGGGCGTCGTGCTTTTGATGGCTATCGAGTCGGCATGCATACCCCTTCCGTCGGAGGTCATCATGCCGTTTTCGGGCTACCTCGTGCACACGGGGCGGTTCAACCTCTGGGCCGTGGCCGTGGCCGGGGCCGCGGGCTGCGTCGTCGGGTCGCTCGTCGCCTACTGGGCGGGCAAATACGGCGGGCGGCGTTTCATAGAAAGGTACGGGCGCTTCGTCCTCATCTCGCGCGGCGACCTCGATCTGGCAGACCGCTGGTTCGCGCGCTACGGTGAGATCATCGTCTTCGCCAGCCGACTGCTGCCCGTCGTGCGCACCTTCATCGCCTTCCCCGCGGGCGTGGCGCGCATGAACCTGTCGCGCTTCACCCTCTATACCTTCCTCGGCTCTCTGCCGTGGTGTCTGGGCCTCGCCTACGTCGGACAGATTCTCGGCGAGCAGTGGGACAAGAACGACTCGCTGAAGACATGGTTCCACCGCTTCGACTTCCTCATCGGCATCGCCTTCATCCTCGCCGCCGCATGGTGGGTCTGGCGTCACATGAAGCACTCGCGCCCGCAAGAAAGCTGAAGCGAGCCGCGCCGTCGGCACGCAAAACGACCGGCGTGTTTGACATGCGTGCCTGCGCCACTTAGAATGCTTCCACAATTTGTTTCCTTGTCGGGGCGTAGCGCAGCCTGGTAGCGCGTCTGGTTCGGGACCAGAAGGCCGGGGGTTCAAATCCCTCCGCCCCGACTTTCTCACTTCTCAAGTGAAGACCTGCAAGTCATGCCAAGTAGAACAACCTGACGAAGCCTTCGAGGTCTGCAACATAGTTGGCGGTAAAATCTACCGCAGGCGGAAGTGTCAGAAGTGCAAGCGGGCGATAACTAATCTGAGGAGAAGCAGACTTCGCTCCTGGCTTGCCGATTACAAGAAGAGCCTCGCCTGTGAACGTTGCAGATTTACTGACTATCGCGCGTTAGAGTTCCACCACCACGAACGCGGGAAGAAAGATTTCAACGTGGCGGACATGATTCGCAGCGGCTTTTCCATAGACACGATGAAAAGAGAAATTCAGAGATGCGTCGTTCTTTGCTCGAACTGTCACCAAATCGAGCATTATGAAAAGTATCATTGAATCGCGCTTCAAATCCTATCGCCCCGATTTTCTCTTTCACTCCTTAAAAAACTCTCTCACTCAATAACTCAAAGCAAACAACCCGGCCATTGTGTGACACGGCACGAGGCTTGTCTGCCTGTCAGTGAACACGGCTGGCGACGAGCAGTTTTCGGACAGGCCGGAGTCTGTCCCGTGGCCGTGGTGTCCTAAAAACGTTTCGCGGGAGGAGAAGACTGGGATGGCAGCGAATGAAGAAGCATTGACGAACGTCGGGCAAGCGACGGAAGAGACGGGCGAGGGCACGCGCATGGGCGCGACGGTCAACGTCGGGCAGGCGGAGCGTTGGGCGTCGGCCATCGGCGGCGGCGCGCTGGCGCTCTACGGGCTGACGCGCGGGAGTCTGGGCGGCATCGCGCTGGCGCTCGTGGGCGCGGCGCTCGTGCAGAGGGGCGCGACGGGCCACTGTAACCTCTACGACGCGATGGGCTACAGCAGCGCCGAGGGCGGCGGCCTGCGCAACAGCGAGAACGTGAGCGTGCCCGCGGGCCGAGGCATCAAGGTCGAGAAGAGCGTGACCATCAACCGCCCGCCCGGAGAGCTGTACCGCTTCTGGCGCAACTTCGAGAACCTGCCGCGGTTCATGAATCACCTGGAGTCCGTGCGCGTGACGGGCGAGGGCCGCTCGCACTGGGTCGCGAAGGCCCCGGCGGGGCGAAGCGTCGAGTGGGACGCGGAAATCTACAACGAGAAGGAAGGCGAGATGATCGCCTGGCGCACGCTCGAAGGCGCAGACGTTGATAGCGCCGGCTCCGTTCACTTCGAGCAGGCCGCGGGCGGGCGCGGCACGTTCGTGCGCGTCGTCCTCAAGTACGACCCGCCGGGCGGCAAGCTCGGCGCTCTGGTCGCGCGCCTCTTCGGCGAAAGCCCGGAACAGCAGATCGTCGAAGACCTGGGCCGGTTCAAGCAACTCATGGAGACCGGCGAGGTCGCCACGACCGAGGGACAGACTTCGGGGCGCAGCGTCGCGACCAAAGAACAGACTTCGGGGCGCAGCGCGTCGGCGGGAAGATAGAATCAGGAGCGGGAGGCAGGGGGCAGGAGGCAGTCGGGGCAGCTCTATTCAGAATTTGAGATTCCAGTTTGATATTGGTTCTGCCTGCTTCCTGCTCCTGCCTCCTGCCTCCTAAAAATAAGGGGGAGTATGAAAGCACTCTGCTGGTACGGCAAGACGGACGTGCGCGTGGAAGACGTGCCCGACCCGAAGATTCTCAACCCGCGCGACGCCGTCGTGCGTATCACGCGCACCGCCATCTGCGGCTCAGACCTGCACCTCTACGACGGCTTCATCCCGACGATGCAGAAGGGCGACATCCTCGGCCACGAGTTCATGGGCGAGGTGGTCGAGACGGGCGCGTCGGTGACGAACCTGAAGGTCGGCGACCGCGTGGTCGTGCCCTTCCCGATTGCGTGCGGCGAATGCTTCTTCTGCCGGCGAGGTCTGTTCTCGGCGTGCGACAACTCGAACCCGAACGCCTGGATGCAGGAGAAGCTCTACGGCTTTTCGGGCGCGGGACTGTTCGGCTACTCGCACATGATGGGCGGCTACGCGGGCGGGCAGGCCGAGTACGCGCGCGTGCCCTTCGCCGACGTTGGCCCGGTGAAGATTCCCGACGGACTCGATGACGAGAAGGTTCTCTTCCTCTCGGACATCTTCCCGACCGGCTACATGGCCGCCGAGAACTGCCAGATACAGCCGGGCGATACGGTCGCCGTCTGGGGCTGCGGCCCCGTCGGCCTGTTCGCCATCAAGAGCGCCTTCCTCTTAGGCGCGGAACGCGTCGTCGCCATTGACCGCTTCCCCGAACGTCTGAGGCTGGCGGCGGAGAGCGGCGCGATCACGATCAACTACACAGAGGCGGACGTGTACGACGAACTCACCGCCTTGACCGGCGGCATCGGCCCCGACTCTTGCATTGACGCCGTCGGCCTCGAAGCGCACGGCACTTCAATCGGCGCGATCTACGACAAGGTGAAGACGTTGATGTTTTTGGCGACCGACCGCTCGACGGCGCTGCGCGAGGCGATACTGTGCTGCCGCAAGGGCGGGACGGTCTCGATTCCGGGCGTCTATGGCGGGCTGCTCGACAAGTTCCCGTTCGGCGCGGCCTTCGACAAGGGGCTGACCTTCAAGATGGGGCAGACGCACGTTCAACGCTACCTGCGCCCGCTGCTCGAACACGTCGTGCGCGGCGAGATAGACCCGTCGTTTCTAATCACGCACCGCATGCGACTCGAAGATGCGCCCGAAGCCTACAAGATTTTCAGGGACAAGCAGGACGACTGCATCAAGGTCGTCCTCAAGCCGTAGAAACTTTTCAGGAGCTAAACAGAGATGGCGGACGAGAAGAGAAGAGACGACGAGCCAATCGGGCACGACAGCACGACCGCGCCCGGCGGGAACAAGGAATTGACGGGCGACCCCGGACGCACGCCCGGCAAGGCCGAAGGCGACGAGAAGACCGTCGAGGAAGACCTGAGACAAAAGGGGCAGGGAAGTTAGCTCTAATCAAAACCTCCGCGACCTTTGCGAGTGCCTTGCGTCTGCGAGTACCTTACGTCCTCTGCGGTTAAGAGAATCGTACTTAACCGCAGAGATTGCAAAGAAGCCGCAAAGGTCGCGGAGGAATCTACCTCATCTTTCATTCCTCAAAATCATCGCCTGAAAAAATCCGGCCAAACGAGAATCCGGCCCGTCTAACCCCGTCAGCCGGAGTCGTCTGCCCCGGCCAAACTCCGGGGAGTGCTAAGGTTAATCATTGTTGTCCCACGGCGCGGTGTGCTATAGTTTTCGCGCCCTTCGGAACAGGCGGCACACACGCCGCCGCTCAGCCCCGACTGATTTAAACCCACCTCACAACTGAATAGACCTTCAGGTGGAGTCCTATGACTGAGCAAAGCTATTCCCGCATTTCGGCACGCTTCGCGCGGTGGCTCTTTGTCTGCGCGTCGCTGCTCGCGCTCGGCGCGCAGACCGCCGCGCAGAGCGCGCCCGGCAGCCCCGTGCTGCTCACCGAAGGGACGGGCACGACGACGCGCGGCGTCGCCTATGAGGCCGTCACCTTCCGCTCCGAGCCGTTCCCCGTCGTTTCGCCGTTCAACTGGAACGCCGACAAATCGAACACGCGCGACCAGCAGACGCGCGTGACGCTGTTCGCGATGAACCTCTCCTTGCTTCCGGGCGAGTCGGCGAACGCTTTGACGGCGGACGCACAGGACGCCGCGGGCAACATCTACCCGCTCAAGGTCGAGGCGCTGACGAACCCGAAGTACGTCCGGCTCCAGCCCGCGCCCGGCAACCCCAATCTGCAAATCCCGACCGAGGTCGCCCAAGGGTGGCTCTACGCCGTCACGCTTCGACTGAACGACTCGATGACCGACACGCTCGGCGACGTGCTCGTCCGCATCAGCCTGCACGGCCTGGCGTCGAACCGCGTGCGCATCGCCGTCGGCCAGAGCGGGGGCGGCCCGGCGACCGACCCCGCGACCGAATTCATCTCGCCAGCCCCCGCCGTGGAACCCGCGCCGCTTCCGCCGCTCGCGGCGAAAGCTTACGGCCCCGGCGAGGCTTCTGCCGCCGACATCACGCGCCTGTTGGAACAGACGACGTGGGGGCCGAAGGGCGACGGCAGCGACCTTGCGCACGTGCAGCAGGTCGGCATCCGCGCCTTCCTCGACGAGCAATTCGCAGCGCCCGTCGCCAACCAGCCGAAAGGCTCCGACTGGCCCGACCTGACTTTCCCGCTCGACGACTCGACGCAGCAGTGTCCTACTGACCCGGTCAATGACCCCAGCGGCGCAATCAAGGCCGCTTGTCTCAGAGACAATTACTCGATCTACCCAGTCCAGAAGCAGTTCTTCACTAACGCGCTGACCGGGCAGACGCAGTTGCGTCAGCGCGTGGCCTTCGCGCTCCACCAGATTCTCGTCGTCTCGAACCTCACCATCAACCGCCCTTCGTGGATGACGCCTTACTTGCAGGCGCTCGACCGCAACGCCTTCGGCAGCTACCGCACGCTCCTCGGTGAGGTCACGCTCACGCCGGCGATGGGCGACTACCTCGACATGAACCAGAGCACCGCGTCCAGCCCGAACGAGAACTTCGCGCGCGAGGTCAACCAACTCTTCTCGGTCGGTACGAACCAATTGAACCTCGACGGCACGCCCGTGCTCGACGCGCAGGGCGTCCCCGTCCCGACCTACACGCAGACGAACGTCAACGAGTTCACGCGCGTCCTCACCGGCTGGCGATTCCAAACGGCCTTCCAGAACGGCGTCACGAACTACCGCGACCCGATGACGCCGCGCGGCTCGACGACGCACGACACAGGCTCGAAGAATCTTTACGGCACAGTGCTGCCGGGCTGCCCCGGCGCGAACAACACTTCGAACCCGACGAACGCGCAGTGCGCGCAGAACGAGCTGAATGCGGCGCTCGACGTGATCTTCAACCACCCGAACGTCGGCCCGTTCATCTCGAAGCAACTCATCCAGCACCTCGTCACCAGTAACCCGTCGCCGGCTTACGTCCAGCGCGTCGCCTCGGTCTTCAACAGCGACTGCAATGGCCTCTACCCTGAGAGTCCTTGCGGCGCGCGTGGGAACCTGAAGGCGGTCGTCCGAAACATCCTGCTCGACCCAGAAGCGCGCGGCGACGTGAAGACCGACCCTGCTTACGGTCGCTTGCGCGAGCCTGCGCAGTACCTCGGCAACATCCTGCGCGCCTTCAACGCCGCGAGCGACGGCGTCATCGGCAGCCAGTCGCGCGGCGGCGACATGCCGGGGCAGCTCGACCAGCCGGTCTTTCAGCCGACGACAGTCTTCAGCTACTACCAGCCCGACTACCAGGTTCCGGGCACGCGACTTCTCGGCCCGCCCTTCCAGATTCTCTCGACCCTGACGACGCTCCGCCGCGCGAACGTCGTCAACACGCTCGTCTATTCAGGCGTCGGGACGGGCGCAAATAACCCGACGGGCACACAGCTCAACCTCGCCGCGTTCGACACGCTCGCAGCCAACGACCAGTCGGGCGGCCAGCTCGTTGACCAGCTCAACGCGCTCCTGCTCCACGGCACGATGTCCGCGCAGATGCGCGGCTCGATCCTGACGGCCTTGCAGAGCGTCCCGACGAGCGACGCAGGCTTCGCGCACAAGCGCGCGCAGACCGCCGTCTATCTGGTCGTCACTTCCCCGCAGTACGACGTGCAGAGGTAAACGAACGATGGCCCATTCACGCAGAGACTTCCTACGCAACTCGGCCTGCGCCCTCGGCGGCGTGGCCCTGGCCTCGACCGTCGAGAGCCTCGGCCTCATCAACGCCTACGCGCAATCGGGCGCGGCCACAGACTACCGCGCGCTCGTCTGCATCTTTCTGTCGGGCGGCAACGACTGCAACAACACGCTCATCTCGCGCGATCAGATTGCCAGCTACAACAGCGTGCGCGGCGCGTCCGGCCTCGGCCTGGCGGAGTCGAGTCTCATCCCCGTCTCGCCCGCGAGCGGCGGCTCCTACGGCCTGCACCCGAACCTCTCGCCGGAGGTCGGCACGCCCGGCGCGACGAAGGGCTTGCTCGACGTTTGGAATCAGGGCAAGCTCGCCGTCGTCGCCAACGTCGGCCCGCTCGTCGAGCCTCTGACGCGCACGACCTACCAGAACGGCACGGGCAAAAAGCCCCTGCAACTCTTCTCTCACTCGGATCAGGTGGGCTTGTGGCAATCTTCGATTGCGAACAACGCGAGCCAGACGGGCTGGGGCGGGCGCGTCGCCGACAAGACGGGTGGCCTGAACGGAGCGGCCACGTTCCCGCAGGTCATCACCATCGCGGGCATCAGTCTCTTCGTGACGGGCACGAACTCGCGCCCGCTCGCCATCGCCGACTCGAACACCGCGCTCGCCAACGTCCTCCCCTACAGCGACGCGCCCGGCTTCACCGCCGCGCAAACCGCCGCGCGCCGCGCCGCCTTCGACTCTTTCCGCGCGCTCGACCCAGGCGTGCTGCTCGTCCGTGCCGCCGCCGACATCCGTTCGAGCGCGCTGCAAACGCGGACGGCGCTCGCGTCCGTGAACCCGGCCATCAACACCGTCTTCCCGAACACGACGCTCGGTCGCCAACTCCTTCAGGTCGCGCGCGTCATCAAGGCGAGCACAGACCCGACCGCTGGCATTAACCTGAAGCGGCAGATTTTCTTCGTCACCCTCGGCGGCTTCGACACACACAGCCAGCAGATAAACGGTCAAGGCTCGCTCCTCCAGCAGCTCAGCCAGGCGATGCGCGCCTTCTACGACGCGACGGTCGAGCTTGGCGTGAGCACAGGCGTCACCACCTTCACGCTCTCCGACTTCGGGCGCACGTTCTCACCTTCGGGGTCGGGCGCGGGCACTGTCGGCTCAGACCACGGCTGGGGCAGCCACCACTTCGTCATGGGCGGTTCCGTTCTGGGCGGCACGCTCTACGGCGCGTACCCGACGCTCGCCCTCGGCGGCCCGAACGACACGGACACGCGCGGTCGCTGGATTCCGACGACCTCCGTTGACCAGTACGCCGCGACGCTCGCCAACTGGTACGGCCTCTCCGCGAGCGACTTCCCGGCGGTCTTCCCCCTGCTCGGCAACTTCTCGCCGTCGAACCTCGGCTTCCTGATGTGAGGGGGCGGCCAGAGAATAAGGGGATGAGTTTCAATTAGAGTGAGAGCATGACAGCCCGGCAGTTCGTCCGTCGGGCTGTTTGCGGTGGCGGGGATGGGCATGAATACGATTACAAAAATCAAACTCCTCGTCATCCTCCTCTTCGCCGCTGGCGTCGCCGTGGTACTCCTCACCGACAACGCCGCCAACCCGCGCGCTCGCGCCTTCTCTTCGGGGCCGCCCGCCGGCTACACGCACGCGCCCGGCGAGGTTGATTGCTCCGACTGCCACACCACGCCCGCGCAGAGCGCCGGCACGATCACACTCGACACGCCGCAACACTACACGCCCGGACAGACCTACGACATCACCGTCACGCATTCGAGCGCCGACCCGACGCGCATCCGTTGGGGCTTCGAGCTGACCGCGCTCGACTCCGCGGACGAGAAAGCGGGGACGCTCCAACCCTCCGACAATCTCACGCAGGTGCTCAATAACACCGGGCCTTTCCCCTCGCGGCAGTACATCGAGCACACCAGGGACGGGACTTTCCCCGGCCAACAGAACGGCGCGCACTGGACTTTCAAGTGGACTGCGCCCGACGGCGACGTGGGGCCTGTCACTTTCTACGTCGCCGGCAACCAGGCCAACGGCGACGGCAACAGCTCCGGCGACAACATCTACTTCACCTTCTCCACGGCCACCTTCCAGCCGCCCGCGCCCGACTTCTCAGTCGCGTTCACGCCCGCCTCGCGCACCGTCACGCCGGGCGGCGCGACGACCTACAACGTCGCCGTCACCCCTCTCAACAGCTTCACCGGTCAGGTCGCGCTCGGCCTCACAGGCTCGCCCGCGGGCACATCGTCGAACTTCCAGCCCGCGACGCTCAACATCACGGACGCGAACCCGCAGTCGTCAACGCTCACAGTCTCGACAGCGGCCAACACGCCCACCGGCAGCAGCACCCTCAACGTCAGCGCGACGAGCGGACAACTCTCGCACGCGGCGCAGGCGACCTTGAACGTCGTCAGCCCGAGTGACGCCGACGTGTCGGTCAGCCTGTCCGTCTCGCCGAATCCGGGGCAGGCCGGCGCGAGCTTGCACTACACCATCACCGTGACGAACAACGGCCCCGCGACGGCCTCTTCGCCGCTTCTCAGAGTCACGCTCCCCACGAGCATCGGCCCGCTCGCCCCCGGCGCGGGTATTTGCACGCTCGTCACAGGGCAGACGCAGTTCGAGTACGACTGCTCCATCAATAACCTTAACGCGGGGCAATCGAGCACCGTTGACTTCACGATCCATCCGCCCGCGCCCGGCACGATCAACACCAGCGCGAACGCGAACGCGCAGGAGCACGACCCCTTCCCCTCGAACAACACCGTCAACGCCGCCGTCCCCGTCAACGCGCAGAGCGCGACGCCCTCGATGACCGTCACGAACCTCGGCGTCCGCACGGTCGTCTCAGGCTTGAACCAGCCGACGAGCATGACCTTCATCGGCGCTGACGACTTTCTGATTCTTGAGAAGCCGACGGGCCGCGTGCTGCGTGTGAAGAACGGGCAGGTGCAAGGCGCGGTGCTCGACCTCGCGGTCAACAACGCTTCGGAGCGCGGACTGCTCGGAATCGCCCTGCACCCGAACTTCGCCTCGAACGGCTTCGTCTATCTCTACTGGACTGAAAGCTCCACGGGCGTTGACACCTCGGCGATTGACGAAGTGCCGCTGCTCGGCAACCGCGTTGACCGCTTCGTCTGGAACGGCTCGACCCTCACGCTCGACCGCAACCTCATACACCTCCACGCGCTGCAACAGGACGCGGGCCAGCCCTCGCGCGGCAACCACAACGGAGGCGTCCTGCGCTTCGGCCCCGACGGCAAGCTCTACGTCGTTATCGGCGACAACGGCAGGCGCGGCCTTCTTCAGAACCTCCCGTGCGGGCCGACCGCAACTTGCCCCGGCCCCGCCGTCCAGGACGACCAGAACGGCGGCCCCGAACCCGACGACGCGCACCTCACGGGCGTTATCCTCCGCCTCAACGACGACGGCACGACGCCCTCGGACAACCCCTTCTTCAACGCGCAGACGAATCTTTCTGGACAGGCCGCCGCGAATATCAAAAAGATTTTCGCCTACGGCATACGCAACAGCTTCGGCATGGACTTCGACCCCGTCGGCGGCTCGCTTTGGACTGAGGAGAACGGCGACAACTCGTTCGACGAGATCAATCGCGTCGAGGCCGGATTCGACGGCGGCTGGGTTCAGCTCATGGGGCCTTCGTCGCGCATCGGTGATTTCAAGTCCATCGAGGTCGCGGCCAACGGCCTGCAACAGATTCGCTGGCCGCCCACGAACATCGCCGACACGCCGCAGGACGCGCTCGCGCGCCTCTTCAACCTCCCCGGCTCGCACTACACCGAGCCGCAGTTCAGTTGGAAGCACGCCCTCGCGCCCTCGCCCGTCGGCTTCGTCAAAGGCAGCGGACTCGGCGCGCAGTACGCAGGCGACCTCTTCGTCGGCGCGGCGCGCACGACCCTTCTCGGCGGCTACCTCTTCCGCTTTCGCTTGAGCGCCGACCGCAAGTCGCTCGCGACGACAGACTCACGCCTCGCCGACGGTGTCGCCGACAACACAGACAAGTTCGACGTGACCGAGAGCGAGAGCCTCGTCGTCGGTCGCGACTTCGGCATCACGACCGACATCCAGACCGCGCCCGACGGGACTCTCTACGTCGTCTCGCTCTCGAACGGCGCGGTCTATCAAATCTTCCCAAGGTCGCAGCTCTTCGTCGCCAACCTCGACGGCTCGCAGGAGACGCCGCCCGACAGTTCACCCGCGAAGGGCGCGGCCACGCTCCTGCTCGACAAGGACGAGCAGACGGCGCTCGTCTCTTTGCGCTTCGGCGGCCTCTCGGCGGCGGAGACCTTCGCGAAAATTCACGGCCCCGCCGCGCCGGGCCAGACCGCCTCTCCCGTCTTCGACCTGCCCTCGACGGGCAGCTTCACAGATTTCCGCATCACGCTCACGCCGCAGCAGGTCAACGACCTTAAAGCCGGCCTCTTCTACGTCAACGTCCGCAGCGCGGCCTTCCCCGCGGGCGAGATTCGCGGACAGTTCGGCGCTGTGTCCGCAGCCTCCGTCGTGCAGCTCGACATCCCCGACCCGACCGTAGGCGAAGGTGCAAACTTCAAGACCGTCAACGTCGTCCGTCTCGGCGACACTTCGTCTTCGGCGACCGTGGACTACGCGACTTCGGACGGCACGGCTTCAGAGCGCTCCGACTACACCACCGCGCGCGGCACGCTCCGCT
The DNA here is from genome assembly GCA_003222975.1 of Acidobacteriota bacterium. Taxonomy (GTDB): domain Bacteria; phylum Acidobacteriota; class Blastocatellia; order Pyrinomonadales; family Pyrinomonadaceae; genus QHXN01. Next base: position 5,989 of record QHXN01000028.1, on the reverse strand, counting down.
TCGCGCCGGGCGACACGCAGAAGTCCTTCGACGTGCTCATCACCGACGACGGCTTGCAGGAGGGAAGCGAGACCTTCAACGTCACGCTCTCGAACCCGACCGGGGCCGCGCTTAGTATTCCGAGCAGCGCCGCCGTCACCATCACGGACAACGACAGCGCCCCGTCATCCTCGAACCCAATAGACGACACGCAGTTCTTCGTCCGCCAGCACTACCTCGATTTTCTCAGCCGCGAGCCTGACGCCTCCGGCTTCCAGTTCTGGACGAACAACATCGAGTCGTGCGGCGCAGACCAGCAGTGCCGCGCGGTCAGGCGCATTGACACGTCGGCGGCCTTCTTCCTCTCGATTGAATTCCAGCAGACCGGCTTCCTCGTTTACAGGCTTTACGGCGAGTCGTTCGCGAGGCAGCCGCGCTACGGCGAGTTCATCCCGGACACGCAGGAGATAGGGCGCGGCGTGATCGTCGGGCAAGGGAACTGGCAGCAGCAGCTAGACGCGAACAAGCAGAGCTTTGCCGACGAATGGGTGCAGCGCGCGGCCTTCAAGAGCGCCTTCGACGGCCTCTCAAATCTCGACTACGTGAACAAGCTCTACTCGAACGCGGGCGTGACGCCCACGGCCACGGAGCGCGCCGCGCTCGTCGCCGCGCTCGACGCTAACGCGAAGACGCGCTCGCGCGTCCTGCTCGACGTGGCCGACAACGCCTCGTTCAAGCAGCAGGAGTTCCGTCCCGCCTTCGTGCTGATGGAATATTTCGGCTATCTGCGGCGCAACCCCGACGACCCGCCCGACCACGACCGCGGCGGCTACGACTTCTGGCTCGCGAAGCTCAACCAGTTCGGCGGCAACTATGTCAACGCCGAGATGGTCAGGGCCTTCATCTCTTCGACTGAGTATCGGCAGAGATTCGGGCAGCCGTGACGCTTCCCACCGGCCCGAAGTTTTATCGCATCCCTAACATGAGGAGCACGGAGCGGTCGTGAACCTCTCCGCCCGACTGTTGCCAGCGGCGCAGCGCGGCGAGTTCGTCTTCTTTGACGGGGCGGTTGCCGAGCCGCGCGGCGGGCGTCTTCTCGAAGGCGTGCTCGGTGAGCGCGAGGTGAGGCATGCGAACCTCAAGCTCCCGCACGCCCGCGAGCGCCGCCTCGGCAGATTCCACGTCCGGGTAAAAGTCTTGATAGACGAGTATGTGCCAGACGGCCCCGCGCTCGTCGCGCTCGACCGCGAGCACGCGCAGCAGGCCGAAGCCGCTCTCGATCTGGAAGACGAGGTCGTCGCCGGGTGCGAAAGTCAGCGCCATAAGTCCGGCCTCCGTGCTGGTCTCGGAATCTTCCCAAGCTTAGCATAACCGCGCCGAGGCCCTAATCGCAGACGGAAATCAGCAACGGGTCAGCTTAGAGTTCAAGCTTTAGCTTGTGTATTGCGGGACGCAAGCTAAAGCTTGAACTCTAAACCCTCTCTTTAAACTGAACCACTACCCGGAAATCGAAAGTGTGGACGGGAGGCGGAGTCCGGTTTACTATTTGTGAGCTGTCCGAAACGAACCGCGGCGATGTGTGACGTGTGAAGGATTCAGAGCCGGACAAAGACTACTACTCCGTTCTGGGAGCCGGGCGCGACGCGCCGCGCGAAGAGATCGAGCGCCGCTACAAGCGGCTCGCGCGGCGACACCACCCCGACCGCGGCGGCGACGAGGAGGAGATGAAGACGATCAACGAGGCGTGGCGCGTCCTCGGAAACGCCGACTCGCGCCGCGCCTACGACCGCGCGCGCGCGCGCCCGCGCGAAACCTACAGGCCGCACGCGCCCGTCACGTCGCCGTCGGCGAAGGCCGACCCGTTGAGCGGGCGCATCGTGGGCGCGATGCTGTGCGTGTTCGTCGGGCTGGTGCTGCTGTTTCTGGTGAGGGCGCAATACGTCGTGTTCCTCTGGCCGCTGGCGCTGCTGGCGTTGGGGATCGTCGGGTTCGGCGTCCTGATGGCCCACGGCGCGCTCCTGTTCGCGCGCGAGCAGGTCGCGCCCGCGCACCCGATGCGTCGGCTCGTGTGGGCGCAGGAGGTCTTGTTCTGGTCGTGCGTCGGGGCGGGCGGCTACGGCGTCTATCTCGCGCTGACGGCGGTCTGAAGCGATGGGCATAAAGGGACTCGACCTACTGTTCCTCGAAGTCGAGAGCCTCGAAGAGTCGCTCGCGTTCTACGCCGAGGGCCTCGGCTTCGAGGTCTTGGCGCACGCGCCGGAGGCCGAGCCGCCGATGGCGACCCTGCGCGCGGGCCGTTTGCGGCTGATGCTCGCGCAAGTCCCGCTCGCGATGGCGCGGCGCGGGCGCGGCGTGCACCTCTTCCTCACGGTCGAAGACGTTGAAGACTTCCACGCTTTCCTGCGCACGGGCGGCGTCGAGGCTGCGCCGCCGGCGGACGAGGGCTGGGGCGGTCGCTTCGTCACGCTCGAAGACCCGAACCGTTACCGACTCTTCTTCGTCGAGTGGCACGACGAGGCGGCGGGGCCGGGCGGCACGCTCGGCTTGTGGAATTGAGGCCGTTGCGAATACAATCTCGCCACCCTTGCACCGAAACTCCCGTGCGCTTGCACGCTCCCGAACCAGCGCATCTCAACTTGAAGTCAGCCGGAACTGACGGCCACAAAGCGCCGTCCGGAAGAAGCCATGCGCTACGTTGAAAACCCGCCGAACCCCTGGCTCTCGACGAGCATCGAGTGGATCGGCGAGCCGCCCGCCGCCCGCGCCGAGGTCTTCGAGGAGACCGAGACGCGACGCATCATCACGCACAACGACAGCCCCGACGTGGGCTTCGACTACTCCGTCAACTGCTACCGCGGCTGCACGCATGCGTGCAGCTACTGCTTCAGCCGGCCCACGCACGAGTTCCTGGGCTTCGGCGCGGGCACGGACTTCGAGACGAAGATCGTGGCGAAGGTGCGCGCGCCGGAACTCCTGCGCGAGGAGTTCATGCGACCGGGCTGGCGCGGGGCCACAATCGTCTTCTCCTTCACCTCCGACCCGTACCTGCCGCTCGAAGCTCATTACGAGCTGACCCGCAAATGTCTCGAAGTCTGCCTTGAGTTCCGCAACCCCGTCGGCGTCGTCACCAAGTCGGCGCTCGTGCGCCGCGACCGTGAGCTACTGGCCGCGCTCGCGCGCGAGGCCGGCTCAAGCGTCTTCTTCTCCGTCCCCTTCGCCGACGACGAGACGGCGAAGGCGCTTGAGCCTTCCGCGCCTCTGCCGGCGGCGCGCTTCCGCGCGATGGCGGAACTCTCGGAGGCCGGCGTCCCCACGGGCCTTCTCATCGCCCCGGTCGTCCCCGGCCTCAGCGACTCCGACATTCCTCGCCTTCTCAAACGCGCGAAGGAGGCCGGCGCGCGCCATGCTTACATCAACCTCCTGCGCCTGCCCGGCAATGTCGCGCCCTACTTCGAGCAGCGCCTGCGCGAGCGCCTGCCGACGAAGGCCGAACGCGTCCTCTCGCGACTGCGCGAGGTGAAGGGCGGGCGTCTGAACGTCAGCGAGTTCGGCGAGCGCATGCGCGGGCGCGGCGTTTACTGGCAGATGATCGAGCGCACCTTCCGCGTCCACTGCAAGCGGCTGGGGTTTAATCAGGATGACGGCTCTTACACGGAGCGGGCGAGCACGTTCCGCAGGCCGTCGGCGCAGGGCGCGCTGTTCGACTGAGCGCCGGAGGATGAGAAAAGAGGGACAATCCTTCGTCAACAAAACACTTCAAACGCCCGCGCGTCTGTCTGTATAATGTGGGCGCTTCGGGAATCCACACCGGCGAGGAGGGAGTTGAGGCGGATGATTACCATCAGGCATGTGGTCTGTGATCGCGAGCCATACTTCGTGCGCGACACGGCGACCGCCCTCGACGCGGCGGATTACATGGCGAGCCGCAACATCGGGGCCGTCTGCGTGCTCGATCCGGATGAAAAGCTCTGCGGCATCTTCTCCGAGCGCGACCTGCTCAAGCGCGTCGTCGTCCGCAAGCTCGACCCCGCGGGCGTCTCCATACGCGACGTGATGAGCGAGCCGCGCGCCGTCATTGACTGCGGCGACACGCCGCGCGAGGCGCTGGAGCGGATGGAGCGCGTCGGCAGCCGACACCTCCCCGTCGTTGACGGCGACCGCTTCATCGGCATGCTCTCGATGCGCGACATCATGCGCGTGGAGCTGGGCGAGCAGGGCGCGGAGCTGCAACTGCTGCACGAGTACATCTCGCACTGAGAGCCGCGGGCGGGGATGGGCAGAGCCTTCATGTGGCCGCAGCTTTTCGGGGCGCTCGCCTGTGCCCTTGCGCTCATGCTCGCCTGCGGCCAGCCGCCGGGCCGCGGCGCGGGCGAGGTCGCTACTACGGGCGACGGCGCGACATCTTTCCGCGTCGAGACGGTCGTAGCCAACCTCGAAGTCCCCTGGTCAATCGCCTTCACACCCGACGGGCGCATGCTCTTCACCGAGCGACCGGGCCGCGTGCGCGTCTTCGAGGGCGGGCGGCTTCGGCCCGAACCCCTCGCCGTCATCCCCGACGTTGAGCCGACGGGCGAGAGCGGGCTGATGGGACTCGCGCTCCACCCGCAGTTCGCACAAAACCATCTGCTCTTCCTCGCCTACGCCTACAAGTCCGGGCCGGACGAGCGCGTGCGCGTCGTCCGCTTCCGCGAGGCGGGCGGCGGCCTCACAGACCGCAAAGTTATTATCGAAGACATCCCGGCAGCGCAGTTCCACGCCGGAACGCGCCTGCGCTTCGGCCCCGACGGCAAGCTCTACGTCACAACGGGCGACGCCACCACGCGCGAGATCGCGCAACGACTCGACTCGCTCGGCGGCAAGATTCTGCGCCTCAACGACGACGGCTCCGTCCCGCCCGACAATCCTTTCGTCGGCCAACAGAACGCGCGCCCCGAAATCTGGACTTACGGCCACCGCAACTCGCAGGGGCTTGACTGGCAGCCCGGCACTAATCTTTTGTTCGAGACCGAGCACGGCCCTTCCGGCTTCGACGGCCCCGGCGGCGGCGACGAAGTGAACGTCGTCGAGCGCGGGAAGAATTACGGCTGGCCCGTCATCCACCACCGCGCGACGAAGGAGGGGATGGAGTCGCCCCTGCTCGAATACACGCCCGCGTGCGCGCCCGCAAGCGGGACGTTCTACCGCGGCTCGGCCCTCGCACAGTTCAAAGGCAACTTCTTCTTCGGCTGCCTCGTCGGCCAGCGCATCATCCGCGTCGTGCTCGACGGTCGCCGCGTCGTCAGCCAGGAGAACCTGCTCGAACGTCAATACGGTCGCATCCGCGAAATCGCCGAAGGCCCCGACGGCGCGCTCTACTTCTCGACCTCCAACCGCGACGGTCGCGGCTCACCCGCGAAGGACGACGACCGCATCATGCGTCTCGTCCCTCAACGATGAACGATACTGAAAGTGTTTTCCGAAAAGGGTATCATGCGGATTGATTCCGCATATACAGTAGTTATGCGCCCCAACTCTGCCTCGCGAGGAGGTCGATATGTTCCTTGCCAACTTGGTTTTCGCCGACATCAACGGACACAGTGACATGCCGATGGAACGGCGTGCCTGTGTTCTTCAAGAGTTCTGGCGTGTTTGCGAGGAACGCAAGCCCCAAGTAAACGACGCCTACGCAATGAGCTTCTACGACATCGATAACGATTCGCTCATGGCCGGCTTCTCTGGAATGAAAGGACTGGAGTCCCCGTCAGACGTAATCATGTGGACGCTCGGCCTGCATCACGCATTGGTTGCGCGGGACGTACCCGTATCGTTTGGCGTTGGGTTGGCTGCGGGACGAAACGACATCGACTGGGAGGCGTTACCAGGCTTTCTGCCGAAACTGAGAACCCATCTTTATTATCCCGACGATCAAGAGTTACTTAATGGTCGTGTGGATCGCAGGCGCTTGATGGGCGATCCGCTTATACTGGCGGCGCGCCTACTATCGCACGCAAAGAAGGTCGGTGCCGCGATT
>QHXN01000128.1 GCA_003222975.1 Acidobacteriota bacterium | reverse complement strand
GAGCGACGCAAGGGGCGTTCGGAGTGTCATGGCCTGACTCCTTCGGAATAACCTTCTCGGACGATTGACAGGACGGGCGCGCGGGCCGGCGATGCCGCCACCCGACCGGATAACTGGCGGGATTGTACACGAGTTCGCGCGGCGGAAGAATGCCGCGGACGGAAGTTGCGCGGGACGGGCCGCCTGACGACGGGGCGGCGGGGCGGACTTGACGGCCAACGTTTTGCCCACCTAATATCTACCTTCCTCATGGGGGCGTAGCTCAGTTTGGCAGAGCGCGGCGTTCGCAACGCCGAGGTCAGGGGTTCGATCCCCCTCGCCTCCACCAAAAATTTCGGGCGCGAGGCGGCAGGCCGCGGGGCTTGCCGTTTCTCTTTCGGCGGTCGGGCGGCGTTCTTGCCCGAAGTCTCGGAAGTCGTTATAAACTTCCGCCCGCTCAGACAGACCCGGTGGGGAGGCAAAAGGCATGACCACGCAGGACCTTCAGAGCCTGAGGGCCGAGCTTCACGACATCGAGGGCGAGCTGCACAGCATCGCCGCCAAGATCGAGCGCATCGAGCAAGACCGCGCCGACGGTCGGTCGGGCGCAGGGCACGTGGACGCGGAGCTTTCGACCGCGCGTGAAGACCAGAGGACATACGAGGCACGCCGCGCGGAGCTGCGAAGGCAGATCGCGCAGCTTGAGGGCACGCTCGAAGGCTACTGACCGTAGCCACCGAAACCGCGAGTGGTTTCGGTTTCCGCGCGGCGGTTCCGCTAACGGGCAACCCGCCGCGAAAGTTTAGACATCCACCCTGCTGAGCACGACTCTCCCGCTTGCCAAAGCACGTCTCTCTCTGCTTTCATTGTGCCCTTGAATTTCGGTCGCCGCTCTCTTGGAGGAGTTATGAAGATTCGCAATCTCGCACGCCCGCTCGTCGCCCTCGCGCTCACGCTCTCGCTGGGCTGCGCCGCGCTCGCCGACACCATCCACATGAAGGACGGCCAGGTCATACGCGGCCAGATCGTCTCCTTCCGCGACCAGCAATTCACAGTGCTCATCGGCGCGGGCACGCGCGGACGACGTAGCCGCGTCACAGTCTATATGGAGGACGTTGACTCCATCGAATTCGACTCCACGGGCAGCGCCGACACCTCCTCGGCGGCGAACGACAACGGCTACACGCCCGCGCCCGTCGAGACCAGCCGCACGCAGCCGCCCGCGCCGCGACAGACCGAGCCGCGCCAGTCTTCGACTCCGCCGACGCTCGGCAACGGCGGCAATACGGCCCCGTCCTCGTCCGGCAGCCGCACGAACAACGGCACGAACGGCAGCGGCGCGACGCAGACCGCGCCCGCCTCCGTCGGCGACTCGCCCTTCTTCCCCGTCCGCGTGCGCGTGCACGCCGACAACACGGCCAACGGCTGGACGGATTCCGGGCTGATGGTTCGCAAGGGTCAGCGCCTGCGGATTACGGCCACGGGCCGCGTCTCGCTCGGACAGGGCCGCTTCTCGACGCCGACGGGTCTGCCCCGCGTCGTGGACACGGAGAAGCTCATGCGCAACGAGCCGACGGGCGAGTTGATCGCCGTCGTCGGCGACGACAACGACGACTTCATCGCCGTCGGCGCGAGCCGCGAGTTCTACGCCCCGCGCGACGGGCGGCTCTTCCTCGGCGTCAACGAAGGCAACCTCGACGACAACACCGGCAGCTACGATGTGGTCATCGAGGTCGAGCCGGTGACGAGCGGCGGGAACTAGGGCGGGAGTTCAGAGGCCGAAGGTCGAGGGTCAGGGGTCAGAAGAGGTCGGAAGTTTTAGTCGTCGGGAGCCGCCGCGTTCGTTCAACCATTTTCCGGCTTCCGACATCTAAAACGTCTGGCCTCTTTTCAGTTTGACCGTGTCCGCGGGCGCGCCGTATATTCGGGGTCGAACGGGTTCGAGTTAAGTCAGGGACGCGCCCGCCTTTCCACCTTCGAGGTTTTGTCGCCATGAAAGTCTCCTTTGTAAGTCGCGCGGCAGCCGCTGCTCTCGCGCTCGCGTTTCTCCTCACGCCCGCTTCGGGCCTCCTCGCGCAGTCGCGCCGCACGCCGCCGCAGCCGCAGAAGAAGAACACGCGGCCCGACGAGCGGCAGCCGACCGGCGAGCAACAGCCGCAGCAGCAGACCGTCCCGCCCGACGCCGTCAAGGACACGGAGATCGTCAAGGTCTCGTCCAACATCGTCCAGATCGAGGCCGTCGTTTACAGCAAGAAGTCGGGCAAGATCGTCCAGGGGCTGAAGAAGGAGAACTTCGCCGTCTTCGAGGACGGCGTGCAGAAGGACATCACCAACTTCTCGACGCCGGACGCGCCCATCACGGTCTCGCTCGTCCTGGAGTACAGCAAGCTCGGCCAGATACAGGCTTACTACGGCAGCAGCGGCACGGATCGCTACGGGATGGAGGAGATGCTCGGCCCGACGATCTCGTTCCTCCAGCAGGTCGTCAAGCCGCCGCAGGACTACGTCTCCGTGATCGCCTACGACATGCGCCCCACGCCGCTCACGGATTTTACGAACGACCCGGCGCGCATCACACAGGTCATCAACCTCCTGCTCGTCAACCAGCCCGTCTCCAGCGAGGCCAACCTCTACGACGCGCTCAAGCTCACGCTCGTCGGGGGCCGCGCCGACTCGGTCGTCCTGGAAAACAGCAAGGAGAGTCGGGCGGAGTACGGCGGCATGACCGCCATCCAAGACAACCGCCGCAAGGCCATCTTCCTCATCACCACGGGCATTGACACCTTCAGCAAGATCAACTACGACCAGGCGCGCAAGATCGTGCAGAACGCGGGCGTGCCCATCTACATCATCGGCACGGGCGAGCTCTTCTTCAAGAAGTATGGCGACATGATGTCGCCGGAGGACGGCCTCGGCGGCGCGACCACGCCGGGCCGCATGACCATGCTCCAGGCGCGCAACGCCCTGCGCACCTTCGCCGACGAGTCGGGCGGGGCCTACTTCCCCGTCACCTTCGCCGGCGAGTTGCCCTCCGCGCTCCAGTCCATCAACGCGCTCATGCGCAACCAGTACAGCCTCGCCTACAGCGTCGGCGAGCGCCGCGACGGCAAGCGCCACAAAATCGAGGTCAAGGTGGACGTGGACGGCGACGGCAAGTACGACGACAAGGACTACGTCGTCAAGGCACGCCAGTTCTTCAACGCGCCGAAAAGCTAGGAGGCAGACGGCAGGGGCAGGAGGCAGGGCAGTAAGCAGTAGGCAGTCAGAAAATTTAAAGGCAGCCGAGTCTTATCTGACCGGCTGCCTTATCGTTTTTGTCTGCCGCCTGCTTCCTGCCCCTGCCGTCTGCCGTCTGCCCCTGCCTCCTGTCTTTCAGATTCCGTACAGCCGCAGGCGGAACTCGTCGTTGAAGGCGTGAATCTCTGTCTTGCGGCCAGAGAAGAGGCGCGACTCGCGGAGCAGCATGGGCAGGCCGCCCGTGGGGGGCCGGAGGCCGTAGGCCGGGCTTGCGAAGAGGGCGGCGATCTGCGGGTTGAGGCGTTGCGGCACGCCGTAGCGTATGGCGCGCTGCACGGCGGGCGCGAACCCGGCGGTGCGCCGCGGGTTCGTGATCTCGACGGAGCGGTCGAAGACGAAGAGGCGCGTCGTCACTCCGGGCAGCACGAGGTCGCGATGGACGAGCGCGTTCGCCAAACCTTCGGCGAGCGCCCCGCGCTGGTAGTTGGCGCGCGCCGCGACGGGCGAGTCCGACTCGACCTTGCCGGGGAACGAGCGGGGCCGCTTGTCCCACAGGTCGCAGTAGCGCTCGACGAAGCGCAAGCAGGACTCGAAGAGCGTGTGCAGGTTGCCCGTCAGTTGCACCGTCTCGACCTTCGGCGCTTTCGTGTCCTCGCCCGCGAACCGCGTGGCCGTGACCGCGGCGCGCGGCATCAGTTCGGCGACGCGCTCGTCGCGACCGAAGAGCAGCAGGCCCGCAATCGTCGGCGCGACGCGCTCGCCCCGCGCGCCCGTGGCGGCGGGCGTGGCGAGCAGGAGGTCGCGCTCAAGCACCTCGGCGGTCGGGTAATCAGCGCCCGCGCGCGCCGGGCTGAAGGCGTCCGGCTCGAACTCGCGGACGAAGCTCCACAGGTGTGCCTCGTCTATGTCCTCGACCTCCGCGCCGACCGCCGCGATGTTCTCCTGGTTGAGCGGGCGGGCCTCGTCAACGAGCGCGGAGAGTTCCTCGCGCGACGCCTCGCGCTTCTCCGCCCCGACGCGTATGAAATAGCGCCCGTCCGTCGTGCGGTAGGGCCGGCGCTTGCCTTCCACTTCGAGCGCGACGACTCTCAGCCTCGAATCGAACGCGACGATGTCAACGAAGGGGAAGAGCGGGGGCACAACCATCTCGCGGCAGATGCGGACGAGTTCGTCGCGCACGGCTTCCGCGTCGTCCAGGCCCTCGACGCGGAGGTTGTCGTTGACGCCGAAGACGATGACGCCGCCGCCCGTGTTGGCGAGCGCGACTAGCCCCTGCGCGATGCGTTCGGGGTTCGAGAGTTTGACTTTGAGTTCGAGGAAGGTGTCCTCGCCGCCGCGCACGAGCGTCATCAGCTCCGAGCGCGAGGTCTGCGGCGCTGGCGTAGTCAGGTACTCCTGAAAAGAGCGTTCCGAGGGGGGTTCGTGACGCTGGTGGCGGAATTTTCTGCGAGCCATTTTTGTAGGGGCGGCGCTCTCTTCCGACCGCCCGGATGTGTCGCGCACGAACTTGCCGACCGCAACGGCGAAGCTTCAAGAGCGGCGCATCGCTGGAATAAAGACCGGGGAACAGTTTTCAACACCACCCGACGGCCCGTGCTGAAAACTGAAAACTGTATTCCGGTCAACCCATGACCTGATCGTCCTGGTCGCCGCCGCGTCCCGTGACGGCTTCGAGTATTTCAAGCTCGCGCCTTTCGAGCGAGCGAGCCTGCGCGGGCAAGACCAGCAGGTAGAGCGCGACCGAAAGGCTTGCGAACACGGCGAGTATAACATACTTGACCGCGTAACTCTGCGCGAGGTGCGCGGCGGCGACCGAGACGGCGGGCGGCACGAGCAGCAATAGGAAGAACGGCACGAGCAGAAGGCCGCCCACGCCCGAACGGTTCATGCGCTTGCCGAAGCGGACGCGCTTCGGGAATCGGAGCGAGAGCCAGTTTCCGAAGAGCGCGAAGAGCGCCGCGGCCATGACGAACGCGAGCGCGGCGAACAGCAGAGTGGCCGGCGTCAGGTCGCCGAAGACCAGCCCGCCGACGAAGATGCCCGCCGTGACGAGCACGAGCGAGATGAAGGTCACAGACGTGTTCTTCGCCGCGAGCAGCAGTCGTCGGCTCACGGGCGCGAGCACGAGCGCGCGCATCCCCGCGCCGTCGTAGCCGAAGAGGTTCGTCGAGAGCGGCGAGACGAGCATGAAGATGTAGAGCACGCTGAAGACCGCACCCGCGCCCTCCGCGTAACGCGAGAACGTCGCCCACGAGCGCACGGGGCCGCCCCCACTCATCCTCAGAACTATCGTCAGTCCCACCGCCATCAACGCGACCACACGCAACTGCGCGTTCCTCAGAGCGTATCGCAGCTCCTTCTCCACGACCGCCGAGAACTGCGGCGACACCAGAGGCAACCGCCACCCCGCATAATCCTCCGCCCCCTTCGGTTCGTGCGACACGCGCACCGCCGCCGCACGCTTCCGCCCGCCGCCCGCACCCAAAGCCGTGCGCCGCGCGATGCGGTACGCGAGCAGGACGCAGGCGAGCGCGTATGCCGCGAGCGTCAGCAGCGACACGGCGAACGTGGACGCGCCTCCGGGCCGAAGGCCGTAGGCGAGCGCGTATGCCGCCGCCCCCGAAGGAGACCACCGCGCTCGTTCCAGGTAAGCCGAGTAGCGCTCAAGCAGCGGCATGAGCTGTCCCATCAGCACACCCGACATGCCGAGCGCCGCACCCAAAAGAGCCAGCAGCATCTCTCCGCGCGCCCGCTTCGTCCTCATCAACGCGCCGACGCCCACCGACAGAAACTTCGCGAACGACATCCCGAACGCGACCGCGCACGCGGAGATCAAAAGTCCGCCCGCCGCGCTGCCGTTCGCCAGCCCCGCGCCCAACCCCAACGCCAGAGTCGCGGGCACGGCGAAGACCGCCGCGATACTCGTCAGGTCGCTCAGGAAGTCGAACAGGAAGAGCTTGCGGAGCGAGACCGGGTAGAGCAGCATCCGGCCCGGCTCGAACCGCCCGCCGCCGCCCAGCGCCAGGGGCATCAACGCCCACATTAAAAACGCGGTCGTCAAGATGAAGAACAGGAACATGAAGCCGTCGCGCGCCGCCTGCTCCTGATGGACGCCTCCGGGCGAGGTCAGGAAGTAACTGGCCGCGCCCAGCCCCGCGGCCACCACTAGCGCCAGCGCCAGCCCCGCCAGCATCCCCAGCGTCGCCGCCGCGCGCGCCACCACGGCCTTGCGCGAACGCATCGAGTTCCTGAACAGCGTCCACTTCAACCACACGAGCGCGAAGAGTTGAGACATGAGTCACCTGTTAAGACCCGCGCTGTTATTTTTCCCGTATCACTGCGCGGAGCGGTATTATATGCTTCTCGCAGACTTCTGCCGCAAATCTGCGGTAAAATATGCGTTAGGCCGCAGATATAATCATTTGAGAATATAAAAAGGGAGGGGTCAATGAATCAAAGATGTCGCTGTTGCCAAGAGAACATTCCTTTTGAGCGACCAAGAATTTGTCCTGAGTGCCATCATGTCTTCAAAGGAAATGGATGGGATGGCATAGACGCTCACTGGCGGTCAAAACATCAGTACGTCATGAGCTATGAAGACTTTTGGAACGCATTATGTTCTCGCCATAGATAA
>QHXN01000108.1 GCA_003222975.1 Acidobacteriota bacterium | reverse complement strand
TACCGCAGCATGAGAACGACACTCCCGCGAGGCTACGAGATGCGTCTGAAAAACATCCCCGCGCTGATCCTGATTCTCCAACTCACGCTCGGCTCTTTTGCACAATTCGCCCCGAAGATTTACGCCACGAGCATGAACAACACCGCAGAAAAAACTGACGCCGCCGACGCGGGCGACGCGCCCGGCGAGACGACGCCGAAGGGCCTGCGCTTCCGTCTGAGCGAGGGCGCGGAGCAGTCGGAGAGGCCCGCGCCGCAGCCCGTCGTCGCAGCCGCCACAAAACTTTCGGAGAGCGAGACGGCGCGCGTGTTGCAGCGTCTGCCGCCGCTGAAGGAGGAGGCGGGCGACGAGCAGGAGTTCGCTTTGCGCGAGAGGTCACAGCCCCCGCCGCGCGCGGGCGCGACAGTATTGGACGCATTTCCGTCGGCGGACGAGCGCAGGACGCCTGACGAAGCGCGCGGCGGCGAGCTACGGGTCTTGCGCTACTCGCCGCAGGGCGACGTGCCGCTCGCGCCGCAGGTAAGCCTGACGTTCTCGCAGCCGATGGTCGCCGTCACCTCGCAGGAGGAGGCCGCGCGCAACACACCCGCGACGCTCGCGCCGCAGCCCGCCGGACGTTGGCGCTGGCTCGGCACGAAGACACTAATCTTCGACCCCGACGAACAGCGCCTGCCGATGGCGACCGAGTTCACGGTCACGGTTCCGGCGGGGACGCGCTCGGGCGTCGGCGGCGTGACGAAGGCCCCAGTCGTCTGGAAGTTCTCGACGCCCTCGCCGAAGCTCACGCGGAAGTATCCGGAAGACATCCCAGTCCGGCGCGACGCGGTCATCTTCATGGAGTTCGACCAGCGCGTCGAACCCGACGCCGTGCTGCGCGCGTTGCGCGTGCGCTCCGGCGCTGGACTGTTGAAGGTGCGGCTCGCGAAGGATGATGAGATCAACGCCGACGAGCGTGTGAAGGCTCTCGTCAAAGACGCGGTCAAAGGTCGCTGGCTCGCACTGCGTGCCGTAGGCGAGGGCGGCGGCGTGAGTGACGCGCTGCCCGCAGACTCCGCCGTCTCGGTCACGGTCGGCCCCGGCACGCCTTCGGCGGAAGGGCCGCGCACGACCACCGTCCCGCAGGAGTTCTCGTTTAGAACCTACGGCGCTCTGCGCGTGACGGATCACCAGTGCGGATGGAACAAGACCTGCACGCCGTTCGACCAGTGGCGTATCGAGTTCAGCAACCCGCTCGACCTGGAGGCGTTCGACCAGGCGCAGGTGCGGATCGAGCCTGAAGTGCCGGACGCGAAGGTCGCCGTTTACGGCCAGACGATCTACGTCAACGGCGCGAAGCGCGGGCGCACCACTTACAAGGTCACGCTCGACCGCGCCCTGCGCGACACGTTCGGGCAGACGCTTCAGCCCCCCGTCAGCTTCACCTTCAACGTCGGCCCCGCGCCGCCGAGCCTCACGTCTGCGGGCGGCAACTTCGTCGTGTTGGAGCCGGCGGGCGCGCCGCGCCTCTCCGTCTATAGCGTCAACCAGCCGAGCCTCAAGGTGAGCATCTACGCGGTGGGGCCGGAAGACTTCGAGCGCTACGTCGCCTACATGAAGGGCGTCAGCGGCTACTACGACGCGAAGCGGCAGCAGAAGCAGACCACGCCGCCGGGCACGCTTGTCTATACAAAGACTGTGCAGCCCGCCGGCCAGCCCGACGAGATGACGGAGACGCGCATTGACCTCGCGCCCGCGCTCAAAAATGGTCGGGGCAACGTCTTCGTCGTGGTCGAGCCGGGCGTGAGGCAGCACGACCGAGAGATTCTACGGACGTGGGTGCAAGTGACGAGCATCGGCCTCGACGCCTTCGTTGACCGCGACGAGTTGATGGGCTGGGCAACATCGCTCAGGGACGGGCAGTCGCTCGAAGGCGTCGAGATGACGTTGAAGGATTCGGGCGCGCACGCGTCGAGCGGCGCGGACGGACTCGTGCGTCTTGAGCTTCCGCCGAAGTCGGACGCGGGCGTGGGGCTGCTCATAGCGAGGAAGGGCGGCGACACGGCCTTCCTGCCGGAGCGCGCCGACTGGTGGGGAAGCGAGACCGGCTGGGTCAGGCGCGAAGCGCAGGACGAGCTGCGCTGGTACGTCTTCGACGACCGGAAGATGTACCGGCCCGGCGAGGAGGTGAGCGTCAAGGGCTGGATTCGGCGCGTCGGCGCGGGGCGTGGCGGCGATGTGGGCGCGCTCGCGGGCGCTGCCGACTCGGTCTCTTACACGGTGCGCGACTCGCGCGGCAACGAGATCACGAAGGGCACTGCGCGCCTGAACGCCACGGGCGGCTTCGACACGAAGTTTAAGCTGCCCGCGACGATGAACCTCGGCTACACGTCCTTGCAGCTTCAGGCCGAGGGCGGAAGCGCGCCCACGCCGAACCGACAGTTTCAGCATCAGTTTCAGGTTCAGGAGTTCCGCCGCCCGGAGTTTGAAGTGAGCGCGCAGTCGAGCGAGGGGCCGCACTTCGTCTGCGGCCACGCGCAGGCGACCGTCCAGGCAAGCTACTACGCGGGCGGCGGCTTGCCCAATTCGGAAGTTAACTGGCGCGTGACGGCGACACCTTCGCAGTACACGCCGCCGAACCGCGGCGACTACACCTTCGGCAAGTGGACGCCGTGGTGGGCGTCATACAACGCCTACTCGAACGGCGCGAACCAGAACACGCAGACCTTCAAGGGCATGACTGACGCCGCGGGCAGGCACATCCTCAGAATTGATTTCGACTCGGTGAACCCGCCGCAGCCCTCGACCGTCACAGCGCAGGCGAGCGTGGCGGACGTGAACCGGCAGGTGTGGACTTCGACCACGACGATGCTCGTGCACCCGGCAGACCTCTACGTCGGCCTGAAGAGCGAACGACTGTTCGTGCAGCAGGGCGAGCCGCTCGTCGTCGGGTCAATCGTCACAGACCTCGACGGTCGTGCCGTCGCCGGGCGCGAGGTGAAGATGCGCGCGGCCTTGCTCGACTGGAAGCAGGTGAAGGGCGAGTGGAAGCAGGTCGAGTCGAAGGCGGAGGAGTGCACAGTGAAGTCCGCGGGCGATGACGTGAAGTGCACGTTTCGACCGAAGGCGGGCGGCGTCTATCGCGTGACGGCGCGCATCGTGGACGACAAAGAGCGTGCGAACGAGAGCGAGCTGACGCTGTGGGTTGCGGGCGGCAAGCAGCCTCCGCGCCGCGGCGTCGAGCAGGAGAAGGCGGAACTCATCCCCGACCGCAAAGAGTACCGCGCGGGCGACACGGCGGAGATACTCGTGCAGTCGCCCTTCGTCCCTGCCGAGGGCGTGCTGACGCTCCGGCGTTCGGGCCTCGTCCGCACCGAGCGCTTCCGCATGAATGAGCCTTCGTACACCTTGAAGATTCCGATTGAGGAAGCCTTCACGCCGAACGTGTACGCACAGGTTGACCTGGTCGGCGCGGCGGCGCGCACGAACGACAAGGGCGAGACGGACGAGAAGCTCCCCAAACGTCCCGCGTTCGCCACGGGCGCGCTCAACCTCTCCGTGCCGCCGCTCGCGCGCAGGCTTCAGGTGACGGCGACACCGCGCGACAAGGCTTTGGAGCCGGGCGGCGAGACGACCGTCGCCGTCGAGGTGAAAGACGCGGCGGGCCGGCCCGTCGAGGGGAGCGAGCTGGCCGTCGTCGTCGTTGACGAGTCGGTGCTCGCGCTCACAGGCTACAAGCTCGAAGACCCCATCGCGGTCTTCTACGCGCAGCGCGGCGCGGACGTGAGCGACTATCACCTTCGCAAAGACGTGCAGCTTGCCAAACCCGGCGACATAACAATAGGTGAAGGTCGCGGCGCTGGAGGAGGCGGTGGGATAGATGCATTTACCATGTCGAACGCGAAAGCGGCGGCGATGCCGTCGGCTGCGCCGATGGCGAGGAAGGCAAGAAGCGTAAACGGCATCGTGGCACAGGCCGAAGAGGACGAGGTCGTAAGAATTGAGGGCGGCGAGATTCGCATGCGCGAGAACTTCAACGCGCTCGCCGTCTTCGCGCCTTCGGTTCCGACCGACGCGCAGGGGCGCGCGGAGGTGCGTGTGAAAGTGCCCGACAACCTGACGCGCTACCGCGTGATGGCCGTCTCGGTCGCGGGCGGGCGTCAGTTCGGCTCCGGCGAGTCGTCCATCACTGCGCGTCAGCCCTTGATGGTTCGCCCTTCTGCGCCGCGCTTCCTCAACTTCGGCGACCGCTTCGAGCTGCCCGTCGTCGTGCAGAACCAGACCGACCAGCCCATTGAAGCTGAAGTCGCCGTGCGCGCGTCGAACGCCGAACTCACGGACGGGCAGGGCCGCCGCGTCAACGTGCCCGCGAACGACCGCGTCGAGGTGCGCTTCCCAACGTCCGCGTCTAAGGCGGGCACGGCGCGCTTCCAGGTCGGCGCGGTGTCGGGACGCTTCGCGGACGCCGCGCAGATAGAGCTGCCCGTCTGGACGCCCGCCACCACCGAAGCCTTCGCCACCTACGGCGAGTTGGACGCGAGCGGCGCTTTAGTCCAGCCCGTCAAAGCGCCTTCGGATGTCTTCAAGCAGTTCGGCGGCCTCGAAGTCCAGACCTCTTCGACGCAGCTACAGGCTTTGACGGACGCCGTGCTCTACCTCGTCGCCTACCCGTTCGAGTGCTCCGAGCAGTTGTCCTCGCGCGTCCTCGCCGTGGCGGCGCTGCGCGACGTGCTCACGGCATTCAAGGCCAAAGAGATGCCGAGTCCTGAAGAGATGAAGGCGGCTGTGGCGCGCGACATCAAGCGGCTTCAGGGCATGCAGAACGACGACGGCGGCTTCGCCTTCTGGCGTCGCGGCGACGAGTCGTGGCCCTACGTCAGCATCCACGTCGCGCACGCGCTCGAACGCGCCAAAGAGAAGGGCTACGACGTGCCGCCGTCCATGCTCGACAAGTCGAAGTCTTACTTGAGAGACATCGAGAGCCACATCCCGCACTACTACAGCCGCGACGCGCGCAACGCGCTCGTCGCTTACGCGCTCTACGTCCGCAACCGTATGGGCGACCGAGACGCCGCGCGCGCTCGTCGGCTCATCGCGACCGAGGGGCTTGATAAACTCCCGCTCGAAGCAGTCGGCTGGCTTCTGCCTGTCCTTTCGGGCGACAAGTCTTCGACGGCTGAGGTCGCCGCCATACGCCGCTTACTCAATAACCGCGCGGAGGAGACCGCCGGGACGGCGCACTTCACGACGAGTTACAGCGACGACGATTACCTTCTTCTTCATTCGAGCCGGCGCGCCGACGGCGTCATCCTCGAAGCGCTCATCGGCGACCAGCCCGAAAGCGACCTCATCCCGAAGATCGCGCGCGGCCTGCTCGCGCACCGCACACGTGGGCGCTGGGAGAACACGCAGGAGAACGCCTTCGTGCTGCTCGCGCTCGACCGCTACTTCCAGACTTACGAGCGCGCAACGCCCGACTTCGTCGCGCGCGCCTGGCTCGGCGACGCATACGCGGGCGAGCAGCAGTTCCGCGGGCGCTCGACCGACCGCCAGCAGTTCGACGTGCCGATGCACTACCTCGCGGATCACGGCGCAACGGCGCAGAACCTGACGCTCCAGAAGGAGGGCGCGGGCCGCCTCTACTACCGCATCGGCATGCAGTACGCGCCCTCGTCTCTGAAGCTCGCGCCCGCGGACTACGGCTTCACGGTCGAGCGCGTCTATGAAGCCGTTGACGATCCCAAAGACGTGCGGCGCGACTCAGACGGCACTTGGCACGTCAAGGCGGGCGCGAAGGTGCGCGTGCGCCTGACGCTGGTCGCGCCGACGCGCCGCTACCACGTCGCGCTCGTTGACCCTCTGCCCGCGGGACTCGAAGCCCTGAACCCGGCGCTCGCCGTCACGGGCAGTATCCCCGAAGACCAGAAGGCCCGGCCCGCGAACTTCGGCTGGTGGTGGGTGCGCCCCTGGTTCGAGCATCAGAATTTGCGCGACGACCGCGTCGAGGCTTTCACGTCGCTGTTGTGGGACGGCGTCTATAACTACTCTTACGTTGCGCGCGCGACGACGCCCGGCGCGTTCGTCGTCCCGCCGCCGAAGGCAGAGGAGATGTACCACCCCGAAACCTTCGGGCGCGGTGCGACCGACCGCGTGGTCGTCGAGTAGGTGCACGAAGGGGGCACGGTCATCGAGTAGATGAACAAAGGGGCGCGGGGCCGACACGTTCCGCGCCCCCTTTGTGCGCCGCGGCGCGACGACGCAATCCTTCGATTAACTCCCCGCGAATATTTCGAGACACGCGCCCGTGATAATCTCTCCCGCCGAAGCGTTCTCATCTTCGTAAGGATTCATCGGACAGGTGCGCACCACGAGAAGATTCTCCCCCGCCGAAGATACGACGCGGCCTCCGGCCACAGAGCGACCGTCATCGTTCGCGGCGCTCAGGCATAGAGACTTCCGCCTGATGTGGCTGGGCCAGTTCGTCTCGATCACGGGTTCGCAGATGCAGCTCGTGACGATCAACTGGCACGTCTATCTGCTGACACACTCGGCGGCGGCGCTCGGCCTCGTCGGGCTGGTGCGCGTCGTGCCGATCGTCGCCTGCTCGCTCGTGGGCGGCGTGGTGGCCGACGCGGTTGACCGCAAGCGCCTGCTCGTCGTCACGCAGACGACGATGCTCCTCTCAGCCGCGGCCCTCGCCTCAGTCACCGCGCTCGGACTCGAACACGTGTGGCCCATCTACGCGCTGACGGCGCTGTCGTCTGCGGCCACGGCCTTCGACAACCCGGCGCGCCAGGCGCTCCTGCCGTCGCTCGTGCCCGAAGAGGTCTTCCCGAACGCGGTCAGCCTCGGCTTCGTCGCCTTCCAGGTGGCGATGGTCACGGGGCCTGTCGTCGGCGGCTTCGTACTCGCGCGCTTCGGCCCGGCGACCGTTTACGCCGCGAACGCAGTCTCGTTCCTCGCGGTCATCGCCGCCGTCCTACTCATACGCGCGAGCGGGAAGGGGAAGGACAAAGAGGCGAGCCGAGTCAGCCTGGATGCTTTGAAGGAGGGGCTGAAGTTCGTCCTCGCCACGCCCATCATGGTGCAGACGATGACGCTCGACTTCGTGGCGACCTTCTTCGCCTCGGCGACGGCGCTGCTGCCCATCTTCGCGCGCGACATACTCCGGGTCGGCGAGTACGGCTACGGCTTCCTGGCGGGCGCGTCGGCCTTCGGCGCGGTCGTCACGGGCCTGATGCTCGCACGCCGACCCGGCTGGGGCAGGCCCGGACTGACGATCCTGCTGTCGGTGGCCGTCTACGGCGCGGCGACCGTCTTCTTCGGCCTCTCGCACAACTACTGGCTCTCGCTCCTCATGCTCGCCCTCTCCGGCGCGGCGGACACCGTGAGCACGGTCATCCGCCAGACCGTTCGACAGCTCATCACGCCCGACCGCCTGCGCGGGCGCATGACCTCCGTCAACATGATCTTCTTCATGGGCGGGCCGCAGCTCGGCGAACTCGAAGCCGGACTCGTCGCCGCCGCGGCGGGCGCACCCTTCTCGGTCGTCCTCGGCGGCGTGGGCTGTCTCGTCGCGGTCGCCTTCACTTGGGCGCGCGCGAAGGAACTGCTGCGCTACAAGTTCTCAAGTCGCGGCGACTCCGCCGCACAAGCTTGAGCGAGGGCCGCGCCAATTTTGAGACGAGTAGCCAACCCATGTTCGTTACAAGGAGCTAATCCATGTTCGTTCAGCACGACTCTCATCAAATACTTTCTTATCGCGGCGCGGCAGGCACGACCCGCGCCCAGGACGGCGACGAGGGCGCGGGTGATTCGCTCGAAGACGCCGCGCACGACGAGCGCGAGCACGCGCGCGAACGCCTGCGCGAAGAGTCGGGCCGCGAGCCGACCGAGGAAGAGGTCAGCGAATGGCTGCGACAGCAGACGGAAGGATACTGAAAGACAGAAGTTTCAAGTTCCAAGCTCAAGGTTCAAAGTTAGATCGCCATCAACTTTGAACCTTGAGCTTGGAACTTGAAACTCTCATGGGCTGACGACGATCTTGTTGTCAACGCCGAGGACGCCTTTGATCTGGTAGGCCAGGCGCTCGGCGCGCTGCTTGACGGCCTCGGAGCCGACCGTACCGAGGAGCTTCACCCTGCCGTTGACGACCGTCGCGTCTATGTTGGCCGCGGAGATGTCGGGGTCGTCGGAGTACGCCTTGTCGAGCTTCTGTTGCAGCGACGCATCGTCGTGCCCGTTAGCCGCGGGCTTGGCCGAGCCGGTCGAGGGCGGCGCGGTCGTCGTCGTGCCCGCCGCGGGCGGCGTGACGATGACGGGCGCGGGGGCGGTGGTCGTCGCGGGTGGCTGCTGGATGATGACGGTCTGCGGCGGAGACGTGGGCATCGTCATCGGCGTCTGGACGATGACGGGCGGCTGCGCGAAGGGCGTCGGCTGCGTCGCCGCCGCGGAGCGGACGTTGACGTTCGTCTGCGAGGAGTCGTCGCGCGAGTTCGTCAGGAAGAGGAAGATGATGGCCGTGGCGGCGATTGCCACGAGCGCGACGGCGACCACCATCCCCGTCGAGTAGCCGCGGCGCTCCTCCGGGTAGCGCACCGTCTGCTGCCGCACAACTTCGCGCCGCGCCGTCGGCGTCTCGACGACAACGCGGCTGCGCTTCTGTTGCTCTTCGTCGTATGACATGAAAGCTCCGCTCCTTTTGTTGTGACCGCGAGAATTCGAGCGAGGCAAGTTCGATACGAAAGCCGGGTGCGCTCAAGTGACGCTGAGAGAGGGAGCGACTGCCCGAAGCGTCGCCCCCCCTTTCGACAGTCTTATTCAGCCCGCACGTTAGTAGCGACGCCGGAGGCTGCGCTTGTGGCGACGGTAGAGATAACCGCCCGTGCCGCCCACGATAGCGCCGGCGGCAGCCCCGCGCCCGTGGCCGACCGCGCCGCCCACGCCCGCGCCGAGCGCGGCCCCGCTCGCGGTCGCGCCGACCGTCCGCGTGCGGCTGCTAAAGTGTCGTCGCGCCGCCCGGCGATTGAAGGCGTAAGTGCCGGCTCCGCCGGCTCCGATGGCCGCGCCCTTCCTGCCAGCGACCAGCCCGCCGACGGCTGCGCCGCCCGCGATCATGGCCGCTGTGCGTGATTTGCGCCCGAAGCGCGAATGATGGCGTCGGCGCTCTTGCGCGGACACGCCCGGCGAGAGCGTCGCAAACAGAACGAAGAGACATATCAAGCAGGCGAAAATCTTTCTCATGTCAACACTCCTTTATCCAAAGGCATATCATACAGAAACAGAACGGGAGAGACGCATCACGCACGATAGTTTCAGCAAATGCCATTCCGCGCGGGGCCCGGCTTCGCAGTGCGAAGAATAATTAAAGTTTTCGCCGTGTTGTGGTCGTGTGCCGCGGGCGGGACTGACAACAGAACGCTCCGCAGCGTATGGATTTCGTCCTCGCGCCTGACAGAACCGCGAACGTTTGCAAGCAGTCCTCGGCCTGATAAGTCTCTGCGGCCTCCAGCGAGTTCTTTGCGACCTCTGCGGTTAAGGGAGTCGCACTTAAACGCAAAGGTATTCGCGAAGGTCACAAAGAGAAGCTGTTTGACCTCGCCAAAGCGCTCTCGCATAATCGGCGCATGACGACGGCCATCATTCATCACCCCGTCTTCGAGCAGCACGACACGGGCGCGGGACACCCCGAAAGTCCTGAGCGCTACGCGGTCGTGATGCGTGCGCTGCGCGGCGACGAGAAGCTCTGGCCGCGCCTCAAAGAGGTGGAGGCCACGCCCGCGCCGCACGGCGACGTGCAGGCTTGCCACACGCCGCAGCACTTCAAGCACGTCGAGCGGGCGGTGAGCGAGGGCTTGGGCTACCTCGACGCCGACACGGTCGTTAGCTTGCGCTCGCTCGACGCGGCGCTGCGCGCGGCGGGCGGCGCGTGCCGAGCCGTTGACATGGTCTTGAGCGGCGAAGC
The DNA here is from genome assembly GCA_003222975.1 of Acidobacteriota bacterium. Classification (GTDB taxonomy): domain Bacteria; phylum Acidobacteriota; class Blastocatellia; order Pyrinomonadales; family Pyrinomonadaceae; genus QHXN01. Next base: position 12,863 of record QHXN01000108.1, on the reverse strand, counting down.
GCAGAACGCCTTTCTGCCCGCGCGCCCCCCCGGCCATCACGCGACCTCGGATCGGGCGATGGGCTTCTGCCTTTTCAACACTGTGGCCGTAGCCGCGCGCTACGCGCAGCGACATCACCGCGAGGTCGAGCGCGTCGCCGTGCTCGACTGGGACGTGCACCACGGCAACGGCACGCAGGGCATCTTCTACGACGACCCCTCGGTCTTCTTCTTCTCCGCGCACCAGTACCCCTGGTATCCGGGCACGGGCACGCGCGGCGAGACGGGCGTGGGGCGCGGTCGCGGCTACACCCTGAACATCCCTTTGCGCGCGCGAACGCCCGCCGCCGAACACCGGCGCGCCTTCGAGGCAGCGCTCGAAGAGATCGGCTCGAAGTTCCGCCCCGACCTCGTCATCATCTCCGCCGGCTTCGACTCGCACGCGGGCGACCCGCTCGGACAACTCCTCTTAGAAGACGAAGACTTCATCTCCATGACGCGCGCGGCCAAAGCCTGGGCGCGCGACGCGTGCGGCGGTCGCCTCGTCTCCTGCCTCGAAGGCGGCTACGACCTCTCGACTTTGGGCGCAACCGTCCGCGCGCACGTCCGCGCGCTCGCCGAAGACTGAGCGAGCCTGAAACACATCGCGCGGGCCGGGCGTAAAAGGGATGGATACCGGCGCGTGAAGTAGAGTCAGAAGGGAAGTGGCTGTGATGAGCAGCAGATTGCATGACGCGTTCGACCGTTCCGCGGAGGCGCTGGCGCGCGCGCGCGAGTGGCTGAGGCGATTGATGCCGCGCGTGGCGGTCGCGGCGGTCGCGCTCTACGTCCTGCGACTGTTCATCAGTAACACCTGGCTTTACAGGAACACGCCGGTCGGCCTCGTCGGCGTGTTGACGTTCCTCGCCGTCTGCGCGACGGTCATTTACTACGGCCTGAAGATTCTCGTCCGCCTCAAGCGGCTGCTGCTGTGGCGCGTGCGGCGTCGCCTGATCATCACGTACCTGTTCGTCGGCCTGACGCCCGTCGTGCTGCTGCTACTTTTGGGCGCGCTGGCGGCGACGGGCGGCTCTTCGCAGGCGATGGTGCACGTCGTCGCGGTCGAGGTCAGCGCCACCGAGCGCCAGACGCTCGAAGGCGCACGCGCGCTCGCCGACGCGCTCCTGCAACTCCCGCCGAACGCGAGCGACCGCGCCGCGCAAAGCTGGCTCGACGAGCGCGCGGCACTGCTCCAAGCCGCGCTGCCGGGCGCGCGCGTCTCCGTGTGGCGGGGCGACGAAGGGCAGACGCAGCGGCTCGGCGGGGACTCTCCGCCGCAGCTCGCGAGCGCGCGCGCGGACGAGGCGACGCGCGGCGTCGGCTTCGACGCGGGCGAGGAGCGCGCGCCGCTGCCCGCGTGGCTCGAAGGCGTGCAGGAGTGGAGCGGTTTCGCTTATCTGCCTCCGCCCGCCGACTCGCAGAGCGCCTTCGGTACGCCCTCTGTGCGCGCGCTCGCGCGCAGGTTCGCGCAGGGCCACGCCGTCGCCGTCCTCGTCACAGTCCCCGTGAGCCGCGCCCTCGTCGAGCGCCTGCGCGAGACGACGGGCCTCGTCATCCGACCCTACTTCGTCGGCGCGAGCAGCGTTAATACGGAGCAGGAGGACGGCAACGTCGAATACAGGTTCGGCGACAGCCGGGCCGAACGCGAGCGCGGCGGCGGGACGAACACAGTCTCAGTTGAAAACGGAGGGCGGGATAGGTTCGTTGATTTCAGGCACGACCAGTTCGGGGAGGCGATGCCGGATGTCTCGCCCCTGAACTTCCCTTATCCCGTCATCGTCCCGGCGACGAACTGGGAGACGGGCGCACGAGCGCCGCGAGTCTCTTTCATTGTGGACTGGTCTTGGGCGACGGGCGTCAAGCAATTCTGGGGGGACGCCGCGCTCGGCCAGACGTGGTCTTGGGGCCTCTACTACCTCGCCGTCGCCTTCCTCGCCCTCGAACTTCTCGCGCTCTTTTCCGCCGCGTGGATGACGCGCGCCGTCACCGGCACGGTGCACAAGCTCTACCACGCGACCGGGTTCATCAAGCGCGGCGACTTCTCGCACCGCATACGCATGCGCTCGCGCGACCAGTTGGGCGAACTCGCGCTCGCCTTCAACGACATGTCGGCGGACATCGAGGCGCTGCTGGCCGACCGCGTCGAGCGCGAGCGGCTGGAGCGCGAGATAGAGATCGCACACGAGGTGCAGGCGCAGCTCTTCCCGCGCACGACGCCCGCGCTCCAGACCGTCGAGTTGGCGGGCGAGTGCCGCGCCGCGCGCGGGGTGGCGGGCGACTACTACGACTTCATAGAGGTCGCGCACGGCCTGGTCGCCGTCACGCTCGGAGACGTGGCGGGCAAGGGGCTGTCCGCGGCCCTCGTAATGTCGAACTTGCAGGCCGCGCTGCGCGCGCAGGTCGCGATCATCTCCGAGCGGCTGCGGCTCGCCGGGCGCGGCGCGGCGTCGCTCGCGGGCGGCCAGGCGGCGGCAGCCGCCGCGGGCGTTCAAGAGTCGGAGATGCCTCGCGGCTTGAACGTCGCGGGCACGCACCGCGCCGTCGTCCAAATGGTCGAGAACATCAACGAGCAGTTGTGCCACTCGACCGACACGAACCGCTTCGCCACGCTCTTCCTCGCGCTCTACGACGACCGCACGCGCGAGTTGCGCTACACGAACGCCGGCCACAACGCGCCCGTGCTCGTGCGCGCCGACGGCAGCGTCGAGCGGCTCACGAACGGCGGCACGGTGGTCGGCGCTTTCAACTTCGTGAAGTTCGAGGAGGATCGGACGGCGCTCGAAGAGAGCGACCTGCTCGTCCTCTTCTCCGACGGCATCACGGAGGCGTGCAACCACGCGGGCGAGGAGTTCGGCGAGCAGCGCCTCGTCGAGTTCGCCACCGCGCGCCGCGACGAGACGGTTAATAACATTAGACAGGAAATCTTCGACGAGGTTGACCGCTGGTCTGGCGGGGCCGAGCGCGGCGACGACCAGACGCTCGTGATTTTAAAAGCCGTAAACCGTGACAAGGAAGAGCCGTGAACCGTAAACCGTGACAAGAAAGAACTGGATTTATCTTGTCACGGTTTACGGTTCACGGTTTACGATTTTTTCTTGTTACGGTTCACAGTTGACGGCTTTTAAGCCGTGACAATCACGGCGCGCGCGCCCGCGAGTTCGGTGAAGTCTTTGGTGTAAACGGTGCCGACGCGGCGCAGTCCGCGGATCGTCTCGACGAGTTCTTCGGTCGGGAGGAAGCCGTTGTCGGCGCTGGCGACGGCCCAGGCGGGGATGTGCGCGGCGGCGGCGAGCAGCTCTTCGAGGTGGCGCAGGTACTGCCGGCGCGTCTCGGAGCGCGCGCCGAGACGGCCCTCGCGCGAGCGCTCGAAGTCGTCCCAGAAGTCGCCCGTGCCGCGCACCCACTCCTCGCGCCAGGCCCAGGCGGAGTCGCGCGGCGGGCGGCGCGAGGGGCGGGGCAGGCGCAGGAACAGCAACTCGACCTGCTCGCGCGCGACGAAATCGCGCGCGTCCTTGTTTGTGGCCGTGTTGCGGTGGCGGTTGCCGACGGGCGCGGGCGCGGCGTCCCAGAGTCGCTGGAAGACGCGCGAGAGTGGCTGGCGAAGTTCGCGCGTCTCATCGTCGAAGGAGAGCGCGTAGTCGCCGACGGTCATGCCGAGGTCGAGTGCGAGCGAGCGCTTCGCGGGCGTGTCGAGGTTCTCGATGTTCGCGCGCACGTTGTCGAACCACCAGGCGTCGGTCTCGCCGAACCAGCGGCGGAGCGCCGCGTTGTAGAGGCGGTGGCGCGGCACGTATGCGTCTTCGAGCACGGCCCGCACGTCCGCCTCTTCGAGACGCTCGGTGTTGTTCTCCACACGCGACAGCGCGCGCTGCCAGGCCCACTGCGCCGGGTCGTTGGCGGCGACGCGCACGCCCCAGCGCTTCAGGTACGCACAGGTATCCGCCTCGCCCGCGAGCGGATCGGCGACCGAGCGGAACTGTAGGCGGCGCAGGATGCTCAGCTCGAACGCGAGCCAGCCTTCGGGGAGAGAGTCGGAAAAGTTGCTCAACGTCATCGGCCTCGATGGATAAATGATGAATGCGGAGTGATGAATGATGAATGAAGAGAAGCAAGCTGGCTTTCATTCATCATTCATCACTCCGCATTCATCATTAAGTTTTCTGACGCCTGCCCGCCGACCTCTACGACCTCCTCGCGAGGCAGCCCGGTCGTCTCTTCCTTCGACGGCCCGGCGGCTGGCGCACGTCCGTCGCGCGCGAACGAGCGCAGTTCCACGATCCCTTCGAGCGAGAGGAAGGCGCGGACGACCTGCGGGTCGAACTCTAATCCCGCCCAGAGTGTGAGGTGCTTGCGCGCCTCCGACTCAGTGCCCGCGGGGCGAAAAGGGCGCGTGTCGGTGAGCGCGGCGTAGGCGTCGGCGACGCGGAGTATGCGAGCGCCCAGAGGTATCTGCTCGCCGCGCAGCGCGTCGGGGTAGCCCGCGCCGCCCCACCATTCCTGATGCCAGCGCACGAGCAGTTGGACGGCGCGGTCAGCGCCGGCGCGCGCGGCCTCCTGCTCGCCGATGACGGGGTGGCGCTGGAGGTCTAGGCGCTCGGCCTCATTGAGCGGCCCGGCGCGGCTTATGTAGTCGCGCTTCATCGCCGCCTCGCCGATGTCGTGCAAGAGCGCCGCGAGGACGATTGACGAGCGGTCGGCGCGCGAGAGGCGGAAGCGCGCGGCCAGCGCGTCGGCCAGCGCGGCGACGCGCGGCGCGTGCGGGTGCGTGTAAGACTCGAACTCGTCCGTCGAGGCCGCCAGGCGCAGGAAGGCCTCGCCCGCCGCACGTTCGTTTTCCGCAAATTCCAGGCTCATAAAGTTCAGAGTTTAAGGTTCAAAGTTCAAAGTTCAAAGCCGCGAGCGACGACTTCAGCGAAAGAGGTGATGAGAGGAGACGGTGCGCGCACCGTCTCAAGGCTCGACGTACTGCGAAAGGCTCAACTTTGAACCTTGAACTTTCAACTCTGAACTCGTAGCTCAGCCCGTGCGGCGCAGCTCTTCGAGGAGGCGACGCGCGGCGTCGTGCGCTGGGTCGAGCGCGAGCGCGCGTTCGAGTTCGGCCTCGGCCTTGCGACGCAGCCCGACCTCGGCGTAAAGCTCCGCGAGCATGACGTAGTAAGAGGCGTTGCCCGTGTCGAGGGCGATGGCTGATTGCAGTTCCGACATGGCCTGACGGCGCGTGGCCTTGTCGCGTGCCAGCGCCAGGCCGAAGTGTGCGCGGTAGCGCGCCTGCCGAGGCGCGAGCCGCGCGGCCTCGCCGAGGAGCGCGCGCGCGAGCGCCGCGTCGTCGCGCCGGAGCGCAGCCAAGCCCTGCTGGAATTTTTGCTCGGCGTCGGGGGGCGGCGCAGAGTCCCGCGCCCCGTCGGGCGTGGCCGCGTCGGCGTCGCGCGCCCCCGCGCTCGCTTCGCCGGTCTGCCCCGTCTGCCGGACGGCGTCGCCCGCGCGTTCGCGTGGCGCTGCCTCGTGCTGCTTCGAGAGCTTGAGGTCGTATGCGGCGCGCCGGCCCGCGTCTTTGAGCGTCTCGTAGGCCTGCGCGACCTTGGCGAAGGCGGCGTCTATCTGCTGGCGCAGGGGTTCGTCCGCGTCGCGGCGGAAGCGGTCGGGGTGCAGGCGGCGCGCGAGCGAATAGTAGGCATGCTTGATCTCGTCCGGCTGAGCCGAGCGCGCGACGCCCAGCGTCATGTAGAACGTCTCGGCGCTCGCTCTCTCGATCAGTTCTTCGATGGCGGCGCGCGGGTCGGACTCCGCCGCGGCCTCGGCGGGAGTCTCCTGCGCCTCATGTCGCGCGCCGGCGACTTTCGGCAACTGCTCCTCCGCAGGGACGGCGGGGCGCGCCGACGCCTCGCGTCGAACGTCTTCAGAGAGCGCGTGCGGCCAGCGCCCGCGTTCGAGCAGGCCGCCGAGCGCGAGCACGTAGACGGCGCGGCGCGTCTCCTCTTCGGGCAGACCGCTGACGGCGAAAAGCTCGCCCAGGCGCATCGGCGCATAGACGCGCGAGAGGACGAAGGCCTCCGCCGGAAGCAGTTGGACGCCGCCGTCCGCCTTCTCCTGCGCGCCTTCGGCGGGCGAGATTGTTTCGTCCTCGTCAGCCATCCTCCGCGCGACCGTCTCACGCGGGAGGCCGCGCGCGGCCTCGACGAGAAACTGCGGCGTGTCGAGCGGCAGGCGGTGGCCGCCCGCGAGTCGCACGCGCGGCTCGAAGCCCCACTCGCCTTCAGACCAACGCAGCAGCTCATACAGAACCTCCGACGACTGCCGCCTCTGAAGCTTCTTCAATTCGGCCTCGCCGAGCACGCCGGAGCGGACGAGCGCCACGGCGGTGTGCTCGTCGGACATTCCTTCGCGGACGACTCCGTCCAGACGCGCGGCCTGGACTGCGCCGCTCCGGCGCAGAACCTCGACGAGACGCATGGGGCGTAGGTTCATCAGCGCAGCGATCAACTGCCCCGCGTCGAAGTAAACGACGGCCCTGACGCGCTCGCGCGCGAGGCGCAGCGCGCCCGACAAACGCGCGTCCGAGATTTCGTGTATGAGTTCGGCTAGAGAGTGATTGTTGAGTTGGCCGTCCATGCAGGCAAACGGAGCCGCCCCTTCGACGGCTCACATGCATCATAGCTCACGCGGCGGAGAGAGGCCAGAGGTCAGAGGTCGGAGGTCAGTTTGATATTTCCCATCGCTGCACACTCCCGAATTTGAAACTGGGTTTTTACTAACCTCCGACCTCCGACCTCTGGCCTGTAACCTCCGGCCTCTAATACAATAAGTTTTGAGACAAAAAACGGAAATATTTTTGCCAGGATGCGTTCAGATTTCGCAGCCGCTGAGTTGTATAAAACTCACTCCGGATAGTAATGGTTCAAAAGCCGAAAAGAGCGTCGGATGTTTCGACCACGAGGGACGTGGAGGGGAGTGACGCGCTCACCGCAGGCATCTCGCCGCGGCCCTCATGCGGCGCGACGGCGGACGACGAGCTTCAGGCGCTCAGCGCCGAGATCGTCGGCCTGCTCAACGAACAGGCCTTCAGCGCGGGCGATCCGCGCACGGAGCGCGAGGTCTGCGAGTCGTTCTCCGAGATCGTCCAGCGCCACTGGGGCCTGTGCTGCGTCGCGGTCTTCCTGCGCGGCGACGACGGTCGCCTGCGCCTCTGCGCGAACTTCAACCACGAGCATGTTGACGGGGAACGCGCGCGCCGCGCCGCCCGCGCGCTGGCCGCAGAGGTCGAGCGGACGGGCGAAGAGTTTCATGTGCGCGCGCGCGAGGGCGCGCAGTCGCCGGAGCTGCGAAGCCTGTTCGACGACGCGAGTCTGGCGGAGGCCGCCGCCGTACCCATCCGCACGGGCGGCGAGTTGATTGGGGCGTTGACCGTGGCGGCGCGCGACGGCGTGCGTGTGAGCGCCGCGGTGGGCAGCATGCGCTGTGTCGGGCAGGCCGTCGTCATCGCGCTCGGCAACGCGCGCCGCAGCGCCGCGATGGGCGAGCAGCATCGGCGCATCGAGTCGCTCGTCGAGGAGCTGCGCCGCCGCACGGCGGAACTCGAAGAGGCCAACCTCGAACTCCAACGCGTCGGTCGCTACCGCTCGCTCTTCCTCCAGCGCATGTCGCACGAGCTGCGCACGCCGCTCACCTCGATCCTCGGCTTCGCCGAAATCCTGATTGACCAGGAGCGACTGACCGACACGCAGCGCCGCTTCTGCGAAAAGATTCAGTCGTCCGGCTTCCAGCTCCAGTCGAGCCTCAACCAGCTCGTTGACCTCTCGCGCCTCGAGGCGGGCCAGACCGAGCTGTTCCTCCACGAGTTCTCGATCCGCGAGACGCTGCGCGAGTCGTGCGCGGCGGTGGCGCGATTGGCGCAGAAGCAGGGCGTCCGGCTCGACTGCGCGCCCGCGCCCGAACTCGGCGGGATCGTCTCCGACGAGGGCAAGCTCCGCCAGGTGCTCTACAACTTCTTCGCCTTCGCCATCGGTCGCAGCCCCGCGGGCGGCGTCGTCCGCATCGGCGCGGTGCCGTTCGAGGGCGACCGCCTGCGCATCGAGATCGGCGACGAGGGCGAGCCGCTCGAAGACCACACGCGCCTGTTCGAGCCTGTGGACATAGACGCCCCGAACGAGTGCGGCACGAACATGAACGAACTCGGCCTCGTCATCGCGCACCGCCTGCTTGCGGTGCTCGGCGGCTCGGTCGCGCTGCACGACCTCCCGACCGGCGGACTCTCCGTCCACCTCAGCCTCCCCGCGCGGCCCGCGGGGGAGTAAAGCCTAAAGTTAAAAGTTCAAAGTCCCAGGTTCAAAGTTGGAAGACGAGTCCTTAACTTTGAACTTGGGACTTTGAGCTTGCCTTTAGTTCAGCCCTGCTCCGACTTGCTCAGCGCGTCGAGCTGCGCGGCGTAGAGCGCGCGATGCTCGTCCGGCATCGAGGCGATGCGCAGGCCGATGAGGTAGCTCGCCTCCCCTACGCCGCTGTCGAGGCGAAGGTAGTGCGCGGGCGTCGCCTCCATCTCGACCGCACCGGCGGGGAGTTCGAGCGTGACGAGCAGGGCGCGCCCCTCGTCAACGATGCAGGTGTAGCCCAGGTAGATCGTGTGCGCGACGAGTCCGACGCCGGACTCGCTGAGGTCGCGCGTGCGGCAGTCGAGCCTCTCGCCGGGGAAGAGAATGTCGCGCTCGCCTTCCGCCAGCGCGACGCGGCATGGCAGGCTCGCGCCGAACCTCGGCTTGAGGCGTCGTTCCTTGCCTGAAGGCTCCATCGTGAAACCCGGTCTTGAGGCCGCGCGGGCGGCTTCTATTGAAATCAACGGCGGGTGAGATGAAGGGGCTTTGCTGCTTTTAACTCACACCTGGGAGTTTGACGCATCCGTCCCGCCCCGGTCAATCACTCCGCCTCGTAGAAGCTCAGCGCCGAGTCGCCTTGCTTGAGCACGCGCCAGCGGCGCAAGTGGCCGGGCGCGTCGGGGAGCGCGTTCTTGTGGTGGTGCTCGACGACGAGCAGGCCACCCGCGCGCAGCAGTGCCGAGGCGTGCGCGCCGAACTCACGCAGCACCGCCAGGTAGTCCGAAGTATACGGCGGGTCGAAGTAGGCGATGTCCCACGGCCCCGCGCCCGCGCGCCAGTCCTGCCCCGCGCCCCTCACGGTTCGCCTCACGTACTCGGCGGCGTCGCTCTTGACGACCTCGGTCAACTCTTCGGGGACGCCGAGCAGGTCGAGGTTTTCCTCGACGAGCGCGCACATCTTGTGCACGCGTTCGACGAAGGTGACGAACGACGCGCCGCGTGACAGGGCCTCGATGCCGATTGCCCCCGTCCCGGCGCAGAGGTCGAGGAAGCGCGCGCCCGCGACGCGCGGCGCGAGCACGTTGAAGAGCGTCTCGCGCAGGCGGTCTGAGGTGGGCCGAGTCTGCAAAGACGGCGGGCTTTTCAGGACGCGCCCACGGTACTCTCCGGCGATGACTCTCACGAAACAAATATAGAACAGGGGCGGACAAGAGAAAAGAAATGATGAATGCGGAGTGATGAATGATGAATGAAAGATAGCGCGCTTTTCTTCATTCATCACTCCGCATTCATCATTCATCATTTCTTCTCAGGGCTGCGTCTCGATCTCGACGATGAGGTACACCTGCGAGCGGACGTTGAGCGAGCCGGCCTCGACGGGTGTGCGGCGCGTCACGTCCCCGGCCACGCTGACGTTGGCGTTCATACTATAAGTCGCCACCCGGTCGGTGGACTCAGGCCGTTCCGGGAATCCGCCCTCGCGCTCCTCGACGACGCGCGTGATGCGACCGCCGAGCGCCTGCGCCATCGCCTGCGCCTTCGACATGGCCTGCTTCGACGCGTCGGCGAGCGCCTGGCCGCGCGCCCCGTTGCCCTCGCGCAGGATGAAGCTGACGCCCTCGACGCTGTTCGCGCCCGCGCGCGTTGCCGCGTCAATGATCGCGCCGACGTTGTCGAGCGCCTGCGTGGTCACGGTCACGCTGTTGCGCGCCTCATAGCCGAGGATGCGCGGCATGCCGCCCTGGTAGTCGCGCTGCGGCTCAAGACTGTAGTCGCTCGTCTTCACGTCCGGGTTAGCGCCCGCGGACTCCTTGACGGCCTGGATGACGGCGTCGGACTTGCGTGCGTTCTGCTGCTGCGCGTCGAGCGCGGCCTTGCTCTGCGTGACGACGGAGAGGACGATCACAGCCGTGTCGGGCGGAACCTTCGAGTCCGACTCGCCCGTGACTAAGACGCGCGTCCGCACGCCCTCTTTCCTGTCCGAGCAGGAGGCGGCGAACACGAAAACTACGGTGGCGACGAATAAGGGCAGGAGGCGTGGGACGTGTCTCATCTCTTTCAGTTTCCTCGTCCGAGGCGGGATTCGTCTTACGGCTCAAGGGTTGAACGGGGCGAACCTGTAAACTTGCGTCCGCGCGACGACGAACAGCTCGCCGCGGTCGTTGAAGGCGAGGCCGGAGGCCGCGCCTTTGACTTTAATCAGGCCGAGGTAGCGCCCGTTGGCGTCGAACACCTGCACGCCCTTGAAGTCGCCGACGAAGACGCGGCTCTGGTTGTCAACGGCGATGGCCGAGGGCGCGCGGAACTGTCCGGGCCCATCGCCGACGCCGCCGAACTGCGTCAGGAATTTTCCTTCCGAAGAGAACTTGAAGACCGCGTTGTTGAAGGTTCCGAGCGCGTAGATTTGGCCGAGTCCGTCGCAGGCGACGCGCATGTCGAGTTCGGCGTTGTCGGTCTGGCCGCTGATGGCCGCGCGGATGACTTTCGTGACGCGACCGGAAGAGTCCAGGCGGACGATGTCGTCGCGCGACTGCCAGGAGAAGGCGACGAGGCCGCCGTCGGCGGTCGCCGCCACATCGTCGTAGCCTCTTGAGGGTAAAACGCCGAGCGCCTTTCCGGTCATGCCGTCATAGCGCGTGATCTTATCGTCCTGCACGACGTAGAGAGTCCCGCGCCTGTCCGCAGCCATGCCGCGCAGGGGCATCCGCCGGTCAGCCGTCCACTGCGTCAGGAACTTGCCCGCCGGGTCAAAGACTTGTATGCGACCGCCCTCGTACTCGCCGACGTAGATGTGCCCGTCGGCGTCCACGGCGACGCTGCGCGCGTCCTTGAAATTGCCCGGCCCCGTGCCTTCACTTCCGAAGCTGAGTTCGGGCTGCGCGTAGCCGTCGCCCGCCGTCTTCGTCGGCGCTAAATTGTTTTTCGTGTTCGAGACGCCGACCGAACGCCTGGAGTTCGTGGACGCACTGTAATACGAGTGGAAGGCGTAGGCGGCCACGGCGGCTGTGACGATGACGGAGACAATGGCGACGATCACCCCGGCAGTCACCGCAGTATTGTCACTCGTCCGCGTCTCTCTGACGACAACCTGCGGCTGTGCGAACGGGCGCTCGCGCTCCGGCAGCAGAACTGTACTCTCGCAGAAAGGGCAGCGGACGGTATCGCCCTCGCCGCGCGGATCGTAATCCAGGGGCGCGCCGCAGGAAGGGCATTGCAGTGTTTCCATCATCGGATTCGTATCCCTCTCGCCGGCATTCTAGCTCAGGAGCCGGCGATGCAGGATACAAGCATTACAAGCCGGAAACAAAGAGGCCGACCGCGTGAATGTCGCGAGGTCGGCCTCCTTTTGAATGGGCGGGCCGCGTCGGGGGAAAAATTCTTGCGGCGCTCGCGCACACGTCTCGGAAGTTTGAAAGTCTATTGTGAAGATGGCGGGGCGGAGTCTGCGGGAGACTTTGCCTTTGCGTGACGCGGGACGCGCCGCTCCACGTGCGAGGCGCTCTGCCACGCGGCGAGCGTCGCGGGGTCGTCGGCGAAGGTGTTGCGGAAGAGCGCGTCAAGCTCGCGCACCGTCCGCATGCCCCGTTCGATGAGGTCGTCAATCTCCGCCGAGGCTGAGACGTGCGCGCTCCTGCCCTGAGCCTTCCGTGTGATGGCGGCCTCGAACGCTTCGGCCTCTTCGTTCAAGTCTTCGATGAAGGTGGCGGCCAGCCCGCGGCGTATGAACTCGTCCTTGAGCGGCGCGGCGTCCGACGCGAAGGTGCGCGCGAGTTGCAGGAGCGCCTCATCGCCTATGCCGCGCGGCAGTCGGAACTTGTCTTCGAGGCCGGGCGACGTGAACGCGATGACGCGCGCCGTGCGGCTGATGGCTTCGAGCCGACGCCAAAGCTCGTCGCGCACAGCCGCCTTGCTCGAAGTGCCCTCGCGCACCGTGCTCTGCCCTGTTGACTGGCGCAGCGCGTGCTCTTCCAAGCCCTTGATTACCGTGTCGAGGCTCACGAAAAGCCCGCCGCCGTAAGAGTCTGCGGGGAACTGCGCCGCGTGCTCCGGGCCAAGCTCGCGCACGCGCCTGAACATCTCAAGTCGCTTCGTCTCAAGTGTGTCCATGAGAATTCTCCTTTTCTTGCTGGTGCGAGGAACGGAAGGTTTTAGGCTAAAGGGGGTGGCGTGCCTTTAACCCGTGAAGTTTTGCGACCCTGACCCCTGCCCGGAATCGCCGGAATTATATTCAATTCCCGCCGTAAGGCAACAACTTTCTTCCGATATGTGAGATTTTACACCGTAGTAGCGCGATCTCACGCCGCAGTAAAGCGTTCACGCGGCGTACTGACTCAATCTCACGCCGTAGTAACACGATTTCACCTCGCATTAATGCGATTTCACCTCGTAGGGAGACGATTTCAGGCTGTAGTAATTCAATCTGACGCTGTAGTGAGATGATTTTACGGTGCAGTAATGCAATCTCAGGCCGGACTAAGACGGTTTCACCGTGAAGTGGCTTATTTTCACGGCGTAGTATTAGAATTTCAGTCCGACAGA
>QHXN01000107.1 GCA_003222975.1 Acidobacteriota bacterium | reverse complement strand
GCCGAGACAGGCGCGTCTTCGATGAAGGAGATGGGCGCGGTGATGAAGGCCGCGATGGCCCGGCTCGCGGGCCGCAACGCCGACGGGCGGACGGTCAGTGAAGTGGTTAAAGAGAAGCTGAACTAAGCATAAATCACCTGCCGAGATAGCCTGATTAATGAAATCCGCCTCTTCAACTATTCGTTGAAAATTTTCTTGCTATACACCCTGCCTTGTTATATTATCCGCGCGCTGCAACTAGCGTGAGGGCTTACCCGTTATTACCCTTGCGAAGATTGCAGCGACAGTTTCCTTCCCACCCAACTGACATAAGGGTTCGCTGTAGAGGACACAGGGGCGATGCAGTTCTTTGCTTCGCCCTCCCCGATTTTCGTAGCCAACCAGTCAGGAGAGACAGCTATGCCGAAAACGCTCACAACTCTGAAGAACCCTTCCTTCGCCAAGTTAGCTGTGAAACTGTTAGTCATGGCTTTCTTGGTCGTAGTGCTACTCGCAACCGAACCCGCTCGGGCCACCGACAGGTTATCCTGCGTTCTAGGAACTAGTGGCGGAATAACGCGCACGGTAAGCTGCGGAAGTTCTGCTGGGAACTTCGTTATCGCTTGCAGTAGTAGCGGCTGCGTGGACGAAACCGGCAGCAACGCAACTAATCAAGCCATCGCAGATGGAATATGCGCGCAATTTGAGAGCGATGGCTGTCCAGACATACAGTTAGAAGGCTCCCCGGTAAATTGACAGTGAAACCCTGGCGGAGCCTTCGGGCTAATCTAGGCTCAAAGGCTCCGCCAGGGACACTTCATCGAAATCCCATAATGTGCAACTTCATCGTCAGGAAGAAGACCACCGTGATGCCGCGTCGCCTGGACGCTGAGGACGAAAGCCGTGAGGTTATCTCTTATACTCTCGCTGTTAATGTTTCAGCCGTTTTTTTCCTACGGCCAAACAATTGAAGCCAGTCAAAGTCAGAATGATCTGGCGCTTCAGAAGATTTCATTGATCTCCGAACTTCAAGCTCTCGAAGCGAAGGCGGGACAACTCGAAAAGCCTCTGGCGCTCGCCTCGGCGAAGGCCGAGATCGCGGACGCCGTTTGGACGCTTGATAAAGATTGGGCGGAGAAACTGCTGCAAGAGGCGTATGAGCTTTCCTTCCCGAGCAAAGAGGTACGGGCCAAATATCGGCAGATGCCCGTCGGCGCACTCGTAATGTGGACGGCTATTGACCGCGCGCGTTGGGCCGTGCGCCAGCGCGTGATGAGTATTGCGAGCCGGGATGCGGCTTTCGCCGAACAACTCGTGCAGCTTGGCGCAAAAGAACTGGGAAGGTTTGAAGAAAACGAGCGGTTCTCCGAACTCGCCAGTTCCGCAGCCGAGCGCGGTGACAAGGAGGGCGCAGCCCGCTACATTCGTCAGGCGTTTGAAGCCGAGCCGACACAGTTCATGGGAACAGCCATTCTCGATCTTGCGGCGCAAGACCGCGCCGCAGCCGATAAGGTCATAGTTCAATACATCGAACATCTCAACTCTGTTCCTCTCTCCTACAGAGGCGGAGGCGAAGCGCGGGTGATGTTAATACTGAACATGCTTGTGCACCCTTCACCTATTTACGGGGAAACTAGGGGCCGCCAGATTCCGCCTCCCGGCCCGGCGGTAATGCGCGCCTACCTCGGTTACATGCTCGATCTTACGGCACAGGACGAACAGAGAAGGCCGGGTTCAATCAAGTCCTGGCGACCCGTCCTCCTGTCGTTGTGGCCGGAGTTTAATAAATACGCCCCGGAACTCACCGAGCGGTTTAAGGAACTGGAGGTGCTCAGCAGAAAGCCGAACGAGGAAGCCTCGTGGCCGCCGCCGGATGTCGGGGAGATTTACAGGAAGCAGAATGAAGAGCGGATGAAGAATCTGCTTGAGAGCGACGATCCTGATCCGGAGGCGATTGGAGTCCTCATAGACCGGGGGAAGTTTGACGGTGCCCGTAAGCTGCTCGACAAGCTCACGGACGGGCCGCAAAAAACGGATTTGCTCGATAAGCTTAACGCGAAGGAGGCCCTCTCTCTCGTTAAGAAAGGCGACATCCTGGGCGCACAACTACTCGCGGGACGGCTGACCAAAGCGACCTACATCCTTCAGGCGTACCCGACCATCATCGAAAAGTGCGTCTCGAACAAAGATAAGACCTGCGCCACGAATATGGCCTATCAAGCGACTAGGCAGCTAAAGCAATCGGACGTTACCCCGCCGGCCTTACCTCCGGGCGTCCCGGCGTCGGTGTTGGCTACCAGCCGGGAGTTCGATCCGGTTTTATCAAGTCTCTGTAAACTGGCGCAGTTGATTTTGCCTGTCAACGACTCGCTGGCCGACGATGTTCTGAACGAGATGGTCACGGCAGCCAACGCCAGCGACGTAGATACGGGACAAGGGCGCACTGGATTCGACGCGGGGATTTTCAAGAGAATTGCTCAAAAGGACGAGCTACGCGCCCGACAGGCCGCCCTGAGTTTTAAAGACCCTTTGCGGCAGGTCGTTTCTCTTGCGGCAATTTATCGGTGGAGGGCTGAAGAGCTAAGCATGAAGGCCAAAGCCATTTCATTGAAGCCTGTCACACCGGCAGCCATCCATTAGACCGCTTTCAAACTCTGCCGCGATAATCCGATCAAGCGCCCAGGCTCTTTTTGAGCTTGCAGTTTGCGTGTCAGATAACTTTCCTCTCTGACTTCGCTCGCTTGCCTCGCGCCCTCGCATCCCGTATAATCCGCCTCTTGCTCGGAGCGCTGTGGCGTCGTCCAGTGGGTTCTTGGCCCACTTTTTCTTTTGCGCGCGGGCGGGTTTTGAAAGGAGTCGGGGGCGTTGGGCGAGTTGGGCGAAGAGAGTTCAGTCGAGGCGCGCGTGCGCGGGATCGCCGAGCGCGCCGCACGCGAGCGCGGCCTCGAACTCGTCCACGTGGAGATGGCCGGGGGGGCGCGCTCGCCGGTAGTGCGCGTCTTCATTGACAAGCCGGGCGGCGTCACCCACGAAGACTGCTCGGAGTTGAGCCAGCACGTCGGTACAGTCCTCGACGTTGAAGACTTCATCCCCGGCACTTACACGCTGGAAGTCTCCTCGCCGGGGCTGGAACGCGGACTCTACAGCCGCGGGGACTACGAGCGCTTCGCCGGGCGGCTGGCGAGGCTGAAGACGCGCGGGGCCATCAATGGTCAGCGCAACTTCCACGGGCGCATCTTGACGGTCGAGGGCGAGTGGGTTCTGTTCGACGACCGGACTACGGGGCGCGCCCGCGTGCCCCTCTCGGAGATCGCGAAGGCGAACCTGGAGATTGACATCGAAGAGGAGTTCCGCCGCGCCGAAGAGCGCGAGCGGGAGGAGAAGAGGTCGGGTGTCGGAGGCCGGAGGTCGGTCAGGGGGTAAACCGGAAACGCGCCCCTGCATCTAACGTCTAACGCCTGAAAACTTATGAGCGCATCTATCGGGCAAAGCATTGACGCCGTCTGCAAGGAGAAGGGCATAGACCGCGACGTGGTCATCGAGGCCGTGAAGGAGGCCGTGCGCGCCGCCGCCCGCAAGCAGTTCAAGTCGGGCGAGGAGATTCAGGTCGACTGGTCGCCCGATTCGGGGCTGGAAATCTTCGCCTCGAAGGTCATCGTCGAGGAGGTCACGAATCCGGGCCGCGAGCTTTCGCTCGACGAGGCCAGGGAACTGGCGGGCGACGAGGTGGACATCGGCGACGAGTTGCAACTGCCGCTCCCCGTCGAGGACATGGGGCGCATCGCCGCGCAGACCGCCAAGCAGATTCTCTTCCAGAAGGTCAGGGACGCCGAGCGCGCCAACATCTACGAGCAGTACATTGATAAGGTCGGCGACCTCGTCAACGGCTACATCAAGCGCTTCGAGCGCGGCGACATCATCGTTGACCTCGGAACGGTCGAGGCGCTTCTGCCGCGCAACCAGCAGTCGCGCGGCGAGACCTGGAATCAGGGCGAGAGAATCCGCGTCGTGATTGACGACGTGTCGAAGGAATCCAAAGGCCCGCAGGTCATCGTCTCGCGCACCAGCCCCGAAATACTGAAGCGCCTGTTCGAGATGGAGGTGCCGGAGATTTACGACGGCACGGTCGTCATCAAGTCGGCGGTGCGCGAACCCGGAGAGCGCGCCAAGATCGCCGTCGCCTCCACCGAGCGCGACGTTGACCCCGTGGGCGCGTGCGTCGGCATGAAGGGTTCGCGCGTGCAGGCCATTATCCGCGAACTGCGCGGCGAGAAGATTGACATCATCGAGTGGTCGGACGAGCCTTCGGTCTTCGCCGCCAACGCGCTTTCGCCCGCGAAGGTCAACCAGGTGCGCATCACCGACATCGAGCACCGCCAGATGGAGGTCATCGTCAACGAGGATCAACTCTCCTTAGCCATCGGCAAGCGCGGGCAGAACGTGCGCCTGGCGACGAAGCTCGTCGGCTGGAACATAGACATCCGCAGCGAGGAGGAGCTGAAGCGCGAGGTCGCCGCGCAGATGGGCGCGATGATCGCTTCGGGCGAGGCCGTGCCGTTAGAGAGGCTCGAAGGCATGAACCCGGCGATGGTCGCGACGCTCGCCGAGCACGGCGTGGGCGACATCGAGTCGCTGGCGAACGCCACCGTGGACGACATCGCCGACTTCCTCGACGTGAGCATTGACCAGGCCGAGGCCCTGATCGGCGCGGCGCAGGTCGTCGTCGAGAGCGCGCGCGTCGCCGCCGAGGGCGAGGAAGTCGAAGAGGCCGGGGCGCAGACTGAAGAGCGGCCCGAAGAGGCGCAGGCGGCTGAGGCCGCGACGACCGAAGCCCCCGCGACCGAGGAGACAGAAGCCGCGCAAGGAGAGGCGGCGGAGGCCACAGCCGGGCCGGAGGTTGAGATGGCCGAAGAGAGTGAAGAGCGTCGGACGGTCGAGCAGCACGCGGCCTCGTTCGAGGCCGACCCGAACGCCGAGGCGCGCGAGGTCGAGCCTTCCGGGGCGATGACCGCCGACGGCTACGACGAGGCGGTCGAGACCCGTCCGCCCTTCATGGCCGAAGACCTCTCGCCGGACAACCTGCTCGCGAAAGACGCCGCCGAGCCGGTCGCCGCGACCGAGGTCGAGCAGATGTCGGCGGACGAGCTGCTGTTGCAGGGCGCGGGCCGAGACCTGCGGCCCGACACCATCACGCCCGCGCCCGACATCTTCTCCGCCGAGGCCGCCGTCATCCAGAACCGGGGCGTTTACGCCGAGGAGGAGCGCCCCTCGACGCTCGACGTGGAGACCGACGGCATCGGAGGGCCAACGGTGCGCGAGGTTGAAGAGGACTCGTCCGTCTCGCCGGTCGCAGACCTGGGCGGCGAAGCGTCCGCGCCGGAAGTACAAGTTTCGTCGGCCCCCACGCCCGCGGGCGAGGCCGGGCCGACGACAGTTGAAAACGTTGCCGAAGATGAGGCCGATGATGCTTCTGGCAACGTCGAATAACCGCAGCCGCGCGCGCCTCAAGGGGGCGCGCGCCTGTTGCCCGCCCTGAAACTCCTTCTCCGGCTGACGCCGCGCGCGCCCGACGGGGGAGGTTAAGAGGTGGTTTGACACTTAACCTTGAAGCGTGCGACGCCGTTTTATCAGAAGCGTCGTAGAAGGAGTGCATGTCGTCAGCAGCCCACACGTCTAAGGTTCGCATTTACGATCTCGCCAAAGAGCTGAAGATGGAGTCGAAGCGCCTCATCGAAGAGGTGCGTCGCGAGGGCGTGGACGTGTCCGTCCCGTCGAACACCATCTCGAAAGAGCTGGCCGAGAAGATTCGCAACAAGTATTTCCCCAAGAAAGAGCCGACGGTTCAGCGCCACATCCGTGTGGTCAAGAAGGCGAAACCGTCGGAGGCCGAGACGGCAGCGCCCGCGCCTTCGGAAGCGCCCGTGCCGGAGGTCTATGCCGAGCCGGAGGCCGAGACGGCAGCGCCCGCTCCCGCACACGCCGCGGAGCAGCCTTCGGACGGCGCAACGCTGCGCCCGCTCGCCCCGCGCGTCAAGAAGCTCGCGCCCGCCGCGCGCGCCGAGCACCCCGCGGCGACGCAGCAGCAGGCAGCCGAGCCGATGCCCGCGCCGTCCGACGGTGCGGCAGCGGCCCGCGCGCCCGAAGCCCCCGCGCCCTCGGAAGCGCCCTCCGCCGCCGAAGAATTCCAGCCGCCCGCGGCGGAACAGTCGGCTGCGCCCGCCGAAGCGCCCGCGCCGACGAGCGCCCCCCCCGGCAGGCAGGTCAGGAAGCTTAGTCTGACCCACGAGGCGCGCGCCGAGGGCATCCAGCCCGGCCAGCGCGTCAACGTCCCCGTCGCCCCCGCGACGCCCGCGCAGCCGGCGCGAGAGCGTGGCCGGCGCGGCGGTCGCGACGGGCGCGGCGGTCGCGGGCGTGAGGCGGACGAGTCGCTGCACGGCACGCCCGGCGAGACCGCGACGCCGCAGACCACTTACATCCCGCCCGCAGACGCGCGCCGCCCCGGCGGACGCAACCGCGGTCGCGGCGGTCGCCCCCTGCCCGCGGCCCACGGCAAAGGCCCGGAAGGCAGGCGCGGCTTCGACCGCGACATCTTCCCGCCGCCGCGCCCGATGTCTCTTGAGAGTCGCATCGCGCAGTCTTTGAACGTCCCCGCGTCGAGCGGGGTCGGGAGTGATTTGAAACAGGTTCGACTCGTCGAGGGCGCGACCATCAAGGAGTTCGCCGACAAGCTCGGTATCCGCCCGAAAGACATCCAGGCGCTCTTGTTGCAGCGCGGCGTCTTCGCCACGCTCAACCAGCCGCTCGACAACGAGATGGCGAAAGACCTCGGCCACCGCTTCGGCTTCGACGTGCAGTTCCTCGGCTTCGAGGAGATGGTCGCCGAGGAGGAGTTCGAGGACATCATCACCGACATAGACGAGTACGTCGAAGAGTCGCGCGCGCCCGTCGTCACCGTCATGGGCCACGTTGACCACGGCAAGACTTCTCTGCTCGACGGCATCCGCACGACGAACGTCGCGGCGGGCGAGGCCGGCGGCATCACGCAGCACATCGGCGCGTACAGCGTCAAAGTGCCCAACCCCGGCGACCCCTCGGAGCTGCGCCGCGTCGTCTTCCTCGACACGCCCGGCCACGAGGCGTTCACGTTGATGCGCGCCCGCGGAGCGAAGGCCACCGACGTGGTCGTGCTCGTCGTCGCGGCGGACGACGGCGTGATGCCTCAAACCATTGAGGCCATCGAGCACGCGCGAGCCGCGCACGTGCCCATCGTCGTGGCGATTAACAAGATTGACAAGCCGGACGCCAACCCCGACCGCGTCCGTCAGGAGCTGGCCGTGCAGGGCCTACAGCCCGTCGAGTGGGGCGGCGACACCGAGATGGTTTCGGTCTCGGCGAAGAAGCGTGAGAACCTCGACACGCTTCTGGAAACCATCCTCTTGACCGCCGACATCCTGAACCTGAAGGCCAGCCCGACGCGACTCGCCTCCGGCGTCGTTTTGGAAGCCAAGCTCGACCGCGGGCGCGGGGCCGTCGCCACCGTGCTCGTACAGCAGGGCACGCTCCGGGTCGGCGACCCGTTCATCGTCGGCCAGATATTCGGCAAGGTGCGCGCCATGTACAACGACCGCGGCGAGCACATAGACGAGGCCGGCCCCGCCACCCCCGTCGAGGTCTTGGGACTTCAGGGCGTGCCGCAGGCGGGCGAGGCGTTCCAGGTCGTCGCCGACATCACGAAGGCGCAGCAGATTTCGCACCAGCGCCAGATGGTCGCGCGCCAGCAGACGCTCGCGCAAAGCACCAAGCGCGGCATCGAGGCCCTGGGCGAGGCGCAGGTCAAGGAACTCCTGACCGTCGTCAAGGCTGACGTGCAAGGCTCGGTCGAAGTCCTGAAGAGCACGCTGACGAAGCTCTCGACCGACACGGTGAAGGTTCGCGTCATACGCTCCGGCGTCGGCGCGATCACCGAGTCGGACGTGCTCCTGGCGGCGGCGTCGCAGACGGAGGCTTCGGGGCGCGCGGTCGTCATCATCGGCTTCAACGTCCGACCGGAAGTGCGCGCGGCGGAACTTGCGCGCCAGGAGCACGTTGACATACGACTCCACTCGATCATCTACAAGGTCGAGGAGGAGATTCGCGCGGCCATGATCGGCATGCTCGACAAGATCGAGACCGAGAAGATACTCGGCAAGGCCGAAGTCCTCCAGACCTTCAAGGTGCCGAAGGTCGGAACCGTGGCGGGCTGCCGCGTCATTGACGGCCTGATCCGCCGCAACTCGCGCGCGCGCCTGATACGCGACGGCGTCGTCGCCTGGGAGGGCGGCATCGCCAGCCTTCGACGCATGAAGGACGACGTGTCCGAGGTGCGCGAGGGCTACGAGTGCGGCATCGGCCTGGAGAACTTCAACGACGTGAAGGTCGGCGACCAGATCGAGTGCTACGTCATCGAGCAGATCGCTGCAACAGAACTAACGTAAACCGTGAACCGTAAACCGTGACAAGGAAAAGCAGGCTTATCTCGTCACGGTTTACGGTTCACGGTTCACTGCTTTTATGCGTAGGCCGGAGCAGTTAGCGGAGTTGATTCGCGAGGAGGTCATCCAGATCGTGGGCTACGAGCTGGACGACCCGCGGGTGGAGTCGGTGACGGTAACGGACGTGCGCGTCTCGGAGAACCTGCGCGACGCGAGCATCTACGTGACCGCCGCTGGGACGGAAGGCGAAAGGGCGGCGGCGCTCAAGGCGCTCCGCCACGCCGCGCCCTACGTGCGCCGGCAGTTGAGTATCCTGCTCAACCTCAAGTACACTCCCGAACTTCATTTCGTGCGCGACGCGGTCGAGGAGTCGGCGGCGCGCGTTGACGAGCTGCTCTCGGAGATCGAGAAGGACAGGCGAGACCGGCCACCCGCCGCGGGAGGGGCCGGCGAAGAAGAGAAAGGCCGTGAACCGTGAACCGTGAACCGTGACAAGAGAAACCCTGTCTTCTTCTTGTCACGGTTCACGGTTCACGGTTCACGATTGAATTGACATGCTCAACCAAGTAGTCGAGGTGATCGAGGCCAAGCGCCGCTTCGCGATCACCTCGCACATCCGCCCCGACGGCGACAGCCTGGGGTCTTCGCTCGGACTCTTCTGGCTGCTGCGCGCGCTCGACAAGGACGCCGAGGTCATCATGCGCGACCCCGTGCCCCACGCCTACCGACGGCTGCCGGGCGCGGAGCAGGTGCGCGTCACCCCGCGCGTGGATAGGCAGTACGACGCCGTCTTCGTCATCGAGTGCTCCGACATCACGCGCCCCGGACTCCTCGACCTCGAAAAGCAGTTCGTCGTCAACATTGACCACCACTCGACGACGGCCTTGTTCGGCGACATCAACTGGATTGACTCGACGGCCTCGGCGGTCGGCGAGATGATCTACAACCTCTGCAAGGCGCTCGGGGTGCGCGTGACCCGTGAGATCGCCGAGTGCGTCTATACCGCCCTCATCACGGACACCGGGAGCTTCCACTACTCGAACACTTCGGAGCGCACCTTCAAGGTCGCCTCCGAACTCGTCCGCGCCGGCGTGAAGCCCGCGAAGGTCTCGCAGGCCGTCTTCGCCAACTACCCTTGGAGCAAGATCGAGCTTCTGGGCGAGGTGCTCTCGACCGTCCGCCGCGACCCGTCGGGCCGAGTCGCTTGGCTCGCGCAGACCCTGGAGATGCAGGAGCGCACGCACGCGTCGGACGAGGACGGCGACGGCTTCGTCAACTACCCGATGGGCTGCGGCGACGTGGAGGCGTGCGCCTTCTTCAAGGAGACCGCGCCCGGCACGTACCGCGTCAGCCTTCGCTCGAAGTGCGACGTGAACGTTGCGCGCATCGCCGAGCGCTTCGGCGGCGGCGGCCACCGCAACGCCGCCGGCTGCACCTTCCAGGGCACTTGGGAGGAGGCCGAGCGGCAGTTGGTCGCGCAGCTCGTCGAGGCGGTCGAGAACCGCGGGGCGAACGGCAACGGCGGCGGCACGAATGCAGGCGCGGGAGGCGCGGGCGAACGGCGTGAGGCCCCGCCCGCCCCCGAACGGCAGGGCGTCGAGCGCGATGCGCGGCCTTAAAATTTCCCCACACTTCGGTCTTCGCTGCGCGCCACCACCCTTCGCGCCGGGAAGTCTCCGGGCGGGCAACAGGCGCGAGGGAGGGACATGAGCGAGCGCAGGCACATGTCTTGGTTTAAGAAGAAGAACCAGCGGATCGAGTCAGTCCCCGCCGAGGAGCGGCGCGTCAAGACCGAGGGCGTCTTCGAGAAGTGCCCGGAGTGCGACGCGGCGCTCTACAAGCGCGAGCTGGAAGAGTCGCTCCACGTCTGCCCGCACTGCGGCCACCACTTCCGCATCGGCGCGCGCCTGCGCCTCGCGATACTCTACGACGAGGGCAAGTACGAGGAGCTGGACGCCGAGGTCACGTCCAACGACCCGCTCGATTTCGTGGACACGCAGCCCTACAAGGAGCGGCTCGAACAGGCCCGGCGCAGGACGGGCCTGCCCGAAGCGGTCATCAACGGGCGCGGCCTCGTCGGCGGCCACCTCGTGATGGCGTCCGCGATGGACTTCAGTTTCTTAGGCGGCTCGATGGGCTGCGCCGTCGGCGAGAAGATCACGCGCAACATCGAGCGCGCCATACGCGCGCGCGCCTCGGTCGTCATCGTCAGCCAGTCGGGCGGCGCGCGCATGCAGGAGGGCACGCTCTCCCTGATGCAGATGGCGAAAATCTCTGCGGCGCTGGCCTTCCTCGACCGCGCGCGGCTCCCTTACATCTCCGTCATCACCGACCCGACGACGGGCGGCGTCACCGCCAGCTTCGCCATGCTCGGCGACCTCAACATCGCCGAGCCGAAGGCGCTCATCGGGTTCGCCGGCCCGCGCGTCATCGAGCAGACCATCCGGCAGAAGCTCCCGAAGGACTTCCAGACCTCCGAGTTCCTCCTCGAACACGGCATGCTCGACGCCGTCGTTGACCGCCGCGAGCTGCGCGACTGGATCGTCCGCGCGCTCGACTTCATGTACAACCCCGAAGTCCACTTCCAGCCGCTCAAGCCCGAACTCCCGCTCGGCAACGGCGCGGGTACGCTGCCCGAGGCGCTGCTGGGATCACAGGACGAGAAGCCCGAAGAAAAATCCGAAGCAGAACCGGAAGTTAAAAGTTAACCGACCGACCGCCTTATTCTCGGCTTTGAACTTTGAAGGTTGAACTTTAAACTTCCGGGTCGTGAACTTCGACGAGTCGGTCAGCTACCTCCTCGGCCTCGGCCACGAGACGGTCGCCATCAAGCTCGGCCTCGACAACATCACGCGCCTGCTCGCGCGACTCGGCGACCCGCACACAACTTTCCCCTCAGTCCAGATCGCCGGCACGAACGGCAAAGGCTCGACCGCCGCGATGCTCGAAAGCGTCTGCCGTGCCGCCGGCCTAAGCGCCGGTCTCTACACCTCGCCGCACCTCGTCTCGATACGGGAACGCGTGCGCGTCGCGGGGCGCGAGATCGCCCGCGACGAGTTCGCGCGGTGCGCCAGCCTCGTGCGCGCGGCGGCGGAAGAGACGGAGCGCGAGTCGGGCGCACTGCCGACCTTCTTCGAGCAGATGACGGCACTGGCGCTCGTCGCCTTCCGCGAGGCGCGCGTCCCCGTAGCCATCCTCGAGACCGGACTCGGCGGTCGGCTCGACGCGACCACCGCCGCGCGCGCCGCGACGGTCGCCATCACGCCCGTCTCGCTCGACCACCAGGAATACCTCGGCCACACGCTCGCAGAGATCGCCGCCGAGAAGGCCGCCATCATCCGACCGGGCGTGAAGGCCGTCGTCGCGCCGCAGGAGCCGGAGGCCGCGGAAGTCATCCTGCGCCGCTGCCGCGAGTGCGGCGTCGAGCCTCGCTTCGCGACCCGCGACGCAGAGGTAGAGAGCACGTGCGGCGACGGTCGCCTGCGCGTTCGTCTGCGCACGGCGCGCGACGTGTACGCGGGCGTGTGCCTCGCCCTGCGCGGTCGCCACCAACTGACGAACGCGGCTGTGGCCGTCGCGCTCGCCGAGTCGCTCGCCGAGGACAGCTTTCACATCACGCGCGAGCACGTCGTCGCCGGACTCGAAGCGGCAGAGCACGCCGGTCGCCTCGAACTCGACGCGCGCCGCACGCCCGCGCTTCTTCTCGACGGCGCACACAACCCCGCGGGCGCGCGGGCACTTCGCGCATACCTCGACGAGTTCGCGGGCGGCAAAGTGACGCTGGTCTTCGGCGCGATGCGCGACAAGGCGCTCGCCGAGATCGGCGCAATTCTCTTCCCCGCCGCCGAGCATCTGGTTCTGACCGAGCCGCGCAACCCGCGCGCGGCCTCCGTCGCCGAACTCCTCCGCGCCGTGCCCGCGCGCTCCGCTTCGAGTACAATCGCGCTCGCGCCGTCGAGCAGGGACGCATTAACAATTGCGCGCGCGCACACGCCGCCCGGCGGCACGGTCTGCGTGACCGGCTCGCTCTACCTCGTCGGCGAGGTGAAGGGTCTTCTCGAAACCGGCGGGGAAAATTTCTGAACGCATGAGCGCGAAATCGGAGTCCAAACGTCTGTGGCGGACGGCGCTACTTGTCGCCGCCGTCGGCGTGGCCGTCCTCGTCCCGCTGGCGTGGCTCGCGGTCAGGATGTACAACGACACGATCCAGCAGAAGGTCATGTCGGCCAACGAGGCGTCGGCGCTCGCGGCGCTCGAAAACATACAGGCGCAGGAGCAGTCTTTCCTGGAGACCGAAGGCCGGTACGCGACCTTCCCGCAGCTCGCCGAGGCGGGCGTCATCCAGGCCCCCTTGAGCGGCGACGCGCTCGTCTCCGACGGCTACAGATTCACGCTCAAGGTCACGCCGAAGACCGACGCGCAAGGCCCGACCTACAGCGTCAACGCCGACCCCGTGCGCGGCGGCGGGCGCGACGCGACGGGCCGCCGACACTTCTTCATCAGCTCAGAAGTTTCCGGCGTCCGCTACAACGAGGAGCGGCCCGCGACCGCCGCCGATAAGCCGCGGCAGAACGTGCAGGAGTATTGAGAGGAGGAGGCAGACGGCAGGGGCAGGAGGCAGGAAAAACTTCTCTGACGAGCGGTCAGGGGTGAACACATCAATGCCCGTGACGCGAATCTCCTGCCTCCTGCTCCTGCCGTCTGCCTCCTGAATCATGATGGACACGTCACACAAAGAGCAGCCGGAGGTTCTGTCGAGCGAGGAGGTCTATCGGGGTAGGCTCATCAGCGTCGCCCGCGACACCGTGCGCGAGGACGGGAAGACATACGTGCGCGAGGTCGTGCGACACCCCGGCGGGGCTGCCGTCGTCGCTGTAGGCAATGACGGTACGGTCACCCTCGTCAGCCAGTACCGGCACCCGACCGTGCGCTACGTGCTGGAACTGCCCGCGGGCAAGCTCGACCCCGGCGAGCGCCCCGAAGAGACCGCCGCGCGCGAGCTTGAGGAGGAGTTGGGCTTGGTCGCCGGACGCTTGGAGCAGCTCACGGAGTTCTACACCACGCCCGGCTTCTGCGCCGAAAAGCTCTGGGTCTTCCTCGCCACGAACCTCAGCGAGACCGCGTGCCGCCGCGAGGAGGACGAGATCATCGAGGTCGTGCGCCTGCCCTACGCCCGCGCGCTGGAGATGATCTCCTCGCGCGAGATCGAAGACGCCAAGACCATCATCGGCCTCCTGCTCGCCGCCGAGCGCCTCCGTCTATGCGCGGGCGACGTGGCCGAGACGACCGTGCCTTAACTTCGATGAGCGAGGCGACGACGAAGCGACGAGACTCGTCGCGGCAAACCGACGCAACGCCGGCGGCTGAGTCGGACGCCGAGCCGCGCACCGCGCCGCCGCGCAAGGCCACGCTCATCAACTACCTCCACTCGGCGGTCGCCGTCCCGCTCATCTACCTCTACACCGCCGTCATGGGCACGCTCTCGCTCCTGCTTTCGCTCCACGACCCCGAAGGAAGAAAGCAGCACTGGTGCGCCTCCGCG
>QHXN01000106.1 GCA_003222975.1 Acidobacteriota bacterium | reverse complement strand
TTGTGAAAAGCGAGGAATCGTACTGAGGGTAAATCGGCGCGGCGCACGCACCGCATCTAACAACGGCATGCAGCGGACGCGCATCACAGCGGCTCTCTCATCATCAATCTCTCGTGCGCGCCGCTGATGCCTGGCGTTAGAACCGCCTGAGAGCGGCGGCATGACAGCGCGGGTTTCATCCCGCCGCTTGGAGGCGGTCTAACGCCGCGGATAACGCGCCGCCCCGCGCGAGGTGCATGAGAGAGTTCGTGTGGGGCGGTCGCGTTCAGCCGCTTGTTAGGCGCTTCTCTCTTTGCTCAGAATTGAGCATGCTGTATCTTAGGTGGGGGTACGTATATGCAAAATACTATCAGAGCTGTCGTGCGTGATGGGAGAATCGAATTGCCGGAAGACGTTGAGATTCCAGAGGGGACGGAAGTCCTGATCACCCCGCTGGTTGATGAGCCGGACTTTTGGCTTAGCGCCAGCCAAAGCGCATTAGACTCGGTCTGGGATAACTCAGAGGATGACGTCTATGCCGAGTTACTCGAAAAATGAAGTGATTCTGGTGCGTTATCCCTTCTCGAATTTATCAGGCTCAAAAGTCAGACCCGCCGTCGTCGTGAACGCGCCTCACACTTCGCAAGATGTGGTTATCGTCCCACTGACAAGCAAAGTATCTCCTCTCCTGGCCGGCGAGTTTGTGCTGGCGGATTGGAGAGCAGCGGGATTGAATGTGCCGTCTGCGGCGAAACGCGGCCTTTATACCGTGCATCAAAGTTTGATAATGAAATCCATCGGAAACTTATCTGGCGCGGATGCTGGCAGTCTGGAAAATTCGCTGCGCGACTGGCTGGGCTTGCATTAAGCATTACGCCGCGCCGAACAACCCATCTGAGGGCGACGAGTCAAGAAAAACTTTCTCGTCAGGCCGGGTTGTTCGCCGCGTAGTTGAGCAGCGGTGATCCTTTCCTGCGCAAGCTCTCAAGGTACTTTACCTCGTCATAAAGAGTCTTCGTCTGCCAGCAGCGGAAGATGATCCGCACCCACTTGAAGGCGAGTGAGCGCACCGCCGCGTGATGGCTCTTGCCCTTCGCCCGCTGCGACTCGTAGTACGCCCTGGCCCAGAAGGAATGCCGAATACTCTCGCCCGCGTACTCGTGGAAAGTCTGGCGCAGGAACTTCGGGCCGCAAGTAACGCCACCTCACCCAGCACGACTGGCCGCTTCGCTCCATCACGGGTGCGACGCCTGCCAGACGCGCCAACTCATCCGCCGATTGCCACCTCTGGCGGTCGCTGCCCAACGCGGCCGTCAGGCGAGCGGCGTAGACTTCTCCGGCCCCCGGTAAAGACTTGAAAAGCTCGAAGTCCTGATGCACCGCGCAGAGCGCTTCGATCTGCCGGTCGAAGTCGCGGACAGCGTCGAGCGTCGCCTTCATCTGAGAGGCCAGCGCCTTCGTCATCGCCGCCGAGGAGTGCAGCACCGCGTCGTCAGTCGTCAGCGGCTGGGCTCCTTTGATCGAGTTGAGCCTCTGCTCCAGTGTCTCACGCCTGACCGAGTTGTGTGAACGAAAGAACTGGATGAGCGTCTGACGCCTGACCCGCTTGAGTGCGTCTAAAGAAGGCCAGCGCAGCAGGAAGTCGCAGACCAGAGCGGTGCGGATGTCGGGGAACCACTCCAGCACCTGCGGGAAGTAACACTTCAGCAGAGAGGTCAGCCGGTTGCTGATGCGCGTCCTGTCACCGACCAGTCGGCGGCGGTGCTCGACGAGCAGGCGCAAGCTACGGGTCCGTTCGTCGTCGGGCTGCCAGGCGCGCAGCCGCTCGCGGTGGTGCAGGAGCAGTTCGGCGAGGTAGGCGGCGTCCGGCGGGTCGTCCTTGTGGCGCGAGGGCGAGAAGGCTTCGCGGAAGCGGGCGAGCGTGCGCGGGTTGACGGGGTAGAGGGTAAGGAAGTCGTACTTTAACAGGGCGTAGATGAGCGGCCCCCGCGACTGCTCCAGGCAGACGGCGACGGGCCGGCCGCCGAAGCGAGCGCGTAAGCCCGTGGCCCATTCCTCGATCTGTTGCGGCGAGTGGGGCAGGACGGAAGCCTCGCGCTCACCCGTCGCAGAGTCGATCAGACACAGGTCGTGCTTCTTGTCGGACCAGTCGATGCCTAAGAGCGCGGCGAAGTCGGTCATGGCGTTCCTCCCGAGCGAGTGATGGCTCCGAAAGAACGTGCTGGCTTCGGCCCTGCGAGCTGGTTATAGTAGGGCCGCCCGGCGCGGCAGCATCTGAGCGTTCGTTGTCGGGCCAAAGGTGGGGCGGGCGCGCGGACTGGTTGTTAGAAGCGTCTCGATCACGCTACGGGCACCCGACGCCCCGGCACGAACTCTCTCATGCACGTTGCGTAGGGGCGCGGGTGATGCCGGGCGTTGGGCGCTTCCTTGTACTCGCACGCTTTGAGCGACAAAATAGCCAAGCCGACTTTTTGATAGAACCTGGAGGAAGCAGATGCTTGAAGTCAAGGAATTGAAGAAAACTTACGCAAGCGGAGTTCAAGCACTGAAAGGAATTAATCTCGAAGTTTCTGCGGGAGTGTTCGGGCTTCTCGGTCCGAATGGTGCGGGCAAGACGACTTTGATGAAAATACTTGCCACTTTACTCGAACCTGACTCTGGCGAAATTGCGGTTAATAATGTTGACTTCATCAGCCAAAAAATGGTGGCTCGCAGAATGCTCGGCTACTTGCCGCAGGAATTCGGGCTGTATCCGACTCTGACGGCAGAGCAGATGCTCGGTTATTTCGCAAGGCTGAAAGGTGTCATGGATGGAAAAGAACGCGCCCGGTTAATTGATACTCTGCTCGAAAGGGTCAATCTTACACATGCGCGACGGCAGCCGGTCGGAGGCTTTTCCGGTGGGATGCGGCAGCGTTTGGGGATCGCGCAGGCACTCATCGGACAACCGAGACTGATTATTGTTGACGAGCCGACCGCCGGGTTAGACCCTGAAGAGCGAAACCGCTTTCATAATCTGCTTTCCGAGATCGCCAGCGAAGAGACGGTTGTGCTTCTTTCGACGCACATCGTCTCGGATGTCTCCATTCTTTGCGGCACAATGGCAATCATTCGACATGGCGAAATCATCGCGTTCTGCACCCCGCAAGCGGCTCTGGCGCAAATTGCGAACCTCGTTTGGGAAGCCGCAGTGCGACGCGAAAAAGTTTCAATTCTCAAATCGCGCTTCAAGGTGATTTCGACGCAAATGTTCGAGGGGCAAGTGCGTGTCAGAGTGTTGTCGCCGGACGGAAGACCGAGTGAGGAATTCAGCCCCGTGATCCCAACTCTGGAAGACTACTATTTCAGTCTGGTCAGTCAACTGGAGAGTGTAAATTGAGGGGCGCAGTTTCGACGCCGTTCGTCGCGGTTTTTCAGACCGAAGTGCTGTTCAATCTGAAGCGCGTCGCCCCTTACGCGCTGATGATTATATTCAGCGCGAATGCCATCATGTGGTGGGGCTGGGGGGCCGCCGTTCGCTACGGCTGGGCTACAAACAGTGCGTTTTACATTGTCAGGAACTTCAAAGGCTTCTTGTTTATAACGGGGCTGCCCCTGTTCATCGCCTTGATGATGGGAGACCCCATTATCAGAGATTTTCGCATCGGAGTTGACCCGCTCATTTTTTCAAAGCCCGTTAGTCGCGCCGAGTATCTTTTAGGAAAATTTTTCGGCAATTTCTTTGTATTGGTCTGTTGTCAAGCTTGTTTCGCTCTCACGCTGCTGTTGCTTCAGGCGATCAGCATAAAGGGCATGATAGTTTTGCCTCCGCGAGTGCTTCCTTACTTTCAACACTTCTTCTTTTTCGTCGTTGTGTCGAGTCTTGCAATTGCGGCGGTCTGTTTTACCGTCGGCACGCTTACGCGCAATGTCAAAATCGTTTACGGGCTGGTGCTCTCTTGCTACTTCCTCTACATCGCGTGGCAGGAGACGATTAAAGGGTGGCCGTTGCGCTGGCGAGTTGTGCTCGATCCGCTGTTGTTCAATGACGATTACGAGGCTTACAAGCACAGCGCCGATTGGCTGAACAACCTCGTCGTCAGCTATGACGCTGACATGATAGCTAACCGCGTTCTGATGCTTGCCTTTTCGCTTGTTTGCTTAGCAATACTCTACGCCCGTTTTTCGATTGCTGAACGAGCTAAGACGAACGCTGAGCAGGATCAGACTTCGATTCTTAACCTCACGCCGAGAGCGGAGAGACTTTATAACGACACGGAAAGTTTCGGCGTAGCACAATCCGTTCGAGCCGTTGAAGCCGTCGCCGGGACACAGATTAAGATTCCACAGGTCAACATCGTCACGCAAGGTTGGCGCGCGGGCTTTGAACAATTTATGGCGGCGTTAGAAGTGGAGTTTCGCCTGCTTCGCGCCGAACGCAGTCTGGTCGTCGTCGCGCCACTAATCATGTTTATGTGCGGCTTGGAACTAGCCGCTTACAAGGTCGTTCCCGAAGTCTCATACTCGGCGACCTACGCGAGCAGGACGGCGAACGCGCTGCTCTTATTTCTCTTCGGCATCGCCGTCTTCTACGCGGGCGAGACGATGCACCGCGACCGCGAGTTGAGAGTCGAGCCTGTCTTATGGAGCGCGCCTGCGCCTGACTTTGTGTTGCTGCTCTCGAAGTTCTCAGCCACGCTGCTACTTTCAATTTCCCTGATGCTGCTGGTCGCTTTGACCGCCATTCCGTTGCAGATTTACAAAGGACACGCGCCGCTTGAGCTGCCAATATATCTCACGACCTACGCAGTGGTTTTAGTCCCAAACGTGGTTTTCATGGTTGCCGCGTCCGTCGCCTTAAATGTTCTGTTGCGCGATAAATACCTGACTTATGCGGTGAGCCTCGCCATCGGCAGCGCATTTTATTACCTGACCAGTCAAGGCTATAACCACTGGCTTTATAATCCCGTCCTCTATCAGCTTTGGACACCTTCAGATTTGGTAAATGGGGGAAGTCACCTAACACGAATTTTGGTTCATAGGTTCTACTGTTTCGCCCTTTCAGCCTTACTTCTTGCGCTGGCGCTTCTCTATTTCGAGCGAAAATCAACCAAAGGGTTAAAGGTGCAGGGTCGTCTGAACGGTGCGGGTTGGTCACTTCTGGTAGTGATAGTTTCTGTATTGGTAGCCGTAGTCACAGGTTTAATAGTCAGTGCTGGAATGTAGCTATTATTCGCGCAATCTTAGCTCTTAGCTATGCCGCGCAAGTCATTCAACCCGACGCCTCGATAGCGCGCTTCTCAAGATGCTTCCTTACGATAAAATTGAAGGCTGCTCGCTCGGCGCGGGTTAATTCGGGCGTTAGGCTGCTTCAATAAATCACCCACACGCCCACGACAGCATAAACTCACTGCCCCTGCTTCTCTAATTTCTTCAGGATGCGCGCGGCCTGGTTGCGCCCGACGAGGGGGACGCGCTCGTCTTCGGCGAGCTGGCGCAGGAGCGGGACGAGCTGCTGGCGGTCGGAGATGAAGTTGCTGTTGATGAGCGAGTCCAGCCTGTCTATGAGCTTGGGCGTCTCAAGCGGCTGGCTCTCCAAAGCGACGTTGATGTCGAAGACGAAGAGCGCCTGCTCGGAGACGCGGCGGTACTCATCTGCCAGCCCCTGCGCGTCTGCGTTCTGGCTATAGTTGAACTCGGCGGTGCGCCCGCGCCCGCCCTGGCGCAGCGTCAGTTTCGTCTTGCCCTGGTTGGGGTAAGTGCGCTGGCCCTGGTAGTTCTCCGCCGAATCCAGAAACTTGAGCGCCGCGTAGCGGGCGCGGATGCGCTCCATGGCCGCGGGCGAAATCTCCAGAGGGTCTGTGAGCTGCTCGGTGTCGGAGCGTCGCTCGAAGCGGATCGAGCCGTGGCCGCGGTCGTCGTGCTCGATGTGCACGAAATAGACGAAGAAGTCCGGCTGCTCGAACTCGTAAGCGTAGTGCGCCGCGTTCGGGTCTTCCTTCGTCTTGCCGGCGCTGCTCGCCGCCGTGTTTGAAGACGAACCCGCGTCGGCAGTCTTCCCTTGATCCTCCGGCCTGGCCGAGACCTTCTGCGGCGCGCTCTGCTCGGCGGGCCGCGGCGTCGACTTGCGCTGCGCCGCGGCGCGAAGAGCCGCGCCCGTGAAGACGAGCGCGGCTGCCGCCAACGACGCTAGAACTCTCCCCCTCATGCTCAATCGAACCTGACGGAGACGAGGCGGGAGATGCCCGCCTCTTCCATCGTCACGCCGTAGAGGGCGCGCGCCGACTCCATCGTCCGCTTGTTGTGCGTGATGACGAGGAACTGCGTGTCGGCGCTCATGTCCAAGACCTTCGCCGCGAAGCGACCGACGTTTGCCTCGTCGAGCGGCGCGTCAACCTCGTCTAAGAGGCAGAACGGCGACGGGCGGTACTTGAATATCGCGAGGACGAGCGCGAGCGCGGCCATCGCCTTCTCGCCGCCCGACAGCAGCAGGACGTTTTGCAGGCGCTTGCCCGGCGGCTGGGCCACGATGTCAATGCCGGATTCTAAAACGTCGTCGGCGTCAATCAGGCTCATCTCGCCGCGCCCGCCGCCGAAGAGTTCGACGAAGAACTGCCCGAAGTTTCGGTTGACCTCCTCGAAGGCGTGGCGGAAGCGCTCGCGCGAGCGCCGCTTGATCTCGCGCAGAGCCTCCTCGGTCGAACTGATGCCGTCGGTGATGTCTTTGCGCTGGGCGGTGAGGAACGTCAGACGCTCCTCCGATTCGGCCAGCTCTTCGAGCGCCATCATGTTGACCGCGCCGAAACTCTCGACGCGCGCACGCAACTCTTCGAGCCGCGCCCGCGACGCTTCGAGGTCGAAGCCCGCTTCCGGCGGGAAGCTTTCGGCGACCTCTTCGAGCGACTGGTTCAGCTCGCTCACGCAGGACTCGCGCAGGTAGCCCAACCGCGCGGCGGTCTCGGCCCTCTGGACTTCGAGAGCCGTGCGCGCGTCGCGCGCGTCGTCGGCGCGCTGGCGCATCTCCGTCAGTTCGAGCGAGAGCGAGTCGGCGTGCGCGCGCGCTTCGGCGAGACGCGCCGACGCCTGCTCGACGCGACGCTCAAGGGACGCGCGCTCGTCCTCGACCCCCGCCGCCGACTCGTCCAACTCGGCGAGCGAGCGGCGCAAAGCCCCGGCGCGCTCGACCATCTCGGACGCTTCCCCCTCGTGCCGCTCGTGCCGCGTTTGAAGCTCCGCGGCCTCCGATTCCATGCGTCGAAGCTCGGCGGCGGCGGCGCGGCGGCGCTCGGCGGCGGCGGCGGCCTGCGCGCGCTGCCCGCCAAGGTTTTCATTCTCCGCCTCGGCGGCGCGTCTCGCGGTGGCTAACGCCTCGGCGGCCACGGCGACCGCGCGCTGCGCGGCGGCGCGCGCCGTTTCGGCGGCCTCAAGGTCTGCAAGCTGTTTCGCGCGGCGCTCCTCGATCTCTCTCTGCTCGTCAGCGAGCCGCGCGGCGTCGTCCGCGACGACGCGCATGTGCCGCTCGGCGCGCTCGATCTCGTGCTGTAGCTGCTGCGCGCTCACCTCGCGCGCGACGTGCTCGCGCTCCTCGCGCCCGATCTCGTCGTTGAGAAGCACGAAGGCGTCTTCCAGCTCGGCCAGGCGGTCGCGCGTGCGGCGCGCGGCCTCTTCGGCGAACGTGAGGTCTGCGCTGAGTCCGACGACGCGGACTTCCAGCTCGCGCATCTCGCGCTTGAACGCGAGCAGCCCCGCGCCCTCCTCGGCGACCGCCGCCCCGCCCGCCGCGATGAGCTGCCCGCCGACGACGAACTCGCCCTCGGCGGTCACGCACGTCTCACCCGTCGGGAGCGTCCACGTCATCGCCTGCTCTAAACCCTTTGCGACGCGCGCGCCCATCTCTCGCGCGAGCGTGCGGCGCAGCACCTCGCCGATCTCGCGCGGCGTGCCGAGCAGGTCGGCCACGCGCACGCCCGCTTCCATCGCGTCCGCGACGGAGTCTTCGGCGAGCGTCGCGGCGTCGCGCTCGCCCACCTCGGCGAAAGTCTCGTCCGCCTCAGAGCCGCCGCGAAGTCCCGCGACGAGGAAGGTCGCGCGGCCCGCGCCCGTCGCCCGGAGCCAGGCGGCCCCGCGCACGGCGTCGTCCGGCGTGGGCACGATGACCGACTGAAGGTATGGCCCCAGCACGCCCTCGACGGCGCGCTCCCAGCGAGGCTCGACGCGCAGCACGTCGGCGAGCGCGGCGACGATGTGGAAGTCGCGCGGCGGGTCGGCGTCGGCGGGCGAGAACAGGCGCTGCACGGCGCGCGAGTAGAGCGAGCGCTGCGAGTCAATATCGGCGAGCGTGTCGAGGCGGTGGCGGACGCGCGCCGACTCGTCGCGCACGCGCGCGTGCTCCGCCGAGGCGGCGGCCACTTCGGCGCGCGCCTCCGCAAGCTCGCGCGTGCGCGCCTCGCGCTCGGCGTAGAGCGCGTCGAGGTGCGCGCGTGCGCCCTTCATCTCTTCCAGCAGCTTCGCCGATTCGGCCTTCGCCTGCTCGTGCGCTGCCGACGCGCGCTCGCCCTCGCGCGCCAGCCCTTCGGCCTGCGCCGCAAGCTTCTCGACCGCGGCTTCGAGCTGGCGGCCAGTCTCGGACAGACGCTCGGCGACAGCCGT
This sequence comes from Acidobacteriota bacterium, assembly GCA_003222975.1. Taxonomy (GTDB): domain Bacteria; phylum Acidobacteriota; class Blastocatellia; order Pyrinomonadales; family Pyrinomonadaceae; genus QHXN01. Next base: position 8,230 of record QHXN01000106.1, on the reverse strand, counting down.
GTGCGTCAGCAACTCGCCGCGCGCGCTCTCGATGGCCGATTCGGCTTCGACGACTTCGGCGGTGCGGCGCGCGTAAGACTCTTCGGCCTCCGCGAGCCGGCGCGCGCTCTGTTCGCTCGACTCGCGCATCTGCACGTCTTTGAGCACGAGCGACTCGCTCTCGGACGTGACCGCCGAGAGCCGCGCGCGAACTTCTTCGGCCTCGCGGCGGACTTCCTGCAAACGCTGTTCGAGCGCCGCGATCTGCTCGCCCTGGTACGCGCGCTCGCGCTCGCGACGGTCGAGCCGCAGGGCCGACTCGGAGACGGCGGCGCGCGCTTCGGCCAACTCCTCCTCGCGCCCGCGCGCCGCAGTCGTGGCGCGCCTCGCCTCGTCCTCGCGCTCCTCAAGCTCCTCGGCTAACGACGAGACCTCTTCGTGAGCCTCGTCGAGACGGACGCGCAGCTCTTCGAGCCGCGCGACGAGCGCCCGCTCGTCGGCGGCATAGACGCGGCGCAGAAGCTCCCGAAGCTCCTCGCGAATCTGCCGGTAGCGTCGCGCTTTGGCGGCCTGCCGCCGAAGGCTTCCGACCTGACGCTCGATCTCGTTAACGATGTCGGAGACGCGGCTGAGGTTTGAGCGCGCGGCTTCGAGACGCGCTTCGGCGGCGCGCTGGCGCACGCGGAACTTCGTTATCCCGGCGGCCTCCTCGATGAGCGTGCGGCGATCCATCGGCTTGGCGGAGAGAATCTGGCCGATGCGCCCCTGCTCGATGATGGCGTAGTGCGCGCCCGAAAGGCCCGTGCCGGAAAACAAGTCCTGGATGTCGCGCAGGCGGCAGACGCGCCCGTTCAGAAGGTATTCGCTGTCGCCGTCGCGGTAGAGCCGACGCGTTACGGAGACGGTCTCGCCCGGCGCGAAGTCGAGCGCCAAGCGGCGCGGACGCCAGTGGCGCTTGTGCTGGTGTTGCCCGCGAGACTTCGCCGCCGCAGCCGCGTCGTCCTCGGCGGACGAGGGCGTTTCGCCTTGCACCTCTGCACTCGCCCGCGCGTTCGTGCCGTCGAAGAGAGAGACTTCGGCGGGCGCGTCAACGGAAGAGGCGTTGATTGCGGCGGTCGTCGAATCATTCGCGACGGAAGCGGCTGCACCGTCGGTCGGCGCGGACACTTGCGCCCCGGCGTCGGGCCGGGGCGTCGCCGCTTCGACGACCAGTTCCGGCGCGAGTCGTTCTTCGACGGCCTCGGCCTGGTCGTCCAGCTCTTCGAGCGTCGCGTCTATGTCTTCGATGTCCGGCTCTTCCTCCACGGTCTCGTCGCGAACCATGTGGAGCACGACCTCGGCCATGCCACTCGGCAGGCGGTTCTTCGACCCCTGGAAGATGACGTCCTTCATCTCGCCGCCGCGCAGGTTCTTCACCTTCTGCTCGCCGAGAACCCAGGCGATGGCGTCGGCCACGTTCGACTTGCCGCAGCCGTTGGGGCCGACGATGCCGGTGATGCCGTTGCCTGTGAAGACGAGTTCGGTGTAGTCGGCGAAGGACTTGAAGCCGGTGATTTCGAGGCGTTGGAGTTTGAACATGCTGCGCTTTCGGCCCGCCGCGGGCGCTCGCGGGAAACACAGTCCCTAGAGCCTTCGCGGGAGAGGCACACTATATGTTGGCGCGGACGAGGTTGTCAAACTGAAACTTTAAGCGGCGGGAGGTTAGTGGTTGGCAGCGCAGCCGTTTAGCTGCGGCTCGAAAAGGCGCCGGGGGCGCGGAGACTGAACGGTCTCCGCGCCCCCGGCGATGTCGTCAAACTCGCGGCCTAGCCCGGAAGCCAGAGCCGCGTGAGCGCCGGGTTGAAGAGGAACGGGACGGCACGGGCCAGCGCGTCCCTCCAGTTCTTTTGCCTGAGTTCGGCCCCCTGCACGGGCGTCGCCTGCTGGTTGCCGCCCTGCGCGCCGAAGAAGCGCTGGCGGTACTCGATGGACTCGATGAAGGCCCTGACCATCTCGGCCCGCTGGACTCGCGTGAACGCCTGCGAGTCGTTGCGCATGTCCTCGCCCGCCTGGCTGAAACTATTGAGTTTCGCCAGCCAGAAGTCGTACCCGCTGAAGTTGTTGTCCGGTGCGTCGTCGGGGTTGCGGCGCAGGTAGCCATAGTACTGCATCAGCACAAACGCCGGGTTGTACTCGGCGTTGAAGACCGAGCCGGATTCGATGACGCTCCTCAAGGCAGCCGCCCGGCCCGTCGCGTCGCCGCTGCCGTACTTGGTGACGGCGTCGCTGGTCTCACTCTGGGTCGGCGTCGCTCCGGCGTTCGAGAAGAGCTTGCTCACGTAGTCCGAGGCAGCCATCCCCTGCGGGAACTGCTGAACGAATTCCGGGCGCGAGACGAAGTCGGCGAGGTAGTTCTGCTTGTTCGTCTCCAGTTGCTGCTGGAACCCCGACTGCCCGACGACGACGCCGTCGGCGATCTCGCGCTGGTCACGGAGAAAGAGCAGGTAGCGCGGCGTGGCCTTCCCGTTGCCGAAGGCGGCCTTGTGCGCGCGGATGACGAAGTAGCCCGTCTCCTTGAACTCGATGGAGAGGAAGAAGGCCGTCGAGACGTTGACGCGCAAGACCTGGCGACACCCGGCGTCCGTGCCGCAGTTCTCGATGTTGTTCGTCCAGAAATCCTGCCCCGACTGGTCGCTCTGCCGGTAGAGGAAGTCGTGATAGTGCTGGCAGACGAACGTGCCCGACGTGTCAATCGGGTTACTCGATGTCTCCGGCGTGTTGTCCACGATACTAAGGGTGGCCGTACCCGGCGCGCCGAGCGTCCCGTTCGACGGGTTCTGAAGTAGGAGCGTCGCCGTCTCAGGCCCCTCGGTGTAGCCGTCGTCGCTGATGAGCACCTGGAAAGTCTTCTGCGTCTCACCCGCGGCGAAGACGAGGTGGCCGACGACGATGGTGTAGTCGCCCTTCTGCTTGGCCGTCCCGTCCTGACTGGCAATGTCCACGGAGGCCGCCTGGCTGGTCAGCCCCGTGCGCAGAACTGTGATTGTGATTGGCGCACAACTCTCCTGCGCCGAGTAGTCCGTCGAACTGAACTGGAAAGTCGAGGTCACCGGCGGCGGCGGCGGCGTCGGCGACGGAGTCGGCGATGGAGTCGGGGTCGGTGACGGAGTGGGCGTCGGCGATGGGGTCGGCGACGGGGTCGGAGTAGCCGCCGCCGCGCACCCGGCCTGCGCCGCGAAGCAACTGCCCACGGTGAACTCCGTGCCGCCGCGCGCGATGTCGCGCTTGCCGTTGGCCTGCGAGGTGAAGGTCGAGCCGCGCAGGCCCGCGAGCACGCTGCCGTTGACTATCGCGCCCTTGGGCGCGAACGCGTTGAGCTTGCTCACGGAGACCTTGATGGTGATGGTGTTGTTGGTCGTGTCGAACGCGCCGCAGTCGGCGTTGCCGCGCGACGTGGAGGTGATCGAGCCGTCGGAATTCCTGACCGCCGTCCCGAAGGTGAAGGTGGGCGAGGCCGCGTTGTCGGTGTTGGCCTGCACGAAGAACTGGTCGCCACGGTCGCTCAAGGCGAAGCTGTAGTCGCCGGTCGGACTCAGGCCCGCGAACGGCGCGTTGGCCGTGAAGTTCATGCGCCAGTTCGACGCGGGCGGGACTACGGAGAGGTTCGACACCTTCATCGTCGCGACGATGACGGGTTCGCCCGCCGTGCCCGTCTCGCACGAGTAGCGGATCGAGAGGATGTCGAGCGGATCGTCAACCGTCGTGCGGACGAGGAGGCCGTCGGCCACGTCGTCGCGGAAGTCCGTGACCTGTGCGCCGGCCTGGCCGCCCACGCTCGGATCGGTGGCGAGCGGCAGCGGCCCCGGCTGCGCCGCCGGGGTCGGGCCGGGGTCGGGGACGCCTGTCTTGCCATCGCCCGTAATCTTCGGCCCCGAAATCTGGCGCGCGATGTAGGTGTGGCCGTCGAAGTCGTTGTGGTCGTCGGTGAACCCGACGACCGCCGCGCCCGTCGGGTCGAAGGAGATTTGGAAGTAGTCGAGCAGGTTGCGGTTGGCCGTGCCGGTCAGGCCGCCCTCGCTGATGTTGCTGCCGTGGATGAAGTGGTCGCTGACCTTGACCTGCCGGAAGGTCGGGTTGTCGGCGGTGGCGTCGAACGACTGGGCGTAGAAGACGTTCCAGTTGGCGTTGTCGTCGTTGGCTGCGTCCGTCGTGCCGTACCAGACGATGCCGACCGAGCCGGGCACGGGGCCGGTCTCGATCCACGGGAAGACGCTCGTCTTCGTCTCCGCGCCGTTCGAGACGCGCACGGGCTGGCTCCACGTCACGCCCTTGTCGGTCGAGTTGACGAGGAAGATGTCGTGGTCGTTCGAGTAACAGGCATAGACGGTGCCGTTCGCCGTGCCGTCGTCGGCGACCTTGACGACGAAGAAGAGGTGCGCGACGCCGTTCGGGTCTGTGGCCGCCTGCACGCACTGATAGACGGCGGCCTCACCCGTCGGCAGTGTGATGGTGCTGTGGCAGACCTGGCCGCTGCTGCCGCTGATGTAAACCGTGCCGGTCTTCTGGTGAACGTCAATGTAGCCAGCCTGCCCGATTGCGCCCGCGGTCTGCGCCGGGCCGAAGGTCAGGCCGCCGTCGGTCGAGCGTTGAATTTGCGAGACGGCGGGTTCGAGCGTGCGATAGAAGAGATAGACCGTGCTGTTGCCGAAGAATTCTTCCCACTGCCGGTCGTCGGCGCACGCGCCGCCCGTGCAGTTGCCGAGGCTGTTCTTCGTGAACGTCGTCCCCCTGTCGGTTGACTTGTAGGTCGAAATGTTGGCCGCGATTAGACTCGACCCGGCGAGCGTCGGCGGGCTGGGCAGTGTGCCGTTGGTCGGGTCGGGCATCGAGACGGCGAGGTCAACGTCGCCGCCGCCGTCGCCGCCGAGGTCTGCGAGGGTCGTGGGGCTGAAGGCGTCGGGCTGGCCGCGGTAAATCCATTTGCGCATGAACGGGTCGTAAGTCCCGCTCGAAGGTTGGAGGTCGGCGTACCAGAGGTCAACGCCCGCAGGGAAGCCGCGGATGCCGGAGACGTAGAAGTTGCCGAGCGCGTCGGTGCGGCTGCTGGGTTCGCCGTCCCTCGACGCGACCGGCGCTTTGACCGTCACGTTCGGGCTGAAGTTGATTCCGCCGGAGATGTAGTTGGCCGCGCGCGTCGCCGTCGCCTTGCTCTCAAGGGTCGCGCTGCCCTGGTACTGGTCTGCCGGGCCGGAGGTCGTGAAATAGACGGCGTGGACTGTGTAGTCGGTCGCCGCCGCGACGACGCCGCCGGGATCAATGGCGGCGTCCTCATGCGTCTGCGGCGCTCCGCCGTTCTCCCCCTGCGCGGCAGGTGCGGTGGCGTTGCACTGCGCATTAGTCGAGGCTTGGGTCGGGCACTTGTGGATGTAGAGGTCATAGTCGTCAGCCGGAAACAGGGTGCCGCCAAACTGAATCTTGATGGCGATCTGCTTGCCGGTGTAGTCGCCGGGCATGACCGTCAGGCGGAAGGTGTCGCAGTTGGTTCCCTCGACGCACGTCGTCTCGCCGCCGCCCGACCCTGTCCCCGTGGCCGTGCCCGTCCACGTGCCCGCGAACGGTGGGACGGGGCCTGTCTGCGCGATTGCGCCCGACGCGGGATTGGCCGCCTGCGCCACGCGCTCGCCGCGCAGGGCCGGCGGCAGGAGCGAGAGCGCCGCCGCCGCGAGCGCCAGCAGCGCGAACAGGAAGAAAACTCTTGCGACTCTTTTGTGTGGTGGGCGGTTCGGGTTGGTTTTAACTCGTCTATCTTCTATCAGGTTCTTCTCAACGCCTTGCAGGCGGTGGGGCCTGATCTTCCCTGCCTCGAAAGATTCTTCGGCTCTTCTTCTCATCACGGAAATACTCCTTTTGCCGGAAGCGTGCCGCGCGCGAGGGCGTGGGCGGACACGATGAGGGGGCAGCAGGGCAATACAGGGCTGCACCCATTATGGCCTCAAAGGGGATTGAGTTGTCGGGATTTCCGGGGGATACGCAGAGTTTATATCACAACCGGCGGCAAGCGCGCACTAATAAATTGCGGGATTCGGATTGCGGATTGGAAGCGGCGAGAGCTTCGTCAATTTATGTGCGACGCTCCGAAAAGGGGACACACGCCTCCGGCAGAACCCGCAACCCGCAATCCGAATCCCGCAATCCTGCGGCGCTGATGTCACTTCCCCGCGAGGTCGCGTCGCTCGAAGAGCACCAGCGTGACGCCGGGGCGCAGCGGGTACGTGCCGGCCTCGACGTAGCTCGCTGCCAGAACCGCGCGGAGTTGTCCGTACTGATCCTCTTTCGGGTTGTCGCTCTTGCGACCTATCACCATGAGCGTGGACTGCGGGTCGTAGTAGGTGGAGACGTTGCCCAGGTAGCCGACGTGTGAGTTGTCGCGGAAGTACCAGGGCAGCGGCCAGTATTCGGGCGAGGCGACGATGATGCCCGGCTCCCGTGCGCCCGCGCGCGCCGAGGCGCGCTCCACCTCCTTCAGCATGTCGAGCGCCTGCCGCTGCGTGTGCGAATAGACGTAGATGTAGCGGTCGTTGTCGTACTCGCGGAAGTTGACCACGACGGCCTGGTAGGTGCAGACGGCGATGGCGACGGCGACGATGGCGAGCGCGGGCGAGTGCCAGCGGCGAGCGCCGCCGACCCAATTGTCGAATGCCTGCACGGCGTAGCCGGCGACGACTGCCAGCGGCACGACGAAGCTCAGGACGAGCCAGGGCGTCTTGTAGCTGATGAGCGAGTAGGCCGCGAGCAGGCCGAAGGCCCACGCGCCCGCGAAGACCGCGAAGCGGTTCCGTCGGCGCTCGAAGAGCGCCACGCACGCGCCCGCGACGGCGAGTAGCAGGATCGGCGCTTCCTCCTGCCAGAGCCACCTGACGTATGTGTCGAGGGGCTTGCTGTGGAACTCGCTCATCCCCGTCTGCTTCCAAACCCTGAACGCCTCGAACGAGTCCCAGAAGACGCCCTTCCAGTATGTGAAGAACGACGAGTAGAACAGAATCCAGATGAAGGCGAAGAGTGCGAACGCGCCCGCGACGAAGAGCGGCGCTTGCCCGCTCGCGTCGAACTTAGCCAGTCCGCCTCCGCCCTCCCCGCCTTTCTTTCTCCCGCGCGCGCCGCGCCCGCCGCCCGCCCACTTAACCCAGACGTGCGCGAACGCCCACGCCAGCGCGAGCGTGCCCACGGAGATGAAGGCCGTCTCCTTCGTCGCGAACAGCATCGCGGCGGAGGCCGAGGCGAGACAGAGGTACACGCCTGCGCCCGTCTCGTAGAAGCGGAGCGCGGCGACAACGATGCCGAGGGCGAAGAAGACGAAGAGCGACTCGTGTATGAAGTAGCGCGAGTAGAAGACGCAGGCGGGCGAGACGGCGACGAGCGCGGCGGCTGTGAGCGCGCCGAACGCGCCGACGTAGCGGCGCAGCGCGAGCACGAGCCACACAGTCGCGATGCCGAAGGCCGCGGTGACGAAGCGGACGGCGAAAGTGTTCAGGCCGAAGAGGGCGACGACGGGCAGCGTCAGGTAGTAAAGGGTCGGGCCGTGGTAGTTGCCAGGGTCGTAGTGATAGACGCCCTGGCGCAGGAGGTTCGTCAGGAAGAAGCCGTTGACGCCCTCGTCGTGGTGCATCGGCTTCAGTTCGAGCGCGTAGATTCTGAGCGCCGTCGCAACCATCAGGACGGCGAGGCTCGCAATCAACCACGCGCGCTCAGGTATCTCCTCGCCGAGGACGGGCGGCGGCATCACGTCCTCGCGCGACGCCGCGCGCGCCTGCGCCTTCGGCGCTGAAGACTCTTTGGCCTTCGGCGCGGAAGCCTTCAACGCGGAAGCCTTCGGCGCTTTGGCGGCCTGCCCCTTCCCTTTACGGGCGCGTTTTGTAGAGCCGGTACTCACCTGCTTCACCGACCTTCGTGAACTGGCGGAAGAAAGCCTCGTTGACCATGACGCCGTACTTCTTCAACTCCTCGCGCTCCAACGGCCCGACGACGACGTACTCGATGCCGTCCCTCGCGATCAAGCCTGATGCCGCGGGCGAGCCTGAGTAGATGCCCTTCAAGTCGGCCTCGCGCGGAAAGTTGTCTATGCCGTGCGACCAGACGTGGCCTGGGTAGCCTAGAAAGGTGCGCCGCCCCGTCAAGTAAACGGGGTCATTATAAGTCGGCGCGTGCAGAATCAAAGAGCGCGGCGGCGTCACGCTTTTTACGACCTCGGCGAAGGCGATGCCTTCCGGGTCGA
>QHXN01000105.1 GCA_003222975.1 Acidobacteriota bacterium | reverse complement strand
GCAGCTCACTAAACTTGCCAGAGCACTTGAAGCGAAAGGCGTGTCCACGCTTTATCTCGGAGACATCTTCGAGCGAAGGGAAGTGCGCGATATGCTGGCTCTCGTCGCCCTCGCCAGCGACGGGAGCGGGCGCACGCTTCCACGCGTCGCTCGCTTCCCCGAATACAACGTCCCGCTCCGCGAAGTGCGTGCGATTCTTCAAGCGGCGAAAGAGACAGGACGTGAGTTTCCCGACGCGTTTATATCGCTCAAGTCGACTCAAGCAGTTGGCGCATTACCACATAATAAAGTAGGAGAGGTCACAACTGGGACAAACGGTGCCGCGAGCGTAATCGGCAAAGAAGGCAACACGAGTACGGAAGGACTCGCGCGTTTAACTTATCACCTCGCGCGCGTCGCGCATCTACAGTCGGCGTGGAAGATGCTCACGCACTACCTTTTTATCCATAGCCGCTATCTCATGCCTGTGCTCGCCGACGGTTCAAGCGCCGGGGCGCAAAGGCGTCTGGCGATCTATCAACTCTTGCAGTTTATCCACAACGAAGGCATGCGCGCAGTGGAAGCGACAAATGAACCGGACGCGCGACGCGCCATCTTACGCTACGTCCGCCGCCTGAAAAGCCTTTACGAGGATAAGAGCTTACGCCCAGCTCCAATCTCTGCCGAAGGGTTAGACGCGGTTCGCTTAACCACTGTACACGGTGCGAAAGGGTTGGAGTGGTCTTGCGTCTACCTACCGTATCTCGGCAGAGGATATTTCCCGGCCAAGCGCCAGTACGAACCTTGCCCTCCGCCAGTCGGCATGATCGAAACTTTTTCAGACGGCGGCGATAACAAGACGGAAGAGGGAGGCGATGCGGGCGAAGCGCAAAAAGATACGCATTTAGAAGAAGAGGAATGTTTGTTCTTCGTCGCTCTTTCGCGTGCGCGCGACCGCCTCTGCCTATCACGCGCCGAGCGTTATGGTGGCAGCACCAGTAAAGCCTCAGAACTTCTCGAAAAGATCGAAGAACATTTATCGCGCGCCGCCGATAGTGCGGCGACGTGGCACGCTGAAATCGAAGAGAACGTAGCTGACGTTCTCTCGAAGTCCCCGCCACAGATGCCCGACCCCAAGCCGCTCTTCACCGAGCGACAGCTCGGCACGTATCTCAAATGCCCGCGCAAATTTTTCTACGAGCAGCGACTTTATCTCAGCGGCAAGGGCGAAGAAACGGCCTACCTACGTTTTCATGCCTGCGTTTACGAAACGCTCGCATGGCTCGCCGGAGAACGCATGGCGGGACGTTTGGTAGAGGGTTCAGCCGACGCTTTTCAAGAGAGCGCACAAGCTCAGCTTACTCAATTATGGCGGGCAAAAGGCCCCGTCGGTCACGTTTACGAATCGTTCTACCGCGAGCAAGCCGCGCTGATGGTGGAGCGTGCTGTGCGCCACTACTCGCGCGCACGCGGGCAGCTTTTCCATCAAACGTGGACAATTGAGCGGCCCGGCGCGCTCATCAGCATCACGCCGGATTACATGGAGTTGATAGAGGGGGCGGGCGGCGCGATAGTTCTCTTCCGCCAGACGCGTACCGGCAAGCCACCCGCTAGAACGCCCGACGACGACGCTTACGCGCTTTTCTACGCCGTCACTGCTGAGCACTTCCCCCAAGCGCACCCGCGCGTCGAGATTCTTTATCTTTCAACCGATGAAATCATCGAAGTCAACTTGAGCCAACGCACCATCAACACACGTCTCAAACATTACGACAACGCCATTAGTGGCATCCTCGCCGGAGAGTTCCCGCCCGAAGTCTCCGACCATCAATGCCCTCGATGCGCGCACTTCTTCACCTGCCCGAAAGCCGAAGAGTAGATTCCCAGAAGAAGAATATTTTTCTCGAAAAAATCGTTTCCGCTTTGCGTCATCCTCCGCCATTGATAGCAGCGAGAGGAGAATGAAGCGCGCTCCTTAACCTGCGATGCCGTTTCCCCGCCCGCACCAATGTCAGAATAGACCCGCGCATTCCGTCCTTCGTCATCGTCCAATACGCCTCTCCGCAAGCTGGTGTGCGATGCGATCTGCACGCTCCGGCGCGTGATTTTGGCTGTTGAAAGCCATGGCCACCGCATGATGCGCTGAACGAAACATTTGATCCCAAATTATATGAAAGGTTAAGCTCCCGATGATTAGACCGCGCACAATCACTATTGACTGCGAAACGCTGCCAGAGCAAACAGCCGAGCGCACAGATGAAGAAACTGCCGCGTACACTAATTTATCGGACACCAGCCGACAACGCAGTGCTCCGGCAACCGACGATGCGGCCACGGGCGCGCCGTCTAACACGCGGGATCATCATCGCAGCGCACTCAACGGCGACACCGGGCGACTGCTCTGCATCGGCTTTACTGACGAGGGGAGCGGGCGACAGCCCATGAAAGGCGTGCTAGGTTGGGACCGCGAGCGCGGGTGCTTTACCGGCGATGAAGCCGAAGTTTTGCGTGATTTTTGGGAAATGATGCGAACGTTCCGACCATGCGTTGATCGCATCGTCGGCCACAACATTTACAATTTCGATTTACCCTTCATCTACAAACGCTCCGTCGTCTGTGGCGTGCGCCCTTCAATCGAACTCAATTTCGCGCGCTACCGCAATCGACCCATCTACGACACGATGTGCGAGTGGGAGAAATGGAACCTGCGCTACACTATCAGCCTCGACCGCCTGGCACGCGTGCTCGGTCTTGAATCTCCCAAGACAAACGAGTGCGACGGCTCGCGCATCGCCGAGCTGTTCGCGCGCGGGGAGCATAAGACGATTCGTGATTACTGTCTCAAGGATGTGATAACAACACGCCGGATTTATCGTCGAATGACATTTGCTGATGTGCCGGCGGCAAAGCCCATGTCGGCGTCCGAGCATCTAGCTGGTAGCACAAGTCTGTGAGGAGATTAATCTAAAGACACAAGGAATTGCATGATGTAGGTGATTTTCAGTTTGAGAAAATAAGTCCGAAGCTGGAGATGCTCACCGTCTTGCGCGTTACCGTGCTCGCTCACTCGAATGGCACGCTGAAATTGCAAACAAATCTCGGGGCGATCTTAGCTATCTGCCCTGAAATCAAAAGTTTAGTTTCAAGCCAAATTGGAACTGACGCGGGTCGAAGGCGGCGGTCGGGCGGCTGAAGTAGCGGCCCTGGCTGTCGCGTTGCGCGAAGGCGTTCACGTCCGTGATGAAGGGGGACGCGGCGGCCTCGTTGAAGCGGTTGAAGAGGTTGAAGCCCTCGGCGATCACGTCGAGGTTGAAGCGCTCGCCAAGTCGAACCTTGCGCGTCAGGCGCAGGTCGAGCGAGGCGTAGCGGCGCGTGATGCCGCGATTGCGACCGAGGCTGCCGGTCGGGAACTGGCCGCCCACGACGAGCGGCGTGCAGCCGGTCGTGCCCGGCACGCACAGCGTCCCGTCCGCCAGCACGCTCGGACGATCCGTCTGGTTCGACTGGTCGTTGTTCGTGTCAATGCCGGTCAGGATGTTGAAGGGCCGGCCCGACGAAATCTCGAAGATGGGCGCGACGACGAAGTCCGAGAGGAAGCGGTGCAGCCCGTCGCCGCCTCGCCACCCTTCGGGCGAGGTCAGGACGCCGCTGAAGACGAATCGGTGGCGCTGGTCGAAGAGCGAGTCGGCGCGCTCGGCGCGGAAGTTTCGGTTGTCCTGCGGGAGCAGCAAGGTCTGCAAGTCCGACGAGTCGTCAATCGCGTGCGACCAAGTGTAGGAGGCCAGGAACTGGTAGTTGTGCGAGAAGCGTTTGCGCAGCTCGAAGTTCCCGGCGTTATAGACGGAGTTGCCGTCGGAGACCTGCGTGTTAACGGAACCGAAGGGCGTGAGCACGCCGGGCGTGCGCAGCGTCCCGGCGAGTTGCGAGTTGAGCACGGCGGGCGTGATGAGTCCGCCGGAGGCAGCCTGCGCGAGGAAGTAGTTCGGCGCGTTCGGGCGGAAGAAGTTGGCAATCGCCGGCGAGATGACGCGCCCGCGCGGCCCCTGCACGATGATGCCCGGCAGGATGACGGCGAAGGTCTCGCCGGTGACGGGGTTGGTAAAAGTCGAGCCGGGCGCGGTCGTCGGGAAGAGCGCGGTGTTCGGCACGGGCGACGCGACGAGCGCGACGTTCGACGTGTTGAGCGGGAAGAGAGGATTTGTCGTCGAGCCGGCGTAGCGTATGAAGTTCTGAATCTGGAGATCGGTCTGCGGCGCGTTGATGTCGAGCGGGTGCGGCAGGTGGTGCGCGCCGACGAAGAGCCAGCTCGCGGAGATTGACATGTCCTTGGTCAGGCGGCGCTCCACGGTCACGTTGGCCTGGTTCGCGTAGGCGTACTCGAAGCTCTTCGACACGGGCAGCGTGAACGGGAGCACGGGGCCGAAGCCTGGGAAGGTCTGGTCGTTGAAGCGCTGGCGACCGAACTGGTAGTCGGAGCCGGGCGCGACGCCGGGCGTGCGCAGGCCCGGCGGGCAGACGGGCGACCCTTGGCCGGTGCAGACCGTGCCCTGGAAGGCTTGCGTAGCGTTGAGGAGCGCGGCGGGCGAGGGGCTTCCCGATATGAGCACGTCCTGCTGCTGCTGCGCGGCGTCGGCGATGTCGGAGTTGAAGCCGATGGCTAAGAGCGGGTGGTCGTAGAAGATTCCGTAGGAGGCGCGCACGACGGTCTTGCCGTCGCCCGTCACGTCCCAGGCGAAGCCGGCGCGCGGTGCGAAGTTGTTCTTGTCGCGCGGGAAGCCCTGCTGCACGCCGATGGCGTCCTGCGCGGCCAGGAGGTCGGCCCGGCTGAGCGTGATGCCGGAGAGCGGGTCAACGAAAGAGTTGACGGGCGGAATGGTCGGCGTCAGCTCAACGTCGTAGCGGACGCCGTAGTTGAGGGTCAGGTTCGGGCGAATCTTCCAGGAGTCCTGAGCGAACCAGGCGAGGGGCTTGTTGCCGAGGCTGCTGGCCGGGTTGCCGAAGCCCTGGATGTAGTTTGAGGGGAAGCCCAGCCCGTACTGCTGGACGGGCGTGAAGTCGGGCGGCGCGAGCGGGCCGACCGTCGGGAAGGCCGCGAGCGTCGTGGCGGAGAGTCCGCCGAAGTTGTAGAGGCCCGCGAAGTTCAACTCGAAGGTCGCGCCGACGTGGATGAAGTTGACGTCGCCGCCAAACTTGAAGGTGTGGTTGCCGCGCACGTAGTTGACGTTGTCGGTGTACTCGTAGCGCGTCTCCGTTCGGAGGACGGGCGAGAACAGCTCGCGACCAAAGAAGGCCGTGCCCGGAATGTTGACGGCGACGGCGTCGCCGTTCTCTGAGCGGAAGGTCGCGCGGCGCTGGCCGAAGTTGAAGCGCGCCTCGTTGACGACCCGGTTCGACAGGATCGAGTTGAGCGTGGTGACGAACGAGTAGTCGCGCAGGGTCTGGATGCCGAGGCGCGAGAAGTCGTTCTGTCCGAGCGCCTGGTTCTGCGACTCGACCTGAATGCCGCTGATGTCCGAGGGGTTGTAGCCGAAGCGCATCGTCAGTTGGTGCCTGTCGGTGATCTTGTGGTCGAGGCGCGCGGAGGAGAAGGTCGTGTGCTCGGAGATGGGGAAGACCGTAGGTATGCCGAGCAGCGGGCGGAAGGCGATGAGCTGCCCCGCCGCGTTCGCGGTCGTCGAGGGCACGGGCGCGCCCGAAAGGAAGAAGCGCGGGCCGATCTGCTGGCCCGCGGGGATCGCGCCGCCCGGACTGATGAGCGGGTTCGTGCCCGTCAGGGCGGTGTTCCCGCCGCTCGACGCGAGCGACGCGTACTGGATGGCCGCGCCCGCGAGCGCCTGACCTTGAGCGACCTGACCCGCGCCGATGAGCTGCCCGGCGGTCGTCAGCAGCCCGCTCACGTAAGCGCTTTGCGCCGGCGTGATGTTGCCGTAGGTCTGTGTGAAGGGCAGGAAGGGCGCGCCGATGGTGACGCTGCCGTTCAGGCCCGCGCGCACGTTGCTCGTGAAGAAGCCGGTCTCCTGGCGTCGGCGCTGCTCGAAGGCGAAGAAGAAGAAGGTTCGGTCGCGGTCGAACGGCCCGCCGAGCGTCGCGCCGTACTGCGCGCGCGTGAACGGGGGCTTCTTGCCGGGCGTGTTGTCAATGACGGGGGCGAAGGCGTTGGGAGCCTGGAAGCTCTTGTGCCGGAGGAAGCCGAAGATGTTGCCGCGCACCTGGTTCGTGCCCGACTTGGTGACGACGTTGACGACGCCGCCCGAAGTCCTGCCGAACTCCGGCGCGTAGGAGTTCGTCACCACCTGGAACTCCTGCACCGCCTCCTGAGAGACCGTCGAGCGCGAGGCATTCACGGAGTTGTCCGTGTTGTCCGCGCCGTCAACCTGCACGAGGTTCGAGCGCCCGCGCTGGCCGCCGAAGTTGAGGCCCGAAGTTGGGGCCGGGCCGATGGGGCGACCATTGTCGCGCGTCACGGTCGAGGTCGTCAGGGCGAAGTTGATGTAGTCGCGCTGGTTGATCGGCAGGTTGTTGATGCGCTGCTGGTCAATCGTGTTCGAGACGTTGGTCTTCGAGGTCTCGACGAGTTCGGTCTGCGCGCCGGTGACGGTGACCACGTCCGTGATCTGCCCGACTTCGAGCGCCACGTCGAGGTCTGCGCGCTGGCCGACGGTGACGGTGACGGAGGGGACGATGGCCTTCTTGAAGTTCGCCGCTTCGACCGAGACCTCGTAAGCGCCCGGCGTCAGGTTCGTGAGCTGGTAGAAGCCGTCGGCGTTCGACGCGGCTGAGCGCACGACGTTCTTCTCGGCGTTGCGCGCCGTGACGGTCGCGCCCGGCACGACCGCGCCCGCCGGGTCGCGCACGAAGCCGCTCAGGTTGGCCGTGGTCGCGTCGGCCTGCGCCGAGGCCGCGCCCGCGCCGAGTGAAAGCGCGAGGGCGCACACGAGCACGAAACAGCATGCGGTCGGGAGCCACCGCCGGAGGGGGAAGGCACGCATAACTTTCTTCTCCTTGAGAGATAAGTTTATCAATTCGGGCGAGGCGGAAAGCGCGCGGCACGCCGCCGCGTTCGCCGTGCCGCCAGCGGGAGTTTCAAGACTGCTCGCGAACAGACTATGGCACGCGCCGGGAGACTTCTGCTGCTTGTCACGCGCTTGGTTAAGGAGATTCTGCGGTCTAAGCTCCGTCCTCAAGTCGAGAGCAACCCGCCACTACTTGCGACCGACTTTGTACCTTAAAAACCGCCCTTTGGCAAGAAACTTGTGAGACCCGCGGTCGCCCCGCGCGAGCCGTTCACATCCTCTCGGCGGGCCATCGCCTCACTCGATTGTGAAGACGGTCTGCTGCGAGGCGCTCGACTTCGTCCTCGCGTCAACGGCTGAGATTCGCAGGACGTAGCGGCCCGCGGGCAGGCCCTCAAGTGGCAGCTCGCCGGAAAAAGGGACGCGCGCGGGGTCTGTGACGCCGCCCGCCGGCAGGCCGCGCGACGGCAGCGTCAGGACTGTCTCGCCGTCGCGCACGACGCTGACCATGGCGGCCACGTCCGCACGGCCTTCGCCGACGCCCGCGCCGTAAACGAAAGACTGGAAGCGCAGGCGCGAGCCGCGCGCGAAACGGCGGCTTACGTTGACGGGGGTTGAGGGCGCGGCGTCGGCCTTCGGCGCGCCGACGAAGATGCTGCTGAGCGAAATGCCGCCCGGCGTCGCGCCCGGTATCTCGACCCACTGCGACTGGCTGCCCGTGCGCCCGCTCTGCCGGTCGCGCGCGGCGACGCGCACCTGGTAGAGGCCCGCGGGCAGTTGGAGCTGCTGGCTCCACTGTACGACGCGCTCACCTGACTTGGCGAGCGCGTCGCGCGGGACGTTGAGCACCTGCTTGAAAGTGGCGAAGCTGCCGCGGTCGTCGAGCGCGATGCCCAGGACGTCAACCTGCGCGCCCGCCCCCTGCTCGCCGAAGTCGAGCATCTCGCCGTCCAACTGCATCGAGGCCGCGAGCACAGTCCCCTTCTGCGGAGCATCCAGGTAGCCTACCGAGAGCGCGAGCGGCAAGTCCCGGCGCGGGTAGAGCGAGGCCAGCGCCGCGCGCAACTCGTCTTCGACCGACGGCGCGGCGGTCGCGCCCTCGCGGGCCGCCTTCGCGGCGGGCGCGGCGTCCAGCATGGCGTAGCGCCTTCGCGCCTGCACTCTCAAGTCCGGGCGGCCACGGACGACGACCTCGACGCGCGACCGTCCCGCGCGCTGCTCGTCCGCGTCGGGACGCCACGCGAGCAGGTAGTAGTCAGACGACTCGGCGACGCCTTGCGCGAACGCGTCGTTGAAGGAGTTGTTGTTGAGGAACGCGCGCCCGCCCGTGTCCGCCGCGAGCGCTTCGAGCGGCTCCTGCGACATCTTCTCGTCGAAGAAGCTCCTGCCGGTCGTGCGGACGGAGAAGTCAGGGTAGTCGTTGCGGCTCGCGTCCACGCCCGCGTCGCCGAGTGTGCCGCGCGCGTCGAGCGCGTAGACGACCGCGCCCACGCGCGCCGCCTCGTCCGACACGACCCGCAGCACGTCGGGCGCGTTCGACTTGCGGTAGTCAACGACGAAGCCGTCGGAGATGAAGAAGACGAGCTTGCGCCCGGCGAGCGGCGCGGACGAGCGCATCAGTCCCATCAGCCCGCCCAGAGTGTTGCTCTCGGCGAAGCGCGTGTTCATGTTGATCTGCCGCACGCGGTCTCTGACTATGAGGGCCGCCGTCGCCGGGCCCATCTGGTACTCGTTCGCCGTGGCCTCGACGAGGTAAGAGAATAGCTCGCGGTCGCGGTGGTGCTGTATGCGGTCGGCGTCCACCTCGCTGATGGGAACTTTGTTTGAGTAGGTCTCCGTATCGCGCTTGGAGACGAGCCGCTCGATGGCCGCGTGCAGAACCGACTTGTTGTCGGTCAACTGCTGTAGGAAGCCGACCTGCCCGCTCGTCGAGATGACGGCCACCAGGTCGCCTTCGCCCATCTGCTCGTCCACGAAGCGAGAGAGCGACTTGCGCGTCCGCGCGAGGCTGTCCGGGGCGAGGTGCACGTCGTCCACGAAGAAGAAGATCACGCGCCCGCGCCCCGAAGCCTGCGGCAACGTTCTCTTACTCTGCGCCTCCGCGCCGCGGGCGCGGACAGCCGCGGCGATTTGCGTCGCCTCGCTCGCGCTGCCCGCGACGACGCGCTCGAAGAAGGAGACGGGCACGGCACGCCCGTCAACGCGCAGCTCGAACTGTTCCGGCGCGAGGCCGTCAACGAAGTGGCCGCGCTTGTCGAGCACGGTCACGTCCGTCTGCACCAGTTCCGACCTGACGCGCACAACGTCTTCGGCCTGCTCCGGGGACTGCCGCCGCTCCTGACCGCCCGCCATCGCGAACAGAAAGAGGAGAAGCGATAAGACCGCACCGCGCCGGATTAAGTGATTCACGTGCTCTCCCTTTCTCGGAGCTTCCTCACGACTTCGGGTCGCCCGCCTTGTTTCAGTCTCTTTGAGAGGCGCGGCGGCCTGGCGGCGGGTTGCACGAGGCCGGCGATGTTTCGCCTCAATGTTGAATGCTCGGCAGCGCGCTGCGGCGCGTGGCGCGCGCGAGGCGGCGGCGGACGCGTTCGCTCATGTTGAGTGCCATGACTGCCAACTCCGCGAGCTGCGGCGGGGCGAAGGCGGCGCGGCGCAGGGCGGAGCAGAGGCGCAGGCGCGCGTGGAAGCGTTCGGCGTAGGCGTCGCTGTAGTCGCGCGCGTGCGCGTCGAAGGGCGCGCGTGCGCGTCGTGATTCCGAGAGCCAGCGTGCGACGGCTCGCGCGGCCAACTCGCCGCTTTCGAGCGCCATGAGCATCCCGCTGCCGGTGAAAGGGTCTATGAAGGAGGCGGCGTCGCCGACGGCGAGCAGGCCGGGCGCGGGCGCGTGACGACCGAAGCTCTCGATTGAGACGCCGAGCCAGCGCGTGCGCGCGCGCGCCGATTCGAGCGTGCGGGCCGCGCGACGGTTGCGCATCAAGACTTCGCGCATCACGCGCTCGGCGTCGCTACTGCGCTCTCGCACGTCGCGCGCGCGCGCGATGAAGCAGAGGTTGCTCAGGCCGCCTTCGACGGGACTCAGGCCGCCGTAGCCGCCGGGGTAGAAGTAGATTTCGCAGGTGCGCGCCGCGCCGCGCGCGTCTTCGAGATGAGCTTTGAAGGCGACCAAAGCCGCGCGCGTCCTCGACTTTTCGACGTGACGGTTTGACCCTTCGACGCGCCGTCCGTCGCTCTCTTCGCCGGCATTCAACTCACGCGCGGCATGACGCGCGACGGCGCGCTGCCGCCCCGTCGCGTCTATCGTGACGCGCGAGCGGTACTCGCAAACGCCCTCGCCCGACGCGTGCAGGCGCACCCCCGCGACGCGCCCGCCTTCGACGATGACGCCCGCGAGTGATGCGTCTTCGACGACGCGCACGCCAACGTCTCTCGCCCGCGCGAGCAGGCGCGCGTCCATCTCCGCGCGGCTCAGGCCGAGCGCGCCGCGCGCGCCGCCGCCGAACCAGGCGCTCGGCACGGTCAGGCCCCGCCCGCTCGGCGCGTAAAAGACGGTCTGCGACACCTGCGCGCCGCCCGCGAGCGTCATCCGCTCCAGCACGCCGAGGCGCGCGAAGTGTTCGAGGCATTCGGGCGAGATGAACTCGCCGCACAGCTTCTCGCGCGGAAACCTCTTCTGCTCGGCGACGAGCACGCGAGCGCCCGACGCGGCCAGATGAATCGCCGCGCTCGACCCCGCCGGGCCGCCGCCCACGATGATTACGTCGAAGTCCAACACAACTTTATTTAAAGATGCTGGATGTCAGATGCTAGATGTTAGTAAGAACGAATTGCTTTACTAACATCCAGCATCTAATTTTTGCTTCCGCTCAAAACCAGCCGATAAGGAAAGCATCGCTCGACCTTCGCCCTCGACAGCCCGGCGCGCTCGGCGAGGCGGCGCAGTTCGCGCGGGACGAAGCCGCGCAGTATGGAGAGCGCGCCGTCCTCGCGTATGAGGCGGTTATGGAGGAAGAGGCGACCGACGGTCGTGTAGAAGTAGTATGCGACGGGGTGACGGTGCAGGTCTATGACGTAGACGCGCCGGCGCGCGGCGCGCGACATCTCGCCGAGCAGCCGGACGGCCTCCTCGTCGCGGAAGTGGTGCGTGAACAGTGAGCACATCACGTAATCGAATGCGCCGTCGTCGAAGGGCAGGCGCAGCGCGTCGCCCCGCACGGCGACTATCTCTTCAAACTCGCGCGACTCTTCGCTGATGCCGAGCGCCGAACGCTCGTTCAGTTCAAGCCCGACCAGCCGCGCTTTCATCTTCCGCTCTCGCGCCCACCGCGCGACCGCGCGCAGCAATTCGCCCGTCCCCGCGCCCACGTCGAGCAAAGAGAACTCGCGCGCGCCGTCGCGCTCGATACCGGGCAGCACCGAGCGGCTGAGCGCACGCGCGTCGCCGAGCCAGCGGTTGACGCGCCGCAACTCGACCATGCAGCCCTCGTACTCTTCCGGCGTATAGTCGCCCTTGTCGAGGTGCTCAAGCTCGTAGCTGCGCTGTCGGAATAAATCGAACATTGGGGTAAAAGAGTAAAAGGGGAAGGGGGTAAAAGGAAGGAATCGGCAAGGGTAGTTGAATCCCCTTTCGCCTTTTACCCCCTTCCCCTTTTACCCCATCTTTTCAACCACGAGCGCGCTGTTCTTCGAGCCGAAGCCGATGCAGTTGCAGAGGGCGACTTGCACGCGCGCCTCGCGCGCGCGGTTGGGCGTGTAGTCGAGGTCGCATTCGGGCGAAGGCTCGTCGAGGTTGATGGTCGGGGGGATGAAGCCGGTGGTCATCGCGCACAGTGTAGCCGCGAGGCCCGCCGCGCCCGATGCGCCCTGAGGGTGTCCGATCTGCGACTTCGTGCCCGACATCGGAATCCTCTTCGCCGCGTCGCCGAAGGCGAGCTTCAAAGCCTGCGTCTCGATGCGGTCGTTCAGCAACGTCGAGGTGCCGTGGAGGTTGACGTAATCAACCTCTTCGGGCGCTCGGCCCGCGTCGGCGAGCGCAAGCCGCATCGCCCGCGCAGGCTCCTCGCCCGTGTCTTCCAAGCGCACGCGGTGATACGCGTCGCACGTCGCGCCGTAGCCGGTGATCTCCGCGTAGATGCGTGCGCCGCGCCGCGCCGCGCGGTCGTACTCTTCGAGCACATAGACCCAAGCGCCCTCGCCCAAGACCATCCCCGAACGGTCGCGCGAGAAGGGACGCGAGGCGCGCGCAGGCTCGTCGTTCCAGTCCTCCGTGCAGACCTTCATCAGGCAGAAGCCCGCTAGTATGCCGGGCGCGA
The DNA here is from genome assembly GCA_003222975.1 of Acidobacteriota bacterium. Taxonomy (GTDB): domain Bacteria; phylum Acidobacteriota; class Blastocatellia; order Pyrinomonadales; family Pyrinomonadaceae; genus QHXN01. The sequence goes on along the minus strand of QHXN01000105.1, from coordinate 3,639 downwards.
GCGGCGCGTCAGAGCCTCCGGCGAGCATGGCGTCCTGACGACCGAGCGCGATGTGCTCGGCGGCGTAGGCGATGGCGTCGGTCGAGGAGGTGCAGCCGGTCGAGACGATGTGCGAGAGGCCGCGCAGGCCGAAGGCCATCGAAAGCTCTGAGGAGAGGCCGCCGTGCGTCGAGGAGGGGATGGTGTAGATGCTCGCCGTGCCGGGCGCTTCGGGGATGTAGAGATACTTGTACTGCTCTTCGGTGAAGGCGAGGCCGCCTCCGCCCGTGCCGAGCACGACGCCGAAAGATCGGCGCTCTTCGATGGTGAAGTCCGACGGCTGAAGTCCGGCGTCGTCCAGCGCCTCGCGCGCCGAGGCGAGCGCGAGCGGGACGGTGCGCGGGACGTGGCGGCGATCCTTGGCCTTGAGTTCCCTCTCCCAGTCGAAGCCGCGCACCTGGCCCGCGATCTGTACGGGCGATGAGGATACGTCGAAGCCCTCGATGCGCCGGACGCCGCTCTCGCCGCGTTGGAGCGCGCCCCAGAAGGCCTCGCGCCCGATGCCGACCGGAGTCACGCAGCCCAGCCCCGTGATGACCACGCGGCGCACTTGCCTCAAGCCTCTAAGCATAAAGTGAGTCGTCCTTAGCCTGTGTCCGGGGAGCCTCTCTGTTAGGGAGCGTACAAAGCATAACACGCCCGCGCGGGATGTGGCAGTAGTTTTGAGTTCAGACGAGGCGCGACGCGACGGCAGACTTTCGACGCCGGAGGGCGAGCCAAAGAGCCGCGCACGCGAGCGCCACCGCGCCGCCTGTCATGTCGAGGAGGCTGTCGTAGATCGAGGCGGTGCGCGAGGGCACGAAGCTCTGGTGATACTCGTCGGAGAGTGCCACGCAGGCGACCAACGCGAAGGAGACGAGCCACCACCTTCCGCTCAGCCCGCGGCGCGCGGAGGTGCGGAAGGCGCGCGCGGCCAGCAGCGCGAGGGCGGCGTACTCCGTGAAGTGCGCCGCCTTTCGGACGAGGAAGTGGACTTGATTGATCGCCGCCTCGGTGATGCCGGGCGAGAGCCACAGCAGCAGCGGGCGGATGATGCGCGACGTATTCGCGGCGGAGAGACTGTCCGTCGAGGCGAAGAAGATGAAGCACACCCACGCGGCGACGGGGCCGTAGCGCCAAAGCCTCCCGCGCCACGTTTGTGATTTTGAGAGTCGCGTCGCGTCCTCGCTTTGCACGGAAAGAAAAAAGGGAAGCCGCAAATACCGCTTCCCTCAAACGTCAAATCGGAAACACTCAGGATCGCTCAGAGCGCCGCCGCGCCGGAGACGATCTCGATGATCTCGCGCGTGATGCTCGCCTGGCGGATGCGGTTCATGTTGAGCGTCAGGGACTGGATCAGCTCGCCCGCGTTCTTCGACGCCGAGTCCATCGCCGTCATGCGCGCGCCCTGCTCCGAGGCGACGGATTCCAGAAGCGCGCGATAGACCTGCGTCTCGACGAGTCGCGGCAGCAGTCGGCTGAAAATCTCCGCGGGCGGCTGCTCGTAGATGTAGTCAACGAAGGTCTGCGGGCGCGCGTCGTCCGCCGACTCCGGCGCTTCATCTTCGGCGCGCGAGACCGGCAGAATCTGCTCGACGACGACGCGCTGCGAGATGACCGAGCGGAACTCGTTGAAGATGACGAAGACCTTGTCCAAGCCCTCGTCTTCGGTGAAGCGGCGCAGGATGTCGCGCGCGACCTCCAACGCCTCGGCGTGCTCGACCCTTCCCTTGCCCGTCAGACCGATGTACTCGCCGACGATCTCCACGGGGCGGCGGCGGAAGAAGTCGCGCCCCTTTCGACCGACGGCCAGAAGCTCGACCGTCTGCCCGGCGTGCTCGCGCATGAAGGACTGCGCGGCCTTGATGAGGTTCGCGTTGAACGCGCCGGCCAAGCCTTTGTCGGCGGTGACGAGCACGAGCAGGTAGCGCTCGTTGCCGCGCGGGTCGAGCAGAGGGTGGTGGAAGTCTTCGCCCGCGTGCGACGCGAGGTCTGTGAGCACCTCCGCCATCTTCGTGGCGAAGGGACGCGAGGAGACGGCGCGCTCCTGCGCGCGCCTCAGCTTCGCCGCCGAGACCATCTTCATGGCCTTCGTGATCTGCTGCGTGTTCTTGACCGACTTGATGCGCCGGCGGATGTCTAAGAGGTTCGCCATAACTCAAGTGCAGAATGATGAGTGCAGAGTGCCGAGTGATGAATGAGAGTCGCCGCCGTCTTCTTCATTCATCACTCTGCACTCTGCACTCATCACTTCATCTACGCCCCGGCCGCGGCCGTCGTCTCCGCGGAGGCCGCGCCGGAGGCGGGCGCCGACCCGGCCGTCACCTGCGGCGCGCCCGGCGGCTCCGGCTGCGGGTTGAGCGCCGACTCCTTCCAGGTCTCCTTGAAGTCGCCCACGGCCTGCGCCATGTCCGCCTTGACCTCGTCGGTCAGCGACTTCTTCTCGCGTATGGCGTTGAGGATGCCGGGGTGCGACGACTCGACGAAGCGGAGGAAGTCCGCCTCGAAGCGGCGCACGTGCTCGACGGGGATGTCGTCTATCTGACCCGTAGTCGCCGCCCAGATGATGAGCACCTGCTGCCCGACTTCCATCGGCTTGTACTGCGGCTGCTTCAGAATCTCCACGAGCCGCTGGCCGCGCGCGAGCTGCGCCTGCGTCGCGCGGTCGAGGTCGGAGCCGAACTGCGCGAACGCGGCCAGCTCGCGGTACTGCGCGAGGTCGAGGCGGAGCGTGCCGGCGACCTGCTTCATCGCCTTGATCTGCGCCGAGCCTCCGACGCGCGAGACGGAGTTGCCGACGTTGATCGCGGGGCGGATGCCGCTGTTGAAGAGGTCTGCTTCGAGGAAGATTTGCCCGTCCGTGATCGAGATGACGTTCGTCGGGATGTAGGCCGAGATGTCGCCCGCCTGCGTCTCGATGATGGGGAGCGACGTGAGCGAGCCGCCGCCCTTCGCCTCGGAGAGTTTCGCCGCGCGCTCAAGCAGACGCGAGTGGAGGTAGAACACGTCGCCGGGGAACGCCTCGCGGCCGGGCGGGCGGCGCAGCAGCAAAGAGATTTCGCGGTAGGCCGCGGCGTGCTTCGAGAGGTCGTCGTAGATCGTGAGCACGTGTTGGCCGCGGTCGCGGAAGTATTCGCCGATGGCCGCGCCGGCGTAGGGCGCGAGGTACTGCATCGCCGCCGGGTCCGAGGCGGTCGCGCTGACGACGATGGAGTAGTCCATCGCGCCGAAGTCTTCGAGCGTCTTAATGACCTGCGCCACCGTCGAGTTCTTCTGCCCGATGGCGACGTAGATGCAGATGACGTCCTTGCCCTTCTGGTTGATGACCGCGTCGAGCGCGACGGCCGTCTTGCCCGTCTGCCGGTCGCCGATGATCAGCTCGCGCTGCCCGCGCCCGATTGGCACCATCGAGTCAATCGCCTTCAGGCCCGTCTGCAAAGGCTCCTTCACCGGCTGGCGGTCGACGACGCCCGGCGCGATGCGCTCCAGGGGGCTGTAGCCGTCGGCGGCAATCGGCCCCCGGTCGTCAATCGGCACTCCGAGCGCGTTCACCACGCGGCCGGTGATGGCCTCGCCCACGGGGAGGCTCATGATGCGCCCCGTGCGGCGGACGGTGTCGCC
>QHXN01000104.1 GCA_003222975.1 Acidobacteriota bacterium | reverse complement strand
TCTTTAAGTTCGCCTTCGGTCGGTGATAAAGAATCCACCGCCCAATTAGCCGAAGCGTCCGCACAGAGGCCGACGAAGAAGGCCGCGAGCGCGATAACGAAGTAAAGCACGAGGCGTCTCATACCTTTATAATTTCAGCCAAAGGCCGAACCCGTCAACTCTGCTTGGTCTCTTCGCTGCGCCTCTGCGCGGCGCGGCGGCGGGCTTCTTCAAACAGCGTCTCGTCGTCAACGTCGGAGAGCGCCGCGCGCGGCTCGGTCGCCGCCGGACGAAGTTTCTCCCGGTGCGCGTCGTCCTCGCCTTCGTCCAGCCCTTCTTTGAAAGCTTTCTTGCTCTGCGCCAGAGATTTGGCGAGCTGCGGCAGGCGAGAGCTGCCGAACAGAAGAAGGATGATGGCGAGAATGACCATCCACTGCCAGGGGCTTTCAAACATCAGTAAAAAGCTTCCGTTCATGACTACTCGTCTCCTCTTCACCCGAATTGAATCACCGCGCCCGACAACTCACAAAGGATTTCACTCGCTCCTGTCCGACTCGTAGAAAAGGTACTTGCGCCACGTCTCGTCGGCCCGCCCGATGAAGCGCATGATCTGGCGGTTGACGTGCAGCGAGAAGGCGCGCGGCCTGCGTATCAGGTGCATGCGCGCCTCTTCGGGCGTGCGGCTGCCCTTCTGGTGGTTGCAGCGCTTGCAGCACGCGACCAGGTTATCCCAGGTGCTTTCGCCGCCGCGCGAGCGCGGCAGCACGTGGTCGAGCGTCAGCTCGGAGGGCGCGAACTGCCGACCGCAGTACTGGCAGGTCGAGTGGTCGCGCAGCAGGATGTTCTTGCGCGAGAGCGAGCGGCTCTTGTAGGGGATGTGTATGTACTCGACGAGGCGTATGACCGAAGGGGCGTGCATCGTGATCCGCGCCGAGTGGAGCATGTGGCCGTTGTGCTCCTCCATGCGGGCGATGCCCTTGAAGATCATCACGACGGCACGCCGCTCCGTGCAGACGTTCACTGGCTCGTAAGAGGCATTCAGGACTAAAACGCGTCCGGTCATATTGCCTGAAGATATTACGCGACGGCGGCGAGGGGTGACAAGCGGGAAAAGCCGTTAACCGTGAACCGTCAACCGTGACCAGAAGAAGATAGCTTTTCTCTCGTCACGGTTGACGGTTCACGGTTAACGGCCTTTGAACTGGTCTGTCGCCTCGACGAGCGCGTCAATGATGCCCGGCTCGGTGGCGGAGTGTCCGGCGTCGGGGATGATGCGCAGCTCGGCTTCGGGCCAGGCGCGGTGCAGCTCCCAGGCGCTCGTCGCGGGGCAGACCACGTCGTAGCGGCCCTGCACGATTGTAGCGGGGATGTGGCGAATCTTGCCGGCCTGCTCGATGAGGTAGTTGTCGGTCGGGAAGAAGGCGTTGTTCATGAAGTAGTGACACTCGATGCGCGCGAAGGCGAGGGCGAAGGTCGGGTCGGCGAACTTCTCGATCATTTCGTAGTCGAAGTAGAGCTTCGACGTACTCCCCTCCCAGACGCTCCAGGCGCGCGCCGCCCCGACGCGGACGGCCTCGTCCTCGCTCGTCAGCCGCCGGTAGTAGGCGCTCACAAAATCGCCGCGCTCCTCCGCGGGGATGACCTCGACGTACTTCTCCCACACGTCGGGGAAGATGTAGCCCGCGCCCTCCTGGTAGAACCAGCGAATCTCCTTCGGGCGGCAGAGGAAGATGCCGCGCAAAGTTAGCGAGCGCACGCGCGCGGGGTGCGTCTCGGCGTAGGCGAGCGCGAGCGTGCTCCCCCACGAGCCGCCGAAGACGTGCCAGTCTTCGATCCGCAGGTGCGCGCGCAGCGTCTCGATGTCTTCGACGAGGTGCCAGGTCGTGTTGTCTTCAAGACTCGCGTGCGGCGTGCTCTGCCCCGACCCGCGCTGGTCGAAGAGGACGACGCGGTAAGCCGCAGGGTCGAAGTAGCGCCGGTAGTCGGGGATGAGGCCGCCGCCGGGGCCGCCGTGCAGGAAGACGATGGGCCGGCCTTCAGGGTTTCCGCACTGCTCGTAGTAGAGCATGTGGACGGGCGAGACGGGCAGCATGCCGCGGTCGAAAGGCTCAATCGCGGGATAGAGTTCTCTCATGCGGCCATCATACAGAGGTTGACTGCCACAGGCCAACGGCACGCCGGCGCAGCCCTCTGCGACCGCCCCGGCGGCCCAGCGCGAGCGGAAATCCTTGACATGTCCGGCGGTTCACGTAGAATAGCCGCCTCCGAACACGGGTTTTCGCCTCTTTAGAACTCAACGCGCGCTCGGCCTCGCGGCGAGAGCGCCTTTACTTGCCCATCAGAAATCACGACCTCACCACAGGTCAAAGGAGACTGAAATGAAACAAAGAAAGACGTGGACTACGGCTTTGACGCTCGTGCTCGCGCTAACCTGCCTCTCTTTCAAGTGCGGGGGCGGGGGCAACACTAACAACCCACCCGACGGGAAGCGGAAGTACGCCAAGGCCGCCGACGACATCGCCGGGGCCATCAGCTCGATGATAGACGCCGTGAAGAAGCTCCAGCAGCAGGGGCGCATCACCGCGGACGAGGAGAAAAAGCTGTTGCAACTCTTGAACACGTCCAACGACGCGAACAACGCGCTTATCAACAAGATTAAGTCAACCACCACCGTAGACGCCAGCAACAAGTCCGAACTGCTGAGCCTCCTGTCGCAGGTCACGTCGGCGGTGAGCGACCTCAACAACAGCGGCGTGCTGAAGATCGGGAACGCCGACGCTAGGCAGAGGCTGTCGAAGTTCATCAGCACCATCAACGCGGCCCTCGCCATCCTCAACCAGCTTAACACGTAGCCGGGGCCGACCGGCGGCATGAGCAGTGCCGGCCCCGTCGTGGAGACTCGCGTCAACATTACCGAACTAACCTCGGAGGTGAATATGGACTGGATAACCATCATCGAAAGCCTTCTGCCGCTCGTGTCCCAGAACATCCCCGGCGCGGCAGAGGATGAGGCGCTCGCCGAGATAGCCATAGCGCTGATCAAGCGGATCAAGTCTCAAAGCAACATGACCACCGACCAGATCATTGACCGCGCCGGCCTCACGACGGCGGAGAACAAGATCAAGATAGCGGAGGAAATGGCGAGGCTGAACGCTGGCGGCGGGAGCGGAAGCGGAACCGGCGGCGGATCGGGGAGCGGAACCGGCGGCAACCCGTAACTCGCCGTCGGGCTTCAGCGCGCGTCAGGCGCGCGCGACCGTGAGCACGTACACTTCGCGTGCGCCCGCCGCCCTGAGCGCGGCGGCGCACGCGGAGGCGGTTGCGCCCGTCGTGAACACGTCGTCAACGAGCAGGACGCGCTCGCCGCGGACGAGCCGTGGCCGCGCGACCTCGAAAGCGCTCTCGACCGTCTCGCGCCGCCCGCGCGCGTCCATCCCCGCGCGGTGACGCGCGCTTCCCTCGACGCGCACCAGACTCCACTCGTCGAGCCGCAGACCCGTCCGCCCCGACAGCGCGCGACCGAGCACAGCCGCCTGGTTGAAGCCGCGCCCGCGTTCACGCTCCGCATGCAGCGGCACGGGAACGACGAGCGCGGCGGAGTCGAGCGGCGCGCGCCGCTGCGCCTCGGCGAGCAGACGCGCCAGACGCGCCGACACGAACGGCTCGCGCTTCAGGCCGAGCACCGCGGCCCGCAGCGCGCCTTCATAAAGCCCGCACGCCCGCGCCGCCGTGAAGCCCTCGGCCTCGCAACGTCGGCAGCGCACGTCGCTCCTCTTCTCCTCCGGTACGTCGCCCGGCGCGAGCGCCCCGCACTTCCAGCACAGAGTCTCTTCGCCCGTGAAGACTCGCGTCGCCCGCCAGCATGCGGCGCACGCGGGCGCGTCGGCCCGCGCCTCGACGCTCTCGACGCCGCACGCCGCGCAAGGGTGCGGGTAGAGGAGCGCGAGCGCCGCGTCCGCAAGCAAGTCTATTGCGCCCGCGAGACTCATTTGAAAGACGCTTACCGGGTTGCGGGACGAAGAGGGGTTTAGAGTTCAAGCTTTAGCTTGCTCTTTCACGCGGTAAAGACAAGCTAAAGCTTGAACTCTAAACCCGCGAGCCAAAGCTCGAACTCCAAGCTCGCCCGCCCTCGCAACCCGGTATCAGGCTGTTGAGTTTGACCGAAGCGAGGCCGCAAACTGCGGGCAGAATCTACCACAAAAGCGACGGCCCCGCTGCCGGAAAACGTCCGACAGCGGGGCCGCGAAACCGAAACGCGCTTTTTAAAACTTACTCCTCGTCCTCGTTCAGCAGGCCGCGCTCCTGCAAGTCCTGGCACTTGAGGCAGTACCGCGCCCACGGCACGGCGTCGAGACGCTTCTCGGTCAGAGGCTCGCCGCAGTTGACGCACTCGCCGTAGCCGCCGCGCTCGACCCGCTCCAACGCCTCGTCTATCAGTTGCAGGAGCTTCCGGTCGTTGGCCGACATCGAGATTAAAAGCTCTTTGGTGTAGGCGTTGGCCGCCATGTCCGCCGGGTCTTGCGTGGCTTCGAGGTCGCGCTCGCGGCTCGACATCTCGGCCTCCGTCACCTGGCTGAACAGAGACTCGCGACGAGCCAGCAGCTTGTCGCGGTAAGGTTTCATCTTCCTCTTATCCATTCTGTTATGTGCTCCTCCCCAAACCCTGCTTGTCCGAAACCCTGTCAATACGCTTTTGCCCGCGGTGGCGTTTCAAAACTTCTCACTTCTGATACGGCAGCCCTCGCGTGATCGTGTACGCGCGGTAGAGCTGCTCGGCGACGAGGACGCGCGCCATCTCGTGCGTCAGCGTCAGCGGCGAGAGCGACCAGCGAACGTCCGCGCGCCTCCTGACTTCGTCGGAGATGCCCAGGTGACCGCCGACGACGAAGGCCACCTCCTTGACCGAACGGCCCTGCCACCCTTCCACCTGCGCGGCCAGCTCTTCGGAACTCCAACGGGTCGGCCCGCCCACGTCGAGCAAAACCGCCAGTGCGTCAGATGCGAGAGCACCCAGTATGCGTTTGCCCTCTTCTTCGAGGCACGCCCGCTCGTCCGCCGCCGTACACTCGCGCAACTCCACGACCTCGCACCGCACGAACCTTGAGAGCCTTTTCAAATAATCGTCGGCGAGCGCCCGCAGGTGCTCGTTCCGAGTCTTCCCCGTCCAGATGAGCCGCAGACGCATGAAGCCGCCGGGTAAAAGGCGAAAAGGGGGAGAGGGGAAACGGGTGCAGTCGCCGCTGACTCTCTTTCCTTTTACCCTTTTGCCCGTTTCCCCTCTTCACCCTCTCCGTATCGCGCCAGCCTTTCGTACAGATTCTTCCGGCTGATGCCGAGGACGCGCGCGGCCTCTGACTTGTTGCCGCGCGCGGCTTCCAAGACCTCGCGGATGTAGTCGCTTTCGAGTTCGGCCAGCGTCGGTCGGCGCGTGCGCCGCGCGCGTGCGCCCGCAGCCGTGCGCACCGACTCCGGCAACTCCTTCAGGCCGACGCCCGCCCCCTCGGCGACGATGACGGCGCGCTCGACGACGTTCGCCAGCTCGCGCACGTTGCCCGGAAAGTCGTATGCGGCGAGCGCGGCGAGCGCTTCCCTCTCGAAGCGGCGCGCGGGCCGCCCGTGCTTGGCGGCGTAGTCGGCGAGGAAGCTCTCGGCCAGCGGCTTAACATCCTCGCGCCGCTCGCGCAGCGGCGGGACGTGTATGCGGACGACGTTCAGGCGGTAGAAGAGGTCTTCGCGGAAGGCGCGACGCCTGACCGCGTCGTCCAGGTCAACGTTCGTCAGCGCCAAGAGGCGCGCGTCAACTCGCACCGTGCGCCTACCGCCGAGACGCTCGAACTCGCGCCGCTCGATGACGCGCAGGAGCTTCGCCTGCGCGTCCCACGAGAGGTGCGCGATCTCGTCCAGGACGAGCGTGCCCTTGTGCGCGGCTTCGAGCCTGCCGGGCTTCGCCTGCGTAGCGCCGGTGAACGCGCCGCGCTCGTAGCCGAACAGCTCCGCTTCGAGCAGCTCGCCCGGCAGCGCCGCGCAGTCTATCTTGGCGAACGGCCCCATCGCGCGCTTGCTCAACGCGTGGATGAAGAGGGCCAGCGCGTCCTTACCCGCGCCCGACTCGCCGTTGACGAGCACGTTCGCGTCCGTCGCGGCCACGCGCCCCGCGAGCCGCAGCGTCTCGCGCATCGCCTCGGAACGCGCGACGATCTCGATCATCTCTCGTTTCTCAAAGAGCCTTCGCCGCCCGCGAGTTCCGGCGGGAGTTGCACGCGCGCCGCGTCGCGCCAGAGGCGTTCGAGGTCGTAGAAGCGGCGCGACTTCTCCTCGAAGACGTGGAAGATGAAGTCGCCGTAGTCGAGCAGAATCCACTCCGCCGACTTGTAGCCCTCGACGCGCGCCGGCTTGACGCGCAGGCGCTTTCTCAACTCCTCCTCGACGGCGTCGGCTATGGCCTGCACCTGCCGCACGTTCGTGCCGCTCGCGATGAGGAAGTAGTCGGTGAAGCTCGCGACCTCGCGCAAATCGAGCACGACGAGGTCGTGCGCCTTCCTCTCGCCCGCGGCGTGCAGCGCCAGGCGCAGACGCTCGTCGAGAGCCTGCGCGTTCCCCTGCCCGGCGGCTTCAGCCGTCGCGGCCTGCGCTGAAGACTTGGCTTCGCCCGCGTCGTCCGCCGAAGACGTGCTCCTGCCCTGCGCCGTCTGCGCCTCGCGCCCACGCTCCTTTTCAGTGCGTTCCCTTGATTCCGGCATCGGAGAATTCCGTTCCATTCGCCTCCTGGTAAAGTTCGTACTTGCGTATGTACTCGGCGACGGGCGGCGCGACGAGCACGCCGAGTTCGCCCCAAGCTTCGCGGCCTACGACCGCGCGAATATCCGTGGCCGACGCGTCAACGTTCGCCGCGTCGGTCAGATAAATGCGTTCGCCCCGCGCTTCTTCCAACTGTTCTTCGGCCTGCTCGCGCGTCCGCCCGCGCACGTCAACTATTCTTTCGCGGATAGCGGGCGTGACGTGCGCGGTCGAGAGTTCGTAGCCGGGCCGCGTCACGACCAGGTGATCCGTCAGGGTCAGCACGCGCTCCCACTCGCGCCACGTCGTTATCTCCTCCCAGGAGTCCGCGCCCATGACGAAGAAGAGTCGCGCCAAGTCGCCCAAACGGTCGCGAAAGCTCGACAGCGTGTTGACCGTGTACGGACTTTCGGGCGCTTCCAGTTCGACGGTCGAGACGCGGAAGTGCTCGTCGCCCTGCGTCGCGAGCGCGAGCATCGCGTAGCGGTCGAGCGCGGGACTCACGCGCCGCCCGCGCTTGTGCGGCGCGACGTAGGCCGGGATGAAAAGAACTTCGTCGAGCGCGAACAGCAGCAGCAGGCCGCGCGCGACCGCCAAGTGCCCGGCGTGCACGGGGTCGAACGTCCCGCCGTAGAGCGCGATGCGCCTGCGCCTCTCCATCACGAATAAAGAGTTCAGAGTTCAGCCTTCAGGCCGCCGACGCCGCACGCTAAAGCGTGAACTCTGAACGGAACGACTTCACGCTAAAGCGTGGACTCTGAGCAACCGCCCCGCCCTAACTCCCGTACTCCGCCGCGCCCACACCACGCCCCTCATCAGCGCGGGCGTTAATCTCTTCGAGCTTACGCGCCACAGCCGGCACAAGCTCGCGTAGGCCGCGACCCGTCACCGAAGAAATCTCGAAGAACTCGCGCCCGTCCGCGCGCGCGCGCCGTCTTAATTTTTCAAGTCGCTCCGGCTCGTCGAGCGCATCGAGTTTGGTCGCCACGACGAACTGCGGTCGCTCCGCGAGTTGCGGGTCGTAGGCCGCAAGCTCGCGGTTGATGACCTCGTAGTCACTTACGGGGTCGCGGCCCGACTGCGACGACACGTCAACGAGGTGGAGCAGAAGGCGCGTGCGCTCGACGTGACGCAGGAAGCGGTCGCCGAGTCCTGCCCCGCCGTGCGCGCCCTCGATGAGGCCGGGGATGTCAGCGACGACGAACGTCTTGAAGTCGCCGAGGTCAACCACGCCGAGGTGCGGCTCCAGGGTCGTGAACGGGTAATCGGCCACCTTCGGCTTCGCCGCCGAGACGGTCGAGATCAAGGTTGACTTCCCCGCATTCGGAAAGCCGACCAGGCCCACGTCGGCGAGCAGCTTCAGCTCCAACTGTAGCTCGCACTCTTCGCCCGGACTTCCCTCCTGGTGGTAGCGCGGCGCGCGGTTCGTGGAAGACGTGAAGTGCGCGTTGCCGAAACCCCCGCGCCCGCCCTTCGCCGCCAGCCAGCGCTGCCCGTCTTCGGCGAGGTCAACCAGGAAATCCCCCGCCTCCGCGTCGAGCACCTGCGTCCCCGTGGGCACGCGCACGATTGTATCCTCGCCCTCCCTGCCCGAACGGTTCGAGCCTTCGCCGTGGCGACCGCGCTCGGCAGTGTGCTCCGGGTTGTAGCGCAGGTGCAGCAGCGTGTTCAAAGAAGAGTCGGCGACGAGCCACACGTCGCCGCCGCGCCCGCCGTCGCCCCCCGACGGCCCACCGCGCGGCACGAACTTCTCGCGGCGGAAGGCCGTCACGCCGTTGCCGCCGTGCCCCCCGCGAATCCGAATCTTCACCCGGTCAATAAACAATTTTTGATTTTAGATTTTTGATTTGCGATTGGTGGCTGTTAGCTGTTAGCCGTTGGGCCTTAGCTTTTCGTCCGAAGTTGGAAGTTAATAGCTAACCGCCAACGGCTTCAAATTGAAAATCAAAAAATCGCAAATCCAAAATGCAAATGACGCCCGTCGCTTGAGTTGTGCACTCGGCGCGGGCGTCGCATCAGAAGCAACCTGCTCGTCCTCTGAAGGCTAACGGGCTGCCGGCGATGCCTCCTGCTCAGGTGCGGCGCTGGCCGCCTCCGGCGGATAGACGCTGATGAACTTGCCGCCGCGGCCCTTGTCCTCGAACTTCACCACGCCGTCCACGAGCGCGAACAGCGTGTCGTCCTTGCCGCGCCCGACGTTCTTACCCGGCTTCCACTTCGTCCCGCGCTGGCGCGCGAGGATGTTGCCGCCCAGCACCTGCTCGCCGCCGAACTTCTTCAGGCCGAGCCGCTGCGAGTGCGAGTCGCGACCGTTGCGCGACGAGCCGACGCCCTTCTTATGTGCCATGACTAAAACTCCTAATGATGAATGCGGAGTGATGAGTGATGAACATGAAGCGGCTTGAGTGCTTTAATTCATCATTCCGCATTCATCATTCATCATTACCCGATTGAATCAATCTTGACCGTCGTGTAGTTCTGCCTGTGCCCCTGCGTGCGCTTGTACTGCTTGCGGCGCTTCTTCTTGAAGACGATGATCTTGCCGCCGCGACCGTGGTCAACCACCGTCCCCGTAACGCGCGCGCCCTCGACCGCCGGCGAACCGACTTTCACGCCGTCCTCGCCGCCGCCGATGACCAGCGCCTCAAGCTCGACCGTCTCGCCCGCCTGCTTGTCGAGCGAGGGGACGCGCACGGTCGCGCCCTCCTCGACGCGGAACTGCTTGCCGCCCGAACGTATGATCGCGTAAGCCATAATCTCCTTGCTCCTCCCACACGGGCGGGATCACCCGCCCCAGAAAAGTCCTTCATTATAAAAACGATAGCGCGGTCAGTCAAACCGCGCGGCGGCCTTTTTCCGAGCGCCTTCGTGCGCCGCCCCCGTACCCTTCAGGCCCCGCCCGACGCGGCCAGCCCCCCTTGAATTTTGCGGCGCTCGAAGAACTGCTCCATGAAGCGCGTCGAGTATTCGCCCGCGCGGAAGTACGGGTCTTCCATTACGCCCTGGTGCAGCGGGATGGTCGTCTTGATGCCCTCGACGACCATCACTTCGAGCGCGCGGCGCATGCGCGCGATAGCCACCTCGCGCGTGCGCGCGTGGACGACCAGCTTGGCGATGAGCGAGTCGTAGTAGGGCGGCACGACGTAGCCCGGATAGGCCGCCGTGTCGAGGCGGACGCCTGGGCCGCCCGGCGCATTGTAGGCCGTAATCAGGCCGGGCGAGGGCGCGAAGGTCTGCGGGTCTTCGGCGTTGATGCGGCACTCGATTGAGTGGCCGACGAAGAGCACGTCCTCCTGCTTGTACCAGAGCGGTTTCCCTTCGGCGACGAGAATCTGGTTGCGCACGATGTCGGCGAGCGTGATCATCTCGGTCACCGGGTGCTCGACCTGTATGCGCGTGTTCATCTCCATGAAGTAGAACTGCCCGTCCTCGTCCAGGAGGAACTCGACCGTGCCGGCGCTCGAATAGCCGACCCGGCGGCAGGCAGCGACCGCCGTCGCGCCCATCCGCTCGCGCAACTCCGGCGTGAGCGCGGGGCTGGGTGCTTCCTCGATGATCTTCTGGTGGCGGCGCTGGATGGAGCAGTCGCGCTCGCCGAGATGTATGCAGTGGCCGTGCTCGTCGGCCAGAACCTGAATCTCGACGTGGCGTGGGTTCTCGACGAACTTCTCGACGTAGAGGTCGGCGCTGCGGAAGGAGGCCGCCGCCTCGGTCGCGGCGGTCTGCATCGCGTGGCCGAATTCCTCCTCGGTGCGGACGATGCGCATGCCACGCCCCCCCCCGCCCGCCGCGGCCTTGATGATGACGGGGTAGCCGATCTCGCGCGCGAGCGCGCGGGCCTCGTCCTCCGACTTCAAAGGGTCGGGGCTTCCGGGCAGGATGGGGACGCCGGCCTCCTTCATCGCGCGGCGGGCCTCGACCTTGTCGCCCATCAGCCGGATCACGTCGGGGCGCGGGCCGATGAACTTGATGTTGCACGCCTCGCAGATTTCGGCGAAGTAGGACGACTCGGCGAGGAAGCCGTAGCCGGGATGGATGGCGTCAACGTTGGTGATCTCGGCGGCGGCGATGACCGAGGGGATGTTGAGGTAGCTCTGCGAAGAGGTGGGGCCGCCGATGCAGACGGCCTCGTCGGCGAAGCGCACGTGCAGAGAGTCGCGGTCGGCGGTCGAATGGACGGCGACCGTGGAGATGCCCATCTCCTTACACGTCCAGATGATCCGGCACGCGATCTCGCCGCGGTTCGCGATCAAAATTTTGCGGAATCTTCGCATGTAAGCTCAAAGTTCAAAGTTCCAGGTTCAAAGTTCAAAGCCGGAAGCCATGTTCTTAACTTTGAACTTTGAACCTGGAACTTTGAACTACTTCTTTACTCCGAACAGCGGCTGGCCGTACTCGACCGGCTGGCCGTTCTCGACATAGACTTTGGCGACCGTGCCGGTCGTCTCGGCCAGAACCTCGTTCATCAGCTTCATGGCCTCGATGATGCAGACGACCGTGTCGTGCTCGACGCGGCTCCCGACCTTGACGAACGCGTCGGCGGTCGGCGCTGGCGAGCGGTAGAACGTGCCGACGATTGGCGAAGTGATGATGTGCAGCTCCTCTTCCGTGGACTCGGCGGCGGTCGTGGCCCCGACCGCGCGCGCCGCACCTTCGGCACCCGCCGAGGTCGCGGCGGCGCTGGCCGCCGACTGCACGGCGTCGTGCGGCGTCAACGCCTGCGCCGAGACGGCCTGCGCGCCCGATGCGGCGGGCGCGGGGTTGCGGCTGAGGCGGACGCGTATGTCCGCGTTCTCGAACTCGAAGTCGGTCAGGCCGTGCGCCGTGAAGAGTTCGGTCAGCTCGCGCAGCTCGTCCATGTTGAGAGCGGACTCCGCGCGGCGCGGCGCCTGCTGCGGCTTCTGCTCCGTGCGACCGCGACGGCGGCGTCCGTGACGCGGCGCGCGCTCCGACGCGCCCGCGCCCGACGCTTCGGCCTGCGGCGCTGCCGCCGCGCCCGTCCCGCGCTCGCCGCCGTGCGGCTGCGACTGGTTCTGATCGTTCGCGCTCATCCTCTGCCTCCGAACGTGCGCGCATGATTGCCGGGCGCGCGCCTTCATTGTCAACGCAAGAGAAAAGCCCCGCCGCCGCTTGCCGAGCGCGAGCGTGCGTGTGGGGCTTTCGGTCTCAGGCGAAAAAGTCTCTCGGCGAGCGCGCGGCTAAAGCATGAGCGGGCGCGCTCCGGCCCTTTCTCGCCCGCTTTAACTACTCGGTCTCCTGCTCGGCGGCTGTTGATTCGGTTTTCTTCGAGCGCCGCCCCCCGCGGCCTTCCCTTTTCGTCGAGTCGGCGCTCGAAGTCTCGGCCTTTCCGCCCTTCTTCGCCGGCTTCTTCTTGCCGGAGGCTGCGGACTTCGAGCGCTTCGCGGCAGTCTCGGCGGCCTCGCGCTCGCGCGGGTTGTCAACCAGCTCGATGATGGCGAGTTCGGCGTTGTCGCCGTCGCGGTGGCCGAGGCGGATGATGCGCGTGTAGCCGCCCGGACGCTCACGGTAGCGCTCGCCGAGTTCGTCGAACAGGCGCTTCAAGGCGGCGACGCCCGCCGTGCGCGGCGCGCGCGCCTGACCGCGACGTGCGGCGACGCCCGCGCCCTGGTTACCCGCGTGGAAGAACGAGGCAGCCTGGCGACGCAGGTGAAGGGCCTGCGCCGCAGTGTCGTCGCCCTGCAAGGCGCTCGCGCGCTTGGCGAGCGTGATGGCACGCTCGACGAAGGGCCGAAGCTCCTTCGCCTTCTGCACGGTCGTCTTGATGCGCTCGTCGCGCGCGTTAATCAGCGAGGTCGCGAGGTTGCGGAGCAACGACATGCGGTGCTCGCTCGTGCGTCCGAGTTTCCTGTGTGCGTTCAAGTGTCGCATGACAAATCCTATCGTAAACCGTAAACCGTGAACCGTGACAAGAAAGAGCCGTAAGCCGTGACGAGAGAAGTCTGCTTTTAACTTGTCACGGTTTACGGTTCACGGTTCACGGCTTTTATTCCTCTTCGTCGTCCGCGAAGTCGCTGAGGTCTTCGCCGCCGCCCGTGCCGGGGATGGGGTTGCCCTGCTCGTCGAAGGCCATGCCGAAATCCAGCCCCATGCCGTGCAATATCTCCTTGATCTCGTTCAGAGATTTCTTGCCGAAGTTCTTCGTCGCCAGCATCTCGCGCTCACTTCGCTGGACGAGGTCGCGGATGGTGCGGATGTTCGCGTTCTTCAGGCAGTTGTAGGAGCGCACCGACAGCTCCAGCTCGTCCACCGAGCGGTCGAGCACGTCATTCCGCGGCAGCGGCGGGCGCTCGATGTTCTGGTAGGCGAACTCGTCTGTGTCCTCCTCGAAGTTGATGAAGATTTGCATGTGATCCTTGATCAACTTCGCGGCCAGCCCGATGGCGTCGTCCGGCTTCACCGAGCCGTCCGTCCAGACCTCGATGGTCAGCTTGTCGAACTCCGTGTTCTGGCCCAGGCGCGCGGCCTCGACGGCGTAGTTGACCTTCTTGACCGGCGTGTGGACGGAGTCAATCGGGATGTAGCCCAGAGAGAGGTCTTCGTCGAAGTTGCGCTCGGCGGGGACGTAGCCGCGCCCGCGCCTGAGACGCATCTCGATTGTGAGCGAGCCGGCGTCGCTGACGGTGGCGATGTAAACGTCGGGGTCTAAGACCTCAACGTCGCCGTCGTGCTCGATGTCGGCGGAGGTGACTTCGCCCGCGCCGCCCTTGTGAATCGTCAGCGTCTTCGCCTCCGTGCCGTGGAGCTTGAAGGGAATCTGCTTGAGGTTAAGTATGACGTCGGTCGCGTCCTCGACGACGCCGCGTATGGATGAGAACTCGTGCTCGACGCCCTCGATCTTGACGGCGGTGATGGCCGCGCCCTCAATCGAGGAGAGCAGCGCGCGCCGCAGACTGTTGCCGATGGTCGTGCCGAAGCCGCGCTCGAACGGCTGGGCCGAGAACTGCCCGTAGCGCTCGGTCAAAGTCTCGCCCTCGACGGCGAGGCGGCGCGGCATCTGAAAACCCGTCCAGAGGTTGTGTTGATCCATTGCCATAGTCATGAACCTTCGTATGAAAAAGGGCACTCGAATAGCGCGGCGACCGAGCGCGCGGCGGCTCTCTGAGGCCGCAGCCCGCGCGCGTCGCCGCGCCGCCGTCGTTACTTGCTGTAAAGCTCGACGATGAGCTGCTCGTTGATCGAGCGGTCAATGTCGCCGCGCGCCGGCGTCGTCACCACGCGCGCGCTCATCTCGCCGTCGGCGGGCGCGATCCAGGCGGGTCGCCCGCGCCCGCCCGCGGTCTGCCAGGCGCCCTCGATGTGCGCGTTCTTGCGGCTCGACTCCTTGACGCCGACCGTGTCGCCGGGCTTGACCTGAAAACTGGGGATGTCAACCTTGCGCCCGTTCACCTCGACGTGCCCGTGGTTGACGAGTTGCCGCGCCTGACGGCGCGACGTGGAGAAGCCCGCGCGATAGACGGCGTTGTCGAGGCGGCGTTCGAGCAAGGAGAGAAGGTTCTCGCCCGTGATGCCCTTCATGCGGGCCGCGCGCTCGAAGTAGTTGCGGAACTGCCCTTCGAGGACGAAGTAGATTCGCTTGACCTTCTGCTTCTCGCGCAACTGAAGGCCGTAGCCTTGCAGCGCCTTGCCGCGGCGCATCGAGTTGCCGTGCTGTCCGGGCGGCTGCGTGCCGCGCTTCTCAATCGGGCACGAAGGCTTGTAGCAGCGGTCGCCCTTCAGAAATAATTTCGCACCCTCGCGGCGGCACAGACGGCACACCGCACCACGATACCTAGCCACTTCTTTTTGCCTCCAGTCTAAATGTCAGACGGAAAAGTTTACAGACCGCAACGCGTTGCGCGCGGCCCTTCATCCTTTAGGTAAAAATGATGAACGCGGAATGATGAATGATGAATTAAAGCAGCCTGCTTACAATTCATCATTCCGCATTCATCATTCATCACTTCTCTTAAACTCTGCGCCGCTTCGGCGGGCGGCAGCCGTTGTGCGGGATGGGCGTGGCGTCGCGGATGACGGTGACGCGAATCCCGGCGCTGTTGATGGCGCGGATGGCCGACTCACGCCCGCCGCCCGGCCCCTTGACCCTCACCTCGCACTGCTGCATCCCGGCGTCCTTGGCCTTGTTCGCGGCCTCGTAGGCAGCCTGCTGCGCGGCGAACGGTGTGCCCTTGCGCGAGCCGCGAAAGCCGCGCGCGCCCGAAGAGGACTGCGCGATGAGGTTGCCCTCCATGTCCGTGATCGAGATCATCGTGTTGTTGAACGACGCCGCGATGTGCACGATTCCAACGGGGATGTTCTTCCTTTCCTTCTTGCGGAAAGTCTTCTTCTTACCGGTTGTCGCTTTTGCCATGACTCAGCTTTTAGCTATTAGCGATTAGCCGTTAGCTAAAACTAACCGGGCTAACCGTCTTGAATGTGAACTCACGCCGCCGCTATCAGACCAAAGCTAACAGCTAATAGCTAACGGCCAACAGCTTCTTTACTTCTTGCCCGGCGCTTTCTTCTTGGCGACCGTGGCGCGGCGCGGCCCCTTGCGGGTGCGCGCGTTGGTGTGGGTGCGCTGGCCGCGCACGGGAAGTCCGCGGCGGTGGCGCAGTCCGCGATAGCAGCCGATATCCATCAGCCGCTTGATGTCCATCTGGACGCGCTTGCGGAGGTCGCCCTCGACCTCGCCCTGACCTTCGATGATCTGACGGATGCGGTTCAGTTGCGCCTCGTCCAGGTCGCGCACGCGGAGGTCGGGGCTGACCTGCGCCTCCTGGAGGATGGAGTTCGCGCGCGAGCGCCCGATTCCGTAGATGTACGTCAGTCCGATCTCGATCCGCTTGTTGACCGGCAGGTCAACGCCGACTACACGAGCCATTTCAGTTCTATCTCCGAGTCAAAATCAATTTGCGATTTTTGATTTTTGATTTGCGATTGAAAGGCGTCGCGGGCCTCGTCCTTCAACCGAAAATCAAAAATCGCAAATCAAAAATCCCCTACCCCTGGCGCTGCTTGTGCTTGGGGTTCGTGCAGATCACGCGCACCACGCCCTTGCGGTGGATGACCTTGCAGTTGTCGCACATCTTCTTGACCGAAGCCCTGACCTTCATTTCGAGTCCTCACCCCTTTCGGGAAACTGCTGCCGGGCCGCCCCTCACTTGTAGCGATACGTGATGCGTCCACGGTTCAAATCGTAAGGCGAAAGCTCGACCAGCACCCGGTCGCCCGGAAGTATCCGTATGAAGTTCTTGCGCATCTTGCCGGAGACGTGTGCCAGAACCTGATGCTTGCTCTCTTCCAACTCGACGCGGAACATCGCGTTCGGCAAAGTCTCGACGACCTTCGCCATCACCTCTATCGCTTCTTCTTTCGCCATACCCTGCGACTGTCTCTAGTGAAAAACCTGAGCCGGCTGGCAAACTACGGATAATAACACGTTTACCGCCCATTTCCAAGTCGCGCGGGCGGGCGCGGTCTCAGGCGTTCACGGCCTCGGCCTCCGGCATGCTTTCGGCCAGAAGCGTCAGTACCTCCGGCCCCTCTTCCGTGATGGCGACGGTGTGCTCGACGTGCGCCGAGGGCTGGCCGTCGAGCGTGACGACCGTCCAGCCGTCGGCCAGGGTCTTCGTCCGGTGAGTGCCGACGTTGATCATCGGCTCGATGGCGAAGACGTAGCCCGCGCGGATGCGCACGCCCGTGCCCGGCTTCCCGTAGTTCGGGATTTGTGGGTCTTCGTGCATCTTGCGCCCGATGCCGTGGCCGACGTAGTCGCGCACGATGCCGTAGCCGTGCGCCTCTGCGTGCGACTGCACGGCCCAGCCGATGTCGCCCAGGTACTTGCCCGGCCAGCACTGACGGATCGCCCGCTCAAGACACTCCTCGGCCACGCGGATGAGCTTCAATCTGTCCTCGCTCACGCGACCGACGGGGACGGTCGTCGCCGTGTCGCCGACGTAGCCCGCGAGCGTCACGCCGCAGTCAATCGAGAAGATGTCACCCTCCTTGAGCGCGTAGGCGGACGGGAAGCCGTGGACGACCTGCTCGTTCACGGACGCGCAGATCGAGAAGGGGAAGCCGTGGTAGCCCTTGAAGGTCGGTAGCGCCCCGGCGTCGCGGATCATCTTCTCCGCCGCCGCGTCGAGTTCGAGCGTGGTGACGCCGGGCCGCACCATGCGGCGCAGCGACTCGCGCACCTGCGCCACGAGCCGCCCCGCGGCCCGCATCTTCTCGATCTCTCTTTTTGACTTCCCGATAATCATTTGAAAGCGGTGATGGGTAATGGGTGATAGGTGATAAGTCTAAAACTCTTTCACCCATCACCTATTACCTATCACCTATCACCGCCTTTTCAATGTCCGCGTAGATCGCCTCCGGGTCGCGCGCGCCGTCCACGCGCCGCAGCCGGCCCGTCCGCTGGTAGTATTCGACGAGCGGGCGGGTCTCCTGCTCGTAGGTCACCAGGCGCGTCTTGATCGTCTCGGCGTTGTCGTCGGTGCGGCGGTTGAGCCGTGC
>QHXN01000103.1 GCA_003222975.1 Acidobacteriota bacterium | reverse complement strand
CCATCATCGAGAGGCTGCCGCCGCAAACGCTCGCCATCGAGCTAGAGCCGTTCGACTCCGTGATGTCCGAGACGATGCGGAGCGAGTAGGGGAACTCCTCGACGGTCGGGAGCACGGGTTCGAGCGCGCGGCGCGCGAGTGCGCCGTGGCCGATCTCGCGGCGGCTGGTCGAGCCGAAGCGACCGACCTCGCCCACAGAGAAGTGCGGGAAGTTGTAGTGCAGCAGGAAGCGGCGCTTGATCTCGCCGGATTCGAGGTCGTCCATGAACTGCTCGTCTTCCTTCGTGCCGAGCGTCGCCGTGACGATGGCCTGCGTCTCGCCGCGCGTGAACAGGGCGGAACCGTGGACGCGCGGGAGCCAGCCGACCTCAACGTCAATCGGGCGAATCTCACTGAAGCGGCGGTTGTCGGGGCGGCGGCGGTTGCCGAGGATGTCCTCGCGGAAGATTTTCTCCTTCAGGTGGTCGAAGATTTTCTTCGCCATCTGGCGCTGTTCGAGCTGGTCTTCGGGGTAGCTCTCGACGACCTCCTTCTTCAAGGCGTCAACGGCGGCGTAGGAGGCGATCTTGCCCTGCGCCTCGGTGTTGAGCGACTGGCGCAGGCGCTCCGCGTAGTTGCGCTCGATCTCGCCCATCATCTCCTCGTTCAGGACGGGCGTCTCGACCGCGCGCTTCTCGATTTCGAGCGCCTTGTACAGCTCCTTCTGCCAGCGGCACAGGCGGTTGATCTCCTTGTGCGCGAGCATCAGGGCCTCGACCATGATCTCCTCGGAGACCTCCTTCGCGCCCGCCTCGACCATCACGATGGCCTCTTCCGTGCCGGCGACGATCAGGTTTATGCGCGACTCGCGCACCTCGTCGTAGGTCGGGTTGATGACGTAGCGACCGTCAACCAGCCCGACTCTCACCCCCGCAATCGGGTTCGGGAAAGGGATGTCGGAAAGGTAGAGCGCGCAGGAAGCGCCCGTGATGGCGATCACGTCCGGGTCGTTCTCGTCGTCCGCCGAGATGACGGAGGCGATGACCTGCGTCTCGTTGCGGTAGCCTTCGGTGAAGAGCGGGCGGCAGGGGCGGTCAATCATGCGGGCGGTCAGGACTTCCTTCTCGCCGGGCCGGCCCTCGCGCCGGAAGTAGTTGCCGGGGATTCGCCCGGCGGCGTAGTTGTGCTCGCGGTACTCGACCGTGAGCGGGAAGAAGTCAATGCCCTCGCGCGGCTTGTCGGCCCCGACCGCCGCGACCAGCAGCATCGTGTCGCCGTAGCGTATGACGCACGAGCCGTGGGCCTGCTTGGCGACGCGGCCAATCTCCACGGATAGCTCGCGCTCGCCGACTTTGATTTTTTCTCTCAGAAACTTCTTGGCTGCCATTTTCTTTTAGTCTCCTTCGGGCGCGCCCCGCGCCTGGCGCGGTGGCCTCTTTGCGGCGCGGCGTCTCATCCGCCGCGCGACGCCCGGAATTTTGTATCGTGCGCCGGTCGCCGACCCGTCCGCTACGTGAGGCGGAAGGTCAGTCCGGCTGCTCAACGCAAAAACGGCACCGCGCTCCAATCGTGAAGCCGGTGCCGCCCTTTGCTTAAACCGCTACAGGCCGCTCCCCGCCGTCCGCACGCGGGAGTCATCGCCGTCACGTTCGGCCACTCCCACGAGCCTGTCACTGGACGCGGGTTGATTTTGAAGAGGCGTTCGTCCTCGTACACTTACACTGACACCGAACTCTGAATCGTCGCGCTCCGGTCTGGCGAAGGTTCACCGCCGCTTCCCAGCTAGCGGCGCAGGCCGAGCTTGCCGATGAGTTCGTGATACCCTTCGATGTCTCTACGCTTGAGGTAGTCGAGCAGGCTCCTGCGCTGCGAGACCATCTTGAGCAGCCCCCGGCGCGAGTGGTTGTCCTTCTTGTGGGTCTTGAAGTGCTCGGTCAACTCGTTGATCCGCTCTGTGAGCAGAGCTACCTGCACCTGCGG
This sequence comes from Acidobacteriota bacterium, assembly GCA_003222975.1. GTDB lineage: Bacteria > Acidobacteriota > Blastocatellia > Pyrinomonadales > Pyrinomonadaceae > QHXN01. Next base: position 12,945 of record QHXN01000103.1, on the reverse strand, counting down.
CGAGCCGGTGTCGCCTTCGTGCGTCCTGTACTGGCCGATGATGCTTTCCTTAATTTCCGTCGCTAATGCCATGACTGTTCGAGATGGCCCTCCCAATCCGCAGTCAGCCCGTCCTTCTATCCCCAGGCAACCGCAAGAGTTAATCTAACTGACCCGGAGAATTTAACACGCCGCCCTTTGAAGTGTCCAGCGGGCGACAGGCCGAAGGGATGCGCCGCGGCGGACTTGTTTGCTACCATGCGGCACGACTTTTCACGCATCCCGACGGGAGAAACTTTATGGACGCCAGCGAAGAGAAGGTCGAGGGGCGGGCGCGCATCGTCGTCGTGGGCGGCGGCTTCGGCGGGCTGTTCACGGCGCTCGGCCTCGCCGGTGCAGGTCAAGTGACGCTCGTCTCGAACGAGGATCACTTCCTGCACACGCCGCTCCTTTACGAGTACCTGAGCGGCGAGGTCGAGGCGTGGCACATCGCGCCGCCCTACCGCGAGCTTCTGGACGAGCGCGTCCAGTTCGTGCAGGGCGCGGTCGCGAACGTTGACCTCGACAAGAAAGAGGTGGCGGTCGCGGGCCGCGTCCGGCGCATCAATTACGAATACCTCGTCCTCGCCGTCGGCGGCGTCACGAACTTCTGGGGCGTCCGAGGCGCGGAGCAGAACACCCTACCTTTCCGCAAAATCCGCCACGCCGACGACCTGCGCCGCCGGATGTGCGACGCGCTCGACCACATCCCGCCCGACGCCGCGCCGCAGGACGCGCGCCGCTCGGCGACCTTCGTCATCGTCGGCGGCGGCGCTTCCGGCGTCGAGCTTTCGACGAAGATGTCAGACCTCCTGCGCGACGCCTTCCGCCGCCGGGGCTTGCGAGGCGAGCCGCGCGTCGTCGTCGTCGAGATGGGCAAGCAGCTTGTCCCCGGCATGGGCGATGAGCTGCGCGCGGCCATCGAAAAAGTTCTGGACGAGAAGCGCATCGAAGTCCACACGGACACGCGCGTCGTCGAGGTGCTGCCCCGTGGCGTTACGTTCGAGCACGCTGGCGAGCGGCAGACAATCGAGTCGGCGGGCGTCGTCTGGACTGCGGGCGTGAGGATCAACCCGCTCGTTGACCGCCTCGACGTTGAGAAGACGCAGAAGGGACTCGTCGTCGTCGCGCCGACGCTTCAGGTGCGCGGGCGACCGGAGGTCTTCGTGCTCGGCGACATCGCCTACTTCCCCAACGTCGCGCCGACCCTCGCGGGCACGGCGCAGCTCGCCTACCAGCAGTCGCGCCTCGTCGCGCGCAACGTGCAGGCGCTCATAGACGGCAGTGTCCCTTCGGCGGGCCACTTCGAGGAGATGGGCGAGGCCGTCAGCCTCGGCACGGACGACGCGGCGGTGCTCATCGAGGGCCGCGTCGTCAGCGGCCAGCTCGCGCGCCAGGCACGCTTCGCGCTCTACACGTTGCGTCTCCCGACTTGGCACCAGCGCCTGCGCGTCGGCGCGGCCTGGTTCTTCGGCGGCAAGTCGCCGCGCCCGCTCGGGCTGTGAAACCAGCAGGGATTCACCCATAGAAGAGATGAGCTTATGTTGTCGTTACCAAGCTACTATGTAAGCCCGGAAGAATACCTGACCATTGAACGCAACGCCGAATTTAAGAGCGAGTACGTTGACGGCGTGATTTACGCGATGGCGGGCGGCAGCGAGCGCCACAACCTGATCGCCGCCAACATCATCATCGCGCTCGGCGTGCAGCTCAGAGACCGCCCATGCCGTGTCTATCCCAGCGATCTGAAAGTGCGTGTGCCGAACTCCAATAGGTTCTTCTATCCCGATGTCTCGGTCATCTGCGGCGAGACTCAGTTCGCCGACGAAGAGAGGGACGTGATCTTAAACCCCATCCTCGTCGTCGAAGTGTTGTCGGAGAGTACGGAAGCCTTCGACCGCGGGAAGAAGTTTTCGTCTTACCAACAAATCGCATCCCTTCAGGAATATCTGCTCGTGGCGCAAGACGAGTTTGTGGTGGAGCATTATTTGAGGCAGGAGGACGGGTGGCTCTACACGAAGGCGAGCGGGTCGGACGCCGACCTCGCCTTGCCCGCGCTGAACTGCCACATCGCTTTGAGCGACATCTACAACAAGGTGGAGTAAGCCGCTAGAAGGTCGTCGCCGCCTCGCACGAGTCGAGCGCGGGCGCTTCTTCCGGTTCTTCCGCGCCGCCTTCACCGATGTACGTGCGGCCCGCGGCGACAGTCTCGAAGTATTCGCCGATGCGTTCGAGGACTTCGTTGATGGAGTGTGAGTGGTAGATGACCTGCCGGAAGCGCGCGCCGCCTGGCAATCCCTTGGTGAACTGCCCGGCCAACTGCTTCATGCGACCGACGGCGGCGAACTCCGGCATGTCGGCGCGCAGCAGGTCGAAGTATTCGACTAACACCTCGCGCTTCTCGTCGAGCGTCGGTTGATAAGGTGCGCGCCCGTTCAAAGCGTCTTCGATCTGGCGGAATATCCAGGGGTTCGCCATCGCGCCGCGACCGATGAGGATGCCGTCGCAGCCAGTCTCGCGCCAGCGCTTGAACGCATCCTCGACCGTCAGAACGTCGCCGCTGCCTGAGACGGGAACCTTCACGGCCTCTTTCACCTGCCGCACCAAGTCCCAGTCGGCGAGTCCCTTGTAAGCCTGCTCCTTCGTGCGACCGTGAAGCGCGATGTGCTCGACGCCGCAATCTTCGGCGAGGCGCGCGACCTCGACGGCGTTGCGGTTGCTGTCGTAGAAGCCCGCGCGAATCTTTACGGTAAGCGGGATGCTGATCGCCTTCTTGATCTCTTTGAGAATAGTTTCGAGCCGCGGCAAATCTTTCAGCAGTCCTGAGCCGCCGCCGTGCTTGACGACCTTCGGCGCGGGGCAACCGCAGTTCACGTCGAGTATGTCCGCGCCAACCTCCTCGGCCATCTCCGCGGCCATGCGCATGCGTTCCGGCTGGCCGCCGAAAATCTGCACGGCGAACGGGCGCTCGTACTCGAAGAAGCGCATCTGCCGCCTCGACTTCGGGTTGTTGCGCGTCAGCCCCTCGACCGAGATGAACTCCGAGACCGTCAGCCCGATGCCGCCGCGCCGCTTCAGGAGCGCGCGGAAAGGAACGTCGGTCACGCCCGCCATCGGCGACAGTACGAGCGGCGGGTTGATCTCCACGCCGCGGACGCGGAACGGCTTCACCTCGCGCCCGACCTCCGCGAGCAGACGCGCGCAGTACGGCGAACGCTCACCTGTGCCTCCCGCCTTCATCTCTTCGTTGGCCTCGTGCTTCTCCACGCCCGTTGACATCGCCGCCTAAACCTCTGAGAATTCCCGCGGATTATAACAAATGAGAACCGTCCGACTCATCCCCGCGCTGGGCGTCGCGTGGACGCTTGTTTACGCGGCGTTCGTCGTGTGGCTCTACGCGACCGCGCCGCAGAGCATTAAAGACGTGACCACGCGGGCGAGCGTCGCCGCCGGGACTTACGCGGTTGACCGTGCGCGCTTCGACGCGGGCCGGGAGCTTTTCCTGCGCGAGCAGTACGCCGCGGCGCGCGACGAGTGGTCGCGCGCCGACCCGGCGCAGCAGGACGCGCGCACGCAGTTCTACGTCGCCTATTCGTTTTACCGGCAGGGCTGGGGGCGCGTCTATACGGACGACGCGCTCTTCCGACAGGGACTCGACGCCGTCAACCGCGCCATCGCCCTCTCGCCCGACGCGCCGCTCAACATCGCCGACCCGGAGCTGAAAATCCACTCCGCCGCCGAGCTGAAGGCCGAGCTTGAGAAAGGCACGGAGCGGACGGTTGACGACCTCAACCCGCTGAAAGTCTTCCGCGAGCGGAAGTGACGGGCTTCATCCGAGAGTGACCGACAAACGCACAACGAATCGCGCGCTCGTGCGCCACGTGCTGCTGCCGACGATCTTCCTGACCGTCGCGCTCACGGGCGGCGTGCGCGTCGCCGCCGAGACGGGCGCGCTCGTCTTTCTGCCGCCGCCGCTCGTCACGCTCCTTCTCGCCTTGATGCTGCTGGCGCTCTTCGTGCGCGGGCGCGCGGTCGTCGTCGGCGCGTGGCTGTCTGGTGAGCTATCGGCGCTCGCCGTCGTCTCGCACGCGCTCACACTCGCCGCGCTCTTCTTCGCGTCGGCGCAGAGCTTCAACTCGGTTCTGCCCGACGCGGGCCTCCCGCGCTGGATGCTCTCGTTCTTCTTCCTCTGGACGCTCTGGCAGAACCAGTTCTCGGCGTTCGACGCGCGGCGGCTCTTGCGCAGCCTCGCCGCACTCTTCGGCACGGCCTTCGTCGTCAAGCACCTCCTCCTCGCCTCGCTCTACGCGACCGGCGGCGGCGGCTGGCTGAGGCAACTGGCGGGCGCGCTCTTCGAGGGCTTCACGTCGGCGGCGCTCGGCGGCCAAGCTTACGCGCCCGCCACGGGCTACGTCTCCTTCTTCACGCTCGCGCTCTACGTCTGCGGACTCTTGCTGATGCCGCCCGCGCCGGAGGAAGGGACGCGTGAGCCGGCGCGGGCCGTTGATATCATCGAGATGTTTCGGCAACTCCCGCCCGGAGACCGCGAGCGCGTCTGCGCGGCGATTCTGGACGAAGGAGCTGCGGAAGTAACTCAGCGGAGCATCGAGAGCACTACGATGTCGGACGAGAAATAATGACTTTAACGCTTCTCTTCGTAAGAAGAGAGGGCCGGAGATCGAAGCCTCCGGCCCTCTTCCCCGCCCGCCCTTGCCCTTTGAAACTTTACCAGTTGACGACGAGTTGCTGTTCGGATTGCCAGACGGGAACGTCCTCGCGTATGGCCGCGCGCTGGAGCCGCGCCTTGTCCGAGAGCAGACGGCCCGCGCCGAGCGCGACCGCGGCGAGCGGGTCGTCGGCGACGGCGACGTGCAGCCGTAGCTCCTTCTGCAAGCGCGCGGCCATTCCGTCGAGGAGCGTGCCGCCGCCCGTCAGTATCAGGCCCGTCTGGTAGATGTCCGCCGTCACGTCCGGCTTCGACTCCTCGATGGCGCGGCGCGCGCCCGCGACGATGTCGGAGACGACCGGCTCAAGGGCCTCGCGCACCTCGTCCGCCGTGATCTCGACCGCCTTCGCCAGTCCGTCGGTCAACTGCTTGCCGACGATCTCCATCCGCCCGCTGCCGTCGCGCGCGACCGCGCTCAGCTCCTTCTTCACGTTCTCCGCCGTGCGCTCGCCAAGCTGCATCTCGTACTTCGAGCGCACGTAGTCGCAGATGGCTTGATCCATCGCGTTGCCGGCGGCGGTCAGGCTGTACGAGGAGACGACCGCGCCGTTGGCGATGATGGCGACGTTCGTAGTTCCCCCGCCGATGTCCACGACCAGGTGCGCGCGCTCGTCCTCGTAAGAGAGGCCCGCGCCGAGCGCGGCACACAATCCTTCGTCCACGAGGTCAACGCGCGCCGCCTTCGCGTCGCGCGCGGCGTCGCGCACCGAGCGCTGTTCGAGCGTGGTCGAGGAGCCGGGCACGCCGATGACGACGTGGCTGCGCCGATGGCTGCCGCCGTTGACGCGCGCGATGAAAGCCTTGAGCATCTTCTCGACCGCGTCGAAGTTTTCGATGTTGCCGCCGCGCACGGGCCGGAAGACCTCCACGTCCTTCGGCTCGCGCCCCAGCATCTTGTAAGCGCCCGCGCCCACGTCCAGGACTTCGCCCGTGTACTTGTGTATCGCCACCACCGAAGGCTCGTCCAGGACGACGCCGCGTTCGGGCGCGAAGATCAAAGTGTTGACCGTGCCCAGGTCAATCGCCAGGTCGTCCGTAAAGATGCTGCTCAGGATATTCATAACTTTTCCCAACTCCCTTGTTTTCTTGACAGGCAACATACGTGGAAAACTGCCGAGGTCGTCTCGAAAGCCGCAAATCTTATTCCACTTGAGTACATTGCGGATTCCGCCGATTTTCCAGACCGCGCCCGGCGGCCCCCGTTTCGTTTCCAGACGAACGCCCGTCCGAACCCCGCGCCCGGCGCGCGAAAGGCGAACGAAAACGAAACGCGGAATGATTTTACTGAAGGCCAGATGTCTTCAGTTCATCATTCATCATTAGTTCTGTCGTCGCTGATAATCTCGTAGAGTGTCGGGGCCTGGGTACGCGAGACCTGCTTGGTTTCCGGGATTGTGTGGACGCGGACTGTGAAGACCCGGTCGCGACGGCGGATTTTGATTTCGTCACCGGCGCGGACTGTGCGCGAGGCGCGCGCGGTCGTGCCGTTGACGCTGACGGCCCCGGCCTCGCACAACTCCTGCGCGACCGTGCGGCGCAGGACGAGACGGCTGGCGCGCAGGTATTGGTCTAAACGCATAAAAGGCCGTGAACCGTAAACCGTGAACCGTGACAAGATGGAAACCTCTTGTCACGGTTCACGGTTTACGGTTCACGAGTTCTTACTGCTTTTTACTCTTCGCTTTCTTTTCGGGAGCGGCCTGTTTGCTGGCCGTCTCCTGCTTGTCCTTGTCGGCGGCCTTCAACTCTTCCCTGTCCTTATCGAGCAGCGGCTGGACGACTTCCTTGTAGTTGTCCGCGGGCTTGATGTAAGCCTCCTTGCGCAGGCCGCGCAGGTAGTTCTCGTGCTCCTTGTCGGAGCGCTCCTGCGTCAAGGCCCCGCGGACGAAGTTCTCGTTGAAGGCGTCGTCGCGCGTGTTGACGCGCAGGATCAGGTAGCCCTCGTCGGTCTTGATCGGCTCGGAGACCTGGCCCGCCTTCAGGTTCTTGATGGCGTCGCCGACCGCGGGCTGCATGTCCGAGAGCAGGTACACGCGCGGCTTGCCGTTCTCGTCGAGGTGCTGCCCCTTCGTCTTCTCGGCGACGCGCGCGCCCTTCTCGTCCTCGCGCTCGGAGAACTTGGCGGCCAGGTCGCCGAAGTCCGCGCCGCCGCGCGCCTGCGTGGCGACCTGCGCGGCCTTCGCCTTCACGTCCGCCTCGCTCCGGCCCGCGAGGCTCAGGAAGATTTCCGAGATCGTCACGCCAGCGAAGCGGTCGCGGTGCGCGTCGAAGTATTGATGCAACTCGGCGTCGGTCAGGCCGAAGTAGATTTTGGAGTCCACCTCGTGCTGCAACACGGCCTGCTTCATGTACTGGGCGCGTAGCGTGGCCTTGATTTCGGAGAGGCTCATGCCCTCCTTCTGCATGGCCGCCTGCAACTCGTCGAGCGTCTTGAGGCCCGACTGGTTGGCGACGCGCAGAACCTCGCGGTTGACTTCGGCCTCCACGTCCTCGCTCATGCGCGGGATGTCCTTACCCTTCTGCATGAGCAGCGCCTCGTTGATGAGGTTGAAGATGATTTCGGGCTGCTTCTTGGCGATCTCGGCGTCGGCCTGCTCCGCCGTCATGCCCCGCTGCTTGACGAGGACTTCGCGGAAGTCGGCGTTCTCGCGCTTGAGATGCGAGAGCATGATCACGTCGTTGTTGACCTGCACGACCGGCTCGTCCAAGACGACGGGCGCGCTCTCTTCCTGCGCGCGCGCGGGCGCAGCGAAGGCCACCGCCAGCGCGAGCGCCGCGAACAGAAGCGCCGACGCGCGCGACAAGGTGTTTTTCAATTGCACAGTTCTACTCCTCATTAACCGGAAACATCAGACGGGCGGCGGCGACCGCCCCGGACGAAAGCGCGTATTCTAACCTCAGCCGCGTATGTCCAGCAACACGCGGTGCGCGCGCTCGATCAATTCCTCGTCGCCCGCCTCGACCCTCAGCACGCCGCTCGGGCTGAACGTCGCCCCGCCGCCCGCGACCAGCGCGAGCAAACGGTCGGGTGCGACACGCGCCGTCTCCTTCAACTTGAAGGCTAAACCGTTCGGCGTCCGGTCAATCGAGACGACGCCGGTCTCTTCAGCCGTCCGGCGCAGCCGCGCGTATGCGAAGAGGCGTTCGACCGAACGGGGCAGGCGACCGTAGCGATCCTCTGTCTCGCGCCTGATCTGCTCCAGCGCCTCGTCGTCGCGCGCCGAGGCGATGCGCTTGTAAGTCCGAAGGCGCTGGCCCATGTCGGCGACGTACTCTTCGGGGATGGAAACGTCAACGCCGAGGTTGATCGAGACCGAGGTCTCGTCCTCGACCTGCTCGCCGCGAAGCTCCGAGACGGTGCGCTCAAGCATCTGCGTGTAAAGATCGAAGCCGAGGGCATCCATGTGCCCCGACTGCTCGCCGCCGAGGAGGTTGCCTGCCCCGCGTAGCTCCAAATCCAGAGCCGCCACGCGGAAGCCCGCGCCGAGGTCTGAGAACTCGCGTATGGCCGCGAGCCTTCTTCTCGCAATCGCTGTCAGTTCCGCTTCGGACGGGATGAGCAGGTACGCGTAGGCTCGCCGGTTCGAGCGCCCGACGCGGCCCCTGAGCTGATAAAGCTGCGAAAGGCCGTAAGCGTCTGCCCGGTTTATGATGATCGTGTTGGCGCGCGGGATGTCTATGCCGTTCTCGATAATGGTCGTGGCGACGAGCACGTCGTATTTAAAGTCAACGAAGTCGAGCATCACCTGCTCCATCTCTTTTTCGTTCATCTGCCCGTGCCCGACGTGGACGCGCGCCTGCGGTACGAGCCGCCGGACGAGCGCCGCCACCGTGTCAATCGTCTCCACGCGGTTGTGTATGAAGAAGACCTGACCGCCCCGGCCAAGCTCCAACTCGATGGCCGACTTGATGACGCCCTCGCTGAACTGCACGACCTGTGTCTGAATGGCGAGCCGGTCGCGCGGCGGCGTCTCGATGACCGACATGTCCCTGAGTCCCATCAGAGACATGTTCAGCGTCCGCGGTATCGGCGTTGCGGAGAGCGTGAGCACGTCAACCCTCTTCTTCAACTGCTTGAGTCTTTCTTTGTGCGCGACGCCGAAGCGCTGCTCCTCGTCAACGACGACGAGGCCGAGGTCGCGGAAGGCGATGTCTTTCGAGAGCAGGCGGTGCGTGCCGATGATGATGTCAATCTCGCCCGACTCGACGCGCTTGACGATCTCTTTCTGCTCTTTGGGCGAGCGGAAGCGCGAGATGAGTTCGATGGTCACGGGGAAGACGGCGAAGCGCGCGCGGAAGGTCTCGTAGTGCTGGTAGGCGAGCACCGTGGTCGGCGCGAGCACCGCCGCCTGCTTCGAGTCCATGACGGACTTGAAGGCCGCGCGCATCGCCACCTCGGTCTTGCCGTATCCCACGTCGCCGCACAGAAGCCTGTCCATCGGCGTGACGGCTTCCATGTCGCGCTTCACGTCCTCGATGGCCGTGTCCTGGTCGGGAGTGGGGACGTACTCGAACGCGTCCTCGAATTCGCGCTGCCAAGGGCTGTCCGTCGCGAAGGCGTACCCTTGGACGAGCTTCCTTTCCGCGTAGAGCTTCAGAAGCTCGTCGGCCATGTCGCGCATCGCGCGCTTGGCCTTCGCCTTCGTCTTGTGCCAGCCGAGTCCGCCCAGGCGGTCGAGCACAGGCTCGTGCCCCTCGGCGCTCGAATAGCGCTGCACCAGGTCGAGCCGCTCGACGGGCACGTAGAGCTTCGCCTCGTCGGCGTAGGTGAGCAGCATGAACTCGCCTTTGCGCCCGCCGAGTTCGAGCGTCTGAAGGCCGCCGAAGCGCGCGATGCCGTGGTCTATGTGGACAACGTGGTCGCCGACTTTCAAATCCCGAAAGTCGGAGAGGAAGGCGGCGGCCAGCGACTTGCGCCGACGCGCCGAGCCGGTGGTGGCGACGCCCGTGCCCGGCACACGTTGTTCGACGGTCGCGCCGCCGGCCTCGTCGAACAGGTCTGTCTCGACGTGGACGAGGAGTTGTGCGCCTGTCAGTTCGAAGCCGCCGGAGAGTTTCCCGGCGGTGACGATGGCCGCGGAGTCTGCGGCCTGCGCCCCGCCCTCGCCCGCGAGCGCGACGCGCGACGCGACGTTGTAGTCGGCGAGCATGTCCGCGACGCGCTCGGCCACGCCCGGCGAAGGCATCGCGAAGAGCGTCAGCATGGAGCGCTCCTCGCGCGCGTGGCGCACGTCCGCGGCGAGGTCTGCGATGCGTCCGTGGTAGCGCTTCGCAGGGAGCGACGGCCACTCGACTTCGGGCGCGCGCTCGACCGCGGGGAAAAGAAAGAGCGGCTTCGGCGCGTTGCGCTGCCGTCCGATCTGTGCCGCGGGCTGCTCCGCCTCGCCCGCGAATCTCTCGTCCGTCACCGCCGCCGCGCGGCCCAGCGCGCGGAACTCGACGCGTGACGCGTCATCAATGCGCCCGCGCAGCTCCCCGACCGTCAGGTAAAGCTCTTCGGGCCGGAGTCCGATCTCGCCCGCACTCTCGTTCTCGTTGAAACGCGCGGCGACGGTCTCGAAGCTCTGCGCGAGGTGCTGCTCAATGCCTGCCGGCTCGTCAACGACGAGCACGGCATCATTGAGGTAATCAAACGCGCTCGCGTCCGTTTTGACGACGAGCGGGATCAGCCACTCCCAGCCGGGGAACGTCTCGCCCTCGTCGGCGTAAACCGTCCGGTCTTTCAGCGCCCGCGCGTGCGTCTCGTCCGCCCAGCGGTCGCGCGCGAACTCCGCCCACAAACGGAAGTCGTCGCGCGCCACCGCCAGCTCGCGCATCGGGACGACCTCGGTCTCTTTCAGTTGTTCGATGGAGAGCTGTGTTTCGGGGTCGAAGCGGCGGATGGAGTCAACCGTGTCGCCGAAGAACTCGACGCGGACGGGCGCGCCCTCGCCCGGCGACCAAACGTCGAGGATGCCGCCGCGCATCGAGAACTCGCCGACCGCGCCCACGGGGTCTTCGCGCACGTAGCCCGACGCCAGCAGAACTTCCAGCAAGTCCTCCGGCGCGAAAGTCTCGTCACGTCGGAGCACCGCCCCCATCTCGACGAGCGCGCGCGGCTGAATCGTCCGGCGCACGAGCGCGCGCGCCGACAGCAGCACGAAGCGCCCGCGCCCGCGCGCGAGTTGCCAGAGCGTGAGCGCGCGCCGCTCCAGAGTCTCGGCGTGCGGCGACGCGCCCGCGTAAGGGTCGCCCTCGGACGCGGGCAGGCTCAGCACGGCCTCACACACGCCGCCCACGCCGCCGAGCGCGCCGCACCAGAAGGAGAGGTCGCGCTCCCACGCCTCCATGTCGCGGTTCGCGGCGACCATCACTGCGAAGCGACGCCCGGTCTCGCGCTGCAAAGCCGCGAGCGCCAGCGCGCGCGCCGCCGCCGAAGTCAGCCCCGCCACCGACACGACACGCGCGCCCGAAGCGACCTCCGCCGCCAGCCGCCTGAACTCGGAGCTTTCCGTCACGCGCCGCAGCACGCTCTGCAAGACCGGAGTTGATTCGACCGAACTACTCATAACTTTTTCGTAAACCGTGAGCCGTAAACCGTGACAAGAAAAACTGGCTTCGTCTTGTCACGGTTTACGGTTCACGGTTTACGTCTTTAATTCTTTCAATGATGCCCGTCGTCGAAGCGCCCTCGACGAATGGGAGCGCGACGACGCGCCCGCCCGCCCGCTCGACCTCCTCGCGCCCGTGAATCTCTTCGAGCGCGTAGTCGCCGCCCTTGACGAGCACGTCCGGCAGGACTTCGGCGATGAGCGCGCGCGGCGACTCGTCGTCAAACACCGTCACGAAGTCAACGACCGCGAGCGCGGCGAGCAGTTCGGCGCGCTCCCTCTCGCCCAACACGGGGCGGCCCGCGCCTTTGAGCGCGCGCACCGAGCGGTCGCTGTTGACGGCGACGAGCAGCGCGTCGCCGAGCGCGCGCGCCGCTTCGAGGTAGCGCACGTGCCCGACGTGCAGTAGGTCGAAGCACCCGTTCGTGAAGACGAGCCGACGCCCCTGCGCGCGTAAACTCTCGCGCACGCGGCGCAACTCCTCTCGATCTAGAATCAACTTGCCGCCCATTGTCGTTTACAGAGAATCTAGCACGACGGGGAAGCTTTCAGCCATTAGCCACTAACGCCCGGCCTCGCGCAAAAGCTGACCGCTGATTGCTGACCGCTGACCGCTTCTCTATAATCCGCCTTTGCCTCTGCGTGAGGCGGGGACGAACAATGAGCACGCCACTTATCGGAAACGTCGTCGAGGACAACGACCAGACGCGCGCGCGCCTCTCTCACCTGGAAGAGATCAAGGCGCTCGTCGGCAACGCCTACCCGAACAAGTTCAGCCGCACGAACCTCGCCGGGAGCGCAGAGGGCGAGGACACCGTCACCGCGCTCGCCGAACACGAGACGATTAAAAGAATCGTCGGCGACGAGAAGTTCGCGGAGGCTTTCACCTTGCTCATGAGCAAGGTGAAAGCGGGCGAGCGCCCGTCGGCGGAAGAACTCGAACCCGTCAACGCGCATCTGGGCGACATCAACGTGCGCGTCTCAGGCCGCCTCGCCACGCCGCCGCGCGTGATGGGCAAGGTCGCCTTCGTGCATCTATCCGACGGCAAGGAGCGACTGCAAATCTACGTGCGCAGGCAGGAGGCCGTGGCTGTCAGCAACGACACGAATCGTGCGGTTGAAGAGTTCGAGAGCGGCTGGAAGCTTTTCCAACTGCTCGACCACGGCGACTTCGTCGGCGTCGAAGGCAAGCTGTTCGTGACGAAGACCGGCGAGCTATCGGTGCACGTGCGCGAGCTTCAATTTCTGTCGAAGGCACTGCTGCCGATGCCCGACAAGATGCACGGCATCAGCGACCCCGAAATACGCCAGCGCCAACGCTACGCAGACCTCATCGCCTCAAGCCTCAAGGTCGAGACGGGCGACGAACAGGCGGAAGGCGAAGACAGACCGCGCGAACTCTCGACGCGCGAAATCTTCGAGCGCCGCTCGAAGCTGATAACCGCGATGCGCCGACACCTCGACGAACACGGCTACATCGAAGTCGAGACGCCGATGCTCTCGCCCATCGCCTCCGGCGCGGCGGCTCGCCCCTTCAAGACGCATCACAACGCGCTCGACATTGACCTGTATCTACGCATCGCGCCCGAACTTTACTTGAAGCGCCTCCTC
>QHXN01000102.1:14329-27897 GCA_003222975.1 Acidobacteriota bacterium | reverse complement strand
ACGAGCGGGAAGGCTTCAGAGGTCGGAGGGTCTGGCTGGCCCGGTCGCGTCCGGCTTTTTCCGTCCGTAGCCTAGTTCGGCCCCGCCCGAAATGATGTGATCCACTCCGGTCGTCATCGGCGGCGGCTCTCTGAGCGGCGGGCAGGGGAGCGTCGTGGGAACGATCATCGGCTCGCTCATCATGGGCGTGCTCTCGAACGGCGCGAACCTGCTCGGCATCTCCTCGTTCACGCAGCAGATCGTCATCGGCGCGGTGATCGTCCTCGCCGTCACGTTCGACGAGTTCCGGCGCAGGCGGCTCGAAACCGCCGCGTCTTGAAGCCGGATTCGGACAGGAGGGAGTAACGGAATGAAGCTGGCGCAGTTCAGGACGAGAACGTCGGACGCGCGTCGCGTCGGCGTCCTCGCGGACGAGAGGTTGATAGATGTCGCGGCGCTGGCGCGCGCAGTCCGCCAGTCGGGCGGCCATTCATCGGTCTGGCTGCTCGAAGCCGCGGACGCGCTCGATGTCATCAGGCGCGGCGCGGAAGCCCTCGGCGAGATCGCTGCGCTGGTCGAGGACGCGCGAAGGGGCGGGGCGCTGAACGACGAGCGGGTGGCTTTCGCGCCGGACGCGGTGGAGTTTCTGCCGCCGGTCAATCCGGGGAAGATTCTCGCCATCGGTCGCAACTACGTTGACCACGCCATCGAAGGCGGCGCGGAGCCGCCCGCGGCCCCGCTCGTCTTCACCAAGCTGCCGAACTCTTTGAGCGCGCACGAAGCGCCGATTGTGCTTCCCACAATCAGCACGCAGGTTGACTACGAGGCTGAGCTGGCGGTCGTCATCGGTCGCCGGTGCAGGCGCGCGGGCGAGGCCGAGGCGCTCGACTACGTCTTCGGCTACACGCTGATTAACGACGTGAGCGCGCGCGACCTGCAATTCGGCGACGGCCAGTGGGTGCGCGGCAAGGGCCTCGACGGCTTCGCGCCGCTCGGCCCCTTCGTCACCACGCGCGACGAGGCGGGGGACGTGCACGCGCTCAAGATCGAGGGGCGGTTGAACGGCGAGGTGATGCAATCTTCGACGACGGCCAAGATGATCTTCAAAGTGCCTTACCTCGTCTCCTACATCTCGCAGGGCATCACTCTGGAGCCGGGCGACGTGATCGCCACGGGGACGCCCGAAGGCGTCGGGATATTTCGACAGCCGCCGGTGCTTCTGAAGGCGGGCGACGTGTTCGAGGTGACAATCGAGCGGCTCGGCACTCTGCGCAACACGGTCGTCGGGCCGCAGGGCGCTGAATAGTTGGCGACGAACTCGAACGGAGGGTGACTGAATGCGAACGGCACGCGCCGCCTTGCTCCTGACAGTGCTGCTGACCGGCCTCGGCCCGCGATTGCCCGCGCAAGTAGGGGCGGGCGCGCGGAAGGACATCTATCACGACGGCTGGATTGACTTGAACAAGAACGGCAGGAAGGACGTTTACGAAGACCCGAAGGCCGACTTGAGCGCCCGCGTCGAAGACCTCCTCTCGCAGATGACCTTGGAGGAGAAGACCTGTCAGACGGCTACTCTGTACGGCTACGGCAGGGTTTTGCAAGACGAGTTGCCGACGCCGGAGTGGAAGAAAAAGATTTGGAAGGACGGCATCGCCAACATTGACGAGCACCTGAATGGCTGGGGCGACAAAGGCTCGAAAAGCATCTACTCGACCGATACCAAAAAGCACGTCTGGGCCATGAACGAGGTGCAGCGCTTCTTCATCGAGGACACGCGCCTGGGCATCCCCGCCGATTTCACCAACGAAGGCATACGCGGACTGGCGGCCTACACCGCCACGAGCTTCCCCGCGCAGCCGGGCCAGGGCAGCGCCTGGGACAAGGAGTTGGTTCGAGAGATCGGACGCATCACCGGCGAGGAGGCGCGCGCGCTCGGCTACACGAACGTCTATGCGCCCATCCTCGACGTGGGCCGCGACCAGCGCTGGGGGCGCATGGAAGAAGTTTACGGCGAAGACCCTTTCTTGGCCTCGCGCCTCGGCGTCGAGATGGTCAAGGGGATGCAGGAGGACTACCGCATCGCGGCGACGGGCAAGCACTTCGCCATCTACAGCAACAACAAGGGCGCGCGCGAGGGGCAGGCGCGCACAGACCCGCAGACAAGCCCGCGCGAAGTCGAGAACATCTTCCTTCCTTCGTTCAAGGCGGCCATCAAAGAGGGCGGGCTGCTCGGCGTGATGAGTTCTTACAACGACTACAACGGCATTCCGATAACGGGCAGCCACTACTGGCTGACCGAGCGGCTGCGAAATGATTTCGGCTTCCGCGGCTACGTCGTCTCCGACAGCGCCGCGGTCGAGTACCTCTACAGCAAGCACGCCACAGCCTCCGACATGAAGGACGCCGTGCGCGAGGCCATCGAGGCGGGCCTGAACGTGAAGACCAACTTCACGCCGCCGGACGACTTCATCCTCCCCTTACGCGAGCTGGTCAGAGAGGGCAAGGTCTCGATAAGGACGCTCGACGACCGCGTGCGCGACGTGCTGAGAGTCAAGTTCACGGTCGGCATCTTCGATCATCCTTATGTTGAAGACCCGGACGCGACCGAAAGACTCGTCAACTCGGCGGAGCACCAGCAGGTCGCGCTGCGCGCGGCGCGCGAGAGCCTTGTGCTCCTCAAGAACGACAGGAACGTCTTGCCGCTGAGCAAGGGAATAAAATCCATCGCCGTCATCGGCCCGAACGCCGACGACGACAGCAACACGCGACACCGCTACGGGCCGAACGGCGTGCGAGGCGTCACGGTGCTCGAAGGGATAAAGAACAAGCTCGGCGGCGCGGTGAAGGTTACTTACGCGAAGGGCTGCGACATCGTGAATGCGCACTGGCCCGACACGGAGGTGCTGCCGGAGCCTCTGACGAAGGCGGAGCAGGACGGGATAAACGAGGCGGTCGAGGCCGCGAAGAACTCGGACGTTTCGGTCGTCGTCCTCGGCGATCTGTCGTCGAAGACCGTGGGCGAGAGCGCCAGCCGGACGAGCCTCGACCTGCCCGGAAGGCAGTTAGAATTAGTGCAGGCCGTCTATGCGGCGGGCAAGCCCGTCGTCGTGGTTCTCATCAACGGGCGGCCCTTGAGTATCAACTGGGTGAACAAGTATGTGCCCGGCATCATCGAGGCTTGGTTCCCCGGCGCACAGGGGGGCACTGGGATAGCCGACGTTCTCTTCGGCGACTATAACCCCGGCGGCAAGCTGGCCGTCACCTTCCCGAAGACCGCCGGGCAGATACCTTACAACTTCCCGACGAAGCCCAACGCACAGTGGGAGGGCGAGAAGACGCGCGTGAATGGTGCGCTCTACTACTTCGGCCACGGGTTGAGCTACACCACGTTCGCCTACAGCAACCTGAAGATCAGCCCGTCGAAGCAGACGCCGCGCGGCAACGTCACGGTCAGCTTCGACGTGAAGAACACGGGGGCGCGCGAGGGCGACGAGGTCGCACAGCTCTACACGCGCGACCTCGTGAGCAGCGTCACCACGTATGAGAAGAACCTGCGCGGCTTCGAGCGTGTTCACCTCAAGCCGGGCGAGTCGAAGACTGTGACTTTCACGCTGACGCCCGACGACCTGGCGCTGTGGGACAGGGACATGCACTTCGTTGTGGAGCCGGGGGCGTTTCGAGTTATGATTGGCGCATCTTCCGAAGACATACGTTTGACCGGCGAGTTCTCGATCATTGCAGAAGGCGGGCGGAGGTGAGTCCCGTGAAGGAAGGCGTTCGTGATTTGAACGCCACTGCTCTAATGCGAAGAGGGGTCTTCATGGTTCGCGTATTCGTTTCCTGCGTCATCCTGCTGGCCTGCGCCGCGTCCGCCTCGGCGCAGGCGGCCTCGCAGAACTCGCAAGACCCTTGCGCGGAAGTGAAGGCGCAGGCCGCGCGGGACGAGGCCAGGCTGAAAGACTGGCCCGCGCTGGCGCGCTACCGCGACGCGAACGCGAAGGCCGCGCCGCCGGTAAAAGGCGAGAGCCGCGTCGTCTTCATGGGCGACTCCATCACCGACGGCTGGAGTAATCCGAAGTACGGCGGCTTCTTCCCCGGCAAGCCTTACCTTAACCGCGGCATCAGCGGGCAGACCACGCCGCAGATGCTTATACGCTTCCGCCCCGACGTGATCGCGCTCAGCCCCAGGGTCGTGGTCATACTCGCGGGCACGAACGACATCGCGGGGAACACCGGCCCCGTGACGCTAGAAGCAATCGAAGACAACCTCGCCTCGATGGCGGAACTCGCACGCGACCACGGCGTCCGCGTCGTGCTCGCCTCGCTGCTGCCCGTCAGCGACTACGAGAAGAGGGACGGGAAGCCTATCATTCAGACGACGCGCAGGCCGCCCGAACAGATCAGGGCGCTCAACGAGTGGATGAAACGTTACGCCGCCGAGAACGGCGCGACGTACCTCGACTACTACTCGGCGATGGTTGACGACAAAGGTTTCCTGAAAGCTGAACTGAGCGAGGACGGCCTGCACCCCAACGCGAAGGGCTACGCCGTGATGTCCCCGCTCGCCGAGCAGGCAATCGCCGCCGCCTTGAAGAAGAAGAAGTGACTATGGATTGCGGAATGCGGATTTCGGATTGCGGATTAGAAAACAAGTTGACTTCTAATCCGCAATCCGAAATCCACAATCCGCAATCCGGCAGAGGAGGAAGTGATGGCAGATGAGCGGGACGAAGGGCGCAGGAAGAAAAACCTTCCACACGACCCCAGCCGGAGGCGCTTCCTGAAGGGCGTCGGCGTCGCCGGGGCCGGCGCGGCGCTGGCCGAACACCTTCTGCTCAAGTCGGAGGCCGAGCCGACGGCCTCCGCGCTTGCGGACGCGAGCACGCGCCCCGTCGAGGGCGCTCTGAACCTCGCGCTCGACGTGAACGGGCAGAGGCGCAGCGTCAGCGTCGAGCCGCGCACGACACTCCTCGGCGCGCTGCGCCACAACCTCGACCCGCCGCTCACGGGGCCGAAGCTCGTCTGCGACATGGGGACGTGCGGCGCTTGCACGGTGCTGATGGACGGCAAGCCTGTCTATTCCTGTTTAGTGCTCGCCGTGGATGCCGCCGGCAAACGGCTGACGACCGTCGAGGGCCTCGGCTCGCCGGAAAATTTGAGCGGCGTGCAGAAGGCTTTCGTCGAGCATGACGGGCTGATGTGCGGCTTCTGTACGCCGGGATTTGTGACGACCGTCTCGGCCTACCTGAAGAAGAACCCGAACCCGACGCTCGCCGAAGTGCGCGAAGCCTGCAAGGGGAACTTCTGCCGCTGCGGAACCTACCCGCGCGTCTTCGAGGCGGCGCTGGCGGCTTCTAAAAAGACGTAAACCATGAACCGTAAACCGTGACGAGTTAAAAGCTGATTTCTCTCATCATGGTTCACGGTTTACAGTTCACGGCTCTCTCTTGTCACGGTTTACGGTTCACGGTTCACGGAGAAAGACATGCAACAGCAGACACCTGCGAAGAAGAAGAAGGTCAAAGTGCCGAGGGTCGTGGGCGGCGTCGAGACGATGGTCGAGATCGAGGTTGACGACGAGGGCGGGCCGGAGTGGGGGCCGAACGACAAGCACACGCTCTTGAACCACCGTCTGACGCGCGTTGACGCCCCCGTCAAGGTGAGCGGCGCGGCCCTGTACACGCACGACCGGCGGCTCCCCGGCATGCTCTACGGGCGCGTCGTGCGCTCGCCGCACGCGCACGCGCGCGTCCTGCGCGTTGACGCCTCAGCCGCCAGACGGATTCCGGGCGTGCGCGCAGTCGTCGGCGCGACGGACGAGGAGGTCGTCGAGGGGAGCAACAAGGCCGCGGGGGAGGCCGCGAAGAAGAACCGCACGGAGGCGGGCGGGGCCGAGGCGGCGGCGGGCGGGAAGGTCGTGCTGTTTGCCGGGCAGCCCGTGGCCGCGGTCGCGGCGGACACGCCGGAGGTCGCCGAGGACGCCGTGCGCGCCATACGCGTCGAGTACGAAGTCCTGCCGCACGTCGTCCGCGCCGAGGACTCGATGAAGGAGGGCGCGCCGAAAGTCACGCCCGACCCCAACGAACAGAACGTCGAAGAGAGGGAGAAGCGCGGCGACGCCGCGAAAACGGAGGCAGCCTTCGCCCAGTGCGACGTGATCGTCGAGGCCGAGTACCGCACGCCGATACTCCACCACTCGTGCCTTGAGACGCACGGCAACGTCGTCGAATACCGCGGCGGCGACGCGGCGACCGTCTATGCCTCGACGCAAGGAACGTTCACCATCCCCTCCGACGCGGCGCAGGAACTCGGCCTGAAAGAGAGCGCCGTCACGGCCATCGTCGAGCACATGGGCGGCGGCTTCGGCTCGAAGTTCGGCATCGGCATCGAGGGCATGCTCGCCTGCCAGTTGTCGAAGCAGGCGAAGGCCCCCGTCCACCTGATGCTCACGCGCAAGGACGAATTTCTGCTCGCCGGCAACCGCTCCGGCTCGTGGCAGAAGTTCAAGGCGGGCGCGACCCGCGACGGACGGCTCGTCGCGCTCCGGGCGACGCAGTACCGCCTCGGCGGCCTCGGTCGCGGCTCGCAGGCGGGCCAGCCCTACATCTACACTGCGGCCAACTTCTACCGCGAGGTCTTCTCCGTCCACACGCACGAGGACGCCTCGCGCGCCATGCGCGCGCCCGGACACCCGCAGGCAAACTTCGCCATGGAGTCCCTGATGGACGAGCTGGCCTACAAGCTCGGCATTGACCCCCTGGAGTTTCGCAAGAAGAACTTGAAAGACACGGCCTACCACCGGCAGCTCGACCGCGGCGCGCGCGAGATCGGCTGGGAGCGGCGCAACCGGACGCCGGGCGGAGGCGCGGGCGCGCTCAAGCGCGGGATGGGCTGCGCCGTCGGCACGTGGGGCGGCGGCGGCAACAACCAGTGCAAGGTTGACGTGACGGTGGCGCGCGACGGCTCGGTCACAGTCGCCGTCGGCTCGCAAGACCTGGGGACGGGCACGCGCACTTTAACGCGCGCCATCGTCGCCGAGGAGTTGGGGCTGGGGATAAACGAGGTGGCCGAGCGCATTGGAGACTCGCGGCTCGGCAACGCCAACTCTTCGGGCGGCTCGACCACGTCGGCCTCGCTCTCGCCTTCGGTCAAGGACGCGGCGACAAACGCGCGCCTCGCCGTCGCCGCGAAAGTCGCGCCGCTGCTCGGCGGCGCGAAGCCGGAAGAGGTCAAGTTCGCCGCGGGGCAGGTGAGCGCGGGCGGCAAGACGCTCGCGTGGAAGCAGGCCTGCGCGGCGCTGCCTTCGGCGGGCATCACCGCGCACGGCGAGTGGAAGTCGAACCTACAGGCGAGCGGCGTGCACGGCGCGTGCTTCGCGGAGGTCGAGGTTGACACGGAGACGGGCCACGTCCGCGCCGTCAAGATGGTTCAGGTGCAGGACGTGGGGTTGCCGCTCAACCGCCTCGCCGTCGAGAGCCAGATCAACGGCGGCATGATCCAGTCGCTCGGCATGGTGCTCTACGAGGGCCGCGTGATGGACGCGCAATTGGGCTTGCAACTCAACCCAGGCTTCGGCGACTACAAGCTGCCCGGCTCTTTGGAGATTCCCGAACTCGTCCCACTCATTGACGACGAGGACAAGCGCGAGGCCGTCATCGGCGTCGGCGAGGCCGCCATCATCCCGTCGGTCGGCGCGCTCGCTAACGCCGTCTTCAACGCCTGCGGCGTGCGCGTGCGCGAGCTGCCCATCACGCCGGATAAGATTCTCATGGGCCTGACGAAAGGAGGGCAGACGGCATGAAGGCTTTCGAATGGGTAAGCCCGGCGAGCGTCGGCGAAGCCGCGAACCTGCTCAAGTCCGCGCCCGCGGCGAAGGACGTTGACGACGCGGCGCGGCCCATCGCGGGCGGCCAGGACTTGCTGACGACGATGAAGGACTACATCACGCGCCCCGCGCGCGTGGTCAACCTGAAGGGCATACGCGGCCTCGACCGCATCGAGCCGGACGGGCGCAAGGGACTTCGCATCGGCGCGCTCGTCACGCTCGCCGAGCTCGAAGAGAGCGCCGAGGTGCGGCGCGACTTCCCCGCGCTCGCGGAGGCCGCACACTCAATCGCCACGCCGCAGATACGCAACCTCGGCACGGTCGGCGGCAACCTCTGCCAGCGCCCGCGCTGCTGGTACTACCGGCTCGAAGAGGCGGTCTGTCTGAAGAAGGGCGGCTCGGAGTGCTTCGCGGCGACGGGCGAGAACAAGTACAACGCGATTTTAGGCGGCGGCCCGTCCTACATCGTCCACCCGTCCGACCTCGCGCCCGTGCTCGTCGCCCTCGGCGCGAGCGTCGCGGTCACGGGCGCGGACGGCAAGCGCACGATCCCGCTCGAAAAGTTCTTCACGCTGCCGTCCGAAGGCAACATCAGGCGCGAGAACGTGCTGCGCAACGACGAGATCATCACGGAGATTGATGTGCCCGCTTCCGGCTTCGCCGCGCACTCGACCTACCTGAAGTTCAAGGAGCGCGACTCGCTCGATTTCGCGCTCGCGTCCGTGGCCGCGGCGGTCGAACTCGGCCCCGAAAAGACGGTCAAACAGGCGCGCATCGTCCTCGGCGGCGTCGCGCCTATACCGTGGCGCGTGCCGAAGGCCGAAGGCTATCTGGCGGGCAAGACTCTGAGCGCCGACGCGCTCGCCGGGGCGGCACGCCTCGCGCTCGAAGGCGCGGAGCCGCTCGGAAAGAACGCGTACAAAGTTCCTTTGACTGAGACGCTCGTGCGCCGCGCGCTGGCGAAGGCGAGCGGCCTTTCGGTTTAAGAAGTTGGAGTTAGTGTGTTGGTTTAGAGTTCAAGCTTTAGCTTGCGCACTCTCGAAGGCTACAACCTGAAGGCTGAACTCTGAACTAACCCACACCGAAGTGGGAGGGGAGTCGAGATGGAGGACGAAAAGAGTTATCATAGCGGGCAGGTCGCGGAGAGCTTGAAGGAGGCACGCGCCGGTGTCTCGCTCGAAAGCCCGTTCTGCGGCTCGCTGCGCTCGAAGAAGTTTTTCATGACTAACGGGCTGGCGACGAACGCGGGCCAGTACCTCGACAGCACCGAGCACTGCTGGTGCCGCGAGACGCAGTTGGTCGTCGGGCCGGACGGCGCGCGAGCGCACCCTTCGCGCTGCGTGCCGGGCAGGTCTTGCTACGGCTCGGCGCTTGAGGGTTGAAGGGAAGTGGCCGTGAGTTTTTGAGGAGGTGTGTTGATGAGAAGGTTTTGGTACGTCGGGATCATGGTGTTAACTCTGGCGGCCTTGTGCGGGGCAGCGCTTTCGTCGTCGCGCGCCGAGGCCAACAACCTCAAGGGCGATTACGTCGAGGCGCGCACGGCGAGCGTCTTCGCCGGGGCGTGCCACTACAACGGCGAGCTGACCGTCACGGGCCGCGACGCTTTGATGGCCTGGAACGTCACGGCGGGGAGCTGGGACGGGGTCAATCTTGCGGGCGTGCGAGCGCTGGCGGTCGTCAGCGCCGACGCGAATCTCGTAGACGCGCGGGCCGCGCGCCGCTCCGAACTGATCATTGACAGCTCGGCCACCGACGCGCAGGCCGCCGCCCTGGTCAAAGCGTTCAAGGGCAGGTACGCCGACGCACTCGGTCAGGTCATCTCCGTGCGCCGCGCGCCCGTCGTCTTCAGGCACGACGGCAGCGCCTACTCCGTCGGCGCTTCCTCCGTCGCCCTTAATGTCGAGGCGATGCCGGACAACCTTTGCTGCCGCATGCCGCAACTGGTCTGGTACGAGCCGCTCGTCCCCCTCAACGGGCGCAAGGTCGGCTACACCAGGAAGGCGACCTACGCGGGCGGCGCGGCGGGCGACGCGTGGGAGAGGGCCGGCGAGAACGGCGCTTTCTACGGGAGCTTCTCTCTCTAACGCGAGTCCGGGGGATGACGCTTGAGGTCGCCGGAGGCCGCCCCTGCGGTCGAAGTCTTCGCCGTCGGCTCGACCATTGCTAAAACTCTTTCGTCGGCCTCACGCGATAAACCTGCCCGCCGCGCTCGCCAACGAGGGCGAGAGAATCAAGCCGGCAAGTGATCGGTCGCGACAGGTGACGCGACGCGCGCTGTAGTGCCCTCTTGGAAAGAGGGCGTCAACAGAATTGCCTTGACAGTAGCGCCAATCTGCCTTTATAGTGCGAAATGAAAATGAAATCCATTTTCATTTCGCACTATTTTTTAACTGAGGCAAAGGTGGAGCCGATGTTCATCTCATTCATCCCCTCCCTGAAATTCGGCGGCGGACGCATCTCCCGTAAACATCTGAAACTATCGCTCGCGACGATGGCTCTACTGATGACGGCGGCGGCCCCGCTTGCGGCTCAACCACCGCAACAGGCGGCCCCAGAGCAGCCACAGCATGGTGAAGTGGAGCAGTTGCGCAGCGAGGTTCGGCAACTGCGCGATGAGATCGAGCGCTTGCGCTCGCTGGTAGAGAAGAAGGGAGCCGCGGAAATCGGCGCTGACAACAAGACGGAGGCAAATGCTCGGCCGCGGCCTTCACCACAAGCTGAGATGACAGGTGCGCCGCAGTCCACCGCCGCGCCGGAGAGTCCGCGTCTCGCCGTCGCGACCAAAGCGCAGGGCGGCGATCTTTCCGGCGCGGGGAACCTTCTGCGAACCGACCGCATCACCATCGGCGGCTACGGCGACTTTCAGTTTCGCGAGTCTTCTGTAAGCGAGCGCGCCGACGGCGGGGGCACGCCGACCTTCCAGAACACGCGCCTCGTCCTGAGCGTCGCGGCGGTGCTCGCGGAAAAACAGAACATCGTTTTCAACTCCGAGATCGAGTACGAGTTCGGCTCGCGCGAGATTGACGTGGAGCAGGCTTACGTCGAGTGGAAGGTGCGCCCGGAGTTCGCCGTCCGCGGCGGCATCATCGTGCCCGCCTTGGGTCGCTTCAACACCTTTCACGACTCGTACCTGAACCTGACGACCGTCCGCCCGCTCGTCAACCAGTTCATCGTGCCGTCCGCCTACCGCGACGCGGGGCTGGGCGTTCGCGGGCGATTCAGGCTGCCGCGCAAGATGAAGCTCAGTTATGAACTCGATCTCGTGAACGGGATGCAGGGCACGAACGCCGACGACGAGCCGACGCCCTTCTCGCGCCTCCTCGGTCAATCGTCCGCCGCCGAGCCGGGAAGCATCGCCTTTCAGGACACGAACCGTAATAAAGCGGTGGTGGCGCGCCTTGGCCTCTCGCCGCTGAAGGGTTTCGAGTTCGGGACTTCTCTCTACAAC
The DNA here is from genome assembly GCA_003222975.1 of Acidobacteriota bacterium. GTDB lineage: Bacteria > Acidobacteriota > Blastocatellia > Pyrinomonadales > Pyrinomonadaceae > QHXN01. Next base: position 16,645 of record QHXN01000102.1, on the reverse strand, counting down.
GGACGCTTCAACAAGTCCACTGAAGCGCCGCAGTCTGCCACGATCTTCTTTTTCGACGCTTCCTATCATCGCGGGCCGCTCTCAATCAACGGCGAGTACGGGCGCTCGAACATCGTCGGCGGCGGCATCCCGCGCAGGAGTCCTGCGCCCCCGGTCGTTGACCCGGACGACCCGGAGACCGTTACAAGGCTGGCGGAGTTTGTCGCTGAGCGAAGCCCCGGGCAGGACGGTTTTTACGTCGAGGGAACGTACCAGCTCAGGCCGCGCTTCGTTAAGGCCGGGTTTGACGAAGGCGGGTACGTCGCGCCCGTCGTGAGGTATGAGGCGGTGCGCCTTGATCGCACGATTCCTAATTTCTACCTGAACCGCTCGCGGACGACTCTGGGTCTCAACATCGCGCCTTCCTCAACCGTCATCTTCAAATTGGATTACCTCTTCAACCGCACGTCCGGGCCTGTGCCACGCGTGCCCGCCGGGGTAGGCGGGCCGCTCTTCGGCGTCAGCCCGCTGCCGCACGTTGACTTCGGGCGCAACGGCTTTGCCGGTTCCGTCGCCTACGTGTTTTAGGAGTCGAGAGGGAAGTGATCAGGCAAACGGTCAAAGCCGTCGTGGTGCTCGCGTTCATCGGGGCGTTCGTGCTCGCGGGCTTGATCAAGCCCGCCTTCCTGGCGCGCGCGGTCGCGGCGAAGCCGGCCTTCATGGATCGTTACAACCGGGACAGTTACTCGAAGGCCGAGCTGCGGGGTAAGTGCACGGTCTGTCACATCGGACACGGAGGCGGCGAGCGCAACGACTTCGGCGAGGCGTTCGAGGACGCCGGCTTCCGCATCACGCCGCGCCTGCGCGAGAAGTTCCCAGACCTCTTCAACAAGCCGGCTTCAATCCCCGCGCAGCCCTAATTTGCATGGTTACTTGGCTCACAGCGCCGGGCGACGGACAGCACATACGAGGCGAAGCGGTTCGATTAGCCTGTACGTCGGCGCAAACCAGGACGCTGCCCGCTACCGCGGCGCGGGAGGCGCTAGACAATCACGTTTGCAGCGCCCTATCCTGACGCGGAGGACAAAGGGTTCGCGCATGGGGCAGAGCGACGAAGAGCTTTTGCGCGCTTGCAGGCGCGGCGACGAGGCGGCGTGGGAGGCGCTCGTGCGCCGTTACCAGCGACTCGTCTATGCAGTCCCGCGCCGCGCGGGGCTTGACGAGGACGCGGCGGCGGACGTTTTCCAGGAAGTGTTCGCAACGCTTCTGGAGAACGTCGAGGCAATCGAGCAGCCGTCGCGCCTGCACGCTTGGCTCGTCACGACGGCGCGGCGCAAGACCTGGCTCACGATCAAGAGGGCGCGCAGGACGCGCCCCATCGAGGGCGATGAAGAGGGCGACGAAATCTCTGCCATTGCGGACGAGAGCCTCCTGCCCGACGAGGCGCTCGCGCAGTTGGAGGAGCAGCACCTCGTTCGCGCCGCGCTCGCCGAACTGGACGAGCGCTGCCGCCGTCTGCTGACGATGCTCTTCTGCCGCGCCGACGCGCCGCCCTACTCCGAGATCGCCTCGGCGCTCGGCACGAGCGAGGGCAGCATCGGCCCCACGCGCGCGCGCTGCCTCAAAAAGCTGCTCGGCGAGTTGAAGAAGGGCGGGCTGTTCGGCGTCGAGGCCGGGTAGCGCACCGCCGCCGAAACTCCTCCGTTGAAAACTCTCACCCGCCGACAAAAGGCCGTCCTCCCGACGTAAAACCTCCCTCTCACAAACTCCCTTCCAAGCCGACGACGATTTTTTTATTTGCGACGGGCCGTATTTCCCCGGCCCTCGCCGGCACTGTCTCGTCGGCGACGTTAGTGTCGCCGTCTAAATCAACAACAAGGGTAAGTCTCCCCGGAGGAGCTGAAAGAACATGAAAGCAAAGACGAGCCGCCCCGTACCCACAACCCGAAAACTCTCGCCCGGCCACCCACGCCTCGCACTGACAGCCGGCGTGCTGCTGGCGTGCCTTCTCTTCCTGTCGTCCGCGGCGGCGTTGGCGGATTCCGGTTCGCAGGGCACGAAGATCGAGGCCGCACTTTCGGGCGCGGCGATAAACGGCCTGACGCCGACGGGCAAGGCCGAGTTCGAGCAGAAGGCGGACGGCAGCCGCAAGCTCGAAGTGGAGGTCGAGCACGTCAACCTCCCCGCGGGCACCGCGCTCGACGTGTTCGTTGACGGCCAGAAGGTCGGCACGATCACGCTCGGCCCGCTCCAGGCCGGGGAGCTAGAGCTTGAGACCGAGCACGGACAGACGCTCCCGCTCATCAACTCGCGCACGCGCGTCGTCGTCGCCGGCGC
>QHXN01000102.1:0-14286 GCA_003222975.1 Acidobacteriota bacterium | reverse complement strand
GACGGCAGGAGCGAGTTCGAGGTCGAGGTCGAGAAGGTGAACCTGCCCGCGGGCACGGTCTTGAACGTGCTGGTTGACGGCGTGAGGGTCGGCCAACTCACGCTCGCCCCGACGCTCGAAGCCGAGCTTGAGCTTGAGACGGAGCACGGCGCGAGCGTGCCCGGCGTGACCAGCACCTCGACCGTCGTCGTCACGAACGCGCAGGGTCAGACGATCTTGAGCGGCGCGTTCAACTCCGCCGCGACCGCGGCCACCGGGCACGACAACGACATTGACGACACGGACTTCTTCGTCGAGCAGCACTACCGAGACTTCCTCGACCGCGAGGCCGACGATGCGGGCCTCGACTTCTGGGCGAACGGCATCAAGCAGTGCGGCTCGGACGCGGCCTGCGCCGAGCGCGCGCGCGTCAGCGCCTCCGCCGCGTTCTTCCTCTCCATCGAGTTCCAGGAGACCGGCTACATGCTCTACCGCTTCAACAAGGAGTCGTTCGGCACGATGCCGCGCCGCAACCAGTTCCTCGTTGACATGCAGGCGGCGGCGCAAGGGCTGGTCGTCGGGCAGCCCGGCTGGGAGCAGAAGCTCGAAGACAACAAGCGGCAGGTCGCCGACGCCTGGGTTAACCGCACCGAATTCCACGCGCGCTTCGACGCGATGACGGACGACCAGTTCGTTGACGCCCTCTTCCGTAACGCGGGAGTCCAGCCCGCGGAGGCCGAGCGCAGCGACCTCGCCGAAGGGTTGCGCCAGCACAGCGAGACGCGCGCGACCGTGCTCCGCAAGGTCGCCGACGACGCCGGGTTCAAGCAGAAGGAGCAAACTTCGGCGTTCGTCTTGATGCAATACTTCGGCTACCTGCACCGCAACCCGGACGAGGGCGCGGACGCGGACATGAGCGGCTTCAACTTCTGGCTCAAGAAGCTCGACGACAACGGCGGCGATTTCCAGAAGGCCGAGATGGTCAGGGCCTTCATCGAGTCCGCCGAGTACCGCAACCGCTTCCGCTGGTAATCGGTCAGCGGCGGCGTGTGAAGGGGGCGCGCCTGACGCGCCCCCTTTCAACCGCTGGGAGGAGTTAGCGGATATCCTGTTATAATAGCCTCCGAATCGGGCACGCGGACGTTCGGAAAGTCCGCGGCGAGGCAGGCCGCGCGGGCGCGCCTTTTTCCTTCGGGCGACCGGCGGTGTATTTTTCGCCGCCGGTCGCGCACTGTCTTTGCGGGGCGGCCCGAAGGAGGCCGCCCGCGGAGATAAAATTATGAAGCTGGCCCCACAACACGTCCCCTTCGAGCGGCTCGTTGATCTGGCCGAAGGACGCCTCGCGCCGGACGCCTCGCGCGACGCGCGCACGCACCTCGACGCCTGCGCGGCCTGCGCCGGCCAACTCGCGCAGGTCGAGCGTCTCGCCGGGCTGATGCGCGCGGACAGTTCGGAGGACGCGCCGCGCGACGTGCTCGCGGGCGCGGTCGCACTGTTCGGCGCGCGCCCCGTGCGCGTGAACGCCGCGGCGGGCCTCCTGCGCCGCGTCATCGCCTCGCTCAGCTTCGACAGCGGCTCGCAGATGCCCGCCTTCGGTGTTCGTTCGGGCCAGCCCGGCGCGTCGCGGCAACTCCTCTTCAGCGCGGGCGATTTGGACGTTGACCTGCGCCTTGCGCCCGCCGCGGAAGGCTGGGCCGTCTCCGGTCAGGTGCTCGGCGAGTGCGTCGGCGGTTGGGCCGAACTCGGCGGCGTCGAAGGCGCGGGCGAGGCGGCGCGCGTCCGACTGAACGAGCTGTGCGAGTTCGCGCTGCCGAACGTGCCCGCGGGTAGCTACACGCTCCGGCTCCGGCTGGACGACCTCCTGGTCGAGATTCCGAACTTAGACCTCAGAAGTTAAAGAATGAACCGGGCGGAACTGGCCGCGCTTCTCGCGTCGGCTGAAGACGAGGCGGGGCGGCTCGCGCTCCTCGGCGAGCACGCCGCGCTCGCCGACTCCTGCCTGGCCCACGTGCTCAAGGACATCTGCCTCGACGCCTGGAGCCGCGAACCCGCGCGCGCCGTCGGCGCGGCTGAAGGTCTGCGGGCGCTCGCCTCTGTCAACTCTTCGGAGGAGGTCGCGGCGCTACTTGCTTGGTCGGAAGGCATCGCCGCGCTCGTCGGCGGGCGGATGGAGCGCTCCGTCGCACACCTCGAAGAGGCCGAGTCGCGCTTTCAACGTCTCTGCCTGCCGCACACGGCGGCGTCCACGCAGGTCAGCAAGCTCATCGCGCTGGCGATGCTCGGTCGCTACGAGGAGGCGATAGAGACGGGACTGCGCGCGCGCGATATCTTCCTTGAGCACGGCGACCAGCTCGCCGCGGGGAAGGTCGAGCACAACCTCGGCAACATCTGCTGGCGTCGCGACCGCTACCGCGAGGCCGAAGAGTTTCTGAAGTCGGCGCGCGAGCGCTTCGTCGCCGCGGGCGATCAACGTCAGGTCACGCTCGCCGAAAACTCCCTCGCCACGAACTACACTTTCCTGCACGACTTCCGCCGCGCCGAAGAACTCTACCGGCAGGCTTACGCGCGCGCCGAAGAGGCGGGCCTCGCGGCCACGCAGGCCGAGATCGAGGCCAGCATGGGAAACCTCGCCCTCTTCCGCGGACGCTATCGCGAGGCGCTCGACCTTTTAGAGCGCTCGCGCCGCCGGTACTCGACGATGGGCATGCCGCACCAGTCGGCGGTCGCCGAACTCGAACTCGCCGACGCCTATCTCGAACTCAACCTCGCGACCGAAGCCCTCGCGATTTACGAGCGCGTCGTCCCGACCTTCGGCGAGCTGGGGATGCGCGCCGAGCAGGCGCGTGCGCTCGCACAGGCCAGTCGCGCCGCACTCATCACGGGCGCGGCGCGCGACGCTCACGACCTGCTCGAACGCGCGCGCACGCTCTACGCCGCCGAGGGCAACACGGTCGGCGAGGCTTACGTCACGCTCACCGAGGCCCAAGTCCGCCACGCCGAGGGCGACGACGCCGCGACCGCGGTGCTCGCGGCGCAGGCCGAAGCCCCGCTCGCGCAGGCCGGGGCGTGGCGTCGCATGCTCCTGGCGCGCTGGCTGCGCGGCGAGGCCGCGCGCGCGCAGGGGCAGGAGCGCCTCGCGCAAATCCTCCTCGACGCGACGCTCCGCGAGTCGGAGCAGCGTGCGCTCCCGCAGGTCGCCGAGCGCTGCCACACCTCGCTCGGACTGCTCGCCGCCGCGCGCGGCGAGTCGGCGAAGGCCGAAGAGTCTTTCGGGCGCGCGGTCGCTCTAATCGAAGACCTGCGCGCGCCGCTCCCGGCGGAGGAGTTTCGCACGGCCTTCGTCGCCGACAAGCTCGCGCCGTATGACGAACTCATGCGCTTGTGCCTGGCCGACCCCGCGGGCGGGCGCGTGGCCGAGGCGCTCGCCTACGCGGAGCGCGCACGCTCGCGCGCCCTCGTCGAGATGATGAGCGGGGCGCTCGCCGTCCGCCCACGCCCGCGCGACGATTTCGAGGCGGAGCTGTTCGCGCAGCTCGACCGTCTGCGCGAAGAGCTGAGCTGGCTCTACAGCCGCATCAACCGCCCGCCCGACGGCGAGTCGCCCCGTGCGGAGGCGTCGCTGCGCGCGCTCCACGACGCCGTGCGCGAGCGCGAGACGCGCACGCTCGAACTGATGCGCCAGCTACAACAGCGGGGCGGCGAGGCCGCGCTCGGGCGCGCCGAATCCCTGGACTTGCACGCGCTCCGGCGCGCACTGGGTTCGGACACCGCGCTCGTCGAGTACGCGAGTCTCGACGGCGGGCTGCTCGCCTTCGTCGTCACCGACGAGGGCGTCGAGGTCGTACAGGGCCTCGCGGGCGAGAGGGAAGTGAGCGAGGCGCTCGGCCAGTTTCGTTTCCAGATCGGCGCGCTGCGCCACGGCTCGGCACGCGTGCGCGCGCACCTCCCCACGCTCGAAGCCCGCGCGCGCCAACACCTCCGCGCGCTCTACGACCTCCTGTTGCGGCGCGTCGAGCCGCGCGCCGGCAGCCGTCGTCTCGTCGTCGTGCCGCACCGCGCGCTGCACTACGTCCCCTTCCACGCGCTCCACGATGGCGAGTCTTACGTCGTCGAGCGGCGCGAGGTCTCTTACGCGCCGAGCGCGGGCGTGCTCCTGCGCTGTCTGGCGAGGCCGGAGCCGAAGTTTGAGCGCGCGCTGCTCCTGGGGGTGGCGGACGAGCGGACGCCGCGCGTGCTCGACGAGGTGCGCGCGCTCGCGCCGCTCTTCGCCGAATCGGAGGCGCTGCTCGACGCTCGCGCGACGCTCGGCGCTCTGCGCGAGGGTGCGCCGCGCGCCGACGTTCTACACTTGGCCTGCCACGGCCAGTTCCGCCCCGACAGTCCCCTCTTCTCTTCGCTCCGGCTCGGCGACGGCTGGCTCACGGCGCGCGACGCCTACACGCTCGACGTGGGCGCGTCGCTCGTCACCCTTTCGGCCTGCGAGACCGGCGTGAGTGCCGTCGCGCCCGGCGACGAGCTGATGGGATTGGTGCGTGGCTTCTTCTACGCGGGCGCTCCAACGCTCCTGCTGAGCCTCTGGACGGTTGACGACGAGGCGACCGCCGGGCTGATGGGCGACTTCTACAGACAACTCCGCGCCCGCTCGCGCCCCGCCGCGGCCCTACGCGCCGCGCAACTCCGGCAGATGTCAGAGCACCCGCACCCCTTCTTCTGGTCTCCGTTCGTGCTGACGGGCCGCTGGTAGCCAAATCCGCCCCGAAACTTTCGGGCCGCTGAAGGCGGCTTGCGGCACTCTCGTCGGGCGGCAAAAAAACTCTTCCGGCGGTGTATTTTCGCCCGCCGCGGACGCACTGTCTGGCAAGAGCTGGGCATCTAAGGCGGAGGCCGCGAAACCTTCCGGCCCGCGAGATTTTTCCGACGCGTTTCCTTTAATAGTCGGTAATTGAGGCAAGCCGGGTGCTTGCCCGGATTTATGAAGGAGTCTCCTCCGATGTGCCGCAAGTTTTTACGCCCCGCCGGGCTGCTGGCGCTCGCGCTGGCCCTGCTGTGGGGCGGTGTGCCCTTCGACGCCCCCGCGCGCGCCTCTTCCGGGCCGCCGGTTGATAACGGCCAGGACGCCTACATCAAGAACGAAGTCAACCTCAAGCTCCTCAACGCGGCAGACCTCGACGCCGTCGCGCAGCAGTTCAACCTCCAACTCATCGAGCAGTTCGGCAAGCGCCCCATCTTCCGCATGCGCGTCATGGACGGAACCGACGCGCAGGCGAAGGCCGCGGCGCTCGCCGCCGACACCACGCGCGTGCAGTTCGCCGAGCCGAACTTCACGTCGGGCGCGCCCGAAGGGAGCGGCGTCTCCTGGAGCGTGGGCGTCTCCTGGAGCGTCGGAGTTTCGTGGAGCGTCGGTGGGGAGGCGCAGTACGGGTCGCAGTGGGCGCAGAACATTCTGCGTCTGGCCGAGGCGCACAAGGTCACGAAGGGCGCGGGCGTGATCGTGGCCGTGCTCGACACCGGAGTTGACCGGCGACACCCGGCGCTCGCGGGCCGACTCCTTCGCGGCCACGACTTCGTGGACGACGACGACGACCCGAGCGAAGAGTTCCCGCCGGGCGCGACCACGGTCGAGGAGGCGCGACACCTCGGCCCTTACGGCCACGGCACGCACGTCGCGGGTCTCGTCGCGCTGGCCGCGCCCGAAGCGAAGATCATGCCGCTGCGCGTGCTCGACTCGCAGGGCGTCGGCAACAACTGGGTGCTGTTGGAGGCGCTTCGGTACGCGCTCGACCCGGACGGCGACCCCTCGACGGACGACGGCGCGCACGTCATAAACATGAGCCTCGCGTCGGTTCACAAGTCGGGCATCCTCCGGCAGATCATCGGCGAGGCGTGCGGCGACAAGGGAATCGAGAGTGAAGACCCGACGCCGGTCGCGCCCCCGGCGCACCCCGCCGTCGTCGCCGTCGCCGCGGGCAACCAAAGCTCGACCCTCTCGATGTATCCGGCGGCGGAGAACGCGAAGGGCGAGATTTCGGTCGGCGCGAGCAGCCAGAGCGACGCACTGTCCGCGTTCTCAGAGCGCGGCTGGCCGACGGTGATGGCCCCCGGCGAAGGGATCGTGAGCAGCGTGCCGGGCGGAGGCACGGGCACTTGGGCGGGCACCTCGATGGCCTCGCCACTCGTCGCGGGCGAGGCGGCGCTCGTGCGCGCGTCCTCCCCCGGCCTGTCACCAGAGGATGTCGTCAAACGCATTCACGACACCGGCGTCAGGCCACAGCCGCAGCAGCTCATTGACCGGCGTGTTGACGCCGCCGCCGCCGTCGTGCCGTTCGCGAACGGCACGTCCAGCCCCGTTGACGCCACGCCCGACTTCGTGCGCCAGCACTACCTCGACTTTTTGAACCGCGCGCCGGACGCGTCCGGCCTCGACTTCTGGAGCAAAGGGATTAACGACTGCGGCGCGGACGCCGCCTGCGTCCAGGTCAGGCGCGTCAACACGAGCGCCGCGTTCTTCCTCTCCATCGAGTTTCAGAACACCGGCTACTTCGTCTATCGGATGTACAAGACGGCCTTCGGCAACCTCGCGGGCAAGCCCGTGCCCGTCCGCTACGAGGACTTCATGCCCGACACGCAGAAGATCGGCGAGGGCGTCGTCGTCGGGCAGGCGGGCTGGGAGCAGAAGATAGAAGCGAACCAGAAAGCCTTCGCCCTCGACTTCGTCACGCGCCAGAGTTTGAACGGCCAGAACTTCGGCGGCGCATTTCCCGCGGGCACGGGCGCGGGCGAAATCGTTGGCAAGATGTTCACGAACGCGGGCGTTAAGCCCACGGATGCCGAGCGGCAGTCGCTTCTGGACGAACTCGCGCCCAACCCCGACTCGGCCACCTTGCGCGCCGACGTGCTCAAGAAAATCGCCGAGCACCCGTCGCTCGTCAGTCAGGAGAAAAACCGCGCCTTCGTGCTGGCGCAGTATTTCGGCTACCTCAGACGCAACCCGGACGGCGGCCCCGACACCGACTTCACGGGCTACAACTTCTGGCTCTCGAAGCTCGAACAGTTCGGCGGCGACTTCCAGAAGGCCGAGATGGTCAGGGCCTTCATCGAGTCCGACGAGTACCGCGCGCGCTTCGGTCACTTCTAGCCCGGTCGGGGCCGCGGGATTAGCTCGAGGCCACCGCCCGCGAAGTCGGAAACTCGCGTCGGCATCAAGCCCCGCCCGGCGCGAAACGTTTCGGCCCGACGGAAGGCGTGCATTAAGACGTGGTTTGCCATCCCTTGAACCTCCGAAGGAGAGGTGATTGGGGAGAGGGCGGCGGGGGTTTTGGGGAGAGCCTCCGCCGCCCTCTTGTCGTGTGCGGAAGGAAAGGGGCGGAGTTCGAGTCCGGCGAGTGTGGCCTCACCGTCGAGGCCCGCCGCGCCCTGGCCCCTCGGGGCGCGGGCAGGTTTTGCAATCTCCTCCCGGAGCCTCCAAGCAACAGTCTGTCGAACTGATTACGGGGGACTCTCGAAGCAGATAACCGCCCTTTCAGCTACCAAAATGCGTCGTGCTCGCGCTACTGTTTCGCTGACCTTGCCTGTTGCTGTCTGATGATTTGAGACGACCGCCGCAGGTTTATGGGCTGCAAATCTCTGGCGTGGCGGCCAAAAATGCTTCTAAAATTGTTAGTGCTTATCCATTTAGAGTTGTAAAATAATAGCCCACCAGCCCGATGGTAAAGAAGTTTCAGGGCTGCGCGTAAACGCGGGGGGCTGATGTTCAAACGGCTAACTGATTGTCGGCGAACGAAATTTTCGGCCAGGAAAAGCCTGCGTTTCACCCTCCTTTTATTGCCCTTGCTTTGGGCGCAACTCCCTCACAGTCTGCACACATATGCGTTCAGTCGTCGCTCATCTATTAATCAATCATCATTGCGGCAGTCACCGCAAAGCATAGCCGTACAGAACCCGGCAGTCACCGCGCTTGCGCCGGGCCGGGCCGTGGAACGTGAAATTTCCGGCGACCAAACACAGACCTATCAAATCACACTAACTTCCGGTCAATTCGTCTCCCTGATCGTTCAACAGAACGGCATTGATGTAGTCGCGCGACTATTTGCCCCGGACGACAAACTGATCGGCGAAGTTGATAACGAGAGTCGCGCACACGGTCACGAAATTCTGGAGTTGGTCGCGCCTGCGTCCGGCGCGTACAGGATAGATATCACGCCGAGATACAAATCCCTGCCGCCGGGGCGCTATGAAATCCGCGTCGTCGAACTGCGCGCCGCGACCGAGCGAGACAGACAGTCCCAGCAAAGGCGCGATCAAATCGCCAGGGCGACGAAGCTGTATTTCGCGGGGAAGTACGACGAGGCGCTTCCGCTCGCCGAGGGGCTGGTCGGTGAGTTAGAGAAAGCGGGCGAGACCGAAAGCCCGCTGATGGGCATGGCCCTCAACCGGGTCGGGGGAATTTATCACGGCAAGGGAGATTACACTAAGGCGGAGACCTATTTTCTACGCGCCCGAAGCGTGCTGGAGAAGGCCGTGGGGGCGGACCACCCGGCCCTTCTCATGGTTCTCTACAACCTCGGCATTATATACAAAGAGGAAGGGGATTACGCGAAGGCCGCGCAGTTCCATCGGCAGGCTCTCGACGGCAGGGTAAGAGTGCTGGGGGAAGATAGCACCTTGGTCGCCGCCTCCCTGACGGATTTAGCCACCGTCTATCGCGCGACTGGCGATTACGCCAAGGCCGAGGAGATGCAGTTGAGGGCGCTGGCGATCCGCGAGAAGTTGCAGGGGCCGGAAGACCCGGAGGTGGGGCAAGTTCTTTTCAACCTCGGCGTGCTCTACGGCGCGAAGAAGGATTGGGCGAAGTCCGCGGAGGTCGCAGAGCGCGCTCTGCGAATTTGGGAGAAGGCGTTCGGCCCCGACGACGAGGATGTCGGGCGCGTCCTGAATAACCTCGCGGTTATGTACAGCGGTCTGGGTGAGTACGCGAAGGCCGAGGCGGCCATCCTGCGGGCCATAGCGATTAGCGAGAAGACGATAGGGCCAGACAACGTCAGGCTCGCCGATCAACTGGAGAGCCTCGCCGACATTTACGTCATCAAAGAAGAGTACGCGAAGGCCGAGCCTTTGTACCGGCGCGCACTGAGGATTCAGGAGAAGGCCCTCCCGGCTGACCACCCCGCCTCGGCGGTTAATTTAATGGGCCTCGCGCGCCTCTACTATTATCAGGGCGAGTACGCGAAGGCCGAGCCGCTGTTTCAGCGCGCACTTGCGATCAGGAAAAAGGCGTTAGGCCCGGATCACCCCGACGTTGCGGAAACGCTCAACGGCATGGCGCGGCTCTACGAGGCGGAGGGCGACATCAAACGGGCCGTCAGCTTTCAGTCGCGCGCCGACGCGCTGATCGAGCGCGACAACGAGCTTAGGCTCTACGCCGGTTCGCAAAACGAGCAGCTCGCCTACTTCGACTTCCTCACAGACCAGACGAATCAGACCGTCACACTCCACGTCCGGCTCGCGCGCGACGACCAGAGGGCGTGCGACCTCGCCGCGACGACAATCCTTCAGCGCAAGGGGCGAGTCCTCGACGAGATGGCCGGCAGCATTGCGTCTTTGCAGCGGCGGCTGGGTGCGGGCGATCAGGCCCTGCTCGGACAATTGAATGACACGACCTCGCGTCTAGCCAAGCTCGTGCTCGGCGGGCCGGGGCAGATTTCTGCTGCGGAGCACCAGCAGCAGGTGAAGGCGCTTGAGGAGCAGAGGGACGCACTCGAAAGCGAGGTCAGCCGCCGAAGCGCGGGCTTCTACGGAGGGTCGCGGACGGTAACGCTTGAGGCCGTCAAAGCGGCGATCCCTGAAGACGCCGCTCTGGTCGAGTTCGCCGTCTATCGCCCGCTCGTCCGAAGGGTCGGCGACGTTCAAAAAGCTTATGGCGAGCCGCGCTACGTCGCGTATGTCATCCGGCATCAGGGCGAAGTCCGCTGGCAGGAACTCGGCGACAGCGCGGAGATTGACGCGCGCGTTGGCGCGCTGCGTGAGGCCCTGAGCGACCCGATGCGCAAAGACGTGGAGCGGCTGGCGCGCGCGGTTGACCTGAAGGTCATGCAGCCCGTTCGGACCCTGCTCGGTTCGGCAAAGCACTTGTTAATCTCGCCGGACGGCCCGCTCAACCTCATCCCCTTCGCGGCTCTGGTTGACGAGCAGGGGCACTATCTTATCGAAGCGCATTCGATAACCTACCTGACCAGCGGGCGCGACCTTTTGCGTTTGCAAGTGCGGCACGAGAGCAAAGGCGGGCCAGTTGTCGTCGCCGACCCGGCGTTCGGCGAGCCGGCCTTGGTCGCCTCGGTCGGAAGGGCCGGGGCGAAGGACGGCCCCGGAGCAGGCGGCCCGCCGCGAGTTGATTATTCGCAAATTTTCTTCGGGCCGCTGCCCGGCGTCACCGAGGAAGTGCGCGCGCTCAGAACCTTGCTGCCGCAGGCGAGCTTCCTCACCAGAGAGCAGGCCACCAAGTCGGCGCTCGAAAAGCTTAGCGGGCCCAGCATCCTGCACGTCGCCACACACGGATTCTTCCTGCAAGACGGGCAGCCGACAACCGCCGAGGGTCGCGGTGCCCAGGCGAAGGAAGGCACGCGGCTCGCCAGATGGGTCGCCCACGCAGAGAACCCGCTGCTGCGTTCCGGCCTGGCGCTCGCCGGCGCGAACCAAAGCGGAAACGGAAACATAGACGGCATCCTGACCGCGCTCGAGGCGGCGGGACTCGACCTCTGGGGCACTAAACTGGTCGTCCTGTCGGCGTGCGACACCGGCGTCGGCGAGGTGAAGAATGGCGACGGCGTTTACGGCCTGAGGCGGGCCTTAGTGCTCGCGGGCGCGGAGAGCCAGGTGATGAGTCTGTGGGCCGTCTCGGATCGCAGCACGCGCGACCTTGTCGTCGGCTACTATCAGGCGCTGCTGCAAGAAGGGGCTGGTAGAGGCGCAGCCCTGCGTCAAGTGCAACTACAGATGCTCAAGGACAAGTCTCACCGCCATCCGTACTACTGGGCCGGTTTCATCCAGACGGGCGAATGGGCCAACCTGGAGGGTAAACGTTGAATGGCGTCGGCGCTCACGTCGGAAGCATTTGCCAAGTTCCTGGCCTGCCTCGACGCGGACGGGGAGCGCGCCGGCGAAAAGTACGAAGATCTGCGGCGCACGTTGATCAAGTTCTTCGAGTGGCGCGGCGCACCTTTCCCGGAAGATCAGACGGACGAGACTTTTAATCGGATCGCACGAAGACTGGACGAAGGCGTCGAGATCAAAAACGTCGGCGGGTATTGCTACGAGGTGGCGCGACTGGTTTGTCTTGAAGCCCTGAAAGGAAATGACCGCAAACGCGACCCGCTGGAAACGAATTATCCAAACACAGCCAGCGCTGACGCCACCGACTCGGCGCTTGAGCGCGAACGCCGTTTGGATTGTTTAGAGCATTGCCTGAACCGTCTTCCGGCTGAGAGCCGGGCGCTAATCGTCGAATACTATCAGGACGAGAAACGCGACCGAATCGAACGCCGCAAGGCTCTGGCCGAAGCGCTCGGCCTGCGGCGCGAAGCGCTCGCCAACCGGGCGCAGCGTCTGCGGGATAAGCTTGAGCGGTGCGTGATGCGGTGCTTTAACGAGAAAACAGCGATATGAATGCTTCGATTTGCCACTGATTAATAAGGGCGCTGTGTGGTCTGCGACTGCCCGCAGTTTGAAGCGGCCCAAGCTTGAGCGATGACTAACCCTGACGAGACGATGACACGCTACCTGCTCGGAGAACTCTCCGAGGCGGAGCAGGCCCGGCTGGAAGAGCGTTACTTCACAGACGCACAGACCTTCGAGCAGTTGGCCCAACTCGAAACCGAGTTGATTGACAGTTACGCCCGTGGCCGTCTGCCTCCGCAAAAGCGCGAACGGTTCGAGCGCGCCTACCTGGTCAATCCCGACCGGCGCGCGCGTTTGAGATTCGGCGAGGCTTTGGCGGCCAAGCTCGACAAAATCGCCGCTGCACGAGTCGCCGATCAATCGAGTGTAAGAGCCGCGTCGTGGTGGCAGAGACTCTCTTCGTTGCTGGGAGGCGGGCAGAGGGCGCTCGCAGTTTCAATGGCGCTGGCGCTTTTGTTGCTCTCGTCGGTGTCCGTCTGGCTGTTCATCCGGGGCGAGCGCCTCCGGCAAGACCTGGCCCGCACGCATGACGCGCAGACCGCGCAGGAGCAGCGCGAGCGCGAAGCCCAGCAACAGCTCGCCGGCGAACGAACAAGGACTCAGGAATTAACCGCCGAGCTTGAGCGCACCCGCACCGAACCGACACCTCAGCCGAAGCCGGCTGCGCCGGAAAGTCCGGCCCCGACTCTCTCGACGCCGGCTGTCGCTTCGCTGGTGTTGATAGCGGGCGGCGCTAGAGGAGTTGACACAAGCGCAGCCCCCACGCTCGTAATTCCGAAAGGGACGCAGCAGGTTCGGCTTCAACTAAAACTGAGAGAGAACGAGTACCAAAGCTACCAACTCGCGTTGCAGGCGGTCGGCGGCACAGAGATTTTCAACCGCCAGCACTTCAAGCCCCAGACCAACAGATCAGGCGCGAGCTTTATCTTCACGCTGCCGGCCTCAAAGGTCGGGGCCGGCGATTACATCCTGATGCTCAGGGGCTACACGCCGGGCGGCGAACTCGAAGACGTGAGCCAATCCCTCTTCCGCGTAGAGAAAAAGTGACGATGCGCTTGCTTCCTCAACGCCTCACCTGACGACCGACACACCCGCCGACCCACCCTCCGCCAGCAACAAAACATGCCGCCCGCGCCCCGTTCGTCTTAAACACAACTGGGCCGCGACGGCTTGTCCGCGTCGCCGTCTCCGCCGGTTAGAAATTTTTGCGATATGTTCGCGGGCTTCTAGCCACTAGCTATTGAAACAGCAGGATCGAGCCTCTTCGGGCGGGACTAAGAAAAGGGAGGAGAAACAAATGAAACGTCAAATCAACGCCGGTCGGATCACTCTACTGGTCGGGGCCATCGCCGTCGGCCTCGCGCTTTCGACGGCGCGGCTGACGCAGCCGGCCAAGGCCGACGCAGAGAAAAACGCTTTGACCGTTCAGGCCGAAGCGTCGCAGGGCAGCGCCGAACCCGGCAACACGTTGCCCGCGAATTTTCTGGTCATCGTCACCGACGAGTCAGGGGCTCCGGTCGTGGGCCTCGATCAGAGCAATTTCCAAATCATCAACCACTTTCGTCTGCCGGAACAGACGTGCGGCTTCAGCAACCGCATCTCTTCCTTCCACGACGTGCACACCGGGGCCTATCAAATTCAGGTGGACCTGAATCCGGCCATCCCCGGCTGCGCCTGGGTACAAGGGGACTATCTGTCGCAGATCGCCGTCAGCGACAGCCCGAAGAGAGGGCAAACGGCGGCCAAGCTGTCGGTCAGGAACTGAATTAAAGAGGCGTTCATTGTCGCCGCCCCGTCTGCGGCGGAAAGAGTTTCCGCGATACGTTGGCCGCACCTTCGCCACTAAATAACAGAGCCAGTCGGATCGCGATTATTTCATTAGACCGAAAGGCGCGCTTGAGGATTCACGCGCGCACGTGCTCACGTCCGCGTCAGGATTAAGGGAGGCCCGCGATGAAAAGAACGAAAACCAACTTCGCCAGCCACACGGCACTGCGCCGCGCCGTCTTCGCGCTTTTGCTCATCAGCCTGTTGCACTCGCTCGTCCTGCCCACGCCGTTCCTGAACGTCTCGGCGCGCGTCGGCAAGGCTGAGAACACGACGGCGTTTGAGCCAGCCGCTTCCCCGGCGCAGGACACAGCCGCCGCGCAGGCGCAGGCGCGCGAGGCTTACGGCAAGGTCTCTTTGATCTTCGAGGCCAACGAGGGGCAGACCGACCCGCAGGTCAACTTCCTGACGCGCGCGAATGGTGCGACCGTCTTCCTGACCCCGACCGAAGCCGTCTTCGCCCTCAGTGTGCCGAATACAAACGCGGGCGCGGCGGCGGCGAGCAAACTGTCCGACCCGCGCGCGCTCGCGGCAGCCGCCGCGCCGACGCAGACTGCCGTACTGAGGATGCAGGTTGCGGGCGCGAACCCGGAGCCGTCGGTCGAGGGGCTGGACAGGCAGGAGGGCATCGTCAACTACTTCATCGGCAACGACCCGTCGAAGTGGCACGCCAACATCCCGACCTACGGGCGCGTCGAGTACGCGGGCGTCTATCCGGGCGTGGACATGGTCTATTACGGCGCGGGCGGGCGGTTGGAGTACGACTTCGTCGTGGGGCCGGGCGCGGACGCCTCTCAAGTGTCGTTGAAG
>QHXN01000101.1 GCA_003222975.1 Acidobacteriota bacterium | reverse complement strand
TCGACCTATCTGGGCGGGAGCAATGCAGACTTAGGCAACGGCATCGCGGTGGACTCGTCGGGCAACGCATACGTCGCGGGACAGACCGCCTCGACCAACTTCCCGACGGCCAATGCCGTCCAGGGCAAGTACGGCGGCGGTCAAAACGATGCGTTCGTGGCGAAGCTGAACGCGAGCGGCTCGGCCCTGCTCTACTCGACCTACCTCGGCGGCACCGGCAGCGACGCAGGACTCGGCATCGCGGTGGACTCGGCGGGCAACGCCTACGTCGCGGGGCGCACCGCCTCGACCGACTTCTCGACAGCGAACCCCATTCAGAGTAAGTATGGCGGCGGCACCTTC
>QHXN01000100.1 GCA_003222975.1 Acidobacteriota bacterium | reverse complement strand
GCCGCTGTCCTCGCCCAGGTCGAGGTCGAGCACGATGATGTCGAGCCGCCCGCGCGCGGCCAGCCGCAGGGCGTCGGCGCGGTTGCCGGCGTCGCCGACGACCGTCATGCCCCGCCGGCTCTCGATCAGATCGCGCAGCCCCTCGCGGATGATCTTGTGGTCGTCAACAATCAGGACGCGGATGGGTTCGGTGTCGGGCGGCATGATCCTCTACTCCGGGCTAAAGGGTATCTCGACGTGGACGGTGGTGTGCCCGTGGCAACTTCGCTCGACGCGCACATGGCCGCCGAGTTCTTCGGCGCGTTCCGTGATCGAGCCGGGGGTGAAGGGGGCGCGCGCCGCGCCGCCTTCGGCGCGGGCGTCATCGTTTTCGATGCGCAGTCGGAGCGAGGGGCCGGCGCGCTCGAAAGTGATTTTAATGCTGGCGGCCTCGGTGTGCCTCATGACGTTGCTCAGCCCCTCGTGGACGATCTGGATCAACTCGGCGGCGAGCCGCGCGTTGACGTTAATCTCGCCCTCGCTCTCCACCCGAACGTCAAGGTCGTAGTTGTCGGCGAACTGGGCGGCGAAGCGGCGCACGGCGGCGAGGAAGTTGACCTCCCGCCCATCGTCACTTTTGAGGCCGCGCACGAAACCGCGCAGGCCGGTCACCTCGTTGACCGTCATCTGAAACAGGCGCTCGATCTCATCGGCCACGTCCCCGCCCGCGGCGACCTTGTTGCGGATGGCCGCCAGCTTATACTGGAGGCCGATGTAAGGCTGAATGACGCTGTCGTGGATGTCGCGCGCGAGACGCTGGCGCTCCTGCTCGGCTGCGTTCGAGGCGAGCCGGGCCAGGAGTCGGATGTTGTGTATGACCGGCATGATCTGCTCGACGACCTGCATCAGCAGGTCAATGTCCGAGTCGTCGAAGACGCCCCGGCGCGCCGCCAGGTAAAGCCGCCCGACCGCCTTGCCGCGGTAGTGCAGGGGCGCGGAAACGAAGGACTCCATTCCGAGCTTCGCCGCCAGCGATGCGCCGGCCTTCCGCCACCGGGCCGAACGCCCTTCCTTCCCCGCGAGGTCGAACGCGTAATCGCCGGAGTCGCGGAACGAACGAAAGCGCGGCCTGCCCTGATGGACGATGGCGATGTCGTCCGGCAGCGAGAGCAGCAGTTGCGCCAGCCCCGGCGGAATCCGCTCGGCGTGCACGGACTCCGGCGGCTGCCCGCGCGAGAGGCGAAACAGGCTGGGTTCGTTGTGGGGCCGGTCGGTCAGGACGAGCGAGCAGTCGTCGGCGTCGTAGAAGGCTTGCAACTGCCCGAGCATCGAGCCGACGGTTTGACTCACGCCGAAGCGCGGGTTCGAGAGCGTGGTTATCTCTTTGAGCAGGCTCAGTCGCCGCTTCAGCCTGATCTCACGACCGCCCCAGTAAGCCATCATGTAGCCGAGCACGAGCAGGTAGATCGGGCGCAGCAGGAAACGGTTCAGCTCGAAGTCCGGCCCGCCGAGGGACGCGGCGAGGCCCACGACGGTGAAGAGCAAGGCCGAGCAGAGGGTCACGCGAAGCCCCGCCGTGAAGCCCCGGCGGAACGAGGCGACCAGGATGGCGAAGAAGAAGAAGAAAAAGAAGACGCTGTTCGTGCCGCTACTCAGGGCGATGATGACGAGGAAGCAGCCGACGTCCACCCAGTGCGCGATTCGGTTGGGCAACAGTCGGCTGCGCCGCACCGACAGGTAGTAGAGGGCGGCGCTGTAGAGGCTGTAGACCACGAGCGCCCCGTAGGTGACGGCGACGAAGCGGTCAGGCTCGGACGGGTCAATGTAGATGATGAGCAGAGCCGATAGGGCCAAAATCAGCCGCATCAGGCAGATCATGCGGTCGTCTACCGACTCAAGCCCCGACGGCTCTCGATCCGTTGTAAAGCTCACGCTTCCGGTCACCCTCCGGGTCGCAAGAGGAATCCACACGCTTTGGCCTTGGTATAAAGGGAAACTGTTTATCCGCCGGCCCCTTTCTGATGTTCCCTTAGGAAGGAATCGGCGTGAGCGCAGGTGGGTGCGTCAAAGCACATTAGAGCGGTGGAACGATATTCCTAATTTTGCCGCGAGTCAATCGCGGCAAGGCGAGTGGCAGGTGACCGGGCGCGGCGTGCCGCAGGACGCGGCGGTCGGGCTGAGCGGGCGGCGATGACAGTGGTATAGTGAGCGCGAACGGAATTCACGCGCGGGGATTAAGTGATCAAACCGGGAGGCAGCCGATGAGTACAGTGAACCTGGCGTTCTCTTTTATCGCCACCTCTCTCCTCTTTACGGTTCTCGGGCAGAGCGGTTCTTGCCGCAACGGGGTAGGGGGGGACAAAGCGCCCGTGGTAAAGGGCGACAGGTTGGCAGCCGGGGTGTGGGGCGGCGAACACATCCGCCTTGAGGCGACCGACGGCGGGGCGACGGTCGAATACGACTGCGCTAACAGCACGATTGACCGGCCCGTCGTCTTGGACGGCGCGGGCAATTTTGATGTCAAAGGCAGGTACGCGAGGGAACACGCCGGCCCTGTGCTCAGGGACGAAGCGGACAACAGCCGCCCGGCCCGCTACGTCGGTCATGTGAAAGACGAAGTGCTGACTCTCACCGTCACGCTCACCGACACCGAAGAAACCGTCGGCACCTTCACACTGACGCACGGGAGCGAAGGGCGAGTCATGAAGTGCCGGTAAATTGCCTCTTTCGGTCGCCGCGACCGACAGCTCTATCGGAGTTCGCCCAGCAGCCACGACTTCAGAATGCCGGGGCGCGCGGCGTCGGTCGCGAAGTATTCCTGAATCAGCTTCTTGTACAGCTCGCGGCGCTCGGCGGCCTTGAGATTGGAGCCGTAGGGCATCTGGCCGCCTTCGACGAAGGAGCTGAGGATGGTCTGATCCATCGGCCAGTTGAACGAGCCGAGGCCCTCGCGCCGGTGGCAGGTGGCGCAGGTCATCGCGCGCGCGACGACCGATTCGCCGAAGCCCGCCCCGAAGCGCCGCTCGCGATCACTCCGGCTCGCGAAGCCGAGGCCGGGGCCGAACCGGGTCGCGTCGAGGTACTTGTCAAAGCGCGGCGAGCCGTAAGTCAGGAAGCGCTCGTTGACTGCGCGAAGCGTCGGCTGCTCGTCCGCGCTCACGCTGCCCGCGACAGGGAAGACGGGGAGGACGCCGCTCTTGTGACACTGCACGCAGTTGTCGTCGCCGTAGCCCAGCTCCCAGCGCCCTCCGATGCTGCTAATCGAGCCATCGCGCCGGTACGTCCGGTAGAAGTCTTTAAAATAGACGTTGGACGTGCCGTCGGGGCCGGCGAGCGACGACACGACCGAGACGTTGCGCGTGCGGACGCGCACCCCAGGGTCGGTGACGCCGAACTGAACCCACTTCTCCGGGACGCCCCGGCTTGCGTCGCCCGGAACGACGATCAGAAACCTCACGAAGCTGTCGTCGTTGTCCGGCGTTCCCAGGTGGCGCGACTTGTAGCTCAAGAAGAGTAGCTGTTCGGAAGGCTCTCTTTTCGAGTTGAGTTGTCGCAGAAAAGCCTTCGCGCGCTCCAGCGTCTCGGAGCGGCTTACGGAGCGCAGGAAGTCCGGCGTCGTCAGGAACTCAGGGATTTGCACGTACTGCCGCGTCTCGTCGAAATACTGTTTGTCGGGGACGGTGAAGCCTAACTCGTGGTCGGGTTGCTGGTCGAGTGACAGCGCCTCGACGTACTCGATGAACTCTCGGTAGCGGCTGGCGAAGCCCTCGTCCTCTGAGAGCTTGCACTGCCGGATCGCGTCGGCGACCGCGCCGACCACCCGCTTATAATTCTCAAGCGCTTCGTCCCTGTTGTACGCCGCGCGCGAGGCCAAGACGAGCGCGTCAACTTTCGACGCGACCCACGCGTCCGGCTTCGACTTCACAAGCGCGCACGGCGTGGCGTCGGCAACATTCCCGAAGAGCAGGAGACAAAATACGATTGCGCTCAGGCGGAAACTCATAGAGACCTCTTTCAAAAGGCCGGACGCCGCCAGCGCGGCGGGGCGTTGAGACTCCCCTTGGTGGTTCTGTCATCGAACTCGGCAGTCTGCAAAAGCGGCGTCGGAGATTTGAGGTGGGCTTGAAGGCGAAGGCGCGCCGGGGCGGCGTCGCTTCTACAATTTCTTGCCGGTCTCGGCTTCCACGCCGGCCTCACGCCTCTCCTCCCGCACGGCGTCCGGGAAGCTGTCGGAGATGTAGAGCACGGCGACGGTCACGACGCCGACCGTCACTCCGAGCCACCAGTAGGAGGTGCCAATCGCCAGGCCAATCGCGCCCGTGATCCAGACCGACGCCGCGGCCTTGATGCCGTGCACGTCGCCGCCCGACTTGAAGATGACCGCCCCGCCGAGGAAGCCGATCCCCGTCATCAGACCTTGTAGCGCGCGGCTGATGGAGGCCGCGTCAACCTCCGCGAGGTGCTTTGCGAGGAGCATGTAGGTCGCGCTGCCGATGCCGACGAGCATCATGCCCGCCACGCCGACGGCCTTGTGGTGCGTGCGCCGCTCGAAGCCTATGAAGCCGCCGATGACCGCGGCGACTACCAGCCGCAGCAGAATCTCTCCCACCGTCACCTGCACAGATTCATTCATCGCACGCCGCCTCCGGCCATACCTCTGCCGCATCCCACCCGGCCCGGCTGGCTTCTGCCGAGCCGGGATTGTAGCAGATAACCCGCGTCGAGGATTCAGCAATTCTTGGGAGGGCGCGCCGGGCGACATGAAACCTGCCGCCATCGGCAAGCCCTTGCCACACGCCCCGTTCGTCGTCGCCCTTGCCGTGTCGGCGGCGCGTGAATTAATCTGCCGTCTATCGGGCCACCTGAAACCGTCTTGACGGGTCTTTAATCACCGGCATATTTTTCCGCGCAACTTCAAAAAGGGGGGCGTCGAAAGAAGCATCCACGCGGACGTGAACTCTCGGCCAGTCGGAGAGCGAGAACGAGCGGAGACTTGATATGAGCACACAGACGTTTGAGTCAGTCCAGGTAAGTATTTTCAACCAGACCTACAACCTCCGCTCCCGCGGCGGCGGGGAAGAATACGTGAGGCAGATCGCGCGCTTGGTGGACGAGCGCATGCGGCTCATCTCCTCCCACCTCACGACCCACGACGTGGCGAAAGTCGCGGTGCTCGCGGCGCTCAATATCGCCGACGAGTTGCAGCAGTTGAAAGACCGTTACGAGGGCGACGCGCAGGGTGAGGGGCCGCCGTCCGCGGAAGGGCCGGGGGCGCGGAGAGGCGAGGGCAGCGGGGGCGGCGAACCTGTTCGCCGCTCCTGGTTTGAAAACATCTTCGACGCCGAAGAGCCAGCCGCGGGCAGAGGTGAGAGGTTGAGCAGCCAAGTGTCGGCCAAGCTTCAGGCGCTCCGCAGGTCGGGCCAGGACGGCCCCGCGCCGGGAGACGAGGAGTCTTAGAGAACGCCGCGCGTCGCGTGAAGCGTGCGGCGCTGAAGACAGTAAAGTGACGCTGAAGACAGTAAAAAGGTGAAGTGCCTGATGCAAGACGCCCCGCTTCAAATCAACCTCGGCAAGGTGCAGACGCTCATCGGCGAACTCGAATTCACCTTCGTGGTCAACCCGGAAGGCGACGCGCACCTACAGGTTTACGCGACCGACCCCTCGAAGGCCGGGAAGGCTGGCGTCCTCGTGATGCTGGACGGGAACGGCTACGAGCAGCTCAAGGCGATCATCAAGAATGCCGAAGGCGTGATCGAACGCATGATAAAGGAGCGGAGGATCAAAAGGATGGTGCTGCCTTACTGAACCACCTTCCGCCTGGGGCGACTCGAAGGGCCGGGCTTATGGTCTCGCGCCCCCGGCCTTCTTCAGAAGGTCAACGACATCCTGCCTGTCGTTTATCTCCGCCCACGTCAGGGCGTCGCGTCCGAGCTTATCCCTGATGTCCGTCCTCGCGCCCCCGTTGAGCAGCATGCGAACCGTTTTGGCGTGGCCGCGCGCCGCCGCGCGCATCAGGGCCGTCTGGCCGTCGGCGTCTTTCAGGTTCACGTCCGCCCCGCCCTCAAGTAGGACTTTGGTGGTCTCCCTGTGATCGCCCTGCGCGGCCTCCATCAAGGCGGTCGAGCCGTTCCTGTCCCTGGCGTTAACGTCCGCGCCCTTGCTTAAAAGCTTCCGGCTGATCTGGTCGTGCCCCCTTGAGGCGGCGTTGATGAGCGCCGTCCTGCCCGACGCGTCCGACACGTCCGGTCTCATCCCGGCGGCGAGGAAGAGGTCAACCGCGCCGGTGTCTCCGTCCTCCACGACGCTTGAGAAGGCATCCTCGCTGTAGGGGATTTTCTCGTCCGCCAACTTCGCGCGGGCGGCGAACTCAGAAGGCCCCGCGACCGGCTGGGCGTTAGAGTTTTCAGCCGCCGCGTTAACGTTGGCCTGTTGGTTTATGTTCTCCGCCGGGGTCGGGGTAGGCGTCGGGCGCGGGCTACTGTTGACCGACGGCTGAGTGTTCTGCGCGCGCCTCTGGTTATCCATGCCGGGAAGTAACAGGTACAGTCCCGCCGACAGCACGGCCAGCGCGATGACGATGCCGGACGCGACGACCCACTTCCTCCCGCCTCCACCCGGTCTTTGAACGACCCAGGTCTCTTCGGGGAGAGAGACGGTCACACGCCGCCCACGCCCCGCGGCGCGTGCGGTCGAGGGCGCGGGCGCGACGGCACGACCGACGTGCGAACTGACTCTGGTCACCTCGTCCGTCTCTTCAATCGGAACCGTGGCCGCCGCGCGAGCCGTCATGTCGTGCAAACCACGACGCATCTCGGAGGCGGAGCGCGGGCGGTTCTCGATGTTGAGCGCCAACGCGCGCATCAGTGCGGCGGAGACGGCTGCGGGCACGTCCCGATTTATCTCACTGGCCGGACGAAGCGGATCGGGCTGGCCGTTCACCACGGCGGCGGCCCGCGTGAGCGCGTCCGGGGGCTTAACTCCCGTCAGCAGGTGGTAGAGCGTCGCGCCGAGCGAGTAGAGGTCGCTGCGCTCGTCCGTGCCCGCGCCCTGAATTTGTTCGAGCGGCGAATAGTTCGGCGAGTAGGCGAGCACGCTACGGCTTCCGTCGCGGGTCATCTGCCCGGCGCTGCCTTTGGCTAAGCCGAAATCCAGGAGGACGATCTGGTCTTGCCGGATGAGCTTGAGGTTGGCGGGCTTGATGTCGCGGTGGAGCACGGGCGGGTCGAGCGTGTGGAGGTATTCGAGCGCGTCGAGCAACTGTTCGGCCCAACGCAGGACTTCGGCGGTGGCGAACGGACGCCCCTCGTGTTCGAGCATGACGCCCAAGTCGTCGCCGGGGATGAACTCCATGACCAGGAAGAGGCCATCGCCTTCGGCGAAGTGGTCGAGCACTTTCGGCAGGGCGGGGTGGCGCAGGTTCGCGAGCAGTCGCGCCTCGCGCTCGAAGGCGCGGCGGAGTTCGTCCGTCTCGACGAGCGTCTCCTTCAGCGCGACCGTGCGGCTCAGGCGTAAGTCTGTCGCCTCGTAAACGGCCCCCATGCCGCCGCGCCCCAGAGGGCGTTTGATGCGGTAGCGATTCTGTAGAATGTCACCTGCGCCGAGCATAGAACCCCCTTGCCGCTTTTTCAGTAGCGCGACGGGAATTATTTCTGACCTTGAAAGATTTTATCCCGTTCTGCTTTTAGACGCTTCCTCGCGAGGCGACACTTGACGGCCCCTCCCGAAGTATCGTGCGTCTCGACGGCGTGGCGGGTGATGTTCGGGAGAGTTAGTGCGAAGGGGCTATCGTCAGGCCGCGTCGGAAAGGGCGGCGGCGAGTTAGGCCGAGCCTGGGCGTTCAGCCTCGCCCCAGCAGCCAACGCCGGGCCTCCTCCGAGTCGCGGAAGACCATGATCTGGATGTCAGTCCCGTCGGACATGATGGCGAGCTTGCGGATGGTGTCGTAGGTGGTCACGTCGCCGGAGACGACCGACGCCCAGCGGCAGCGCCCGAAGCGGGCCTGGTTGTCGCGGTAGAAGGCGGCGGCCTGGAGTGTGAACTCGGCGCTCGGGGGCCCGACGGCGGGGCCGCGGTTGGTCAGGAAGTCGAACCCGGTCTCGAACGCGGGGTCGGAGAGGAGGGCCGCCATCGTGTCGCGCCACTCCTCGAAAGACGGGGTGGCGGTCGTGTCGAGATAGACGATCCGCTCGCCGGGGTTGATGCGGTAAGTGACGGCCATTTCAGGCTCCGGGGACGTGAACGTTTAAGGGCTTCCGCGAGGCGCGGCGCGCAGCATAGCAGAGGCCAGCGGGGGCGTCCAGTCAGCCTGTCGCCTAAGTCCGACGCCGACGATGTATTTGAAGTCGCCGGTGTTGAAGGGCAGAACCACGCCGGCATGCCATCTAAACTGTTACCTACAATCGCCACCCTTGCCGTGTCATCTCCTTGCCGTTGACACGAGCCGCGCGAGAGGCATATCTTTCCCGCTCGTTGACGCCGGCCACGCCCTTCTGCGTGACAGGGCGCGAAAGCTTCTCGAAGGCTACGCCTCCAGTCCAGAGTCGTGAAATATTAAGTGCGCCCGGCACTCGTCTGACGAGTCGTTAAAGCGCACGCCCGGTAGAACTTTTTTCGCCTTTCTTCTCGTGTCGGAGATTGAGTCCAGTGCCGGAGCAATCGAAAGCCGCGCGGGTCAGCATCGTCACCGCGGTTAACGGCGGCGACGCGGCTTACGAGCGCCTGCCCAACCTTCAACAGTGGTTTCAGTCCGTCTGCAATCAAACGCTGCCCGCCGAACTTTACGAAGTCATAATGGTTGACGCCGCGCACGGGACGGACTACCAAGCCGCCCTGACGCACTTCCGCGCCGAGGCGGAAGTGCGCGCCGACATTAGCTGCCGCCGCGTCGAGCGGGGCGGGCGGGCGCTGGCCTTGAACCGCGCGCTGGAATTTGCCACGGGCGACCTCGTCATTTTTCTGGGCGACGACATTGTGCCGCCGCCCGAATTCGCCGAAGCCCACCTGCGGTTTCACCGGGAGCACGCGGAGGCGGAAGCCATCGGTATCGGTTCCGCCATCATCCCTCCCGCATTTCGGAATCCGTTCTCGGCGTGGCTGGAGGAGGGCGGCCAGCTCTTCGGCGTGCCGTTTAGCGCCGACATGACGGAAGTGCCGGAAGAGTTCTTCTACGTCGCCAACGCTTCGGTGAAGCGTGAATTGCTGGAGCGGGCGGGCCGCTTCGACGAGCGCTTCGCACATCACGCCTGGGACGATTTCGAGTTCGGCCTGCGCCTGCGGGCCGCGGGGATGAGGGCCAGGTTCGTGCCTGACGCGCGCGCCGATCACATCCATAACATTGACCTGTGCGGGCGCGAGAGCGCCGTGCGAGACGCCGGGGCGGCGGCCAGGGCTTACATTACAGACCACCCGGAGAACCGCGTGTGGTTTCGGACGGCGAGTCTTCCTTCCTGGCTTCACCGGCTGCGCGTAGCGTCGGCCCGCGCCCGCCTCGCCGCCGCGCGGACTGACGGCGCGCTCGCCAGGTGGTGGCAGACCCGACTCGATGCCGCTTTAGCCGAAGGCTACCGCAACGGCGTTTGAGCGACCGGTGCGTGGCCGCCGCTTTAAGGAAAGGCATACCCCGGACGTTGACTCCGAGAACGACTATCAGTCAGGACGACTCATGCCTCGCTCCAAAATGACCGAACAGTCACTGCTTAACCCTCTCCCTCTACCTGCAACAACATTCTAAGCTGGGAAAATCGCAATCTTTGTTTCAACTGAGCGCGGCATGCGGTTTGTAATAACTCCCCGTCGATTGCAGGTACGTAAAAACCTGCTGCCTATCTCGTCCCCCTTCGGCGGTAATCGACAAGTGGCCATAACCGGATATGCACATAGTAGTCGGGCCGGTGCCGCGGCGGTGCCGTTGCTTTTCCCGCAGAGTCCCGAAGCGCGTAAGCCCGCGGCGCCTGACAGAGACCAGTGCCGCCTGAGGAAGCAGCTCGACTCGATCCTCAAGGTCATCAAGATCCCGGTCACCGAAGAGGCAGTTCGGGACGTCTTCAACACGCTCTCCCGCCTGCGCGAAATCATGCGCCTCGTAGAGCTTAACGTGGGCGAAGGAGGCCCGACTCAGGTGACGCTTGCCGCCTTCGCGTTCGCCGAAAGCGAGTCGCGTTCTCTGGTCCGATTTATTGAAACGCGGGCGCCGAAAATAAAATCTGCCAAGTGGCCTTTGCGCGAAGCGCTCGCCGGCATGTGTTTCGCCCTCAGGCATGAGATGAAGACCGTCTTCGGCCACGACCTCGCCGGGATTACGGCGGAGCGGAGGCCCGACGAAGTCCGTCCGGACTTCATGAGGGCGCACGGACTTCTGAGTAACTGCTTCCAGCAGTCGATCATCACGCTCGCGCGGGTGTTCGACCCGTCGGTGAGGGGCGAACTCCTCTTCGATGATTACAGGGCCCGGTTCAAGCAGTCCTCCGTCCTGCTCAGGGAGTTGTTAGCCCTGGCCCGACTGGCGCGCCGCGCCGGGGAGAACCCGGACGCCGAGGCGAGCGACCTACTGATTCGAGAACTGAAGGGCTTCTGCCAGGGCACGCTCTATTACCTCATGTACAAGGACTGGGATGAGTTCGAAGACATCGCGGGCGAGGTAAGGTCCAGCCAAGGCTCCGCGAGACACGGCTTCATCCTGCACTGCTTTGCGACCTATCTGGAGGCGCTGGTCAATCAGGTGCGAATGCGATCAGTGCTGAGCGATCAGTCGCCCGCCTCGACCGAATCAAAGCCTTTAAAGAAATCGCCCAAGGGGCGACGCTGAAACTTATGAACAACACGGCGATCTCTCAGAACGGCAACTCTAACCTCAGACTCGCGACGAACGCGAACCTGACCGGCCTTACCCAACGCGGCGGCGGCCAGGCGAGTGCGGACTCAGGCCCGCACGCGAGCGCCTCCCTGCTCGACGCCATCCGCGCGGGCGACCCCGAAGAAGTGAAAGCGTTGCTCGCGGCGGGCGCTGACGCGAACGTGAGGGACGGCGAGGGGTGGACTGCCCTGATGCTTGTGACCGTCAAAGGCCATCTCGAAGTGGCGCGGGCACTGCTGAATGCGGGCGCCGACGTACACGCTAAGAACCAGAAGGGATGGGCGGCCTTGAGGTTCGCCGTCTCGATGGACGACGCCGAGGCCCTGCGGCTCCTGCTCGAAGCGGGCGCGGATGTGAACGGGCAGGACGCCGAAGGGGACACGGCACTCATGCAGGCCGCGCGCGAGAAGAGCATGGAGAGCCTCAAGCTGCTGCTGGCCCACGGGGCCGACGTAAACGTCAGGAACCGTTCGGGCGAGACCGCGCTGAAGATAGCGGCGCGCCACGGCTACCACGAAATCATCCGGGCGCTGAAGGAGGCCGGAGCGGACAGCGCGGACGGACATCACGCCGAGGCCGATGAGGCGGGTCTTTTCAGCGATGGCGAGTTGGAGCAACTGATGGAGAGGATCGAAGGGCTGACCTGCGCCGCGGCCCCCTCCGAAACTTCCGTGGAGCAGGCCCTCGTCCCCATCGCCCCTGCGCCCGGCGTTTTAGAGCGGCTGGCGGCTGCGCTCGAAGCGCTGCGCCCGGGGGTACAGGCCGCCGCGCCACGGGTCTCAATCCCTGACGCGGCTCATAAGCTCACACTCGGCTTGCCGGAAGCAGCCGCCCTCTCAGGACTATCACGTAAGCACCTCCGCCAGGCGATAAAAGAAGGTGGTCTTAAATCTCGAAAGCTCGGGCGCGGGTGGCGTGTCAAGCGGGCCGACCTGGAAGCTTACGTCAGGAAACTTTGATCACAACGTCCCGCGCGGCAGTCTAGTAGAAACATGTATGAGGCGGTCGCGCCGGCAGTAAATCCGATTTGAATTTACTCTCCGAGAGTTCTTTCAGTCCCCGCGGGGTTACATCTCACGAAGTTCATTCGTAATTAGCTTTCAGTCCGCAGCTCGTCCGCGGATAAGAACTCTATGCACTGAAAGTGCATAGAGGTTTAGCTCAGACGTTGAAGCGGAAGTGAACCACGTCGCCCTCCTGCATCACGTAGTCCTTGCCTTCCAGCCTTAGCAACCCTTGCTCGCGCGCCGCCGCGTAGGAGCCGGCGCGCACGAGGTCGTCGTAACTGACGACCTCGGCGCGTATGAAGCCGCGCTCGATGTCCGTGTGGATGACGCCCGCGGCCTGCGGGGCACGCGTGCCGCGCCGGACAGTCCAGGCGCGCACCTCCTTCTCGCCCGCCGTCAGAAACGACATCAGGCCGAGCAGGCGGTAGGCGCTCTTGATGAGTTCGTCCACGCCGCTCGACTCGACGCCGAGTTCGAGCAGGTAGCTCCGCCGGTCTTCGGGCGGGAGCGCGACCAGTTCGGCTTCGAGCTGAGCGCAAATGACGACGCACTCCGCGCCCTCCTCCTTTGCTATCTCGCGCACCGTCAGGACGTGCGGGTTCGCCTCCGTGTCGGCGAGCGTCGCCTCGTCAACGTTGACGGCGTAGATGGTCGGCTTCATCGTCAGAAGGAAGAATGAGCGGGCGACGGCGCGTTCCGAGTCGTCGAGTTCGGCGGCGCGAGCCGGCCTGCCTTCGGAGAGCACGGCGAGGAGCTTGTCGGCGACTTCCACCTCGGCGCGCGCGGCCTTGTCGCCGCCCTTCGCGGCCTTCTGCGCACGCTCGCGGCGGCGCTCGACCGTCGCGAGGTCGGCGAGCGCGAGTTCTATCTGAATCGTCTCGATGTCGCGGCGCGGGTCAACCGTGCCCTCGACGTGGTGGACGTTCTCGTCCTCGAAGCAGCGGACGACCTGTATGACGGCGTCGGTCTCGCGTATGTTGGCGAGGAACTGGTTGCCCAGGCCCTCGCCCTTGGACGCGCCGCGCACCAGCCCCGCGATGTCCAGGAACTCGACCGTCGCCGGGACGATTACAGTCGTCTTGACGATTTTGGCGAGCGGCTCAAGGCGCTCGTCCGGGACGGGGACGACGCCGACGTTCGGCTCGATGGTGGCGAAAGGGTAGTTGGCCGCGAGCGCCGACTGCTGCGCCGTGAGCGCGTTAAAGAGCGTGGACTTGCCGACGTTCGGCAGCCCGACGATGCCTGCACGAAGCATGACTTAACCTCGAAAGGAAGATGTCAGATTGTAGCAGCGGGGCGTCGTTCGCGTATAATCGCGACGCTTCTATTAACTTGTCGGGGCGCGAACGCCGGACGACGTTCGCGCCCGCCGAGTCTCGCGCACTCTATGCCTTTCGCACTCATGCTGGCGCTCGCCGCAATCGCGGGCGCGACGACGCTGACCTACTTTTACGAACGCGAAGCGCTCTTCCTGTCGCGCGTGTGCGCGGGCGTGTGCGTGGGGTTCGCGTTGTTGGGACTCGTCGGGTTCGTGCTCGCGTCGTGGCTGGGGATGACGCCGTGGGCGCTTGCGCTCGCGGGCGCGGTCGTCGCATCCCCGTTGCTGTTGATGCTTCGCCGCGAGTTGCGCGGGCGTGTGAACGCCGACGTTTCAGAGAGCGCACGCGTGTTGCGGCGGGCGCTCTCGCTGCGGGGCGGGGGAGAGGCGGGCGCGCTCGTCTTTTACGTCGCGGCGGCGCTGCTCTTCTGGTTCGTCTTCGCGCACGCGATGTACCAGACGCCCGCGGGCATCTTCACGGGCGTGGACACGAACATCGGCGACCTGCCGTTCCACATCGCCGTCATCACAGGCTTCGCATACGGCGACAACTTCCCGCCGCAGCACCCGGAGTTCGCGGGCGCGCGCCTCACTTACCCGTTCATCGTTGACTTCTTAACGGCCATGTTCGTGCGCGCCGGGGCGACTTTGCAGGGCGCGATGTTCTGGCAGAACTTCGCGATGATGATGTCGCTCACGGGGCTTCTGCACCGCTGGGCTTTGAGGCTGACTCGGCGGGGCGGGGCGGCGCTCGCGGCGACGGCGCTGGTGCTTTTGAGCGGCGGCTTCAGTTGGTGGGTCTTCCTCGGCGAGGCGGCGTCGGGCGGGCGCGGCGTCTTCGGGCTGCTCGGCGGACTCGAACACGACTACACGGTCATGGGTCACATCGGCTACCAGTGGGGCAACGCCGTCACCGCGCTCTTCGTCACGCAGCGCAGCATCCTGCTCGGCGTCGCGCTCGCCGTCGCCGCGTGGACT
Organism: Acidobacteriota bacterium; assembly: GCA_003222975.1. Classification (GTDB taxonomy): domain Bacteria; phylum Acidobacteriota; class Blastocatellia; order Pyrinomonadales; family Pyrinomonadaceae; genus QHXN01. Next base: position 978 of record QHXN01000100.1, on the reverse strand, counting down.
CTGTGGTGGCAAGCCTCCGAGAGGGCAGGAGGCAGGGGCAGAAGGCAGGGGCAGAAGGCAGGGGCAGAAGGCAGTAATAAGACTAAGGACGGAGCATCGGTTATAGAAAGCCGTGGTGAAGGGAAGAAGAAAGTTAAGAGCCAAGCCAAGGGCGGGAGAAAGACGACGCGCGTTCGGTCGAAGCAGGAGGCGAAGGATGGGCCGGGCGCTCAAGCCGCCGCGGATTCCTCTTTTGCCTTTTGCCTTTTGCCTTTTGCCTTGAGGCCGATGCTGGCGGCGGGCCTCATCGCAGGGCTGCTGCCGCTGGTGCACGCGCACAGCTTCGTGGTGATGATGCTGGTGGGCGCGTGCATGGCGCTCTTGCAGGGCGCGGCGGTACTCGTGTTGAGAAGGGAAGTGGGCGGCGATGAGGTGGGGCGCGGAGATGCGCCCGCGTGGGCGAGGGTGTGGGAGGTGTGGCGTCCGTGGGTCGTGTTCGCGGCGGCGGCCTCGTTGCTCGCGTTGCCGCAGATATTCTGGGTGACGCGGGAAAGTTCGACGCGCGCGGGACAGTTCTTCGGCTGGGAGTTCGGCTGGGTGCACGGCGAGGAGAACGTCGTCTGGTTCTGGCTGAAGAACACGGGCGTCTTCATCCCCCTGCTCGTCGCGGCGCTGGCGTGGCGCGGGCGCGAGCCAGTGGTGTCGGGTAAGCTGCTCTTCTTCTTCCTGCCGTTCGTGCTCTGCTTCGTCGTGCCAAACCTCTACAGGCTCTCGCCGTGGGGGTGGGATAACATCAAAGTTCTGTTCTACTGGTGGATCGCCTCGGCCCCGCTGGTCGCGCTCGTGCTCGCGCGGCTGTGGCGGCGCGGCGCAGGCTGCCGGGCGCTCGCGGTCTGCCTCCTTCTGGCGCAGACGGCGGCGGGCGCACTCGACGTTTGGCGCGCGGCTTCGGGCACGGTCGAACGGAGGACTTTCGACCCGGAAGGCATCGCCTTCGCC